>NZ_JBXARE010000041.1:0-518 GCF_058807935.1 Pseudoduganella sp. GW821-FHT11H04 | reverse complement strand
ACACAGGTGCTGCATGGCTGTCGTCAGCTCGTGTCGTGAGATGTTGGGTTAAGTCCCGCAACGAGCGCAACCCTTGTCATTAGTTGCTACGCAAGAGCACTCTAATGAGACTGCCGGTGACAAACCGGAGGAAGGTGGGGATGACGTCAAGTCCTCATGGCCCTTATGGGTAGGGCTTCACACGTCATACAATGGTACATACAGAGGGCCGCCAACCCGCGAGGGGGAGCTAATCCCAGAAAGTGTATCGTAGTCCGGATTGTAGTCTGCAACTCGACTACATGAAGTTGGAATCGCTAGTAATCGCGGATCAGCATGTCGCGGTGAATACGTTCCCGGGTCTTGTACACACCGCCCGTCACACCATGGGAGCGGGTTTTACCAGAAGTAGGTAGCTTAACCGCAAGGAGGGCGCTTACCACGGTAGGATTCGTGACTGGGGTGAAGTCGTAACAAGGTAGCCGTATCGGAAGGTGCGGCTGGATCACCTCCTTTCTAGAGTCGGCATCAGACTCAAA
>NZ_JBXARE010000040.1:0-551 GCF_058807935.1 Pseudoduganella sp. GW821-FHT11H04 | reverse complement strand
ATATCCGCAGCTTCGGTGACTGGCTTAGCCCCGTTACATCTTCCGCGCAGGACGACTCGATCAGTGAGCTATTACGCTTTCTTTAAATGATGGCTGCTTCTAAGCCAACATCCTGACTGTTTTAGCCTTCCCACTTCGTTTTCCACTTAGCCAATCTTTGGGACCTTAGCTGGCGGTCTGGGTTGTTTCCCTCTTGACACCGGACGTTAGCACCCGATGTCTGTCTCCCAAGCTCGCACTCAACGGTATTCGGAGTTTGCAATGGTTTGGTAAGTCGCGATGACCCCCTAGCCATAACAGTGCTCTACCCCCGTCGGTGATACTTGAGGCACTACCTAAATAGTTTTCGGAGAGAACCAGCTATTTCCAAGTTTGTTTAGCCTTTCACCCCTATCCACAGCTCATCCCCTAATTTTTCAACATTAGTGGGTTCGGTCCTCCAGTGCGTGTTACCGCACCTTCAACCTGGCCATGGATAGATCACTTGGTTTCGGGTCTACACCCAGCGACTGGCGCCCTGTTCGGACTCGATTTCTCTACGGCTCCCCTAT
>NZ_JBXARE010000039.1:0-575 GCF_058807935.1 Pseudoduganella sp. GW821-FHT11H04 | reverse complement strand
GACACCTACATCCCAACCCCAGAGCGCGCAGTTGACGGCGCCTTCCTGATGCCTGTGGAAGACGTGTTCTCGATCTCCGGTCGCGGTACCGTGGTGACCGGTCGTGTTGAGCGCGGCATCATCAAGGTCGGCGAAGAGATCGAAATCGTCGGCATCATCGACACCGTGAAAACCACCTGCACCGGCGTGGAAATGTTCCGCAAGCTGCTGGACCAGGGTCAAGCCGGCGACAACGTTGGCCTGCTGCTGCGCGGCACCAAGCGTGAAGACGTTCAGCGTGGCCAGGTTCTGGCCAAGCCAGGTTCGATCAAGCCGCACGATCACTTCACCGGCGAGATCTACGTTCTGTCGAAAGATGAAGGCGGCCGTCACACCCCGTTCTTCAACAACTACCGTCCACAGTTCTACTTCCGTACCACCGACGTGACCGGTTCGATCGAACTGCCAGCGGACAAAGAAATGGTTATGCCAGGCGACAACGTCTCCATCACCGTCAAGCTGATCTCCCCGATCGCTATGGAAGAAGGTCTGCGTTTCGCAATCCGTGAAGGCGGCCGTACCGTCGGCGCGGGCGT
>NZ_JBXARE010000038.1:0-620 GCF_058807935.1 Pseudoduganella sp. GW821-FHT11H04 | reverse complement strand
TCAAGCTACCGAGGCGTACCTTATCCCGAAGTTACGGTACCAATTTGCCGAGTTCCTTCTCCCGAGTTCTCTCAAGCGCCTTAGAATACTCATCTCGCCCACCTGTGTCGGTTTGCGGTACGGTCTCGTATGACTGAAGCTTAGAGGCTTTTCTTGGAACCACTTCCGATTGCTTCGCGAACAAGTTCGCTCGTCCCAGTCCCTTGAATTACGCGCCCGGATTTGCCTAAGCGCCTTCTATGAACCAGAAACTGACTATTCCAACAGTCAGACAACCTTCCGCGATCCGTCCCCCCATCGCATCATACGACGGTGCAGGAATATTAACCTGCTTCCCATCAGCTACGCATCTCTGCCTCGCCTTAGGGGCCGACTCACCCTGCTCCGATGAACGTTGAACAGGAAACCTTGGGCTTACGGCGTGCGGGCTTTTCACCCGCATTATCGCTACTCATGTCAGCATTCGCACTTCTGATACCTCCAGCATCCTTTACAAGACACCTTCGCAGGCTTACAGAACGCTCTCCTACCATATCCTTGCGGATATCCGCAGCTTCGGTGACTGGCTTAGCCCCGTTACATCTTCCGCGCAGGACGACTCGATCAGTGAGCTATTACGC
>NZ_JBXARE010000037.1:0-680 GCF_058807935.1 Pseudoduganella sp. GW821-FHT11H04 | reverse complement strand
CACACACTTAGGGTAGTAGTAAAACTCATCAAACACAGTAGTAAGTGCTTGAACTTATAGCCGTCAAGGTTATAGGGACAAGTGAATAAGTGCACATGGTGGATGCCTTGGCGATTACAGGCGATGAAGGACGTAGTAGTCTGCGATAAGCTTCGGGGAGCTGACAAACAAGCATTGATCCGAAGATTTCCGAATGGGGAAACCCGGCCTTTTAGGTCATCACTCACTGAATACATAGGTGTGTGAAGCGAACGCGGCGAACTGAAACATCTAAGTAGCTGCAGGAAAAGAAATCAACCGAGATTCCCAAAGTAGTGGCGAGCGAAATGGGAAGAGCCTGTACGTGATAGTCGTTTGGATAATGGAACAGATTGGAAACTCTGGCCATAGCGGGTGATAGCCCCGTACATGAAATCCAAGCGGTGGTACTAAGCGTACGACAAGTAGGGCGGGACACGAGAAATCCTGTCTGAACATGGGGGGACCATCCTCCAAGGCTAAATACTCGTAATCGACCGATAGTGAACCAGTACCGTGAGGGAAAGGCGAAAAGAACCCCGGGAGGGGAGTGAAATAGATCCTGAAACCGTGTGCATACAAACAGTCGGAGCCTCGTAAGGGGTGACGGCGTACCTTTTGTATAATGGGTCAGCGACTTACATTCAGTGGCGAGGTTAACC
>NZ_JBXARE010000036.1:0-698 GCF_058807935.1 Pseudoduganella sp. GW821-FHT11H04 | reverse complement strand
CACAGGTCGCTGGTGTTGGTGTTGTTGTCGGCGACGTTAAAGCCAGCGACCAGGTTTGGCGCCAGGTCCGGGTGGGTGGCATCGACGCCCGAGTCCAGGATGGCGATCACGACGCCGGAACCGGTAGTGCTGTCCCAGGCGGTATTGGCGCCAATCTTGGCGATATGCCATTCGCTGCCCAGGTAGGGGTCGTTGGCGGTGGCGGACAGTTCGACGCGCTGGTCCAGTTCGGCGAACTTGAAGTGCGGGTTGTTCTTCAGTTTATTGACGATCGCTTTTTCCGAGCCTTGCGCCACGTCGATCACGTGGATATTGCTCTGGCCCAGTTTGCGCGCCTTGCCGGCGCCGTTGGCTTTGAGCTGCTTGGCAAAGTCAGCCACAGTCAGGCCGGCACGCGGTTCCACGATGATGCGGCCCTTGGCGAACTCTTCGGATTGTGCGGCGAAGGCTGGAGCGGCCAGGGTGGCGATTGCGGTAGCGATTGCGGCGGAGAAGGTGGTGATGGATTTCATTGCGGTAGTCCCTGTTTTCAAAAAATTCAAAACGAGGACTGCCCGCCGGTCTTATGCCGGTAGAAGACTGCATCACAACCCGCCCAAGCGCATATACGCCCGTGGTGAGGGGATACTTTTGTCTGGCAGTCCTGCCGTCATGGAGCCGAAGCTCTTTAGACCGATGACTTTGCGTCCCACCGTTTC
>NZ_JBXARE010000035.1:0-886 GCF_058807935.1 Pseudoduganella sp. GW821-FHT11H04 | reverse complement strand
GGTGACAGGTATAGCTTTTCTCCGGCAACGTTAAATTCCGTCACGTCGGTCACCAGCTTTTGCTTAGGTGCTTGGGCGTTGAACTGTCGCTGCAGCACATTGTGGGCGGCATGCCCCACTTCCCCCTTATATGATCGGTATTTTTTGGGACGCACTAGCGACTTGAGGCCCAGCAGGGCCATCTGGCGCTGTACCGTCTTGTGATTGACCTGTTGCCCCAACTTCCGAAGGGCCAACGTAATTCGCCGATATCCATATCGCCCCTTGTGACGCGCAAAGATAGACTCAATCTGGCGTTTTAATGCCAAATGTTTGTCCGCTGCCTGGGCCAACTTCACCTGATAGTAAAAGGTGCTTCGCGCCAAGCCAGCCAGCTTCAGCAAGCCAGCAAGGGGGAATTGTTGCCTTAGTTCGCTCACTACTTGCGCTTTTTGCGCGCGGTCGTGCGTTGCTCCCGTTGCTCTTGAACTAAGGCCTTCAACTTTTTTAGATACGCATTCTCCATACGCAGGAAATTTACTTCCGCAAGGAGCTCTTCACGGCTAAGGGCATCGTCGTCAACTGGAGGTTGCGGTGGGGTGGGCTTGGGATCGGCCATTTTCTTCGGAGCGCCACGTCGCCGTGGCTGTAGTGCATTTATACCGCCGCTATGATAGCAGTGCTCCCATTTCGACAAATGGCCAGGGCTACGGATATTGAACGCGGCCGCTGTCTGGCCATAAGACAATTCGTTGTCCCACATATGCTGAAGTATTGCCAACTTCTGTGCTGCGCTATAGGTGGCGGTCTTTCGCACCAGTCCGGCCTCGCCGTGCATTTGATACAAATTCACCCAGTGCCTTACCTGGCCATCGCTGAGGCCATACTGATGAGCCAGTGTCTGGCT
>NZ_JBXARE010000034.1:0-1007 GCF_058807935.1 Pseudoduganella sp. GW821-FHT11H04 | reverse complement strand
CGAAAAACAGAGATTGAACTGAAGAGTTTGATCCTGGCTCAGATTGAACGCTGGCGGCATGCTTTACACATGCAAGTCGAACGGCAGCGCGGGCTTCGGCCTGGCGGCGAGTGGCGAACGGGTGAGTAATATATCGGAACGTACCCAAGAGTGGGGGATAACGTAGCGAAAGTTACGCTAATACCGCATACGATCTAAGGATGAAAGCAGGGGATCGCAAGACCTTGTGCTCCTGGAGCGGCCGATATCTGATTAGCTAGTTGGTGGGGTAAAGGCCCACCAAGGCAACGATCAGTAGCTGGTCTGAGAGGACGACCAGCCACACTGGAACTGAGACACGGTCCAGACTCCTACGGGAGGCAGCAGTGGGGAATTTTGGACAATGGGGGCAACCCTGATCCAGCAATGCCGCGTGAGTGAAGAAGGCCTTCGGGTTGTAAAGCTCTTTTGTCAGGGAAGAAAAGGCTGTGGCTAATATCCACAGCTGCTGACGGTACCTGAAGAATAAGCACCGGCTAACTACGTGCCAGCAGCCGCGGTAATACGTAGGGTGCAAGCGTTAATCGGAATTACTGGGCGTAAAGCGTGCGCAGGCGGTTTCGTAAGTCTGTCGTGAAATCCCCGGGCTTAACCTGGGAATGGCGATGGAGACTGCGAGGCTAGAGTTTGGCAGAGGGGGGTAGAATTCCACGTGTAGCAGTGAAATGCGTAGAGATGTGGAGGAACACCGATGGCGAAGGCAGCCCCCTGGGTCAAAACTGACGCTCATGCACGAAAGCGTGGGGAGCAAACAGGATTAGATACCCTGGTAGTCCACGCCCTAAACGATGTCTACTAGTTGTTGGGTCTTAATTGACTTAGTAACGCAGCTAACGCGTGAAGTAGACCGCCTGGGGAGTACGGTCGCAAGATTAAAACTCAAAGGAATTGACGGGGACCCGCACAAGCGGTGGATGATGTGGATTAATTCGATGCAACGCGAAAAACCTTACCTACCCTTGACATGG
>NZ_JBXARE010000033.1:0-1226 GCF_058807935.1 Pseudoduganella sp. GW821-FHT11H04 | reverse complement strand
TGCGGATTCAATCGGTCGACGCAACACTATAAACTGCTTAGGCAGGAGGAGTGTTGCTATGAAACGCAAACTACGAATCTATTACACTGACGAGCAAAAGGCATTGATGTGGGAACGCTGGCGTCAGGGCGAATCTCTGCAGCATATTGCCCAGCTTTTCGACCGAAGTCACGGCGCAGTTCAGCGGATTCTTATTCGGAATGGCGGGATTAGTCCTGCTCAGCGCTCTCGCTCCAGGTTGGCTTTAACCATTGCCGAGCGCGAAGATATTTCGCGCTCGCTGGTAGCCGGCACTTCGATTCGGAAGATCGCTGCTTCGCTGGGTCGAGCCCCTTCTACCATCAGCCGGGAAATCAAACGTAATGGCGGACAAACGCTGTACCGGGCAAATGTGGCCGACAAACGCGCGTGGGATCGAGCAAGGCGCCCTAAGCGCTGTAGACTGGCAGAGGACCCTGCGCTGGCCGAAACGGTGGCTGCAAAGCTTCAACTGCAATGGTCACCGGAGCAAATTGCTGGATGGCTCAAGCGTGCTTACCTTGGCGATAAGGCTCATCAAGTGTCACACGAAACGATTTATCGTAGCCTCTACATTCAGGCTCGTGGCGCCTTGAAGAAGGAGCTTACCGAGCATTTGCGCCGTACTCGAGTAATGCGTCGCTCACGCCACCATACGCAGAAAACTGAGGATCACGGCCGAATCGTCGATGCGATTTCGATTAGCGAACGTCCCGCTACGGCTCAAGATCGGGCAGTTCCTGGGCATTGGGAGGGGGATCTTTTATGCGGTACGCTCAACAGCCAGATCATCACGCTCGTCGAGCGCCAGACACGTTATTTGATGCTGGTGAAAGTGGCGCGCAAGGATACCGAAACAGTCGTAAATGCGTTAATCCAGCATGCGATGAAGCTGCCGCAAGAACTCTACAAGTCGCTTACTTGGGACCGAGGCTCAGAGCTGGCAGACCACAAGCGCTTCAAACTGGCGACCGATATCCAAGTCTTCTTTTGTGATCCAAGAAATCCCTGGCAACGCGGATCGAATGAGAATACCAATGGCTTGCTGAGACAGTATTTCCCCAAGGGACTGGATCTATCTAATTACTCGCAAGGGCAGCTCGACGCCATCGCGAATCGGCTGAATGAACGACCAAGGAAAACGTTAGGCTTCGAAACGCCGGCTCAACGGTTTTATCAATGTGTTGCGTCGACAGGTTGAATCTGCA
>NZ_JBXARE010000032.1:0-1401 GCF_058807935.1 Pseudoduganella sp. GW821-FHT11H04 | reverse complement strand
TCACCACGTTTTGAGTAGCAGTCGAACCATGGCCGTCAGCCACCGTCACGGCATAGGTCTCGGTGGTGCTTTCACCGACAGCCAGGTAATTGGCATCTGAGTCGTTCAGTGTATAAGTCCAGCTGACCTGGCCATTCGCAGCACCGGCGGCTTCCGAGACTGGCGTCAAGGCGAAGGTACCCAAAGCGCCGTCCACCGGAACGAACGACGCCGTATGCTCGTCTTTCAGGTCGACATCCGAAAATGCGACTGCACCGCTGGCCTGCGAGACCGAATCTTCGACAACCGTGCCACTTTGTGCTCCGCTGGTGATGAGGACGTCGTCATTGGTACCAGTGATGGTGATCACCACGTTCTGCGTTGCGGTCGAACCATGACCGTCGGCCACCGTCACGGCATAAGTCTCCGTAGTGCTTTCACCGACAGCCAGGTAATTGGCATCCGAGTCATTCAACGTATAAGTCCAGCTGACCTGGCCATTCGCAGCACCGGCGGCTTCCGAGACTGGTAGCAACGCGAAGGTGCCCAAGGCGCCGTCCACTGCAATGAACGACGCTGTATGGTCGTCTTTCAGGTCGACATCCGAGAAGCTCACCGCGCCATTAGCCAGTTGAACGCTGTCTTCGACTACCGAGCCGGTTTGTGCTTCGCTGGTGATGAGGACATCGTCATTAGTGCCAGTGATCGTGATCACCACATTCTGCGTAGCAGTCGAACCATGGCCGTCGGCCACTGTCACAGCATAGTTCTCAGTAGTGCTTTCGCCGACAGCCAGGTAATTGGCTTTCGAGTCGTTCAGCGCATAAGTCCAGCTAACCTGGCCAGTAGCGGCGCCGGCGACTTCCGAGACTGGTGTCAATGCGAAGCTACCCAGTGCGCCGGCGACGGGAACGAACGTTGCGGAGTGATCATCTTTCAGGTCGACATCAGAGAAGCTCACCGCGCCGTTAGCCAGTTGAACGCTGTCTTCGACTACCGAGCCGGTTTGTACTTCGCTGGTGATGAGGACATCGTCATTAGTGCCAGTGATCGTGATCACCACATTCTGCGTAGCAGTCGAACCATGACCGTCGGCCACTGTCACAGCATAGGTCTCGGTAGTGCTTTCGCCGACAGCCAAGTAATTGGCTTTCGAGTCGTTCAGCGTATAAGTCCAGCTAACCTGACCAGTAGCGGCGCCGGCGACTTCCGAGACTGGTGTCAATGCGAAGGTGCCCAGTGCACCGGCGACGGGGACGAACGTTGCGGAGTGATCATCTTTCAGATCGAAATCAGAGAAAGCGACTGCGCCGCTGGCCTGCGAGTTCGTATCTTCGACTACCAAGCCGCTTTGTGCTTCGCTGGTGATGAGGACGTCGTCATTAGTGCCAGTGATCGTGATCACCACGTTTTGCGTCGCGG
>NZ_JBXARE010000031.1:0-1459 GCF_058807935.1 Pseudoduganella sp. GW821-FHT11H04 | reverse complement strand
GGAGAATGAAATGGACGCCTCCCCTCCAGTGCCAGAAAAGCGATGAGCGGGCAGGAAAGGGAAAGCAGGAGGAAGATGGATCCTCACAGGCCGACGGCATCAGAGTGCCCAGGTGAAAGTCAACTTACTTTCGAGGCAAACAGGAGGATCCACATCATGAATGCTACTCCCAAACCCGTGGTCGGGGTAGATACGGCCAAAAGCGTGTTCCAGCTATACAGCGTTGACATGGAGACGGGCGAAGTGATCCGCAAACAACTCAAGCGTGCGCAGTTCCTGCAGTGGTTCTCGAACCGCGCGCCGTGCCTGGTCGGCATGGAGGCATGTGGCGCTTCACAGCATTGGGCGCGCCAGTTGCAAGGATTGGGCCATGAGGTCAAGCTGATGGCGGGCAAGATGGTCAAGGCGTTTGTAAGCGGCAATAAGAACGATGCCGCTGATGCCCGCGCCATCTGGCTCGCGGTGCAGCAGCCAGGCGTGAAAGCAGTCGCGGTCAAGAGCGAGGCGCAGCAAGCGGTGCTGGCAATGCACCGGGTACGGCAGCAATTGGTGAAGATGCGCACGGCGCAGCGCAATGAATTGCGTGGTTTGCTGGCGGAGTATGGCGAGGTGTTTGGTTTGGGTAAGGTAGCGTTCAATGCCGGCATGAAGGACGCGCTGGCCCGCCTGGCAGAGCGTCTGCCGGCGATGTTGATCGATACTTTGCGCGAGCAGTGGGCCGAGCTGACCGAGTTGGACCAGCGGATTGCTGCGATTGAGGCCCGCCTGCTGGGGTGGTTGCACCAGGATCGGCAGGCGCAGGCGATTGCCGCCATACCGGGTGTCGGCTTGCTAACGGCCACTGCGGCGGTGGCGACCATGGGGCAAGCCAAGGCCTTCCGTTCCGGCCGTGAGTTCGCCGCCTGGATCGGGCTGGCGCCGGCGCAAACAGGCACTGGTGGGAGAATCAGGTTACTGGGCATTAGCAAGCGCGGCGATACGTATCTGCGCACCTTGCTAATTCACGGCGCGCGAGCGGTGCGGATACACGCGAAGACGCCGACCAAGTGGCTGCTGGATATTGGCCAGCGCCGTCCACCCAACGTGGTGACGGTGGCATTGGCCAACAAGATGGCGCGCACGATTTGGGCGGTATTGGCCCACGAGCGTGCTTATGACAAAGAGCATGTCAGCATGCGGCCGCAAGTCGCCATGCAAACATGAAGATCAACCAACCTATGAAAGGATGGCACGCCAACGGTTGCGTTAGGTATTGACAGCGATGACAGACAGGTCAGACCGGGATCCACTAAACCTGAATTGCGTCCAGGGCTTGAAGCCCGCTAGGAGAATGAGGTGTGGGTCAGCGGATTTCATCGGGGCCAGCGGTATAACCGCATGCAAGGCCGGATATAGAACTGCGACTTTCCTCGTCTACGAATCGCTGGAAACACCTTGCAAAAGGGAGGCGTCCATATAG
>NZ_JBXARE010000030.1:0-2714 GCF_058807935.1 Pseudoduganella sp. GW821-FHT11H04 | reverse complement strand
GCTCTTTAGACCGATGACTTTGCGTCCCACCGTTTCCAGTGGTTTGCCCTTTTCAGATCTTGCTGTACGGAACTATAAGCAACGAATTGCTGTGTGGCAAGCGAATTTTAAATAGTTTTTTTGACTGTCGCGATTATGTCTAGAATTTAAGAAATAGTCGTTATTTCAAATATCACGAATATATTTCTTATAGTTACTTTTACTTTCGAAGTCTCAATAATGACATTAAATAAAAAAAGCCCGGCACATGCCGGGCTTAATAGGGGAGGGGGTATTAACTGATTAGCGGGTCACGCTGACTGCCCAGGTGGCTTTGTTGCCAGCCACGTCGCTGGAGGTAGCGGACACAATGTGCTTGCCAGCTGCGACGTTGGTGGTGTTCCAGACGTAGGACATGGTCGAGCCGGTGCCGGTTGCAACGACCACGTTGTCGATGGACAGGACCGTGGTGATGCCAGCTGCGCCGCTGTTATCGGTTGCGTTGATGGTCACGGTGACGTTGCCGGTTACGGTGCTGCCAGTTGCTGGGTTGATCACGTGAACGGATGGTGGGGTGGTGTCAGTCGAAGGCACGGTGGTGGTGGCGTTGGCGACGTTCACCGAAACAGGCGAGGACGATTGCACGTTGCCGGCAGCATCGTAAGCCACCGCGGTCAGGGATGCCATACCGTTCGCAACGCCTTTGGTATCCCAGGCGAAGGCGAATGGAGCGGCGGTATCCGAAGCAACCACAGTGTTGCCAACTTTCAGGTCAACACGGGTGACACCCACGTTGTCGGACGCGTTGACAGTCACAGTCGCGGTGCCGGAAACGGTGCCGTTTGCGCTTGGGCTGGCGATTGCAACGGTCGGCTTGGTGGTGTCAGACGGGACGGTCGGAGTCGTCGGAGCGGTCGGAGTGCTGCTACCGCCTGCTGCAGCCACAGCAGCAGCGGCATTCACACGGCCGTAACCGAAATAAATGTCGCGGCCAGCAGTACCCAGGTCGACGGCGGTGTTGAACAGGATGTTCTGCACTTGGGTCCCGCTCAGCGATGGGTTAGCCGACATCACCAGCGCGGCAACGGCAGCGGCCACCGGGCTGGAGAAGGAGGTGCCGCTGACGGCGCTGTAGCCGCCGCCTTTGGTGGTGCTGTAAATGCCGGAGCCTGGCGCAGACAGCGAGACGAAGGCGCCGTAGCTGGAGAAGCTGGAACGGTTGTCATTCGAGTCGGTTGCCGAGACTGCAATCATGGAATCGGTCGGGGTGAAGCCTTCGTCACGGTTGTAGTTACCAGCGGAGACGAACACCAGGCCGCCCTTGCTCTTCATATAGTTCGCAGCGCTGATCACTGCCGCGCTGCTTGGCAGCGAGGCGTAGCTGACGTTGGCGATACGTGCGCCGTGGTCGGCAGCGTAGGTAATGCCGCTGGCGATGGTGGAGAAGTAGCCGTAGCAAGCGCCGTTGACCAGGGTGGCGATACGCACTGGCATGATCTTCGCGGCGCCAGCGACACCGGCTACGCCTACGCTGTTGTTCAGGGCGGCAGCAGCCGCGCCGGCGACGGAAGTGCCATGGCCGCAGATATCGCTGGTGTCGGTGTTGTTGTTGCTGGTGTTGTAGCCAGGAACCAGGCGTGCTGCCAGGTCAGGGTGGGAGGCATCGACACCCGAATCCAGGATGGCGATGGTCACGCCCGCGCCTTGGGATTTGTCCCATGCAGTGTTGGCGCCAATCTTGGCGATATGCCACTCGCTGCCCAGGTATGGGTCGTTGGCGGTGGCGGTAATTTCAATGCGTTGGTCCAGCTCAACGAACTTGTAGTGCGGGTTGTGCTTCAGCTTGTTGACGAGCGCCTTTTCCGAGCCTTGCGGCACGTCGATCACGTGGATGTTGCTCTGGCCAATCTTCATAGCCTTGCCGGCACCGTTGTCTTTCAGCGATTTGGAGAATTCTTCAACGGTCAGGCCGGAACGTGGTTCCACGATGATGCGGCCAGCAGCGAAATTGTCGCCTTGTGCAGCGAAAGCTGGGGCTGCCATGGAGGCGATGGCGGTTGCGATTGCTGCGGAGAAGGTGGTGATGGTTTTCATTTGTGGGAGTCCCTGTTTTCAAAATTAAAAAACGAGGACTGCCCGCCGGCAGAAGCCGGTAGAAGACTGCATCACAACCCGCACAGGCACGAATGCCCATGCAGAAGGGATACTTTTGTCTGGCAGTCCTGCCGTCATGGAGCCGAAGCTCTTTAGACCGATGACTTTGCGTCCCACCGTTTCCAGTGGTTTGCCCTTTTCAGATCTTGCTGTACGGAATCTTATGTCGTTAATTGCCGGGTGGCAAGCGGATTTTTAAAACTTTTTTTGAATGTCTCAAATAAGTCTGGATTTTATGAAACCTTCGTTAATTCAATGACTTGGATTATTTCCTATTATCACATCTCCTTTCGAAGTCGCAATAATGAAATTAAATAAAAGAAAGCCCGGCAATAGCCGGGCTAAAACAGGGTTCTTTATTAACTAATTGATTAACGGGTAACCTGAACATTGGTGGTGGAGGTGTTGCCGGCTGCATCGCGGGCGACCGCCTGGATGGTATGGGCGCCGGCGCTGGCCTTGCGGGAATTCCAGGTGTAAGACATGGAGGAGCCCGAGCCCGAGGCCTTCAGCTGGCCGTCGATGTAGACGCTCATGCTGATGCCGGCGGAGCCGTTGTTGTCCGAAGCGCTCACGTTCAC
>NZ_JBXARE010000029.1:0-20602 GCF_058807935.1 Pseudoduganella sp. GW821-FHT11H04 | reverse complement strand
ACCAGTGTGAAAGTAGGTTATCGTCAGGCTCTTATTTGAAAGCCCGCTAGGCATGTGCCAGCGGGCTTTTTGCTTTTGTGGCGCACGATTGACACGTTCAACTTGTTCTTTCCGCTACAATGTCCCCTCAAGAAAATTGCCGAGGGGCAACCGTGGACGAGACGATTGAGCGCACCGAGAGCTTGCCAAAGCTTTCTGGATTAGTGGCTGCAGCAACCGTGCTGACGGCATGCGGCGGGGGAGGCGGAGGTACTAGCACCTCCCCGCAAGAACCACCCGTCACCCAGCCAACTGAAACTGTTTCGTCCATCCAGGCTTCGCGCTTCCTGGCGCAGGCATCGATGGGAGCAACGCGCGACGGCATCGCGCGCGTTCAGGCCATTGGCTACAGCTCCTGGCTGGACGAACAGATGGCGATGGCCGCCTCGCAAACGCGCTGGGACTGGCTGGTGTCCAAAGGCTTCAACGCGATCGAGAACAAAAACAGCCAGGCCGGCATTGATGCCGCAGTGTGGCGCAAACTTCTTTCATCCCCCGATACGCTGCGACAACGCGTGACATTGGCGCTATCGGAAATCGTGGTCGCTTCGCTGGATGGTTTCACCGGTTCGTGGAGTAACTTCACCGGCGCGGCCTACATGGACATCCTGGAGGCGAACGCCTTCGGAAATTACCGCACCTTGCTTCAGCAGATCACGCTGTCGGTTTCGATGGGCGAGTACCTGACTTATCGCCGCAACGCCAAGGCAAATCCCACAACTGGCGCCATGCCGGACGAGAACTATGCGCGCGAGATCCTGCAGCTGTTCACGATTGGCTTGCTGAAGCTGAATGCTGATGGCACGCCAACTGCGCAAGAGACCTATGTTCAGGCTGACATTTCCGGCCTGGCGCGCGTGTTCACAGGCTGGGACCAGGATCTCGCAGGCGGCACCACCGATACGCCGGACTATAAAAAGCGTCCGATGACGCAGGTGGCGAGCAGGTACGAGACTGGTGAAAAAGTCTTCCTGGGCACCACGATTGCGGCGGGGACCGATGCGACTGCATGCCTTAACAAGGCGCTCGACGCGATATTCGCGCACCAGAATGTCGCACCTTTCATTTCGCGGCAACTGATCCAGCGCCTGGTGACCAGCAATCCTGCACCAGCCTACGTTGGGCGTGTAGCGGCGGTGTTCAACAATAACGGCAACGGCGTCAAAGGCGACTTGAAGGCTGTCGTCAAAGCGATCCTGCTCGACCCGGAAGCCCGCACCGCTGCAGGCACAACGTCCACCACCTTTGGCAAAGTACGCGAACCTATCCTGCGTTTTGCTGCATGGGCGCGCGCCTTCAATGCCGCATCGCCAACCGATGCCTGGGGCGTCGGCAACACGACCGACCCGTCGACGCGATTGGGACAAAGCCCTCTGCGTTCGCCGAGCGTATTCAATTTCTTCCGGCCCGGTTATGTGCCGCCGGCGCTTGGTGTCGTAGCGCCGGAATTCCAGCTCGTGAACGAGTCGAGCGTGGTTGGTTACGTCAACTACATGCAGAACGCGATCAGCAAAGGCGTGGGCGATGTGAAGGCGGATTATGCAGCGCTGCTGCCAATGGCGGACACGGTCCCGGCGCTGGTCGATGAGATCAACCTGGTGCTGGCGGCGGGCCAGCTGGGAACGGACTCAGTCACCCTGATTCGCAATGCTGTCGCCGGCATGGCTACCGGCACCGATGCTGCGCGTGCAAACCGTGTCTATGCTGCCTTGACGCTGGTGATGGCGTCTCCCGAATTCATTGTCCTGAAATAAGGCCCCCATCATGACGAACCAAGCATCGCGCCGCGCCTTCCTGAAACGCGCCTCCGCTCTTGGCGTGGCCGGCGTAGCCGCACCCTGGGCAATCAACCTGCTGTCGATCGCCGAAGCTGCCGCCGCCACTGCCACTGATTACAAGGCGCTGGTTTGCGTTTTCCTCTACGGCGGGAATGATTACGCCAACACGCTGATTCCTTACGATACGCCGAACTATACGCTTTACCAGCAGTTCCGTCCTACACTGGCTTATGCCCGCGACGCGCTGACCGCAACCGCACTCGCGCCTGCGACACCTGTGATCGATTCGGCCGGCGCATCGCGCCAATACGCACTGGCGCCGGAACTGGCGCCGCTGCTGCCGATCTTTAACGCGGGCCATTTGGGCGTGATGATGAATGTGGGGCCGCTGGTGCAGCCGACCACCAAGGCGCAGTACACGGCGAAATCCGTACCGCTCCCGCCCAAGCTGTTCTCCCACAATGACCAGCAATCGATCTGGCAATCCTCCGCACCGGAAGGCGCGCTGTCGGGTTGGGGCGGAAGGCTGGGCGACTTGTTCGAAGCCGGTAACGGCAATGCCACCTTCACTTGCGTGAACGTGTCGGGCAACGCGGTCTTCATGATGGGCAAAACAGCGGTGCAATACCAAGTGTCGGCGAACGGTTCGATGCAGTTCTCCGGCCTGAAGTCACCGTTGTTTGGCTCCTCCGCGGCCACTGACGCACTGCGTACGCTAATCACGCAGCAGCGCCCGCACTCACTGGAAAACGAATACAACCGCATCAGCAGGCGTTCTATCGATGCTAATGCGGCGCTGACGGCTGCGTTCGCGACAGCACCTGCCATCAACACGCCATTCCCAGCCGCCAATTCGCTGGGCGATCAGTTGAAGATGGTGGCGCGCATGATTTCTGTAGGCGGCAACCTTGGCGCCAAGCGCCAGGTATTCTTCGTGTCTATGGGCGGCTTTGATACGCACGACAACCTGACCACCACCCATCCGGCGTTGTTGACCAAGCTGGCCAACGCCATGTCGGCTTTCTACCAGGCGACTGTGGAACTGGGCGTAGCCGACAAGGTGACTGCGTTCACGGCATCGGACTTTGGCCGCACCCTTGTGGCCAACAACGACGGCTCCGACCACGGCTGGGGAAGCATGCATTTCATGGTGGGCGATGCGGTTAAAGGCCAGCAGCTGTATGGCACCGCGCCGGTGGTCGCCAATAATGGCGCAGACGATGTCGGCCAGGGCCGCCTTCTGCCAAGTACTTCGGTGGACCAGTACGCGGCCACGCTGGGCAAATGGTTGGGGGCATCGGACAGCGATTTACTGACGCTGCTTCCCAACCTTGCCAACTACAGCACGCGTAACCTCGGCTTCCTGTAAAACTCAGCGCAGCAGCGCGGTGAGGATAGGCTGGCAGGCGTCTGCCAGTCGATCCAGGCTGGCTTCGCGCAAGGCCGAAGTGTCGACTATGTATTGCGTATCCAGGCCAGCCCAGCGCAGCAGTGCCTGGCCAGCTTCTGGATGGTCGAACAGTCCATGCAGGTAGGTGCCCATGACTTGCCCATCCTCCGAGAGCGCACCTTCGGCGCGGCCATCGATACGGAATGCGGGCTGCGCCAAGGCGGCGCCGCTGGAAACACCCATGTGGATTTCATAGCCGCTGACTGCCGCTTCGGCAAAGGCGCAACTGCCGCTTACCTGCTCCAGGTGTTTTTCCTGTGTAAGGATGGTCGCCATTGGCAGAAGGCCGAGGCCTTGTTCGGCTCCCGCGTGGCCTTCGACTCCGTGCGGATCGTCAACGCATTCGCCCAACATCTGGAAGCCGCCGCAGATACCGATTACTTTTCCGCCGTAGCGCAAGTGGCGCTCGATGGCTTGCGGCCAGCCACCTTCCTTCAATGCCGCCAGGTCGGCGCGTGTGTTCTTGCTTCCCGGTAGGATGATCAGGTCGGCCGGTGGGATCGCTTCCCCCTTGCGCACGAAACGCAGATCGACGTCGGGATGCGCGCGCAGCGCATCGAAGTCGGTGTGGTTGCTCATGCGCGGCAGGCTTGGCACGATTACGCGGAACGCGCCGCGCTGTTCCTGCGACGGCTGCACCGCGTCTTCAGCGTCGAGGTAAAGGCCATGTAAGTAAGGCACGACCGCCAGTACCGGCTTGCCGGTCTGCGTTTCCAGCCAGTCCAGGCCTGGCTCCAATAGTTTGATATCACCGCGGAAGCGGTTGATGACGAAGCCAATGATGCGATTGCGTTCGCTCTCGGACAGGCAGGATAAGGTGCCGACGATGTGGGCGAACACGCCGCCACGGTCAATATCGGCGCACAGTATCACCGGGCAGTCGACCGCTTCGGCAAAACCCATATTGGCAATGTCGCGGTCGCGCAAGTTGATCTCGGCCGGGCTGCCGGCGCCTTCCACGACCACGGTGTCATATTGAGCCAGCAAGCGCTCGTGCGATTCGAGTACTGCACCCATCGCGACTGTCTTGTACCGGTGGTAGTCGCGCGCGTTCATATCGCCGCGCACCTTGCCGTGGATGATGACCTGGGCGCCGATATCGCTGCTCGGCTTGAGCAGGACAGGATTCATGTCGGTATGCGCGGGAACGCCGGCGGCAATTGCTTGTAACGCCTGGGCGCGGCCGATCTCGCCGCCGTCGATGGTGACGGCGCTATTGAGCGCCATGTTTTGCGGCTTGAAAGGGGCTACACGCACTCCTGCGCGCTTGAGAAGGCGGCACAGCGCCGCGACGATCGTGCTCTTGCCGGCATCGGAGGTGGTGCCCTGAACCATCAGGGTGCGATAGGGAAAATTCATTTTGCAGGGCGGTGCTTGCGGGCTTCGTCGAGTTTTTCGCAGAGTACGGCGGTGCCGGCAATCATGCGGGGGCCGGCGCGGTTCATCAGGTTGCCGTCGATGGTGAATAGATTGTCCTGGCGCGTTGCCTTCAGCGTTTTGTAGGGACGCCAGAGGTTGACGCCGCCGTAGTCTTTTTCGGCTGTAGCGAAGACTGCCTCCGGATCGGCTTCCAGGACGGCTTCCACGCTCACTACTGGCGCGGTCACTTTCTGGTCGGCGAAGATATTCTGGCCGCCGCAGACCTTCATTGCGTCGGCGACGATGTGTTCACCATTCAGCGTGTAGAGCGGCTTGTCCCACACCTGGTAGAAGATACGCACCGGGGAGCGCGTCGAGTATTGCGCGCGAAGGGCGGCCAGCTTCTGGCGAAGGTCCTGGGCGGCCGCGTTGGCGGCGGCCTCGGTGCCGAGCAGCTTGCCCATTTTTTCCAGGTTGTCCGCTATCTGGTCCAGTTTTTTAGGCTCGCTGTGGAACATCGGAATGCCGAGCTGGCGCAGCTGCTCGATCTGCCTTTCGGAGGTGCCATGGCGCCAGATCACCAGCAGGTCCGGCTTCATGGCCAGCACGCGTTCCATGTCGACCTGGCGGTTATCTCCGACGCGAGGAACCTGTTTTGCAGCTTCAGGGTAGTCGCTGTAGGTTACGGCGCCGACGATTTTTTCTCCACCGCCGGCTGCGAACAGCAATTCGGTAACGTGCGGCGCCAGGGAAATCACGCGTTGCGCTGGCTTTTGCAGGGTGACTGGCTTGCCGTCGTCGTCATTGACCGTAATGGCGGCGTGGGCGTGGATATGTGCCGCAAAGAGGGCAGGGATCAGCAAATACTTTTTCATTGGTCGCTCCATTCATTCAATGCCAGTTCGAGGCGCTGCCAGCCTGCTTCGTCGGGTGGCAGACCCAGACGGATGCCGCGTGCGGCCTCCCGGAACAGGCGCACCCAGATTCCGCGGCGCGCCATATGATCGTGAAATTCTTCCGCGCGCGGCTCGGGCCACCACTGGAATAGCGACGTTCCGTGGCTGGAGATGCCGCGGTCGGCAAGCATATCGTGCAAGCGCTTGCCGGCAGCGTACAGGCTTTCCTGTGTCGCTTGCTGCCAGGCGCTGTCCTCCAGCGCGGTGCATGCCACTTGCTGCGCAGGGCCGCTGACGGCCCATGGACCAAGCATGTCCGCCAAGGGCCGGAGTATTTCATCATGCGCTGCCACGAAGCCAAGGCGCAAGCCGGCCAGGCCGAAGAACTTACCCACGGAGCGCAGTACGACCAGGCCAGGCGAATGCGCGGCATCGGCGACGCAATGCGCACCATCGGTGTCGGCGAATGCTTCGTCAACCACCAGCCAGCCGCCGCGCGCTGCAAGCTCATTGGCCCACTCCAGCAAGGTGGCGCGTGGCACGTAAGCGCCGGTTGGATTGTTTGGATTGCAGACGACCACTACGTCGGCCTGGGTGACTGCTGCATCGAGTTCGCTATACGGCACGGCGCTTGTGCGGTGGCCATGCTGCGACCAATGGTGCAGGTGCTCGGCATAGCTTGGGCTGGCGACGACCACACGCGATGGAGGACGCAGGCGAGGCAGCGCCTGGATTGCCGCTTGCGTTCCGGCGACGGCCAGCATGCGCGGGGCGCGGTAGTAGCGCTGCGCGGCTTCTTCCAGGGCGGGATCGTGTTCGGGCAGGCGGTGCCAGGCGTCTGGCGTGAGCGAGGGCGCGGGATAACCGTTTGGATTGAGCCCGGTGGACAGGTCGAGCCAGTCGTTGCGGCCGTAGCGCTGCGTCGCTTCGCGTAGTTTGCCGCCGTGTTCAAGCATGGTGTACTCCGTAGGCGATGGCCAGCATTGCAGCCAGCCAAAGCCAGGTGGTGTTGCGGACCAGACGCCAGGCGCGCGGGATGTCGGCGGCCAATGCCGGGGCGCCAGCACCAAGCGGTGGACGTTGTTCGATTTCGCCGCCATAAGTGGCGGCTCCGCCCAGCTCCAGACCGAGTGCCCCGGCACCGCTGGACATGACAGGACCGGCATTGGGGCTGGTCCAGGCCGGGGCTTGCCTGCGCCAGCAGTCTAGTGCGCGGCGAGTGCTGGCGGCGCCTGGCGCCAGCAGGGCGTAACTGATCGCGGTCAGGCGGGCAGGAAGGTAATTAAGTGCGTCGTCGATGCGTGCGGCGCTGCGGCCGAACAGGTTGAATCGCTCGCTGCGGTATCCCCACATGGCATCCAGCGTATTAGCAAGGCGGAAGAGCAGGGCGCCCGGCCCGCCTGCGATGGCGAACCAGAATAGTGTGCCGAAGACGGCGTCGTTGCCGTTTTCCAGCATCGATTCCGTTGCTGCTTTCGCGAGATCGGATTCGGTGGCGTGTTCGGTGTCGCGGCTGACGATGCGTGCAGTCAGGGCGCGTGCGGTGGGCAGGTCACCGCTAAGCAGCGCGCGGCCGATGGGAAGCATGTGGTCGCGCAGACTGCGCAAGCCGATACAGAAATAGAGGAGGGTGGCGTGCAGCGTAACTTGCACCGCCATCGGCATTGGGCGGGCGCAGAGCCATGCGGCCAAGAAGACAGGGGGCAGCACGGCAAGCGCCCACGCGAAGAGGCCGCGTGCAATGCGCAGGGAAGGCGCGGCGGCGGCCCGGTTCAGGCGGGTTTCGATTGCACTGGCAAGGCGGCCGAAGCCAACCAGCGGATGGAAACGCGATGTTTCGCCCAGCAGCGCGTCGAGCAGGACACCGGCCAGCAGGGCGGCGGCGAAAACGCTCCAGTCGATATTCGCCGGCATCAGGCGCCTTTCAGTACCAGCGGCAAGCCTGCTGCAACAAAGACGACACGTTCGCAAGCAGCGGCAACGGCCTGGTTCAGGCGACCCGCTTCGTCAGCATAGCAGCGCGAGACGGCGCCCCACGGCACGATGCCCATGCCGACTTCATTCGACACCAGGGCGACATCGCCGCGGTCGGTGGCCAGTTCGGCGAGCAGGGCGGCGCGTTCCTCGTGGAAGCGCTCAGGCAGTTCGATAGCGCCGACATCCGGGTATTCCCGGCCGTCACTGAATAACAGGTTGCACAGCCACAGGGTCAGGCAGTCGACCAGCACCACACGCTGCGGCGAGCGCCATTCGGCTAGCGCGGCGGCAAGCGCAATGGGTTCTTCGACGGTGCGCCAGTGCGAGGGACGCTGCGCGCGATGGTGGGCGATGCGCTCAGCCATCTCAGCATCGCCTGCGGCGCCGGTCGCAATATAGATCACCTCTTTACCGGAATCGGCAGCGAGTTTTTCCGCATGGGCGCTTTTGCCGGAACGTGCGCCGCCCAGGAATAATGTGCGTGTCATGCTGCGCTCCGCGAGAACATGGCCGCTACGGCAGCGGGATTGGATGGGAAGTAGCCGTGGAAGTAGGATGCTTGGAGCGATCCTACTCGGTAGAGGTTTTCGCCTGGCGCGCCGCTTGGGTTCTTTTGCGTGGTGACTGCAGCAGCTTGTGAAGTCTCCAGGCGCGAGTAATGGAAGGTGTGGCCGCGCAGGGGACCGTGATCGGTTGGCATGGCTTGTGCTCCCAGGCCGGCCAAGCGCGCCTGCATAACAACCTTCCCGGGCAACAGCGCTGCCATCGGCCAGTCCTTGCCTTCCTTATCTTGCAGGGATTCAGCAAGCGCCATCATGCCGCCGCATTCAGCCACGATCGGAATACCGTCGGCGTGCGCGGTGCGCAAGGAGGCTTGCCAGCGCTGGCCGGCGGACAAGGCGGGGGCGTGTAGTTCCGGATAACCGCCGGGCATGTAGATTGCCGTTGTCGCAGGAGGTACCGGCTCGTCGGCCAGCGGGGAGAAATATTCCAGTTGCGCGCCCAGCGCTTCCAGCGTCGCCAGGTTCGCAGGGTAGAGGAACATGAAGGCTGCATCGCGCGCAATGGCGATCCGCGTGCCGGCGAGCGGCAGGTCTTTCGCCACGCTGCTGGAGCCTGCGGGCGCCGCACCAAAGTCTGCGGCGGGCAGCGCATCCCACGCCGCGAGGTCGAGCGTGAGTTGCTCGGCCAGCTTGTCGAGCAATTCATCGAGTCCCGCGACTTCATCCGGCAGCACCAGGCCAAGGTGGCGCTCGGGCAGCGATGCGGCCTGCTTGGGAAGAGTCCCCAGCAAGGGAATGTCGCGCAATGACGCCGCCACCATGGCCGCATGCCCTGGGCTGGCGATACGATTGGCCACCACGCCCGCCATGTCGACCGGACCGTAGTCGCGCAGGCCATGCACCAGTGCGCCCGCAGTCTGCGCCATCGCGCCGGCATCGATCACGGCCAGTACTGGCAAGCCAAACTCGCGCGACAAGTCGGCGGCGGAAGGTGTGCCGTCGTACAAACCCATGACGCCTTCGACCAGGATGGCATCGGCTTGCTCGGCCGCTTCGGCAAGCAAGGCGCGGCAACGTTCGGCGCCCACCATCCACAAGTCGAGCGATTCGACTGGCGCGCCACAAGCGCGCGCCAATACCATCGGGTCGATAAAGTCTGGTCCGCATTTGAACACGCGAACGCGGCGTCCCGCGCGCACCAGTTTGCGCGCCAGGGCGGCGGTGACCGTGGTCTTGCCCTGGCCGGAAGACGCTGCGGCAATCAGGACGGCGCGGGCTACCATTCCGTGCCCGGCTGCGCCGCGATGCCAGCCTTGAAGGCGTGCTTCACCACGGTCATTTCAGTGACTGTATCCGCCACTTCGATCAGTTCAGGCGGGGCTGCACGGCCGGTGACCACGGCGTGCTGCATTTCCGGACGGTCTAGCAGGTCGGCGATCACGTCATGCACGTCGAGGTATTGGTATTTGAGGGCGATATTCAGTTCATCCAGCACCACCATGCCGTAGGATGGATCGCGCAGGAAGGCGCGTGCCTGCTCCCAGGCTTGCTGCGCTTTCTCGATATCGCGCTCGCGATTCTGGGTTTCCCAGGTATAGCCTTCGCCCATGGCGTGGAAGCTGCATTCGTCGGGAAAACGTCGCAGGAACATTTCCTCTCCAGTCGACATGGCGCCTTTGATGAACTGCACCACCCCCACTTTCATGCCATGCCCCATGGCGCGCATGGCCATGCCGAAGCCGCTCGAGCTTTTGCCCTTGCCATTGCCGGTGTTGATGATCAGGACGCCGATATTCTTGTCGGCCGCCGCAATCTTGGCGTCGATGATGGCCTTCTTGCGCGCCATCCGGTCGCGGTGGCGTTCATTAATGTCGCTCATGCAGGAAAACTCCCGGGAATGAAGATGGTGCGTTCGCCGTGACGAACGATTTCGATAGGATGGTCAAGGTATTCGGAGAGCACCGTCGGCTGCATCACTTCTTCGACGGGACCGGCCAGCCAGCGGCCGTCCCCCATCAGCAGCAGGGCATGCGAAGACACGCTGTGCGCCAGGGTCAGGTCATGCCCCACCATCACAACGGTTTTGTGCTGTTCGCGGCATAGCTTGGCCAGCAGTGACATTACGCTGACCTGGTGCGCCAGGTCCAAGGCATTGGCTGGTTCATCGAGCAACAGCAGCGGCGTATCTTGCGCCAGCATTGCGGCAATCGCCACGCGCTGGCGTTCGCCGCCGGACAAGGTGCGCACGTCGCGTTCGGCCAGGTGCTCTACTTCCATCGCAGCCAGCGCTGCAATGGCAGCGTGGTGGTCGTCGCTGTTTTCCCAATAACGGTTGTCGTGGTAGGGGTGGCGTGCCGAGAGCACGGTTTCGATCACGGAATACGAGAACGCATCGCTGCGGGCCTGGGCCAGGAAGGCGCGCTTGAGCGCCAGTTCCTGCAGTGGCCACTCGCCCAAGGCGCGGCGATCGATGCTGACATGGCCGGCTTCCGGCTGGCGCAAACCGGCCAGGGTGCGCAGCAAGGTGCTCTTTCCAGCCCCGTTGCGGCCGATGACGCTCCAGCATTCGCCGTCGCCCACCTGCCAATCCAGCTGGTCGACCAGTGTGCGCTTGCCCATGGCAAGGCGCAGTTGATGGGTGGCGATCATATTACTTCCTCAGGCGGTGCAGTTGATATAGGAAGACAGGCGTGCCGACCAATGCCGTCACCACGCCGGCCGGCAGCTGCTGCGGCGCGATGATGGTGCGCGCCACCGTGTCGGCCAGCACCAGGTAGGCGCCGCCAACCAGCGCTGCGCTTGGCACCAGCAAACGATGGTCGGGGCCGAATGCGAAGCGGCAGGCATGCGGCACGATCAGGCCGACAAAGCCGATACTGCCTGCAGTGGTCACGGCGCTGGCGGTTAACAGGCCGGAGCAGAAGAACAGGCCCTTGCGCAGCGCGCTCACCGGTATGCCCAGCGTTGCCGCCGCTTCGGCATGCAATGCCATGACATTGAGCGAACGGGCCGCGCGCAAGGCGAAGGCCAGGCCGCCCGCCAGCACGATCCACGGCAACCAGCGCAGCGGGGAGCCTGCCAGGTCGCCGATCAGCCAGAACACCATGGTGCGTAGGCGGCTTTCCGGGGCAATCGACAGCATCAGCGTTACCAGTGCGACGCAGGCGGAAGAAAGAATCACGCCGGTCAGCAGTAGCAGGGCGGTGCCGCCCTCCGCAGCCGTGCCGCCGCGCAGGTCGCGGCGAGCCAGGAAGTACAGCATCATCGACACCACCACCGCACCTGCGAAGGAGGCCGCATCGACTATCCAGGCGGCGCACATGAACAGCAGCGCAGCCAGCGCACCGACCGATGCCCCGGAGGAGATGCCTAATACATAAGGATCGGCCAGGGGATTGCGCAGTAAGGCTTGCATCATCACGCCCGCCAGCGATAGCGAAGCGCCGGTGACAAAGGCCGTGGCGGCGCGTTCGAGGCGCAGTCCAAGCAAATGGCTTGGCAGGGAGTTTGGCTGCCCGCTGATCACCTCGCGCAGTGCGCCCGGCATGTCGGCCAATGGGATGCTGACCGAGCCGATCATGCCGGCCGCCACAAGGCTGGCCAAGGACAACAGCACCAGCAGGACGATGACGGTAACGGCGCGCAGGCGCAGATTGGCGGATAGTGGATGCATAGCAGGCAGCTTATCTCATTTATTTGTAGCTATAGCGCAGGCCGGCGTACACCGAGGAGCCAGCGGTGCTGTAATTGCGCGCCAGTTCATAGTGCTTGCCGGCGACATTGTTCCAGCGCAGGGTGGCAGTCCACGACGGGGTGAAATCCCATGCCGCGTACAGGTTCAGCAAACCGTAGCCGCCCAAGCGGTTGCGGTTGGCCGCATCGTCGAAGCGGAAGCTGGAAATCTGCCATTCGGCACCGGAGCTCAGGCTGCCCGCAGTATATTCCAGTGCGACGTTGCCGTGGCGTTTGGCGCGGCGCACCAGCTGCTTTCCGGTACTGTCGTCTTGCGCATTTTGCAGGTCGGCGCTGGCCGACAGCGCGAACGAATTACCCAGTTGCTGGCGCGCTGAGAGGGAAATACCCTCCAGCGTGGCGTGGTTGACGTTGTAGGCGCAGCCCTGGCGGAAGCCAGGCACTGGGCATGGGGTGGTATTTACCAGCAGGTTGCTCAGGCGGTTGCGATAGGCGACGGCGCCCAGCATGGTGCCGTTTTGTTCGAAGTGCAGGCCGATCTCGCTGTTGCGGCCTTGTTCCGGACGGTTGCCTGGCAGTCCGTAGCCTGGGTAGTACAGCTCATTGAAAGTGGGTGCCCGGAAGCTGGTGCCGTAGCTGGCGTTCAGGCGCAGCGCCGGCGTGAAGCGGTAGCCGTAACCCAGGGAGCCGGTGCTCCTGGAGCCATATTGCGAGCTGTCGTCATTTCGTGCCGCGGCGGCCAACAGGTGGTCGCCGCGCTTCATGTTGTAGCTCGCAGCCAGGGAAGTAGTGCGGCGCTCGCGCACCAGGGCCGCGGTATTGGACTCCACTTCTTCCTTGCGGTGTTCCGCCAGCAGTTGCAGGGTATCCGGGCCAAATGCGATGTCGTTCTGCCAGCTGTATTGCGTTTGCTTTGTGTTGATCTGGCTGGCGATGGAGGTAAAGCTGCCGGATTTGTCGCGCGATTGCGCCGCCTGCGTCGTCATTTGCCAGTTGCGGTTCATGCGATTGCGGGAGTACAGGGCGATGGTGTCCAGCTTTTGGGTGCTCCACGCGCGCACGGTGGCGCCGCTGTCGAAATCAGACTGCTGGTCGCTATGCAGGAACATTGCGCCCAGCCCGTGGCCCGGCGCGATTTGCCAGGACAATTGGCCGTTAGCGTGCTTGCGGTCGTAACCGTCGTCGTCCTTGTTGTAGCTGGCGCTGCCCGGCAGGGTTGCGGAGAAGCCGTCGGCGCGCTCTTGGCCCGCGCTGAGCGAGTAGCTGACGGCGCCGGCACTGCCGGAGATGCCTGCAGTGCCGGCACGCATGCCGTAGCTGCCGGCCAGCAGACTGGCATCCAGTGCCAGGCTGCCCTGGCCTTTTTTGGTGAAGATCTGGACTACGCCGCCAATGGCGTCGGCGCCGTAAAGCGTGCTTAATGGGCCGTACACCACTTCGATATGGTCAATCGCGCCCATGGGGATTGCGTTCCATGCGGCGGCGCCGCTGGTGGCCGAGCCGATTCGCACGCCATCGACCAGAACGAGCACCTGGTTGCCGTTCGAGCCGCGCAGGAATACGACCGCATTGGTGCCAGGGCCGCCGTTGCGCGTGACTTCGATGCCGCGCTGGCGCTGCAGGAGTTCGGTAATGGATCCGGCGCCGCTGCGGACGATTTCGTCCGCGCCAATGCTTAGCGAATCGCTGATGATGTCGCGCGCAGCTTGCGGCGTACGGGTAGCGGTGACGAGAACGGCATTCAGCGCGGGAGCCTCGGCTTGAGCCTGGACGGCAGGTGCGGCAACGGCCAATGCCAGCGACGCGAGGGCCGCTTGCCTGGTGGCGGGAGAAATCATGACAACTTTCGTAACTAGCCGCCGGCCCACGTCCCCGTAAGCCGGCATGAACAGGAACGGGCGCAGGGCGCGTTCCCACCTGGTCTGGCCGGTATCCGGGCTGGCAAGTCTGGCGGCCTGGCCTTCCCATGCGTTTGCACAGTGGCTAAGAGGTCGCTGCCGCACATTGAAGGCGGCACTTGCTTACCGTTGCGGGGGCAGCACACGTTGGCTGTGATGAACAGCGCCGTGTTTCCCGTTTAACTGCGTTCGAGAATTCGAATGCGAGCACCAAAACCCCGTCATTATACGGACTTGGCGGGCCAGGACAAGCGAAGGGCTTCGCAGTACTTGATCTGGTTTGGCTTTGCGGCGGCCTGTTGCAGCGGTTCGCCGGCGGCGATGGCGGCCATCAGGCGCATGGTGCCGGCGTGGCAGACGATGACGGCGTCGTGCTGCAATTGGTCGAGGAAGGATTGCACGCGGGCGGCAACTTCGCGCACGGTTTCGCCGCCGCCGGGGCGGTAGTCCAGCAGGTTGGCAGCCCAGGCGTCTACCTCTTCATGCGGAATGTCGGACCAGGGGCGAAGCTCCCAGGCGCCGAAATCCATTTCCACCAGGCGGGCGTCAGTCGTGAAATCGCCCAGCATGGAGGCTAGCGCGGTGCAGCGCCTTAAAGGGCTTGAATAGAGCCGCGCTCCGGCGGCCAGCGCCGGTGCAATTTGCGTCGCCAGCGCTGCGTGGCCGTCGGCGAGCGCCGTCGCCAGGGCGGGAATATCGCTGCTGCCGTAGCAGACGCCTGCCGCCACTTCCGGTTGCGGGTGGCGGATGAGAATCAGTTCCACGCGCAGGCCAGTGCGCCAATGTAGAACACGGCTTCCGTCAACTGCTGCACGGCGCCCAGGCAATCGCCGGTATAGCCGCCCAGCCGCTGCTGGAATTTGCGTGCAAGCCAGAATGTCGCCAACAGCATGCAGCCCAGGCCAGCCGCCAGTGCGATGGCCGGAATCCAGCCTGCGGCCACCACGGCGGCGGCAGGCAGGGCGGCCGTCAGGGCGGCGATGAGGAATTCACCACTGCCCATTTCCTGCGCCAGCGGCTTGGCCTTGCCTTCGGCGCGTGCGTATTCCATGCGCCAGATCAGCGAGCAGGCCATGAGGCGCGAGAGCGGGTGCGCTGCCAGCAGCGCGCCCAGCACGGCCATCTTCGGCAGGCTGGCCAGCGTTGCGACTTTGGTCGCCAGCATCAAGCCGATGCCGATCGCGCCGTAAGCGCCGATGCGCGAATCCTTCATGATTTCCAGCACGCGCTCGCGCGTGTGGCCGCCCCCCAGGCCGTCGCAGCTATCTGCGAATCCATCTTCATGGAAGGCGCCGGTGGCGTAGATGCCGGCGGCAGTGGATAGCAGCACGGCAACCGCCGGCGGCAGCACCAGCGCCGCCGCCGCGTATACGGAACCCGCAATCGCCGCCACCACCAGGCCAACGGCAGGGAAGTAGCGCGATGCGTGGTGCAGCCAGTCCGGCTCAAAGCCCACCCAGCGCGGGATGGGCAGCCGTGTGAAGAACTGCAGTGCGATGAAAAACAGGCGCAGCTGCTGCATGGGCGCTTACTCGGACTTCTCGCTGACCTGGGCCGACTCGAAAGTGGCCATCTGGTTCAGGAAGTTGACAGCGGCGTGCAGCAGCGGCACGGCCAGCGCGGCGCCGGTGCCTTCGCCCAGGCGCAGGCCCAGGTTCAGCAGCGGACGGCCGCCCAGGAAGTCCAGCATGCGTTTGTGGCCATTTTCGTCGGAGCAGTGCGAGAACACGCAGTAATCCAAGACGGCCGGCTGCACGCGGGACGCTACCAGCAGGGCGCTGGTGACGATAAACCCGTCGATCAGCAGCACCATGCGGCGTTCAGCCGCCTTCAGTATCGCGCCGACCATCATGGCGATTTCCAAGCCGCCGAAAGTGGCCAGTGCCTGCAGGCCGCCCTGGGCATCCGCATGCAGCGCCATTGCCGCTTCGATTACGCGCTGCTTGTGCAGCACACCCTCGGGGGCCAGGCCGGTGCCGGCGCCGACGCAATCGGCCACCGGAATGCCGGTCAGGCGGTGCATCAGGGCCGCAGCGGCCGTGGTATTACCAATGCCCATCTCGCCGAAGCCCAGCACATTGCCCGGCAGTTCGGCCACCAGGTCCATGCCGCATTCGATCGCCTCCATGCACTGCTGTACCGACATGGCCGGCTGCTGCGCAAAATTGGCGGTGCCAGGGGCGATCTTGCGGTTGACCAGGCCTTCGCGCTGGCCGAATTCGTGTTTGACCCCCGCATCCACCACCTTCAGCAGGCAGCCGTTCTGGCGCGCAAAGACATTGATCGCCGCGCCGCCGGCCAGGAAGTTCTCGACCATCTGCCAGGTCACGTCCTGCGGGAAGGCGGAAATGCCTTCGGCCACAACGCCATGGTCGCCAGCAAACACCAGGATGGCTGGATCGCGCACTTCCGGCCTGGTCGTGTTCTGGATCATGCCGACCTTGTGCGCGAGGGGCTCCAGGGCGCCCAGGCTGCCAAGAGGCTTGGTCTTGTTATTGATTGCGCGGTCCAGCTGTGCCGCGAGCGATTCGTCTTTGAGCTGGGGGATGTGTGGGATAGTCATCGCGGAATTATAATGCCCGTATGCGGATACTTATCATTGAAGACAATAAGGATATTGTCGCCAACCTGTTCGGCTTCCTCGAGCCGAAGGGCTATGTGCTGGATACCGCTGCCAATGGCTATGGCGGGCTGGCGCTGGCCACCGAGCATGAATACGACGCCGTTGTGCTGGACGTGATGCTGCCCGGCCTGAACGGCCTTGAGTTGTGCCGCAAGCTGCGCGGGGAGCTCGGCAAGTCCACCCCGGTGCTGATGTTGACCGCCCGCGACACCCTGGAGGACAAAGTGGCCGGCTTTGAAAGCGGCGCCGACGACTACCTGGTCAAGCCATTCTCCCTGGTGGAGCTGGAAATCCGCCTGCGCGCGCTGATACGCCGCGCCCGTGGAGTGCAGGCCAAGGCCCCGGTACTGCAATTCGGCGACCTTACCTTCGATACTGTTAACTATGAAGCGCGCCGTGCCGGCCGTCCGCTCTCCCTGACCCGCACCGGCTACACCATCCTTAAAAGCCTGATGAAGGAAGCGCCGCATATTGTCACGCGCGATGCCCTGGAACACGAGGTGTGGGGCGATGAACGTCCGGACAGCGATGCGCTGCGCACCCATATCCACGCGCTGCGCCAGGCCCTCGACAAGCCGTATCCATTTGCCATGCTGCGCACGATCCCGGGGATCGGCTACAAGTTGGTGAACTCCGATGAAGAAAGCTGATTCCCTGCGCCGCCGGATCGTTGTCGCTTACATGACGTTCGCGGTTGCCGTATCCGCGGTGTTTTCCGTCATTGCAGCGCTTGCGGTGGAAGGCATCGAGGGGAAACTGGTTGATGAACGCCTGCGAAACGTAGCCGAATGGGCCGCACCGCGCCACGCCGGCGGCATGCCGGTACAGATGCCGGCCGGCCTCACTTTCCACCATGGCGGGGATATTCCGCGCTCGCTGCGCGGTCTTCCGCACGGCGTGGTCGATATCTCGGTGGACGGAACTGACCTGCACGTGTATGCGGGCCGCGACGAAAAAGGCGAATACGTGGTGGTGGACCACGCCAGCGAATACGACAAGATCGAGATCGTGGTCTATTCGATGTTCGCCGCCGGCTTCCTGGCCTTTGTCGCCTGCTCACTGATACTGGCGCGCTTTCTGGCCAACCGCATTGTCAATCCGATTACGGCATTGTCGCAGGCAGTCGAGGAGCGCCATGAGGCTTTGCCCTGCCTGGAGCGCAGCGACGAATTGGGGACTTTGGCCCGAGCCTTCGCCGGCCGCACGGGGGAACTCAAGCAATTCCTCGATCGCGAACGCTTCTTCACCGGCGACGTAAGCCACGAATTGCGCACGCCGCTAACCGTGATCAGCGGCGCGGCTGAACTCCTGATGGCGCAGACCGAAGGCGAAGCTGGATTGCACGCACCGGCTGAGCGTATCTATCGTGCTGCGCGCGAAGCGAGCGATGTCGCCAGCGTGCTGCTACGGCTGGCCCGTACGCCGCAAGGCGAGGATGCGCCCCAGCAGTCGGCGGCCGAACTGGCGCAATATGAAATCGTGCGCTGTCAGCCGCTGGTGGCCGACAAGCCGGTCGCACTGCGCTACCAGGGCGGCGCCGATTTCGCGGTGCGCGGTCCACGTGAACTGTTGCAAGCAGCCATCGGCAACCTGCTGCGCAATGCTTGCGCTTACACGGAGCAGGGCGAAGTCGTTCTGAGGCTAGAGGCCCATTCGATCGTTGTAGAAGATACCGGCCCCGGCCTGCCGCCGGCCGCCCTGGCGCGCTTGCGCGGCGAGGCCATGCCTGATGGCGACGGCGCTTCGTCCGGCAGCGGCCTTGGCTTGGGGCTGGTCCAGCGCATTTGCACTTACCTCGGTGCTGAGTTGCAAGTTAAGCAACGTGTTGCTGGCGGCACCCGTTTTGATATTTCCTTCCCTGATTTAACGCAATCTTAACGCCGGCTTTACATGGCCTTTACTTGCGGGAAGCTATTGTGCCAGGATGAAACTGCCACAAATTCGCTCATCCTTCCTCCCGCTCGCAGCTGCTTCCTTCCTGGTCCTGATCTATAACATCAGTTTTTGGAAAAGCTTCATGGCCGCCACCGGCGGGTTCCGTGCATCCAACCTGCTGGTCTATCTCGGCTCAGCTTTGCTGCTTGTACTGATATTCAGCGGCATCCTGGCGCTGGTGAACTTCCGCCGCGTATTCAAACCTGTGGTGATAGCGCTGCTGCTGCTATCGTCGATGACAGCCTACTTCATGTCCCAATACGGCATCGTGATCGACGCTTCGATGGTGCAGAACGTGGTGGAAACCGACGTGCGTGAAGCCGGCGAACTTTTCAGCTGGAAGATGGTGCAATCGGTCGTGCTGTTTGGCCTGATCCCATCCTGGCTGGTCTGGCGCCTGCCGGTGAGATATGGCTCGCTGCGGCGCGAAGTGCTGTTGAATATCGGCCTGGTCGCCGGTTCGCTGCTGCTGGCCACCGGCCTTCTTTTCCTGCTATTTAAAACGTTGGCCCCGGCCGTGCGCGAACATCGCGAGCTGCGCTTCATGCTGACGCCGACCAATGTATTCCAGGCTACGAACAGCTATCTCAAACAAAAATGGGCGACGCCGACCGTGGTCGTGCCGTTCGGCACCGATGCCGCCAAGGGGGGCTTGTGGGCCGCAGCGGGCAACAAGCAGCATACCGTGACCATCATTGTGGTCGGCGAAACCGCGCGCGCCATGAACTTCTCGCTCAATGGCTATGAACGCATCACGAACCCACGCCTGTCGCAAGAGCGCTCGCTGGTCAATTTCAGCAATGTGAGCTCGTGCGGCACGGCGACGGCGATTTCCGTGCCTTGCGTATTTTCCGACCTGACCCGCGATGCTTATTCGGAAGATAAGGCGCGCAGCAAGGAAGGGCTGCTCGATGTGCTCAAGCACGCGGGCCTGGAAGTGATCTGGCGCGATAACAATTCCGGGTGCAAGGGTGTGTGCGACCGCGTGCGCTTTGAAGACATGTCCAAGCCGATCGCCGGCAACCCGCTGTGCAATACCGAAGAATGCTTCGATGAGCACCTGCTCGAAGGCCTGCCGGAGATGATCCGCAATGCCGACAAGGACCTGGTCATTGTATTGCACCAGAAAGGCAGCCATGGCCCGGCCTACTGGAAACGCTATCCGGCCGAATTCAACAAGTTTGGCCCTGTTTGCAAAACCAATGAGCTGGAGCAGTGCACCCGAGAGTCGATCACGGCGGCTTACGACAACACTATCCTGTACACCGACTACTTCCTCGACAAGACGATCAAGGTACTGAAAGATTCCGGCGTGCCGGCCTCCATGCTGTACTTCTCCGACCATGGCGAATCGCTGGGCGAAAAGAATATGTACCTGCATGGCGCGCCATATATCTTCGCGCCGGAAGAGCAGCGCAAGGTGCCGATGATGCTGTGGATGTCGGACAGCTTCAGCCAGCGCTTCCGCGTTGACCGCAGTTGCCTGGCGGCGCGCAGCAGCCAGGAGTTTTCGCACGATAACGTATTCCATTCCACGCTTGGCATGCTGAACGTGAATACGGCTGTCTACAACCCGAAACTCGACCTGTTCCAGGCGTGTATCCATGATGCGTAATTTTCGCTGGTTCTTGCTGGCGCTGGCTGCGTCGGCTGGGCTGATTCTTTGGATTGGCCAGTTCACCGATTTCGACTTGCGCCTGGCCGACATGGCGTTCGATCGTGCGCGCCGCGAATTCCCTATGCAGCACGCATGGTTTGCCGAGCAGTTCAATCACGTGATTATGAAAGGTGTGCTGACTTGCCTGGCATCCGCAGCGGTGGTCATGGCGGTATGGGATGCTTGGCGCCCGCACGTGAATTGGGCGCCTTCACGCAGGCTTGGTGTGCGGGTCCTTGGTCTGTCGGCCGTTACCGTGCCGGTGGCAATCAGCCTCCTGAAGCGCGCAAGCACCTCGCACTGCCCGTGGGATATCGATCGTTACGGCGGCAATGCGCCTTATGTGCGTCTCTTGGAATTAATGCCGCACGGAGTGGATGCGGGTCATTGCCTGCCGGGCGGGCATGCGTCCAGCGCACTATGGCTGATCGCCTTGGCGGCATTCTGGCTGCCGGAGCAGCCGCGCAAGGCCTGGGCTGTCGGAGTACTGGCCATGGTATTCGCCCTTGGCGTCGGATTTATCCAGCAAATGCGCGGCGCCCACTTCCTTACCCATACCCTCTGGTCGGCCTGGATCGCATGCGCAATCGTATTGGCGAATTATCTACTTGCAAAACGCCAGTTATTTGGCTATAGTTCTGTCCCTCGCAACGCAATACTGTCAAAACAGTAAGCGAAACGAGAAAAAGAGGGGGTTGACGAGTTGCACGCTGTACCGCATAATCTCGCTTCTCTGCTGCTGACGAACACAACGCTTCGTCGACAAAACAAAGCAGCGATCTTTAAAAATCAAC
>NZ_JBXARE010000028.1:0-23446 GCF_058807935.1 Pseudoduganella sp. GW821-FHT11H04 | reverse complement strand
ACAGGACCGTGAAACGACTTTGCGCCGATGATAGTGCTGCAACCAGTGTGAAAGTAGGTTATCGTCAGGCTCTTATTAGAAAAGCCCCTTCAGCCTGAGCGCGCTCTAGATCGCGCTCAGTGCGGAAGGGGTTTTTTGCTTTGCCTGTCCAGCCACTGGCGATAGCCGCGGTAGTGATGTACGACAAAGCCTCCAAATGCTTTCTGGTTTTTGAAGTGCGCTTCTGTTGTACCTATTTCGCGTTCCATGTCTGCCTCGGTCAAATGATTGAAGGAGACTTTCTGGATTTCATTTGGCGTCGTCTCTACGCCAATCAGTACGCGCTTCCCAGCTTTTATTCCGTAGGCCATTTCATCACTGGCGTGGCTGATCATTCCATCTGGGCCATTGGCGTGATCGCGGTAGTCCATCAAGGCGACATAGTCATACAGGTCTTGCGTATGTTCGCTGACGCTGCGGCGTTTGCCGCGCCAACTTAATTCAATACCGTCCCACCAGAATGGAATTGCAGGTCCAATATCAATGGCCTGGCCGTAGCGCCGTTTTTCGGCCATGATGGCGGCGCTCATGTCCAGGAAATGACCAAGCAGTTCAAACTTCTTCGCTGGCCATTCGTCCAGGATGTGCGGTTCGATGTCGAGATTGATGCCATCAAAGCGTTCTTCGGGATGCGCCTTGGCGTTGTAGTCGAACACGCGGCGCGCCATTGCGATTGCGACCGCGCGAAACGCCGGCAGGATGTAGCGCTCCGTTTGCAGGTAGCCAGAGCCTAGAAGCGCATAAACTTGCAGGCCCGCGCCATGCAGTCGTTTGATGACAGCCTTATAGCGCTTGGGGTCATCGACAATATCATTGCGCTCCCTGAAGGAGTCGGCATACAGATAGACCGTCGTAATTCCGTGCGCTTTGAAAAACGTGATTGCCTCGTCCACAGCGGAGGCTCCGTCCAGCATGGCATAGCTTTCTTCCTCCCACGTCCATACGGCCCTTGGCGCCGTTGCTGCGAATGCGGGCGCGTTGAGCGCTGCTGCAACCAGCAGGGCGCCCAGTGAACGGGTGAAAACACGGGACATGGGCTTCACTTAGCGCGTAAATGGAATGTGATACTGCCCTTGTCCAAGAGGTTTTCCTGTATTCGGATGGGAGACGATGACGGATGCGAAATAGGCCCCCGCCGGCAGCTTGAGCTTGATGCGCAGTTCTACGTCCGCGCCGGTACCCGGCTCCAGCTTGGTCGCCTTGCCGTAAGACTCCCCAAGTTCACGGCCACTTGCATCGGTGATGACGAGGAGCGGAACGAATTCAGGCGAGACGGCATCTCCGCGATTTGCAAATTGCGCGGACAGGCGCAATTCGTCCTCGACTACGTCGGCCTTCGCTTTCGAGACCCACAGGTTGCCAAGGTCCGCTGCCAGCGTGGCCGTCTGGAGTTTTCGCTTGGTCTCGTCATAGCTGAGAGCCGGCTTGTCCAGCACCGAGGCGGGCGCCAGCTTCTTATTTCGTTCAAGCCCGGCGTTGAGCGCCTTGAATGCGTCAAATTGTGCGAGGGCTTTTTTCTTGGCCACCGGGTTGTCCGACGGGTCGATCTCCATGCCGTCGGCAATGCTGTAAAGGCGACCGTGGCTCAACATCACGTTGCCGGAGATGAAGTCATGCAGGTCGGTCTTGGTCTGCTTCAGCGGGAAGGCGTGGATATTGCGGAAGCCTGGCTCCATGTCCAGGCCCGAACCAAGCCAGGTGGCTTGTGCAGGCGTTTTCAATCCATACTGGTGGGACAGGAAAGCCAATATTGACGGCGTCACGTCAAACTGCGAGGACATGGACCGGATTTGCTGTGGCTCCTTCAGCATCGGCGAATAGATAATCAGCGGGACGTGATAGCGTTCCAGGTAGTGCGTCATCGGCAGCTCCGGCAAGCGGTGGTCTCCGGTGATTATGTAGATGGTGTTGTCGTGGCCAGGCTGCTTTCTGGCTTCGCTAAAGTAGTGACGCAGGGCGTCATCGGTGTACATGATGCTGGCGAAGATCCTGGCATCGTCCTGGTAAGGTGCGCGCTTGTCCGCTGCTATGCCCAGTTGGTCGAGTCGTTGCTTGACCCGCGCCTTATATTCATCCTGGCCGGGGAAGGTGAAGGGATCGTGCATGGTGACCGTCTGGATGACAGTCAGGCATGGTTTGCAGGTATCGCGGCTGGCGAATTTGAGCTCGTGGTCAATGAGCTCCCGGTCTGCATAACCCCATTCATTACCTCGTCTCACCGATGGATCGAATTGCCCCGATCCCGAGACAACATCGGTGCCCTGGCGAGCCAGGAACTGGCCCTGGTTGTCGAATTCGAGGTTGGTGCCCGTGAAATAGCGCGTGCGATAACCCTGGCTACGCAAAATGCTTACCAGCGACGCTTGCCCAGGCATGTTCTGGCCCATCGAGGAAAAGCCGTGTTCTCCAAATGGCAGCGAGCCGAGTAGAGAAGGCAGGACACCAAATGTCCTGCCCTGCGGGGCGACGAAATTTCCCCAATACAGGCTCTGGCCGGCCAGTTCATCCAGGAAGGGCGTAAAGCTGCCCTGGCGCGCGCCTGGGCCGGAGAACGAGCGGCCCAAGCCTTCAACAATAATCAGGACAATATTCGGCGGCGTTGGCTGGGGATTGAAATGGGGGCCGAGCGTATCCGGCGTGGTTTCGGCATGCACGAAAGGATAGGCTGCATCGTCGCTGCCGCCAGCTGGGCTGACCGGAGTCAAACGGACAAGGTATGCCAGGTTTGCGTTGGCAAAGAAGGCCGCCTTATTGACCGTGACGATGGCGAGGTCCTGGCGTACGTCATCGGACTCCATTTGATTCGGCAACAGGACAAAGGCCGGAATTGAAAGCGCCAGAACTGCAATTGCCTGAGGTGCTTTCCAGCCTGGGTTTTCGATTCGATCTTTACGCACGAGCACAAAGAACATCAGTGCGATGACGATCACCATGCTCGCCGCCATCAGGAGATCGGTGTTGGCATGGCTTGCCAGGATGAGCTGGATTTCCTTCCACGAATAGCCAAACAGGTCCGCACCAAGCAGCGCACCGGTAGAGCGTTGATAGGCAATCAGCGCGCCTTGAATGACGAGGAGCAGCGACCATGTGACCCCGATCCAAGCCAGGCGCGCCACGCGCTTCTGCATGGCCAGGCCTGGCAGGGACAGCAAGAACACGAAAGGCAGGTAGCGGACCAGCGCGAGCAAATCGTTGCCGATTGCGGGGAACAGCAGGACACTGAGCTGGCTGGCGTGTGTGCCCAGCTCCACCACGCGGAGGATCGCCATGCCCATCACCAGGGCAGGCAGGCAGGTAAAGAAGCGGATAAGCGTCGTCGTGAAGGCCTTCATCGGTGATCGTCCGTTCCCTTACCAGCGACGCGAGACGCCTACGCTCAAGCTGCGTTCATTCGGCGCATTCGTGGATCGCGACAGGCTGGCGCCAGCCTTGACACTCCAGTTCCGGTCCAGGAAACGAACAATGCTCGCTCCGTAGGAATTGGAGGTCTGGCGCCCGCTCGACAGCTCAAGCTGGTCACCGCTACGGCCGTTGCTGTAAGTGAGTTCCATGTAATTGTCGGCATCGCCCTGGTCGTAATAGCGCACCATCAGGCGGTCATTGCTGGAGTGCGAGCCCGTCGATACGATATTCTGGTGGCGCCAGCGCAGGTAGAAATTACCGGTGTATTTACCCACGCCGAGGGAATACAGTTTGACGTGATCGTCAAAACCAAGATCGTCGATGCCGCCAGACAGTTCCCAGCCGCCATCGATACTCTGAAAGACTTCCGCGCGCCAGGAGTTCGCGGGGAACAGGCGGCTGTTCGGGCCACGCTGGTAGCGAATATTGGCGTAAGCGCTGGACCACAATGGCGTGTAGCCATCCAGCGCGTAGGCTTTGTCGGCCAGGCCGAAACGGTGGGCATTGAGTACTTCGAGGCCGAGGGAGCCTCGCGTGAAGTAGTGGCGGATGCTTGCGGTGTAGTCGCGCCAGTTTTGATCGCCCACTTTTGTTTGCGAGGCGGACAGGCCGGCGGACCAGCTATATCCGTCGGCGGTTGCCAACTCCGGCGATGGCGCGCGCCATCTCTGGACATTGGCCAGCGCAACCGTCACATCGGTGTAATTGGGCGATGCCTCATGGGCGATGCGCAAGTCGGCTTCCGCGTCGGCCCATTTCTTCATGCGCATATTGGCCGTCGCGCGACCTAGCAGCAGGTCGGAATTCTTGGGCGACGCTTCGAGCATTTTTGTGAATGCCTGGACTGCTTCCGGGTAGCGCTCGGCCTCGATCAGGGCACGGGCGGCATTGTATTGCTCATCGTAGCCGGGCGTCTGGGCAACGGCGGTGCAGGCAATGGACGTAAGGATGGTGAACGCGGCGAGTTTGAAGCGCATAGTGGATTCAGTATTGGTCAACGTCGCCGGAGGGCGGCGTAGGGTGTTAGTGCAGGCAATTGCTTGCCTTGAGTGAGGTTTGATATTACCGCAATTCGCTCCGGGCGAGCGTTGCTTTTAGCCCGGAAACGACGCGGTCAGCTCCCTGCCAAGTGCAGCGTCAAGGTGAATTCGACGCCGCCCGCCACATTGCGTGCCGTGACGGTGCCACCCATCTTGGCCATATAAGTTTTCACCACAAACAATCCCTGGCCGCGGCTTGCCCCTTCCTCCTGGCCGGATACCCCGTATTCAAACACTTTGTCGATCAGTTCCGGAGCAATGGTTTCGCCCTCATTACGGATGGACAGGCTGGCTGTACGCTCGTCCGACGCGAGCGTCATCGTGATCGGCGTGCCTGTTTGGCGGTGACGGCTGGCATTGTTCAGGATGTGGGTCACAACATCTTCCAGCGCATAGGGATCGGCTTTAACCGTGGCGCGCACCCCGCATTCATAGCGAACGTCTTCGATGCCGACGCAAGGGGCGTTGGCGGCTACGTCGCGCAGGAAGGCATCCAGGTCCAGGGATTCCAGCTGCAGCGTGGTCGATTGGAAGGCTTCACTAGGCGAAGCTTGACCATAAAGGACGCGCACTGCCTGCTGCATGCGGTGGATATAGCGTCCGCTGGGATCATGCTCGCCGCCATGCAGCGCCATCAGCGACTGTAGCGGCGACATGATCTCGTGTCCGACGGCATGCCACATATCGCGTTCCTGCTCGGCGCGGATTGCTTCCTTCTCCACGTCTTCGCGCACGCGGCGCAGCAGGTCGTGCAGGCAGTTGGCCAGCACGCCAAGTTCGTCGCGGCCGCGCAAATCCGACAGGTCGAACTCATCCAGCGCGCCGGCTGTCTTGACCGAGCGCGCCACCTTATCGGCGCGCCGGGTCAGGATGCTGATCGGACGGATGATGCCAGCCTCCACCACCAGCCACGCCAACAGCAAGGCCGCCAGGATGGCGCCGACAAACCAGGAAACGCGCGTGGCGACCACGCTCAGGGCGTCGCTGACGCTGCGCGCGTCGCCGTTCAGTTCAATCTCGAAATTGCCAAGCGGCGTGGGTACGCTGCTACGGGTCTGCAGCGCCTTGATGGTGGTATCGACCGGCAAGTGGCGTACAAGGGTAAGCAAGGCGTGCCAGCTTTGGTCGCTGCCGCTGCTGGCTCCTGAAAGCGAGAGTACTTCCTTGCCGCGCGCATCGCGCACGCGCAGGGTCTCGCCTGGCAGCAGCAGTGTTTGCAGGTCGCGCAGGGAGAACAGCGGCGTGGCCTGGTCGCGCGTCGTGTCCAGCAGGGCGGGGCCATCACCAGGCGGCAGCAGCGCGACGCTGACATTGATGTTCGCCAGGTCTTCCGGCGGCCAGGCGGGCCGGCTCTTGGCGAACAGGGCATCCTGCAGTACGCCGACAGGCAAGCGCACTGAGAAGAATGCACTGTGCGAGCAATCGGGCGCACCTTCCGGTGTACATACCGGACTTTGCCAGATCCAGCCGCGGAAATCCTTTACCGGCCGGGCGCGCGGCTGGCCGGCTTCGGCTGCGGTGTAGCCGGTCAGGCGCCCACGAATGCCGCCGCTGGCAGGATCGCCAGTCTGTTCGAATGGTGCGATCCAGTGGTAGTCCTGCCCGCGCAGGCTGACCTTCATGTCGACGCGGTGGGCTTGGTCGACCGCGATTTCGCGCATGGGATGCGCTGCCAGCGGGGCGGAATTGAACGTCCCTGCGACGTAGATAAAGCCGCCGGCCCAGGGGTTGTTGCCGATGCCGACGCACAGGGTGCCCTTGTCGCCGTACTGCGCCGCGCAGCCTGCCATGGCGATCGCTTGCTGCACCTTGGCCTGGTCGTCGAAGTCCAGCGCAGCGTAAGGCAGCAGCACGGGATGCAGGCCGGGATTCCGGCCGGCTCCGGGATTCAGCAGGGCGAGCTGGCCGGTCGGATGGCGCAGCGTCGCAGCGATCTGCTCGCGCGTTTTGTAGAAGGAATTCTCATAGGCCTGGTAGCTGAGCTGCTTTTCCTGCTGGAGCACGGATACCGCGAGGCCCAGCGTGCCGATGGCCAGCAGCGGGAAGGCCATGCGCAGGACGATGCGCAGGCGGTAGGGCGTCAGCAGGGAAAAAGGATTCATGCCCCGTCGGTCCAGCGGAAGCCGCGCATCGGGATATTCTCGATGCATTCGAAGCCGGGATCGATTTCGCGGAAGGCATCTCGGATGGTGCTCACATGCTTGCGGATGTTGTCGCGGTTACGGCCGCTCTTCACCACTTCGAACAGGTCTTCGTAGGACACAACCTGGCCGCGGCGTTCGAACAGGGCGGCCAGGATGCGCTGCGCCGTCAGGGGAAGGTTGATGCGCTGGCCGCGCCAGGTTGGCGTGCGCTGGCGCAGCGGGTCCATGGCCAGTTCGCTGGACGGGGCGGCGGGTTTGCTGTCCTTGGCCGCGCGCAGGATTTCCAGGAAGGTGTCGATGAAATCCGCTTCTTCGAAGGTGGTCTTTTGCAGGTAGTCCCAGGCGTCCAGCGCTTTCATAATGGAGCGGTAGATCGCTGCCGGCATGGCCGACACTACCAGGACCGGCGTCGCATGGCGCTTGTTGATGGCGTTGATGATGGCGACGCCTGCGTGGCGCTCGCGGCCAAGTTCAATGTCCAGCACCACCAGGTCGTAGTGCTCGCGGGCGATGGCCGCCTCGGCGTCGTCACGGTTGAACCACTGGTCGACCTGGATGCCAGGGCGGGCCGCGGCGACCCAGCCGGCGAGCTGGTTGCTGGTAGGGAGGTCGTCTTCGATGATAGCTACGCGTGTCATGACGAAAGTATTACCCAAAAGCCCGGCCGCCGGCGTGAATTTTTCTTCACAGCCCGGAAGGGAGTGGGCGGGCGGCAGCATTGAACGTTCGCGCCCGGCGGAAGGAAGATTGCTGTACCGGCGCTGTGCCGGGCCAACCACCCCAGAAAGGCAATTATCATGAACAACCGGATCAGTACGATGCTGCAGGCGATTCGCTCGACGCTTGGCCGTGCTGCCAGCAGCATTCATTTCCCATCCAACGTCCGCAAGGGCGTTGTGCTGCTCGGCCTGACCGGCGCAGTCGGTTACGGCTTGTACCAGTTTCCTCCAATGCGCACGGTTGGCCGCGGCGAAGTGGCGGTGCGTACCAATCACCTGACCGGCGGCACTTCGATTTTGCCAGAAGGCTTGGTGTTGTCCCTGCCGGGCATCCATGAAATGCGCATGCTGTCGCTGCGCGACCAGACCTACCGCCCTGCGGCTGCGGGTGAAACGCCTTTCCAATCCGGTGAAGGCTTGTCGCTGGGCCTGGACATGTCGATCCGCTATGGCCTCGACCAGGCGCGCTTGCCGGTTCTGGCGCCCAAGCTGCCGCCTGATATTTCCCGCGATGTGGTGGCGCCCGATGTGGAAGGCGTGATCTACAAGGTACTGACCCGCTACACGGTTCGTGAAATCTTCTCGTCCAAGCGCGCCGAAATCCAGCAAGCCATCGAGGCTGAACTGAAGCCCAAGTTGGCTGCCGACGGTATCGTGCTGCGCAGCGTTACCATCGGTAAGGTGGTGCTGCCGGAAGACTTCAAGGCAGGCATGGAGAAGCTGCTGGCGGAAGAGCTGGAATCCGAAAAAATGCGCTACACGCTGGAGCTGAAAGAGAAGCAGGTGCGTCAGACTGCGCTGGAAGCCGAGGCGCAAAAAGTGGCGCGCGAAAAAGCCGCCGAAGCCGCCGCTTCGGAACAGGTGATCGCCGCCAAGGCGCAGGAAGAGGCCATGCGCCACGTGCTGCCGTTCAAGGAAAAGCAGGTCAAGCAGCGCGAGCTGGAGGCGGAAGCTGAAAAGACCGCTCGCATCAAGACTTCGGAAGGCAATGCCCAGGCTCGTGTCATTGAAGCAGCCGGCGAGGCGGATTCGCGCCGCAAACTGGCCGATGCCGAAGCCTATCGCCAGGAGCTGGTGGGCAAGATCGCCAGCGCCCAGATGGAGCGAGACGGCGAGTTGTTGAGCAAGCACCCGCTGTTGATCCAGAAAACCATGGCCGACAAGCTGTCGGACAAGGTATCGGTGATCATTGCTCCGCCACCGGCGGATGGCGGTTTCATTGGCTCGACCCTGGTCGGTGCGCCGAAGACTGTACATGCCGAGCGCATTGCCGCCAACGCTGGGGAATAACGATGGCCATCTCGATGTTAGTCGCCGCCGTGTCCCTGGCTATCGTCACCCAGGATCAGCTGCCGCTGCGAGCGGCGCCGCGTGAATCGGCCCAGGCACAGGCCGTACTCTGGCAGGGTGACGCGCTGGAGGTGCGCGGTGCCCGCGGTGACTTTCTGCAGGTGTACGACCATCGCCGCGAACGCGCAGGCTATGTGCGCGCCGCGCGGGTGCGGCAAGTGGATTTGCAGCCCGCCGCTGCGCCCGAACTGCTCGCCGTGATGCGCTTCCTGCGCGATACGCCGGGCGCCGAAGCCTTGGGTATCAGCTATGGCGCAGCCTACCTGAAGGCTGCTGCCCCGCAAGCGATCAACGCCGAACCGTTCGATGCCATCGGCAGCATGGCCGAGCGGCTGGCCGCGCGGGCCTCGTCGAAACTGCCGCCGCAGGCTGAAACGGCGCTGGCCGCCCATTTGGAAGTGGTGGCCAGCTATGGCGTGGCGATGCGCAGCTATGAACAGGATGGCAAGGTGCGGGTGTGCTATGACGGCGACGCCTTCCGCCGCGAGCTGACAGCAGCGCCGAATGCCGAGCAGCGCGCCCGCGCTGCCCTGGCCCTGAGCAACGCGGCCTGCATCGATCCCACGCTGGGAGTAGCGCAACGTATAGAGCACGACCGCTGGCGCGCCGAGCTTCTCGATACGGTGGATATGGCCCGCCTGCCGGAACATATGAAGAACCGTATCCACATGCGGCGCGCGGCGGTATGGTCCAGCGTGGCCTTCCAGCACGCACGCAAGGGTGAGGATGCGGCGCTGGCGGCTGGTCGCGCCGAACAGGCGCTGGCGGCGGTCAACAAGACGGAACTGGCAGATGAAGACAATACCGCCTATGCGGAAGCCGGTGTGCGTGTTGGCGCGGTTCGCTGGGCGCTGGAAGCTGCTCCGGCTGCTCCGGCGCAGGGCAAGGCGGCGCCGCTGCTGGCTGTGGCGACGGCAGCGGGGCGGCCGGGCGAAACCTGCATCACTTTGCAGGGGGGCGGCAAGGCGCTGTTGAACCGATGCACCTGGGGTGTGGCGTGGCTGGCGTCGGCGCGCGTCAATGCCCAAGGCACTGCGCTGGCGCTGGCGGTGCAGCCAACGGATGGCTGGCGTGAAATGTGGGTTTTCCGCCGCGCAGGCGAGGCTTGGACGGTGGACGTCCTGCCGCCGGGTTCCAGCGATCCTGATATCGGCTATGTGGAATTTGCGGGCTGGGTACCAGGCACGGCCAAGATGCTGGCGGCGCGCGAGGTACGTGCCGAGGGTAAGTTCTGCCGCAGCTTCGAGCTGGTGGATATTGCCTCGCTGGCGACCGAACGCAGTGCCGACAGGCCGGAATCGCTGTCCACCTTCTACAAGTGGCAGGACCCGGCCTGGAAGCGCGGAACGGTCAGCTTGCGCTGATTATTGCGGGTGGTAAGTCACCTTCAGGCTGTATGTCGACGCCGTGTAACCGTTCAGCATGACGTAGACATCGCCGTTGGCTGTGACGCTGAAGCTGCAGGCTTCCGTGGCAGTGGATCCATCCGACTTGCAGGTGTAGCTGCTGGTGGTCGGCACGGAGCCTTTGCGCGCGTACAGGTCAACGTCGCCGGTGCCGGTGGTCTCTGCCTTGAGGGTGCCCACTCCGGCCTTGAACGGACCGAAGGTCTTTTTCTGGTTCAGCGTCAGGCTGCCGCTGAAATTCTCCACCTTGTCCGGCACGGTGACGGCCGGGCCGTCGGAGCCCAGTTCCACCGCATATGCCGCCGCCAGCTGCGCGAACTTCAGGGCGAAGTTGGCCGTGCTGTCGGAATTGGCCAGGGTGTCGTTGGCGCTATGGATATACGGGTTGTCTTCGCCCATCTTCGACTCGAATGGAATCGAGGCCGGATAACCCTGGTTCTGCCACGAGGCGTGGTCGGAACAGGCGTAACCGCAAGAGCTGTAGCCCACCGTGGCAGTCGGCATATAGGTCGACAGCAGGGAGGACAGGAAGGTGTTCTGCTGGCTGTCGGTATAGTCGGTGTAGATCCAGATGTCCTGGGCCGAGCCATGGTAGTTGGTCATATCCAGCTGCAGGACACCGACCACGTTCACATTGCCGGCCTTGAAGCTGGCGGCAATGTCCTTGGAGCCGAGAAGGCCCGCTTCCTCCGCGGCATAGCCGATGACCTTCAGCGTGCGGCGTGGCTTGTAGCCGGCAGCGATCATGGCGCGCACCGCTTCGGTCAGGCTGGCGACGCCGGAGGCATCGTCGTCCGCGCCTGGCGAACGCGAAGTCTCGCCGTTGCCGCTCATATTGATCGAATCCAGGTGGCCGCCCATTACCACCACTTCGGATGCGTTGTCGGTGCCGTTGATGGTCATGATCACGGACTTCTGGTTATAGCCCGAGTGCGTGAACTGGGTCACGCTGATATCGTTGCGGCCGGCCGCCATGGACGTCCACTTCTGCGCCAGCCAGTTGGAGGCGTTGGCGCCATTGGTGGTGCGGTAGTAGCGGTTGGCGAAGTTCGACATGTCCGTGATGGTCTGCGCGATATTGGATGCCTGCAGCGTCGGCAGGATACCGTTCACGGTCGTCTGGTTGTCGATTGCGTAGCTCGGACGGCTTGCCGCAAGCGCCTGCACGGTGCCTGCCTTGGCCAGCGCCTTGCGGCCTTCCTCTTCGCTGGCGTGAACCATGAAACCGCCGCAACGCTTCAATTCCTTATGGATGGCGGCCGACAGCTTCAGCATGGTCTCATCGTCGACCTGCACCAGGTGGACTTTCTCCTTGCCTTGTCCTGGCTTGCTCTGCTTTGCGATGGCTTGCGGCGCCGTGGCTTGCAACTTGGCGTATGCGGCGTCGCCGATGGTGATCCAGGCGCCGGGTGCTGCATGTGCTGCGCTGGCTGCAAAGAGTCCTGCGGCCAGTACTACCGGGGTGAATCTCTTCATGTCTGCTCCTTTGCGCAAAAAAAAATGCACCCGGGGCGGGTGCATTTGTCAAAAATCTTAGCAGATTGTTTGCCGCGCACGATTAAGTCCAGATTTGATTTGCCTTAAATGTCGCAAGAATGCCGCGCACATCATGGAAACGTGCACTTTTCTTACGGGGAGGTAGACCATGAAAGCGCGACTGCTGGCCGCAAGTGCGGCCATAATCCTGACTGCCTGCAGTGGAAAGGGCAGTGACGGCGGTTCAATTGCGCCGCAATTTTCAGCCGAAGTCACCCGCACCAGCTATGGCGTAGCCCATATCCAGGCCCGCGATTTTTCTGGCGTCGGTTACGGCCTGGCCTACTCATTCGCCGAAGACAATGTCTGCATGCTGGCCGATAGCTTCCTCACGGTGCGCGGCGAGCGCTCCCGCTACTTCGGACCGGATGCCCGCGCCACCAAGCCCCTGAACGGCGAGTATGGGGCGGCGCTCGACTTCATGGACCTGCGCAATGAGGATAGCGACTTCTTTTTTAGAGGCTACCTGGACATCGACAAGCTGCGTGCCGGCTATGCGGCCGGTTCTGTCGAAGTCCAGCAGCTGCTGCGTGGGTATGCCGCCGGCTATAACCGTTACCTGCACGAGCACAAAGTGGGCTTGCCCGAAGCCTGCCGGGACGCAGCCTGGGTCAAGCCGGGCCGATCTCCGCGCCGCCATCGGCTGCGCCTTACGCCATCCGCACTCAGGGCGCCATGGCCAGCAACGCACTTGCGATCGGCAAGGAAGCCAGTAGTAATGGCCGCGGCATCCTGCTTGGGAATCCGCACTATCCGTGGACCAGCACCGACCGTTTCTACCAGCTGCACATCACGGTCCCCGGAAGTTATGACATGATGGGCGTGAGCCTGGGCGGCTTGCCCTTGGGGGTCATTGGCTTCAACAAGGACCTCGCCTGGACGCATACCGTGACTAAGGCGACGCACTTCACCACCTTCCGCCTGCCGCGCGACCTCTCGGACCCAATGCGCTATCTGGTCGACGGCGTGCCGCACCAGTTGGAAACGCGCACGGCGGCCATCGAAGTACTGCAGCCGGATGGCAGCCTGCGGCAAAAGCGCAAGGCCTTCTATTTCAGCGTCCTGGGTGCCGTGATGGCGATTCCCGGCAGTCCCCAGGGGCAAGCCGGCTTGCTCGTGTTGGGCGATCCGAACCGCAAGAATACCCGCCTGATGGAGCAGTGGCTGGCGATAGGGCGTTCGGCCAGCGTGCAGGAACTGAAAACGCAGCTGGGCCGTGTCGTCGGCCTACCTTGGGTGAACACCGTTGCGGCAGACCGGCATGGAGGCGCCTTGTACGCCGATGCGAGCGTGGTGCCGCATGAGGGCGCGGACCAAATCGGGCGGCGACTGCATGCTGCTGGGGCCATTGCTGATGTTCGACGGTGCGCGCTCGTCCTGCGCCTGGGGGGCGCGACGGCGATGGCGCTCCGGATGGCATTTTCGGCGGCGGCAACGCTCCCTCCATGCTGCGTGACGATTATGTGGCTAACTCCAATGATGGCTACTGGGCGACCAACGCGCGCCAGTTGCTGGTAGGGCCGTCGCCTGGGCTCTCGCCCTTGTATGGCCCGACACGCGTGGCGCAGCACCTGCGTACGCGCAGCGGCTTTATCGGCATAGAGGAAATGCTGGCCCGCAGCGCGCATGTAGGCCCGCAAGAGCTTCAGGACCTGCTCTTCGCCAACCGCATCCTGGCGGCGGACCTGGTCTTGCCCGAACTGCTGCCAGCCTGCATGGCCACCCCGGACGCTTTGCTGCTTAAGGCTTGCACCGTCCTGGCCAACTGGGACCGGAAGGCCGACCTGGAAAGCTGTGGCGCGGTGCTGTTTCGCGAATTCTGGAACAGCGCTGCAGTCTTGCCGGATAAGTGGTCGCAGGCCTTCGATCCGGCGGACCCGCTGCATTCGCCTCGTGGCGTGGCGCCGGCCGCAATCCCCGGCATGCTGTCGGCCCTGAAAGATGCGGCGCTGCACCTGCAGCAGCTTGGCGTGCCTTTCGATGGGCGGCTGGCCGACTACCAGGTGGAGCCGCGCAATGGCCAGCGCTACCCGATCCACGGGGCGATAGGCGATATCGATGGCAGTTATAACTCCATCCACATGGCCGGAAAATTGGGTTCCTCAGGCTAGAAAGGTGTTGCCGCGGAAAAACGCCTGCCGCTGCTGCCTTTCAGCGCGGCAGCCATTGCCGCCGACCCGGTGCGGAAAGTACGAAGATTGCGCGAATAGTGATGTGAGGCAACTCCGAACGGCAGGCTTGCCAGCCATCTGGCATGGGCATACGATGGTTGCATGAGTCCATCGCATCCCCAGCCACAGGCGCTGCTCTTCATCGAAGGCGATCTCACGATCCGGCGCGTGCAGGAAATGAAAGACGTGATCCTGGCACGCCTGGACCAGTCGCAGGCGCTGGAATTGGACTTGGCTGGTGTGACCGAGATTGATACCGCCGGCGCCCAGCTGCTATTAATGGCGCGCCACGCGGCGCAGTCCAGCGGCAAGGAATTGCGGCTGGCTGCCCACAGCCCGGCGGTCAGCTCGCTTTTCGGCCTGCTGCGCATCGCTTAGGAAGGCACCCCCATGAACCTGGACGAAGGCTTGCAAGCGTTTGTCACCGAGGCGGGGGAATTGCTGGCGGAGATGGAAGCCGGCTTGTTGAATCTGGGCGATCCCGGGGCGCGCGAAGAATCGATCAACGCCATCTTTCGCGCCGCCCACACCATCAAGGGCACGGCCGGCCTGTTCGCCCTGGATTTCATTGTGCTGTTTACGCACGCTGCAGAAAGCGTGCTGGAAGAAGTGCGCAACGGCGCCCTGCCTCTGGACGACGAATTGGTGGCGCTGCTGCTCAAATGCGCCGACCAGATCGGCGCCATGGTGCGCGACGTGGAACGCGGTGGAAAAGGCGACTTGGGAAAGCAATGCAGTGCGCAGCTGGAAGCGCTGCACGCCTACCTGGCGCCGTCGCCCGCCCCTGTGGACTCGAGTTCCTTGCCGGCTTTAGGCGCCGTCCGCGATGACGCCGCAAGCGGCAACTGGCTGGTTTCACTGGAGTTTGGCCGTGACGTTTTCCGGCATGGCATGGATCCAGCATCCTTTCTTGCCTACCTTGGAAGGCTGGGCCGCATCATCGCTCTCGTCACGGTAGACGAAGGCTTGCCGCCGCCGGGCGAGATGGACCCTGAAAGCTGCTACCTGGGATTTGAGCTCGTGCTGGAAACTGCTGCCGATGCGGAAGAAATCAGCAAAGTCTTCGAGTTCCTGCATGGCGAATGTACGCTGCGGCTGCTGCCGCCGGGAAGCGGCAACGAGGACTACCAGCGCCTGGCCAATGCGCTGCCCCTGCACGGCGCGGCAATTGCTGAAGTCCTGAAGGCCAGCGGCTTGGGGCAAGTGGCGCCGCCAGCGTTGCCTTCGCCGTCGGCGCCGCTGCGCACCGAGACAACCGCGGGTGGCGCGAATCCCCGGCAAGCGGATAGCCGCACCATCCGCGTCGACGCCGAACGCCTCGGCCAGTTAATCACCCTGGTGGGCGAATTGATCATCGCCAGCGCCCGTACGCAAATGATCGGCAACCGCTTCAAGGACAGCGACCTGCATGACAGCACGTCCGCCCTGGCCGACCTGGTCGAACAAGTGCGCGACAGCGCGCTGCAGCTGCGCATGGTGAAGATTGGCGCTACATTCAACCGCTTCCAGCGCGTGGTGCACGACGTGGCGCGCGAGATCGGCAAGGATATCCGGCTGGTCCTTGGCGGCGAAGATGTGGAGCTGGACAAGACCTTGGTCGAACGCATAGGCGACCCGCTGACCCATCTGGTGCGCAACGCCGTCGATCACGGCATCGAACCTGCCGAGGTGCGACGCCAGCGCGATAAGCCGCTGTACGGAACGGTGACGCTGAACGCCTTCCATGATTCCGGCAGTGTGGTGATCGAAGTCCGCGACGACGGCGGCGGCCTGCAGCGTGAACGCATCATTGCCTGCGCCATTGAGCGCGGCCTGCTCGATCCGGAACATAAGCCCAGCGACAGTGATGTTTTCGCCCTGATATTCGAGCCGGGCTTCTCCACCGCAGGCCAGGTGACGAATCTGTCCGGCCGCGGCGTCGGCATGGACGTAGTCAAGCGCAATATCGAGGCGCTGCGCGGAAGCATCACCATCGACAGCGAAGCGGGGCACGGCACCACGGTGCGCATACGCCTGCCGCTGACGCTGGCCATCATGGATTGCATGCTGGTCACGGTTGGCGCCTCCCGCTTTGCGATCCCCCTCGGCACCATCGAAGAATGCGTGGAATATGAGCGCGAGGGCCGACGGGACTTCGTCGATCTGCGCGGTGAAGTGCTGCCCACGGTCTCGTTGCGCGAATTGTTCCGCCTGCGCAGCGCGGCTCCACGCCGGGAGAGTGTGCTAGTGGTGCGCCACGCCGGCCAACACGCCGGCCTGGTGGTGGATAGCCTGCAGGGCCAGTGCCAGGCGGTGATCAAGCCGCTCAGCCCAGTATTCAGTGGCATATCGTGTTTGAGCGGTTCGACCGTCCTTGGCAGCGGCGACGTGGCCCTGATCCTCGATATACCGGCTCTGCTCAAGCAACTGCAGGCACGGCCGGCAGGAAACCTGGCAGCATAGGAGCGATACGATGCAGCGAAAACTCACGGTGGCGATGCGCCTTGGCTTGCTGGTCGGGGTACTGGTATCGATGATGGCGGGCATAGGCTTTGCCGGCATGCGCGGTATGGAGTTCAGCAACGAACGCTTGAAAACCACGTACGAAGACCGCACAGTGGCGCTGATCTACCTGGGCAAGACTAACGAATACATGCTGCGCAGCCGACACCGCATGGTCATGGCCGCCGCCGCGACCAGCGTGCCGGAGGTGGAAGCTGCGCAGCAAGGCGATGCCGCCCACCAGGAGCAGATACGCAAGAACTGGAGCGCGTATATGGCGACCCGGCTCACTCCGGAAGAGCAGCAATTGGCTGCGCAATATACGGCGGCCTGGAATGGCTGGCGCGACACGCATAGCGCGATCCTGCAAAAGGCGCGGGCAGGAAAACATAAGGAGGCGCTGGAAGACGCGCGGGCGGCGGATGTGCAATTCCGTACCGTTCTGGCAGCGATGGGCAGGCTGGTTGAGCTGCAGGAACGCGTGGCGCGCGAGGAATACGAGTCCGCCATGGCGCAAACCGCAGACACCATGCGCACCAATGCCATGCTGCTGGGCGGCGGTCTGCTGGCCGGCATCCTGATTTCGGTGTGGATGATCAGGAACCTGCTGCGGCAACTGGGGGGCGAACCGGATTACGCCGCCCACATCGTGCAGGAGGTCGCGCAGGGCAACCTGGCGGTGCAGATCGACCTGAAAAAGGGCGACGAGGGCAGCTTGCTGGCATCGATGAAGCAGATGGTGGAAAAGCTATCCGGCGTGGCCTCCGAAGTAAGCAATGGCGCGCTGGCGCTGGCGGCGGCATCGGAAGAAGTCAGCGCCACCGCGCAGTCACTGTCCCAGGCCGCCAGCGAACAAGCTGCCAGCGTTGAGGAAACGAGTGCTTCGGTCGAGGAAATGAGCGCCTCAATTGGCCAGAACACCGACAACGCGCGCGTCACCGATACCACGGCCTCCAAGGCGGCCGGCGAGGCGGGAGAGAGCGGTGATGCGGTTCGCAGCACGGTGGCAGCCATGCGCGACATCGCAAAACGCGTCATGATCATCGACGATATCGCATACCAGACCAACTTGCTGGCTCTGAATGCGGCCATTGAGGCGGCGCGCGCCGGCGAGCATGGCAAGGGCTTCGCCGTGGTGGCGGCCGAAGTGCGCAAACTGGCCGAACGCAGCCAGGTGGCCGCGCAGGAAATCGGCGACCTGGCCGGCGGCAGCGTGCAACTTGCCGAACGGGCCGGCGGCATGCTCGACGCAATGGTTCCAGCCATCCAGCAGACCTCGCGCCTGGTGCAGGAAATCTCCGCAGCGTCGGCGGAGCAGGCCTCGGGCGTCAGCCAGATCAACTTGGCGATGGGCCAGTTAAGCCAGACTACCCAGCAAAATGCGGCCGGCGCCGAGGAGCTGGCGTCGACTGCCGAGGAAATGAGCAGCCAGGCGGAGGAGTTGCAGCATCTGGTAGGCTTCTTCCGTGTGGCGCAGGAGGCGGCGCCGGGCAAGCGAAGTGTCGAACCGCTACGTTCACCTGGCCAGCGTTCATCGTCGCGGCGCCTGTCGCGCGTGCCGCCGGTGGATGAAAGCAACTTCACCCGATTCTGAGGATGGGCATGGATGCCGAGCACCAGTACCTGAGTTTCCGCCTGGGCGAAGAGACCTTTGGACTGGGCATACTTGCCGTGCGCGAGATCATCGAGTACGGTGGCGTGACCGATGTGCCCATGATGCCGTCTTGCGTACGCGGGGTGATCAACTTGCGCGGCGCCGTGGTGCCGGTGCTGGACCTGGCCAGCCGGTTTGGGCGCACCCCCAGCGTGATCGGCCGGCGCAGCTGCATCGTGATCGTGGAAAGCGGAGCGCCGCCAGAGCAGCAAGTACTGGGACTGCTGGTCGACGCCGTCAACGCGGTGCTGGATATCGACGCTGGGCAGATCGAGCCGCCGCCAAGTTTTGGGGCAGGGCTGCGCAATGACTTCATTTCGGGCATCGGAAAAGTCAATGGCAAGTTCGTCATCCTGGTCAACCTGGACGCGGTGCTGAATGTGCCGGAAATCGCCTCAATGGCAGGAGAAATCAATTGATGCAGCAGGTGCCGCCCCTGACAGACCGCGAATTCGTGCAATTCCAGCGCTTCATCCACGAAGTTGCGGGGATCTCGCTGTCCGACGCCAAGAAGCCTCTGGTCTCGGGGCGCCTGGCCAGGCGCCTGCACCACCTGCAATTCGATAGCTACAGTTCCTATTTCCAGCTGATCGCCAGCGGCCAGGCGCCGGAAGAGACCCAGATCGCCATCGACTTGCTAACTACGAACGAAACATACTTTTTCCGCGAGTCGCGCCATTTCGAGCACCTGCGCTCATTGCTCAAGGAGCGTAAGCAGGGCGCAGCGCCGTTCAGGGTCTGGAGCGCCGCCTGTTCCACGGGCGAAGAGCCTTATTCGATCGCCATGGTGCTGGCCGACTTGCTGCCGCCGCAAAGTTGGGAGGTTTTTGCCTCCGATATCAGTTCGCGCGTACTGGACACGGCGCGCAGCGGGCACTACCCCATGGTGCGTGCCGCCCATGTGCCGCCGGATTACCTGCGCCGCTTCTGCCTGAAAGGCGTCGACGTGGAAGAGGGCACGCTGCTGGTGTCACGCGTGCTGCGCGAATGCGTGGACTTTGCCCTGATCAACCTGAACGCGCCATGGCTGCCGGTGCTGGGAAAATTCGACATCATCTTCCTGCGCAATGTTCTGATCTACTTTGACGGCGAAACCAAGCGGCGCGTGCTGCAGCGGGTGCTGGAATGCCTGCGGCCCGGCGGCTACCTGTATATCGGGCACTCCGAAAGCCTGCACGATATGGGTTTGCCCTTGCGCGTCGTCGCCCCCGCCATCTACCGCAAGGAATGATATGGATACCGGCGCCGGCTTCGAAGTCTATTTGCTGCCGGGAGAGTATTTTGTTGGCGACGCGCGTTACCGCATCCGCACGGTGCTGGGTTCCTGTGTTTCGATCACGCTGTGGCACCCGCGGCTGCGGATCGGAGCCATGTCGCATTTTTTGCTGTCCGAGCGTGAGCCAGGGGCGGACGCCGATCCTGGCGAGGGGCTAAGCGGACGCTATGGCAGGGATTCGATGGCTTTGATGGTGGCCCAGTTGCAGGAAAAGGGCGTGCGGGTGCGCGAGTGCGAGGCCAAGATATTCGGAGGCGGCACCATGTTCCCATCGATTGAAGCAAGGCATCAGCCGGGCATTGGCCATCGCAACGGCGTGGCTGCGGAGAAGCTGCTGGCCGAATATGGTATTCCCGTGGTGTCCGAAAGCCTGTTCGGCACCGGTCACCGGCATATCCTGTTTGATGTGGCGACGGGCGACGTCTGGGTGCGGCAGGGCGAAGCTGGGGATAAGGGAGACGCATGAAGCAGATCAAGGTCATGGTGGTGGACGATTCGGCAGTCGTGCGGCAGGTCCTGAGCGGCTTGCTGGGGCGCGAGCCGGATATGCAAGTCACTTATGCTGTGGCCGACCCGATCCTGGCCAGTGAACGTATGCGCCTGCAATGGCCGGACGTCGTGGTGCTCGACGTCGAGATGCCGCGCATGGACGGCATCACTTTCCTGCGCAAGATCATGGCCGAACGGCCAACCCCGGTGGTGATTTGTTCCTCCCTGACCGAAAAATCAACCCGCACCTCGATGGAAGCCCTGGCTGCGGGCGCCGTGGCGGTGGTGAGCAAACCCAAGCTGGATTTGCGCCAGTCCCTGCACGATGGCTGCGATGAACTGGTGGCGGCGGTGCGCAGCGCAGCCCAGGCCCGCGTGCTGCCGGTACCTGGGGGGCGCACGGCGGCGGTGCCCGTGGCGCCGTCGGTCAAGCTCACGGCCGACGCCATCCTGCCACCCGTGGGGGAGGGGGCGGCGCCGATGCGCGGCAATGGGCGCGTGGTGGCGCTGGGCACCTCGACCGGCGGCACCCAAGCGCTGGAGCGCGTGCTGACCGAGCTGCCTCCCCTTACGCCGGGCATCGTTATCGTGCAGCACATGCCGGAACAATTCACCGCTGCTTTTGCCGATCGGCTGAACGGACTTTGCCAGATCACGGTCAGGGAAGCACGCAACAACGACCCGGTGCTGCCGGGTCAAGCCCTGATTGCGCCGGGCGGCCGCCATATGCTGTTGCGGCGCGGCCCGTCCCAATACTTTGTCGAAGTGGTCGATGGCCCCCTGGTCAACCGCCACCGGCCATCGGTCGATGTGCTGTTCCGCTCCGTCGCCAAGTGCGCGGGCGCCAGTGCGCTCGGAATTATCATGACCGGCATGGGTGATGATGGCGCGATCGGCCTTCTGGAAATGCGCCAGGCTGGCGCCCGCACCTTGGCCCAGGACGAGCAGAGTTGCGTGGTGTATGGCATGCCAAGGGAGGCGGTCAAACGCGGGGCTGCCGAGCGCAGCGTCGCACTTGATGCAATCAGCCGCGAAATACTGCAATATGGCAGTGTGAACGGAGGGTGAATGAGGGACTTCAGCGCAAACATCGCCTTGATCGTGGAAGACAGTGCCGTGCAGCGCGAGCACGTCGCCGGCTTATTGCGCCAGATTGGCTTTGGCACCGTATTGATAGCCAACGACGGCATCAATGCCCTGCGCACCCTGGAGCAGCGTGGCGCGCCGGTCGACCTCGTGCTGACCGACCTTGATATGCCGGGCATGGACGGCGTAGAGCTTATCCAGCAATTGGCCAAAGGGCGCTGGGCCGCCAACCTGATAGCCGCTTCCGCCAACCAGCCGCGCCTTCAGGAAGCAGCGCGCAGCCTGCCGCCGGGTGGCGTCATGCGCTTGCTGGCCACCATTGCCAAGCCGGTGCGCTTGGAGTCGCTGCAGGAATTGCTGCAAAAAGCGCCAATGCTGGCGCTGGCTGAACTGGAGCGCGACGAGGTTGTGGAAGGCGCCAGCATCACAGAAATTGAAGCTGGCCTGGCAGCTGGCGAATTCATTCCCGTGTACGCACCGCGCGTAGCGCTCGATAGCGGGCGTCTTGTCGGCATTGCGGTGCGGGGCGTCTGGCGGCACCCGGGGCGCGAGGATATGGATGTCGCCGGAATCGTCGCTGCGCTGAATGGCGATAACGAGACCATCGGCTCCATCGTGCTGGCGCTGGCCAGCCAGGCCGCGGCTGATTTGCACAGCTGGCTGGAAATGGGACTGTCGGCCAAGCTGTCGATCCCCTTGCCGGGTGAGTTGCTGCGGGACCTGGGAGAATTGGCTCGCTTGGTCGCCGGCATCCAGGCGCAGGACGTCAAACCTGGCAGCGTATGCTTTGAAATCAGCGAGGCTGTGGTTGCAGCCTGCGAACCTGAGCCGCTGCACAATATTGAACGCCTAAGCTTGCGCGGCTTCGGCTTGGGCGCCGTGCATTGCGGACGCTATGAAGCTCAGACCCGCGACTTTGCCTGCTTCCCGCTGTCGGAAATCACGATCGACCCTTTGTTTGTGCACGAAGCGGCGCAGCGCAGCCATCGGCGACCGCTTCTGGGAGGACTGCTCGCGATGGCGGGCAAACTGGGCGTACCCGCTTGCGCCGACGGTATTGAGAATGTCGATGATTGGGCGTTGATGCGCGAAATGGGGTGCGCGGCGGGGCAGGGCCCTCTGGTCGCCACCTCGATGGAGACGGATGAATTTATCGAGTGGTACAAAGACAGCCGCCAGCGCTTGCGCGACTGTGCGGCGCACCGGCTCAACGACGTGGAGCCTCAAGCGGTAGGGACAAAGTAAAGCAGGTCCCTTTTCCTTCCTCACTGCGAACCGTGATGCGCCCGCCCAGGATATCGGACACGATGCTGTGCACGATGTGCAGGCCCAGGCCTGAACCGCCCACGCCCATCTTGGTCGTAAAGAAGGGATCGAAGATGCGCTCCTGATTGGCGATACTGATGCCATTGCCGTTATCGCGCACATGCAGGGCGATCCAGTCTGACTTCTCATATTCCGCCACCAGTTCCACCTTGCCTTCACTGCGGCCGTCGAAGGCGTGCATGAGGGCGTTATTCACCAGGTTGGCGATCACCTGGCCGAGGGGGCCGGGGTAGCTATCCATCATCAGTTCATCGGGAACCGACTGCTCCACATCGAAAGGCGTGCGACGGATCGAGGGTAAAAGTGTCAGCACATTGCCTGACACGACTTCGGACAGCAGGAAGGTGCGGCGCTGGGTGCTGGTCTGGTCGACAGCCACTTGTTTGAAGTTGGTAACCAGGTCGGCAGCCCGCTGCAGGTTGCGCATCAGGATCTCGGTCGTGGTGCAGGCATTGTCAAGATAGCCCACCAGCTCCGAGCGGCGCATATTCTCTCCCTTGCTGAAATGCTCGCGGATATCGCCGGTCTGCGCTTCAAAGGTACTGGCCACCATCAGGCTGTTGCCGATCGGTGTATTCAATTCATGGGCAATGCCGGCCACCAGCGAGCCAAGCGCCGCCAGTTTCTCATGGTGGACCAGTTCTTCCTGGGCCTGGGCCAGCGACTGGTAGGCCTGTTTCAGCTCACTATTCGCACGGCGCAGGGCGATATGGGTATTGATGCGCGCCAGGACTTCCTCCACCTGGAATGGTTTGGTGATGTAATCGACGCCGCCCACTGCGAAGCCGCTGACAATCTGCTTGGCGTCACTCAGGCCGGTCATGAAGATCACCGGCACGTCGCGCGTATCGGCATCCGCCTTAAGTCGGCGGCATGCTTCGAAGCCGTCCAGGCCGGGCATCACAATATCCAGCAGGATCAGGTCGGGCTCCGCCAGCGCAGCGCGCATCATGCCTTCGCGCGCATCGTGGGCCAGAACGACCAGGAACCCGTGATGGCTAAGATGGTCGAGCAGGGCAAGCAGCAAGGTCGGCGAGTCATCGACGACGAGGACGGTTGGCGGACGTGGACGAGCTTGTTCAGTTGGCATCCCAAACCTTTTTCACGTGTGGCCCTTGTCAGGGTGAATTCGGCTTGCTATAGTTCTGTCCCTCGCAACGCAGCGCTGACAAATCAGCGAAGCGAAACGAGAAAAAGATGGGGTTGACGAGTTGCACGCTGTACCGCATAATCTCGCTTCTCTGCTGCTGACGAACACAACGCTTCGTTAAACAAAGCAGCGATCTTTAAAAATCAACAGTCGATAAGTGTGGGCGTTTGACGATAT
>NZ_JBXARE010000027.1:0-24750 GCF_058807935.1 Pseudoduganella sp. GW821-FHT11H04 | reverse complement strand
ATACTAATTGCCCGTACGGCTTGTCCCTATAACCTTGCCGGTTATGTAGCACTTGCCTGTGTTTGAGAATACTACCCAACTTTACTTCTTCCAGATTGCGCAGCGCGCCAGGCGCGCTGCACACAAGTCATGCTTGATGACCATAGCCAGTCGGTCCCACCCCTTCCCATCCCGAACAGGACCGTGAAACGACTTGGCGCCGATGATAGTGCTGCAACCAGTGTGAAAGTAGGTTATCGTCAAGCTATTAATTCCAGGTGACGCGCCAAGCGCGAACCTTGTACCGGTCAGTCTGATGACCACAGCAAGTCAGTCCCACCCCTTCCCATCCCGAACAGGACCGTGAAATGACTCTGCGCCGATGATAGTGCTGCAACCAGTGTGAAAGTAGGTTATCGTCAGACTAAGTAACAACGCCTAAGGGCCCGCTAACTAGCGGGCCCTTTTGCTTTTGTGCTATCTTTATTGCCATGACAACTGACTGGCAGCAAACGATAGCGCGAGCGCTCTCCTCCACCTCCGACGCGGATAGTTTGCAGGCCACGGCAGCCGAAGCGGCGCATAGCCTGGGCTATGAATTCTTCGCTTACGGCATCCGCATGCCCTTACCCCTTTCGCGTCCGCAGACGCTGATGTTCAGCAGCTATCCGCAGCAGTGGCAGCAACGCTACGCGGAGCAGTCCTACATGCAGGTCGACCCCAGCGTTGCACACGCCATGCGTTCGACGGCCCCCGTGCAGTGGTCGGAGGATTTGTTCGCTTCGGCGCGTCATTTCTGGGAGGACGCGCAGGGCCATGGACTGCATGTCGGCTGGGCGCAGGCAACCGTCAGCACCAATGGCGCGGTCGGCATGCTGACCTTGTCCCGTTCGAGCGAGGCGATTTCCGAGCAGGAGCTGCAGGCCAACGGCTTGCGCATGCACTGGCTGGTATCGGCGGTCCATGAGAATGCGGCGCGCGTGCTGGCGCACCAGCTGCCGCAATTGCCGCAGCTGACCGAGCGCGAATGCGACGTGCTGCGCTGGACTGCGGATGGCAAGACTTCCAGCGAGATCGGCGACATCCTCGGCGTATCCGAACGAACGGTGAACTTCCATATCAATAATTGCATGGACAAACTGGGTGCTGCGAACAAGACTGCCTGTACTATCAAGGCTGCCATGCTGCGCCTGATCTGACTACTGTCAGGTCTGACAGCTATTCCTTCCCCTGGGGCGCGAGGTCTAATGCGTCCTGTAAAACACAGGGGACATCATGCGATTCACATTATTCCTGCCGGCCGTCGCGCTGGTACTCTGCGCCTGCTCGGCGAGTACATCCAATATCCATTTCCTCGTTGGCGAAGGCGCCAAGCCGCGCGCCAAAGACAGCCTGCCGGTGGAGCTGGAGCAATTGAAAAAGGAATGGGCGCGCAAGGCTGCGCCGGGCGTCGTGGTTGTCGGGAATGTCGGCGCCTTGCATCGGCTTGAGACGACCGACATCGCCGGCTGGACCAGCATCGAGACCCTTGGCCTGGCAGGCTTTGTGCGGTTGGACCGTCCTGCTGCCGTGCGCGCGGCTGATGCGGACAGCGTAGGTTTCGCCGCGGCCGGCGGGGCTCTGTTTGGCACCACGGGTGACCTGGTGGCTGCGCGTGCCGGCGCTGATGGAGTCCTCGTGCTCGACAAGGTGCTGTGCAAGGAGGCGCGGGAAGAATTTAGGGCTTGCGTGAAGCGTTTTGCGCGCGGCCATTTCGACCAGGGTGGATATGAACTGGACAGCGACCTGCAGCCCAAGCGCGGTGGCAAGCAAATCGATCCGGTAACGTACGCCCTGCTGCAGCAGGGAGGTGCGCAATGAGTGCGGTCCACGCTTCATGTTTGGCGGCTGCAACCGCACCGGTACGCGCCATGCTCGAATTGAACGGCGTCGGCTTCAGCTACGCGGGCGGGAAACAGGCTGTGGCCGGCTTGTCGCTGCAGCTCGGCGCCGGCATTGTCGGCCTTCTTGGTCCGAACGGCGCCGGCAAGTCGACCCTGATGCGCATGCTCGCCACGCTCACCCGTCCGACGCATGGCCGCATCCTGTGGAAGGGGCAGGATATCGCGCTCGACCCGGAAACGCTGCGTCACGAACTGGGCTACCTGCCGCAGGAATTCGGCATTTATCCGGCGCAGACTGCGCGTGAGTTCCTGCGCTACCTGGCGGCTGTGAAAGGACTGCCGCATGCAGCCATTGCCGACCGTGTAGATGAATGCATCGAGATGGTTGGCCTGGCCGCAGGCCGCGACCGCCCGATCGGAAGCTTTTCCGGCGGCATGCGCCAGCGCGTCGGCATCGCGCAGGCCTTGTTGAACGATCCGGCCCTGCTGATCGTTGACGAGCCCACCGTCGGACTCGATCCCGGCGAGCGGCAGCGCTTCCGCAACCTGCTGACGGAACTGGCGGGCCGGCGCCTGGTGCTGCTGTCCACGCACATCGTATCGGACATCGAGGCGATTGCCACTTCATTGGTCGTGATGCAAACGGGACAGCTACGATTTGCAGGATCACCAGAAGAATTGCTGCGCAACGCCGTTGGCAAGGTGTGGGACTGGACCGTGCCGGCGCATGCGCTGGAAGGTGCGCGTGCCAGCTACCGCGTGTGCAACGCATTGCGCCGCGCCGACGGTATCCAGTTGCGCATCGTGTCGGAACAGGCCCCGCACAGCGCCGCCGTTCCAGCCTTGCCGGGGCTGGAGGAGGCCTATATGGTCGCCCTGGCGCAGGACATCTGAATCATGGGTACTCTATATCCATTTTTTTCCATCGTCGCCACTGACTGGCGCGAGCGCGTGCGCTCGAACCGGTTCTGGACGATGCTGGCTGCCGCCGCCGGCATTACCTGGCTGTGCTTTCCTTCCGCCAGCGCGAACTACATCGTGCTGGGAATTAATGGTCACCACCGCGGGCTGTATTCAAGCGCGTGGGTCGGCATGGTCCTGGCCATGCTCTCGATCTGGACTTCACTGATCGGCTTCTACCTGGTGCGCGGCAGCCTTACCCGCGATTTCGATACCAGAGTGTGGGAGCTGATCGAAGTCACGCCGCTCAAGCGAGGGAGCTACATGGCCGCCAAATGGTGCGGCAACTTCGCAGTGCTGCTGGCCATGCTGGGCGTCCAGTTCGCAGTGGGCTTGTGCGCCCAGTTGTGGCGTGCGGAGGATCCGGTGCTTCGGCTTGGCGCCATGCTGGCGCCGGTTCTGCTGATTGGTGTCCCGACCATCGCCATGACGGCAATGTTTGCGCTGTGGTTCGACTTGCTGCCGCCGTTGCGTCGCACGCTGGGCAACTTCGCCTATTTCCTGCTGTGGGTCGCAATCCCGGTGTCGATGGTGCGCAGTTTCGACACTTTGCCGCTACAAGGATGGCTCAGCGACCCGTATGGCATCACGATTTTCCAGCAGCTGGTGCAAGAGCGGCTGGCCGTGGAGCTGGGCGTACCGCTGCATGGCTGCGGCGTGTGCATGCTTGGTGCGCGCCAGCTTGGCACTTTCGATTGGGCGCCGTGGAGCATGCCTGTCTTGCTGGTGCTCGGGCGTGCAGCCTGGCTGGTGATTCCGCTGCTTGGTGTCATGCTTGGCGCGCCTTTGCTGGACCGCTTCGGTTCCGCCCGCAATCGCGCAGCTGCAGCGCCCCCGCGCTGGAGTCCCGGCCTGCCTCGCCTTGTATCGAGCTTGCTGGTGCGCTCCCGCTCCGGCGTGCTGCTGGACGCCGAACTGCGTCTCGCCCTGCATGGCCGCCGCATATGGTGGTGGCTCGCGTTGATTGCAGCCATGGCGGCGCAGGCGCTGGCCACAACCCCGAATGATGTTGGCCTGGCCCTGCTCGCGACCTGGGTGCTGATGTCGCAAGTGGTCGCAGCGCCTGCAATGCGCGAGGCCGAAAGCGGCTCCGCTCCCCTGGTGTTCTCCGCGCCGCATGCAGTGCAAAGGATCATCCTGGCTCGCTGGGCTGCCTCCGTTGGACTGCTCCTTCTGGCCACCATGCCCGCGCAACTGCGCTTTGCTGCAGAACTGTCCGCCGCAGCACTGGCAACGGCGGCGGCCGACCTTTCCATCGCCACCTGGGCCCTGGTGCTCGGCGCGGTGACGCGGACTGCCCGCGCGGCGGAGCTGGCGATCTTTGTGCTGGCCTATCTCGGCATGCAGGCGGTGCCGCTGTTGGACGTCACGCGGGAGCCCATGTGGACGCTGCTGATGCATGTCGCCCTGATGCCTTGCGCTATCGTGCTGGCCTGGCTGGCCTGGCCGCGTATGGTCTTGCGTTCCTTGTCATAAGCTTGTCACTTCGGCTATCTATGCTGGGCCTTTTTAAAACCGGAGGCCCGCATGAAAGTCCTGTCTCTCCTTCCCCTCGCGCTGGCACTTGCTGCCTGCGGTGGCGGCGGCAACGGCACCACTGAACCAGTCAAACTTTCCGTCAATGGCAGCTTCGTCGACGGCGCCGTTGAGGGCGCGGACTACGTTGCAGGCACCGCCGCGAAAGCAGCCACCGGCGCTAAAGGCGAATTCACCTGCAAGGAAGGCGAGAGCGTGGCATTCAGCGTGGGCGGCATTGCGCTGGGCAGCGCGACCTGCGCACCGCTGATCACCCCGCTGCAGTTGGCCGGCGTGACCGATTTCAAGGACGCCAAGGTCGTCAACCGCCTGCTGGCACTGCAGCTGCTGGACGAGGACAACGACCCGTCGAACGGCATCAAGATTACGGCTGAAGTGAAGGCCGCGCTGGCAGGCAAGACTGCCGACTTCAATGCCGCTGCTGCGGAGTTCAACAAGGCCATGGCGGCCAACCTGGCCGCCGCGGGCACTGCCTACGCAGCACGCGGCATCGACGATGACCGCCGCCAGCTGGTGCGCGAACACTTTGAAGATACGCTGGCATCCAAGGTAGGCACGCCGGTGGAGGAGACCTTCACCCAGGATGCGGCGACCGTCACGGTGCGGCGCTACCAGGTGCAGGCTGCCAACAGCTTCTACATCCCATACGAAGGCAGCAACGCCAAGATCAAAGCGGACTTCCCGCTCGGCTTCTTGCCATCCTATGGTTCCGCGCTGGCCTTCAAGGGCACGGCAGCCAACGGCGACCTGGAATTCTACGGACTGACCGACCGTGGCCCGAATGGCGATGGCCCTAACGTGCCGAATCCGGGCGGCAGCGGCACCATGGGCGCCAAGATCTTCCCGGCTCCAAGCTTCACGCCATCGATCGGTGTGATCACTGTTGGCAAATCCGGTGCGATGCTGACTTCCTCCATGCCGATCAAGGTTTCTGCGACGGTCAACAGCTCCGGATTGGCGATTCCGGCTGGTACGCTGGGCAACTCCGCCGAAGTGCCATTGCTCGACGCGATGAAATACGACCCGAATACCAAGGCGGTCTACAATGCGAATGGCCTCGACACCGAGGCCATTGCCTTCGACAAGAAGCGCAATGCCCTGTGGGTCTCCGACGAATACGGCCCGTTCATCGTGAAAATCGACGCGACGACCGGCTTAATCCAGAACCGCTTTGCACCAGGTAGCGGCCTGCCGGCAATCTTCGCCAAGCGCCGCGCCAACCGCGGCATGGAAGGCATGGCGCTGGATACCGCGACCGACAAGCTGCACGGCTTCCTGCAAAGTCCTTTGACTGACGGCAGCGCGCCGTATTCGGTGACCGGCAAGAACGAGCAGGTGGAACGTTTCGCACGCTTCACCCGCTGGATCGAATTCGATCCGACCACCGGGACGACTGGCCGCATGTTCGCCTATCCGTTGAACGGCGCCGATTACGCCGATGGCCGTACCGGCAATGCGAAACTGGGCGACATGGTCGCACTGGGCAACGGCAAGTTCATCGTGATCGAGCAGGGCGCGGCGCCGACCGGTAAGGTGTTCAATAAACTGATGCTGGTGGAGATCGGCAGCGCCACCGACATCAACGCTGCATCGTATAACCCGGCCTCTTCGGACCTGGAAAAGAGCTCGATGGGCGCGGTTGCGGTCAATGGCGCCGACTGGTCCAAGGTCGTCACGCTGAAGAGAACCCTGTTGCTGAATTTGAATTCGATCGGCTGGCTGGCGGAGAAGGCGGAAGGCCTGACCATCGTCGACGGCAATACGCTGGCACTGGCAAACGACAATGACTTCGGGCTGAGGACCAAGATCTTTACCCCGAACGGTGAAGCTGTCGCCGATGCCGATGTCACCAAGTGCAATGTCGACGCGAACGGCGCCATTATCACCAGCAGCGCTGCTGGCTGCAATGCCGCCAACACCATCCGCGTTGCACGCGGCGACGATAAGGAGCGTCCAAGCCGCCTGTGGCTGATCAAGTTCTCCAAGGCGCTGAACACCTACTGATGTTCGCGGCCTAGCCGACCTGCTCCCAGTCCAGGCCGAAACGGGCCAGGTACTTTTTGAGCCGGTCGGCGTCGTTTGGCTTTGCCTTGCCAAGGCGCGAAGCGGCAAACAGCCTGCGGCCTGCGTCGGACATGGACTTCGACTGGCGGCAGACGGCAATGACCGACTCAAGCTGCAAGCGATCGAACAGGTCGATCTGTTCGAGCGCCGCCTCGTCGAACAGGCCCTCCAGGGCAACCGTCGTCCGCGCGCCTTCTGCCAGCGGACGCCATTGGCGCTGCAGGCGTGCCACTTCAGCCGCGACGATGGGCGCGGTGATGCGCCCTGCATCCGCTAGCGTTGCCATGCGCGTGACGGAGGCCGACAGGTCGCGGAAATTGCCGTTCCAGAGCGCATCTGGTGACGCTGCAAAGCGCATGTACTGCTGGCGAGCCTCGGTATTGAAGCGCACCATCGCGCCATTCTCTGCGCCGAACTGCGCCAGCAGATAATCGAGGTTCGGCTCGATATCTTCCGGCCGGTCGCCCAGGCCGGGCAGCGAATACGTCCACAAGTTAATACGTGCGAACAGGTCTTCGCGGAAGCGGCCGGCCGCCACTTCGCGCGCCAGGTCGCGGTTGGTCCCGGCGATCAGCTGGAAGTCGCTGCGCACCTCATGGTCGCCACCCATCGGCAGGAAGCGCTTGTCTTCAACGGCTTTGAGCAGCATGGCCTGTTCGTCCAGTCCGAGCTCACCGATTTCGTCGAGGAAGAGCAGGCCTTTATGCGCCGTGCGCAGCAAGCCAGGCCGGTCGGAAGCCGCACCGGTAAAGGCGCCCTTCACGTGGCCGAACAGCGTGGAGCCGGCGCCATCGCCATGCAGGGTGGCGCAGTTGATTTCCACGAATGCGCCATCGAGCTGGTGCCGCGCCTTTTTCAGTTCATACACGCGACGCGCCAGGAAGGATTTGCCCGCCCCGGTTGGCCCCATCAACAGCATCGGCGCGCGCGAACGTGCAGCCACATGCTCAATTTCGTCGATCATCAGGTTGAAGTGCGGGTTGCGCGTCGCGATGCCGGACTTCAGGAATTCCACGCCTTCCTGCTGCGCGTTGGAGAAGCGCTGCGCGATTTGGTCGTAGCGCGACAGGTCCAGGTCGATCAGGACGTAATCGCCCGGATTGCCCGGGGCCGCACGGCGTGGCGGCGACGTTTGCAGCAGGCGGCCGGGGAAGTAGCGCGCCTCGGTCATCAGGAACAGGCATATCTGCGCAACGTGGGTGCCGGTTGTGATATGTACCCAATACTCTTCGTTGTCGGTATCGAAGTGGTAATTCCGCGCGAAGTCGAACAGCTGGCTATAGACGTCTTCGAAATCCCACCAGTCGCTGATCGGCAGCGTGTAGCGCTGCACGACAGTCTGTGGTGAGACGGCGAGCATATCTTCTTCGACCTGGCGCGCCAGGCTGTCATGATGGGCGCTGGCCAGCAGTTCGAAACGGTCGACGACCAGGTCTTCGTGCTGCAGCAGCGAGACGCTGGGGCGCCACTTTTCCCAGCGCGCAGGACCGCGTGGGCCACCGTCCAGTTGCGTGCCGAGAAAGCCGAGGATGACGATCTTCTTTTTCATTATCGGGATAAAAGTTTATCTATTAAGATAATTTATCACAGACATTGTTTTTCATAAATCTATATTTATCAATGACTTAACAAGTTGGCACACCATTTGCAATAGATGGGATACGCAAAGACAAAAGGAGATCAAAATGGCGGAATCCCAAATCAAGGCTTGGACCATCAGTGCCGGCGCAGTCGGCAAGAAACCCGTGAAACGCAGCTTCGGCGGCGTGCACGCGGCGATGAGTATTTCCACCTGCCGCCGCCACACCACCGTCAGCTGGCACGACGAGCCTCTCGCAGGCAAAGGCCGCACGGTATGGAACGGCGTGGTCTCCACCCTTGTCGGCGCCGATTAATCGTTAGAAGATGAGACTTATGATGAAAGATAAAGAATTCGAAGTGATGGAAGTGTCGGGTGGTAGCCCGGTGAAGATGTGGACCAAGGGAGTGCCGGTTGAATCGGAAGCGCGCCAGCAGCTCGCCAATACGGCCAAGATGCCCTTCATCTACAAGCACATTGCGGTGATGCCGGATGTCCACCTGGGTAAAGGTTCGACCATCGGTAGCGTGATCCCGACCTTGGGCGCGATTATCCCGGCTGCGGTGGGCGTCGATATCGGCTGCGGAATGATGGCCGCAAAAACCACGCTGAATGCGCGCGACCTGCCGGATAACCTGGGCCCACTGCGCAGCGCCATTGAGAAGGCGATCCCGCACGGTTTGACGCCTAAGTTCCGTGGCCGTGACCGTGGTTCGTGGGAGAACCCTCCATCGGCGGTGGATATGGCATGGGGGCAGTTGAAGGATGAATTCGACGTGATCTGCGAGAAAACGCCGAAGCTGAAGAACACCAACAACTACCGCCACCTGGGTACCCTTGGTTCGGGTAACCACTTCGTGGAAGTATGCCTGGATGAAGAAGGTGCCGTGTGGTTCATGCTGCACTCCGGGTCGCGCGGGGTGGGGAATGCCATCGGCTCCCACTTCATCGAGCTGGCGCAGAAGGATATGCGTACCCACATCGCGAACCTGCCGGATAAGGACTTGGCCTATCTGGAAGAAGGTACGCAGCACTATGACGACTATGTGGAAGCGGTGGGGTGGGCGCAGAAGTTTGCGCGCATGAACCGTGAGGTGATGATGCAGAACCTGATCGCCTCGGTTCGCACTGTGATCACAAAGCCGTTCCAGACGCACGTGGAAGCGGTGAACTGCCACCACAACTATGTGCAGAAGGAGCGCCACTTCGGCAAGGACGTTCTGGTGACCCGCAAGGGGGCGGTTTCGGCGCGTGAAGGCGAGCTGGGGATCATTCCGGGTTCGATGGGGGCGAAGAGTTTCATCGTGCGTGGTAAAGGCAACCCGGAGAGCTTCAACAGCTGTAGCCACGGCGCCGGCCGTACCATGAGCCGGAATGAGGCTAAGCGCCGCTTCTCGCTGGAAGACCAGGTGAAGGCGACCGAAGGCGTCGAGTGCCGTAAGGACGAAGGCGTGATCGACGAAATCCCGATGGCCTACAAGGACATCGAGGCCGTCATGAAGGCGCAGGAAGAACTGGTTGAAGTAGTGCACACCCTGAAGCAGGTGGTGTGCGTCAAAGGATAACAAGCAGGATAAGCATGATTGAAATCGATGGATCCAAAGGGGAGGGCGGCGGCCAGGTGCTGCGCACCGCGCTGACGCTCTCGATGATTACCGGACAGCCGTTCCGCATCTCGAACATCCGGGCCAACCGCTCGAAGCCGGGTTTGATGCGCCAGCACCTTGCCTCGGTCAAGGCGGCCACGGAGATCTCTGGTGCGAAAGTAGAGGGCGATGCGCTGGGTTCGACCGCCCTGACATTTGCACCGGGGGGTATCAAGGCAGGCGAGTACGAGTTCCAGATTGGAACGGCGGGCAGCTCGACGCTGGTGTTGCAGACCATCGTGCCTGCGCTGCTGTATGCGCAAGGCCAGTCGGTCGTGCGCGTCAGCGGCGGCACCCACAACTCCAAGGCTCCGCCGGCGGAGTTCCTGCAGCGCGCCTATGGCCGCGCCATGGCGGATATGGGCGCGCAGGTCGACTTCAAGCTGGAGCGCGCTGGCTTCTATCCGGCGGGCGGCGGCGCGGTGCGTGCTACCGTGCAGCCGCTGAAGGCCTGGCGCAAGTTGGCGCTGGATGCGCGCGGTGAACGGCGCGAGGCTTATGCCGAAAGCCTGGTCGCCGCTGTACCGGGCGGTGTCGCGAAGCGCGAACTGGATTGCGTAGCCAGCGCCATGGGCTGGTCCGGCGAGCAGTTGCGCTTCCAGAATTTGCCGGATCATTGGGGCCCGGGTAACGCCTTGCTGATCACGCTCGACCACGAACACGTGACCGAAGTCTTCGTCGCATTCGGCGAAAAGGCCCGCCGCGCCGAAGAAGTGGCGCGCGACGCCGTTGCGCAGGCCCGCCGCTACATCGCCTCGAAAGCAGCCGTCAGCGAGCACCTCGCCGACCAGCTGTTGATCCCGATGGCGCTGGCCGGCGGCGGCAGCTTCACCATGGACGTGCTCTCGCAGCACACCCGCACTAACGCCGAAATCATCGCGCTCTTCCTGCCGGTGAAGTTCAGCTTCGAAAAGCGGGATGATCTTAATTACTGCGAAATTCGTGTGACACCTGCCAAGTGACAGCTGTTCCAATCTGGAGCAGATTTGTTGCTCTCGCTGGCGAGGGCGGCATGGCACGCGGATTGCTCCTGCATGGGTATTACAACCACACCATGCAGGAGACATCCATGAAGAGCATTATCCTTATTGCCGCTGCGGCGGCCGCCATTACCACTTCCCTGTTCGCTTTTGCGCACGGCAATGTGACACCGCAAAGCGTCGATACGACTGGCCTGCCGGTGCTGGGCGACAAATGGCGCGAAGAGAACCCTTATAAAGACAATAAGCTGGCGCTGAAGATCGGCAGCTCGGCGTTCAACCAGAATTGCGCGCGCTGCCACGGGCTGGAGGCGATTTCCGGCGGTATTGCGCCGGACCTGCGCTTGCTGGACCGCGATTGCGTCGGCATGAGCAACGAAAAAAAGAAGCAGGCCTGCTACAAGGAGATCGACCGCTACTACCTGTCTTCGATCCGCGCTGGCAAAGTGCGCAATGGGGCGGTCTATATGCCGCCATTTGAAGGTGTGTTCAACCAGGAAGCCATGTGGGCCATCAAGACCTACCTGGAATCCCGCCGCGCCAACAACTGATGCGAGGCCGCCATGCTCACCCTGCGCCTGCGCGGTCTCCGCGCCATGCTGCTGATCGGCTGCGCTTTGCTGTTTGCTGCGCTGACAGTCCATGCTGATACCGGCACCCTGAAGGTCGCCGTCTACAAGGACCTTGCTCCATTTTCGGACAATGGCGAAGGCATCGACGTCGACCTGGCCGCCGCACTGGCACGCAAGCTGTCGCTCAAATTGAGCTTGCTGCCGTTCCCGGCGGGCGAAAACCTGAACGACGACTTGCGCAATATGGTGTGGAAAGGGCACTACCTTGGCTATGGTCCGGCGGACGTCATGTTGCATGTGCCGGTGGACCGTGCGCTGATGGCGTCCAACGACAAGGTGGAGATATTCGCCCCCTACCATGTGGAGTCGGTGCACCTGGTGCGCAGCGCGCGCAGCATTCCCGTGTTCGATGGGCTGGATGCCCTGGCGGGTAAGCGCATCGGGGTTGAGCAGGTTTCGCTGGCCGGCATGGTGATGCTGGGCGAGAGCAACGGGCGCTTCCGCGACCAGGTGCGCTTGTTCCATACCTCGGCCGAAGCACTGCAAAAGCTGAAGGCAGGTGAACTCGACGCGGTGCTGGCGACACGCTCGGAGATCGAGGCGGAGTTGCAGGGCGACCCGGCCTTCCCGGTCGAGAAAGTCGACTTCCAGCGCTTGCCCCGTGCGGGATGGGCAGTTGGCATGGCTGTGCGCAAGAGCAATACAGAGGTGGCGCGCAAGTTGCAGGCGGCCCTGAATGAGATGGCTGCCAGCGGTGAGCTCAAGGCGATCTTTGCGCGCCACGGTGTGCAGTTGGTGAAGCCATGAAGCGAAAGGCGTTGGGTGGGCTGCTGGCGTTGGTGGCGGCCGCGGCGCGCGGCGAAGGCGGTGGCATTCCGACCGTCGAAATCATCGGCATCGCCCCGGTGGGCGCGCTCGTGGTGGAACGCCGGTTGCTGCCATATGCCGTGCAGCTCGGCACCGCGCCGCAGCAGGGCGAGACCTTGGCTGAAGCAATGTCGCGGACGCTGGCAGGCGTCAATGTGAACGAGGTGTCCGGCAGCCCTTACCAGCAGGATGTGACGTATCGCGGCTTCCGCGCTTCGCCTTTGCTGGGCGCCGCCCAAGGACTCTCGGTCTATCTCGATGGCGTAAGGGTGAATGAGCCGTTCGGCGATGTCGTGAATTGGGACATGCTGCCCGAGGCGGCAATCGGCAAATTGCTGCTGGCGCCCGGCTCCAATCCGCTGTATGGCTTGAATACCCTGGGCGGGGCACTTGTGCTGACCACGCGCAATGGGCGCGATGACCCGGGCGGCAGCATCAGCACCACGGCCGGCTCCCTTGGCAGGCGCCAGGTGGACTTGTCGTATGGCGCCCATGGCGGCGATGGCTGGCATAGCTTTGCGGCGGCCACCTTGTTCCATGACCGCGGCTGGCGTGCCGACTCGCCGGGGCGGCTGGGCAGGCTTTTTGCCAAGCTTGGGCGCAGCAGCGGACCTTTGGAATGGGACGCATCGGTCCTCGCAGGCAGCAGCCGGCTGGTGGGGAACGGCTTGCTGCCCGATGGTTTGTATGAGGCGGACCGGCGTGCCGTCTACACAAGCCCTGACCGCAGCAGGAACCAGCTGCGCCAGGTCCAGGCCAGCCTGCAGTACCGGCTGGACGACGGCGCACAGCTGTCCCTTTCCGTTTACGTTCGCAACAGCCGGCGCGATAGCGTGAACGGCGATGTCGGCGCGGCTGACGACGCGTCGGCAGCGAGCTTCAACACAGCCATGACTCGGCAACGAAGCCAGGGAGCGAGCGTGAGCTGGCAGCGTGCGACGGCTGCGCACCGGCTGGCGCTGGGCGCGACCTTTGACCGCAGCAGCGTGTCCTTTGCACAAACCAGCCAGCCTGGCGAATTCAATGCGCGGCGCGAGGCCGTGGTGATCCCCGGGACCGAGCCAGAACTCGAAGCTTCCGTCGACGGCACCGCGCAAAACGCCGCGATCTTCGCCAGCGACACGTGGATTTTCGCAGAACGCTGGTCGCTGACGGCATCCGCCAGGTATAGCGCGGCGCGCGTTACGAATAATCTTCAGCACGACGGCGAAGCGGCACAGCATGAGCGGTTCAGCTACAACAAACTCAATCCCGCCCTGGGCCTGACCTACCAGGCGGCGCCAAGCGTCACGCTGTTTGCCAATGCATCCCAGAGCAACCGCGTGCCAACGGTCATCGAGCTTGGCTGTGCCGATCCGGAACAGCCTTGCCGCTTGCCGGTTGGCCTGCAATCCGATCCCTACCTGAAGCAAGTCGTTTCGCGCACCATTGAAGCCGGCGCGCGCTGGAAACAGGGCGAGCAGCAAGCCACGCTGGCCTTCTACCGCACGCAAAACAAGGACGACATATTGTTCCGCACTGCCGGCATTGCGCAGCATGGCTACTTCGCTAACTTCCCCCGCACGCTGCACCGGGGCGCCGATTTCACCACGAGCTTGCGGACCGGTGCCATCACGCTGAATATCGCTTACAGTTTCCTGGATGCCGTGTATGGCGCCAGCGGCAGCCTGTTCGCCGGTGAACGCGATGTGCAGGTTCGAAACGGGACCCGCATGGCCGGGCTTCCGCGGCATACCTTTAAGATTGGCGCTGACTGGCACGCGACGGCCGCGCTGACACTAGGCGCGACCTTGCAGGCGAATTCGCATATGGCGGCGATGGGTAATGAAGACGGAGACCAGCCAGGCTGGCGCATTGCCGGCCATGCCCTGCTTGGATTGCAGGCGAGCTATCGGCCGAATGACAAGTGGGAATGGCAGGTCCGGATCAATAATGTGGCCAACCGCCGCTACGAGACTTTTGGGGCGGTCGCTACAGATGTCTTCTCCACCGGCCAGGCGCAGCAGGCGCGCTTTGTGGCGCCCGGCGCGCCGCGTTCAGTGACGGCCGGGCTGCGCATCAGTTTCTAGAACTGGTATTGGGCGCTGACGCCCAGTACCGAGTTGCGGCCCGGCGCCGCTTCGTAATAGCGCTTGTTGCTGTCGCCGACGATCACGGAGCCGACATAGCGCCGGTCCGCGAGATTGTTCAGGCGCGCAAACTCGCTGAAGCGCCAGCCGGACCATGACTGTTTCGCCACCAGGCGCGCATTCAGGATGCTGTAGCCCGGCGCCGGCGCATCGGCATTTGCATCTTCGGCATACACGCGGCCCACGGTGAGCGATTCCAGCGCTGCGGTAAAGCGTTCGCCGCTTGCCTTCCAGGCCAGCTCCGCAAACAGGCTGGCGCGCGGCACGCCAGGCAGGCGGGCGCCTTCTTTGACGTTGCCGAACACTTTCTCGTAGGCGGCCTTCAGCACGGTGGCTGCCACGTGGGTGCTGAAGCCCGCTCCCAGCTTGCTGTCCAGCGACAGCTCCGCACCCTGGCGCAGGGTTTCGCTGGCATTGCGGTAGCTCGTGCGGCCGCCGCTGGATGCATCCACCACCAGTTCGTCGTGTGTGCGCACCTGGAACAGAGCCGCGTTGACGTGCGTGTCGCCGCTGCGCGCCTTGATGCCCGCTTCCATGTGCGTGCTGCGTGCTGGACGCAGCTGGAAATTGAAGCCGGCGCCAGTGCCGGAATAGAAAAGCTCATTCAGCGTCGGCGCCTCGAAGCCGCGCGCCGCCGTGGCATATAGGTTCAAGCCGTCGGTTAGTTTGTACAGCGCGCCCAGGAGCGGCGTACTGCGGCTGTAGCGCAGCGCACCGCTGTCATTGCCGTTGCTGACGAAATGGTCGTCCACCGACACGCGCATCTGGCTGTGACGCAGGCCCGCCGTGAATTGCCAGCGCTCGCCCTGCCACTCCGTTTGCAGGTATGGATCGGTGCTAGAGACCACGTCCTGTTCGTCGCGCCGCAGCTTGCCCTGGACGCCAAAGGTGCTGCCGATGAAGTTTTCATAGCCCTTGCGGTCATCGCTGGAACGGCCATATTCCACGCCGACGGTGCTGGTCAGCCTGCCGCCCGCGACCTCCCGCATGTCCTGCCAGTTGATGTCGGCGCCGTAGAAATCACGGTCGAAGTCAACCACGCCCCCAGAATGACTGGCAGGCGCCTGGAAGGCCTTGGAGAAGGCCTGGAACTGGGTCACGCGGCGGTTGCCGCCCCACAGGCTTACATGCAACCGGCCCGATTCGAAGCGCTGGTCCCAGCTTGCACCGCCCTGTTGGTGGTCGATGCTCTTGCGCGTGTTATAGCGTTCGGCCAGCGTGCGCTTGGGCACTTGGGTGTCGCTGGCGTCGGTTTCGCCGACGCGCGGATCCCGCTGCCATGTGGCCCAGGTCACGCCCAGCGGATCTTGCGTGTCTTTCTGGCGCAGGCCATTGGCCACCAGGACCAGCCGCGCACCGGGCAGCGGCTGCAAGGTCAGTTTGGCCATGGCCTGGTCGCGCCGGGCGGCGCTGTGGTCGCGATAGCCGTCGGTGTCGAAGCGGGAGGCGTCCAGCACATAGCCGATGCCGGCCGCGCTGCCCTGTGCATTCAAGTCGGTCTTGCGCAGGCCGTCGCTGCCGGCAGCAAAGCTGGCTTCCACCGTCGGCGCGCCCTCGCCGTCGCGCGTGAACAGCTGGATCACGCCGCCCGCATGGTTGCCGTAGACGGCGGAATAGGGGCCGCGCAGCACTTCGATGCGTTCTGCCATGTCGAGATTGAAAGTTGCCGCCTGGCCCTGGCCGTCCGGCATGCTGGCCGGGATACCATCGGTCACCAGCCGCACGCCGCGCACGCCGAAGGCTGAACGGGCGCCGAAGCCGCGTGAAGAGATTTGCAGGTCTTGCGCGTAGTTCTGGCGGTTCTGCACCACCACGCCCGGCACGGCAGCCAGCGCCTCGGAGGCATTTACCCGCACCTGGCCATCCCTTATGCGCTGCGCATCCAGCACGTCCACGGCCGCCGGCAGGTCGAAGCTGGCGTGTTCGGTGCGGCTGCCGCTGATGACGACAACGTCGGCAATTGGAATTCCCTCGGGGGCGGCCTGCGCCAGCATGGGGGAAAACAGGCTGGCAAGCATGGCTGCCAGGGCGTTCAAACGGATCGGGTGCATTTCAATCTCCTCGGATGTATTCAGGCGCCCGCTGCGCGGGTCTTCCGAACACATAAGCAATATGCCTGCCAAGCCGCCGCGAGGCCGCACGCTTGCTGGCATATCGCTTGCATGACATGTGGGCACACACCATACCAAAGGAGACATCATGAAGGCAAACCTGATCGCGGCGCTGTGCGCAGCCGGTGCGGCAAGCATTGCCATTGCAGCGCCTTTCGCCTATGTGCCGAACGAGAAGTCCGGAACCATCAGCGTGATTGATACCGCCACCGATAGCGTGGTGCGCCAGCTCTCCGCAGGAAAACGGCCGCGCGGGATCGGCAGCGACCCGGGCGGGCGCCAGATCTTCGTCAGCGATGCCGCCAACGGCACTTTGCTGGCCATCGACAACGCGGCTGGCGGCAGCGAGTCGCTGGCGCTGGGTAAGTCGCCCGAGGGCGTCAGCGTTTCCCCGGACGGCAAGCTGGTTGCGGTCGCAGTGGAAGAAGGTAATAGCGTGGCCCTGTTCGACGCTGTCACGCATGCGCGGCTGGCGGATATCCCTGTAAAGGGCCGCAATCCGGAGCACGCCGTATTCAGCCCGGACAGCCGGTATATCTATGTCAGCGCTGAAGAGGCTGAGCAAGTCGATGTGGTGGACGTGGCGCAGCGCCGCCAGACCGGCTCCGTCGCTGTGGGCTTGCGCCCGCGCGGCATCGGATTTGCGCCCGATTCAAGCCGCGTGTATGTGGCCTGCGAGATGGCCAATGCGGTCTACGTCATCGATCCTGCGACGCTGAAAACGCTTACCACCATCCCCGCCGGGCGCAACGCCAACGGCATCGCCGTGCATCCCGACGGGCGCAGCGTCTATGTCTCCAACGGCATGGACGGCAGCGTGATGCGTATCGACACCGCCAGCAACTCCGTCAACGCCACGATTGCAGTCGGCAAGCGCCCCTGGAATATGGCGATCACGCCGGATGGCAGCAAGCTGTATGTGGCGAATGGCCGCTCCAATAGCGTTTCTGTGATTGATACCGCCAGCGCGAGCAAGGTGGCCGACATCCCGGTCGGCGAATTGCCCTGGGGTGTGGTGATCCGTTGATATGAGCAACAGGTGTTCAGGTTTGGAGCAGTTGTTGTTGCACCGTGAGCGCGGCAAGCCGCAAAACCGCTGGCACGGCAATTGCGAATAAGGCAGTACCAACAACCACTCAATAGAGGATGACATGAATCTCGCCGACATCAGCAAACTGGGCGTCGCCAATCCCTTCAAGACCCGCTACGACAACTTCATCGGCGGTAAATTCGTGCCGCCAGTGAAGGGCGAATATTTCGCCAACGTCACCCCGATCACCGGCCTGCCATTCTGCGAGATCGCTCGCTCCACGGCAGAGGACATCGAGCTGGCGCTGGACGCCGCGCACGCCGCCAAAGCCGCATGGGGCAAGACTTCGCCAACCGAGCGTGCCAACATCCTGAACAAGATGGCCGATCGCATGGAGCAGAACCTGCAGCTCATCGCGACCGCCGAGACCATCGACAACGGCAAGCCAATCCGCGAAACCATGGCCGCCGACATTCCGCTGGCGATCGACCATTTCCGCTACTTTGCCGGCTGCATCCGCGCGCAGGAAGGCAGCGTCGCGCAAATCGATTCGGAAACCTACGCTTACCACTACCATGAGCCGCTGGGCGTGGTCGGCCAGATCATCCCATGGAACTTCCCGATCCTGATGGCCGTCTGGAAGCTGGCGCCTGCGCTGGCTGCCGGCAACTGCGTGGTCCTCAAGCCTGCCGAACAAACCCCGGCCTCCATCATGGTGCTGCTGGAAGTGATCGGCGACCTGCTGCCGCCGGGCGTGCTGAACGTGGTGAACGGCTTCGGCCTGGAAGCGGGCAAGCCGCTGGCGTCGAGCAAGCGCATCGCCAAGATTGCCTTCACCGGCGAAACCGGCACCGGCCGCTTGATCATGGGATACGCCGCGCAGAACCTGATTCCGGTCACACTGGAACTGGGCGGCAAGTCGCCCAACATCTTCTTTGAAGACGTGATGTCGGCAGACGACGCCTTCTTCGACAAATGCCTGGAAGGTTTCGCCATGTTCGCGCTGAACCAGGGCGAAGTCTGCACCTGCCCATCCCGCGTGCTGGTGCAGGAATCGATCTATGAACGCTTCATGGAGCGCGCGCTGAAACGCGTGGCGGCCATCAAGCAGGGCAACCCGCTGGATGCGTCCACCATGATCGGCGCCCAGGCGTCGCAGGAGCAGATGGAAAAGATCCTGTCCTATATGGATATCGGCCGCCAGGAAGGCGCGCAGCTGCTGGCGGGCGGTGAACGCCAGGTGCTGTCCGGCGACCTGGAAGGCGGCTACTACGTGCGCCCTACCGTATTCAAGGGCGACAACACCATGCGCATCTTCCAGGAAGAGATCTTTGGCCCGGTAGTCTCGGTCACCACCTTCAAGGATGAAGACGAAGCACTGGCTATTGCCAACGACACCCTGTACGGCCTGGGCGCCGGCGTCTGGAGCCGCGACGGCAGCCGCGCCTTCCGCATGGGCCGCGCTATCCAGGCCGGCCGCGTTTGGACCAACTGCTATCACCTCTATCCGGCCCACGCTGCATTCGGCGGCTACAAACAATCGGGCATCGGCCGCGAGACCCACAAGATGATGCTCGACCACTACCAGCAGACCAAGAACCTTCTGGTCAGCTACAACCCCAACGCGCTGGGCTTCTTCTAAGTCGAAAAGGCGAGGCGAAGCATGGATAACGCAATTGCCAGGGTCACAGCGACCGCTCCCGCGCTGGAATTCATCGACCAGCTGCACCAGCAGCACGGCCCGATCATGTTCTTCCAGTCGGGCGGCTGCTGCGACGGCAGCGCGCCGATGTGCTATCCGGCGGGTGAGTTCGACGTCAGCGAGACCGACGTCTACCTCGGCAATCTTGGCGGTGCGCCCTTCTATATCGGGCTTGAGCAATACGCTTACTGGGAGCACACCCAGTTGATCGTGGACGTGGTGGCCGGCATTGGCGGCATGTTCTCGCTTGATAACGGCACCGGCAAACGCTTCCTGCTTCGTTCGCGCTTGTTCACCGACGAAGAATGCACGGCACTTGGCCAGATAGACCATAACAAAGGAGACAGGACGTGAAATACATCACCATGGGAATGCTGCTGGGGGCAGCAACGCTGGCGCAAGCTGCCAGTGTCACCAGCGCCATGCTGGACAACGCTGCGAAAGACACCCGCAGCGTGCTTTCTTCCGGCATGGGGTCGGAGGGGCAGCGCCATTCGCCGCTCAAGCAGATCAACACGCAGAACGTCGGGCGCCTGGTGCCTGCATGGTCGTTCTCGTTCGGTGGCGAAAAGCAGCGCGGCCAGGAATCGCAGCCGTTGATTTACAACGGCAAGATGTTCGTGACGGCATCCTACTCGCGCATCTTCGCCATCGACCTCAAGACCGGCAACAAGCTCTGGAAGTACGAGCACCGCCTGCCGGACGCCATCATGCCTTGCTGCGACGTGGTCAACCGCGGCGCCGCGCTGTATGACAACCTGGTGATCTTCGGCACGCTGGATGCGCAGCTGGTTGCGCTGGACCAGGACACCGGCAAAGTGGTCTGGAAAGAAAAGGTTGACGACTACGCGGCAGGCTATTCGATGACGGCGGCGCCGCTCATTGCCAACGGCGTGTTGCTGACCGGTGTTTCCGGCGGTGAGTTCGGGATCGTGGGCCGCGTTGAAGGCCGCGATCCCAAGACCGGCGAATTGCTGTGGACACGTCCAACGGTGGAAGGCCATATGGGTTATAGGTACGACAGCGATGGCAAGGCGACGGAAACCGGCGTCACCGGCACGGTCAACAAATCCTGGCCGGGAGAGCTGTGGAAAACCGGCGGCGCATCGACCTGGATGGGCGGCACATACGATCCCAAGACTGGCCTGGCCTACTTCGGCACCGGCAACCCGGCGCCATGGAATAGCCACCTGCGCCCTGGCGACAACCTGTACTCCTCGTCCACAGTGGCGCTGGACCCGAAGACTGGCGCCATCAAATGGGCTTACCAGAACACGCCGAATGACGCCTGGGACTTTGACGGAGCCAACGAGTTCGTTACCTTCGACATGGACGGCAAGCGTTTCGGCGGCAAGGCAGACCGCAACGGCTTCTTCTACGTGATCGACGCCAACGACGGCAAGCTGCAGAACGCTTTCCCCTTCGTACGCAAGATCACCTGGGCCAGCGGCATCGACCTGAAGACCGGCCGTCCAAACTACATTGTTGAAGGCCGCCCGGGCGATCCAACCAAGGGTGAAGAAGGCAAGAAGGGTGCTTCCGTATTCGCGGCGCCAGCCTTCCTCGGCGCCAAGAACCAGCAACCAATGGCATACAGCCCGCAGACAAAGCTGTTCTATGTGCCTGCGAACGAGTGGGGTATGGATATCTGGAATGAGCCTATCAGCTACAAGAAGGGCGGCGCTTACCTCGGCGCGGGATTCACGATCAAGCCGCTGTTCGACGATTACATCGGCGCCCTGCGTGCGATCGATCCGAAAACCGGCAAGATCAAGTGGGAGGTGAAGAACAACGCGCCGCTTTGGGGCGGTGTGATGACCACGGCCGGAGGACTGGTGTTCTATGGCACGCCTGAAGGCTACCTGAAAGCGCTCGACGCGCAGACCGGTAAGGAGCTGTGGCAGTTCCAGACCGGCTCCGGCGTGGTTGCGCCTCCGGTCACTTGGCAGGACAACGGTACGCAGTACGTGGCCGTGGTATCCGGCTGGGGCGGCGCAGTGCCGCTGTGGGGCGGCGAAGTCGCGAAGAAAGTCAACTTCCTTGAGCAGGGCGGTTCGGTGTGGGTGTTCAAGCTCGCGCCGAAATAAGCGATCTCCATGTGTTGCCTTAGCGGCCTGCGGGCCGCTTTTTTTTTGAACAGTGCTGATTCGCGCTGGTTCGAAATGGCGCAGATTGAACAACGATTTATACCGTTTTCCCGGTGCGCGGAACCGGCACGCAAATTGCCATGTCCCTTGTGCAGCATCCATCAATCAAACCAAGGAGACAACAATGAAAAAGATCATGCTTGCCAGCGCCGCCAGTGCCTTGCTTGCCCCTGCAGCCCACGCCGTCGACATCAAAGCCGGTGACTGGAACGTGAACGTGGGCGGCATCGTCAACGCTTACTACACACATGTGTCGTGCAGCGGCGACGCAGTTGGCGGACTGGCGCTTGCCAGTGTAGGAATCGGCTGCGGCGGAGAGGACAGCCGCACCACCATCGGCAATGGCCTGCTGCCGAACGGGCTGGTGACGTCTGCCACCACCAAGCAATCGGGTTTCGACATCAAGGCCCTGATCGGCATCTACCACGCTACTGCCACAGACAGCGCCATCGCGCAGAACAGTGAAGTCGACGTGCGCCAGGCCTACTTCAGCTTCGGCAATGCGGAGATGGGCACGTTCAAGCTGGGGCGCGACAACGGCATCTTCGGCGCCAATGCCATCTTTGGCGACATGACGCTGATCGGCGCAGGCGCGCCGGTGCAGGCCACGCAACGCGGCCGCGTCACGCTGGGCCACATCGGCGCAGGCTACGCCTACGTCGGTTACTACGGGCAGATGGCGTACACCTCACCGAAGTTCTCCGGCTTCAGCATCGATGCCGGCGTGTTCAATCCAGTCAGCGACTCGCCTATCGTGTCGTCGTCACAGTATTCCTCGCGCTCCAACCCGCAAGTGCAAGGGCAATTGAGCTACGCCGAAGGCCCGTTTAAAGCCTGGATTGGCGCCAAGTCGCAGAAGTTCAAGGGCGTCGCCGTTGGCTTGGCCGACTTCACCATGAATGGCTGGGAGGCTGGCGCATCGTATCAGCAAGGCGCCTTCGGCCTGCTGGCGAACTACCAGGGGGGCAAAGGGTTGGGTGTGCTGTCCGATGCGGACCAGGGCAATGTGCGCAGCAAGCACTGGCTGGTTCAGGGGACGTTCAAGGCGAGCGAAAAGCTCAAACTGGGCCTGGGCTATGGCATCAGCCGCAACGAGGAGAACACTGCCGGCACCAATGGCCTGAAGTCGAATGCCAACCTTACTGCCGGCGCATATTACGCACTTACCGGCGCCATCACCCTGGTGGGTGAAGTGGGGCAGACCCGTTCCAAGTCCTTCGCCGGTGGCGAGGCGAAGATGAACGGCGCCTCCTTCGGCGGCATCCTGTTCTTCTAAGCGGCGTTACTTGAGATGGGGCAGCTTGCGGTAGATCGTGTTGCGCGAAACGCCCAGGGCGCGAGCGGTGGCGGAGACATTGCCGCCGTGCGCCTCCAGCGTACGCACGATCAGGGTCTGCTCCATGTCTTCCAGCCGTGCGCCGGTACAAGGCATGGTCGCCGCGGTTACCGCCACGCTGATGGGCTGCGCCATGCCCAATGCGGGCGCCGCGGCCTGCACTTCCTTCATGTCGTCGAGGAAGTCGTCCGGCATATGCTGCAGGCCGATTTCGCTTTCGTCGCCCGCCATCACGACGCCCGTGCGCAAAAGGTTGGTCAGTTGGCGGAAGTTGCCCGGCCACTTATGCTGCAGGAACAGCTGCATCAGCTCCGGCGTTACCGTATAACGCTTGCCGCCGCTGTCCGTGGTCAGGATCTTGTTGACGACGGTCTCCAGGTCGGTGCGTTCGCGCAGCGGCGGTAGCTTCACGACGAGGCCGTTCAGGCGATAGTACAAATCTTCGCGGAACAAGCCTTTGGCCATGCGGTCGCGCAGGTTATGGTTGGTGGCGCAGATCACTTCCACGTTCACCGGGATTGACTTGCCGCTGCCTAGCGGCGTCACCATCCGCTCCTGCAGAACGCGCAGCAAGCGCGCCTGCAAAGGGAAGGGCATGTCGCCAATCTCGTCGAGGAAGAGCGTGCCGCCATTCGCCTGCAGGATCTTGCCGACCGCACCTTTCTTACGCGCGCCGGTAAAGGCGCCGTCTTCATAGCCAAACAGTTCGGATTCGATCAGGGTCTCAGGGATGGATGCGCAGTTCACTGGTACAAACGGCCCTTGGGCGCGCGGTGAATCATTATGGATAGCTTGCGCCAGCAATTCCTTGCCGGTGCCCGTCTCGCCCATGATCATGATCGGGATATCTTTGCCCAGCACGCGGGTGACCTTGTCGATCACCGCTTCCAGCTGCTGGTCGCCGGTGCGCAGGTAGCGCAGGCCTGACAGGCGGCGCGCTGCATGGGCCGGATTGGTCTGGGCCGGGTGGCTCTCCTCGCGCGCCGAGATGATCGGATGCTGGAAGTGATTATTGGCCAGTCGCAGTTGGGCGCGGCCGAAGACGCGCACCCCGCTATGCAGGCATAGGTCGAGCAGTCCGGGCGCCGCAGTGCGGTAATGATCGAACAGCGCCGATACGGGAAGCCCGAACAGGGAGCTGAAAGTGTGCGACTGGAGGGCGGCGAAACTCAGGCCCAATTGGAACAGGCCCGCGCGATTGGCTGCGATAAAGCGGCCGCCGGGCGTGAATGAAGCGATGCCCTCCATCAGGGTGCCTATAAATTCAGCACGGGCATGGAAGTGCAGGGTAATGACATCTTCAAAGGCGGCGGCGAACAGCTGGTTCTCCACCATCAGGGCCGACATGCGCACCAAGGCCATGGTGTGCTTATGGAAGGAGCGCTGGTCACCCGAGACATCAAGTACGCCGATCACATTGCCGGCATGGTCGGTAATTGGCGCCGCGGAGCAGGTAAGGAAATGGTTGGCTTGCAGGAAATGTTGATCGGCGTGCACCAGCGCGGGCTTGGCCTCGGCGATGGCGGTGCCGATCGCGTTAGTGCCCTTGCACTCTTCGGACCAGGTGGCGCCGGATTGCAGGGCGACGCGGTTTGCCTTCTCCAGGAAGTCATCGTCGCCCAGGGAATGCAGGATCACACCCTTGGCGTCCGTCAGGATCACCATATTATGGGTGTTCACTATTTGCTGGTAGAGCGTTTCCATGGCCGGCACCGCATGGGCGTGCAGCAGGCGGTTCTGTTCAATCAGCCCGGAAAGGGAGCGGCGATCGATAGGCGACAGGTCTACGTCGCTGCATGGATCGAGGCCATAAGTACGTGACCGCAGGTGGGCGGTCTCGATAATCGCGTTGTTCACATTTGGAACAGTTTCCTGTTGCATGTCTCCCCCAACAGCCTTTGCGGCTTTCTTTAATGTAGCACCTGTGTCAAAAGTGAACAGAAGCGATTGCCAGGTGCGTTGCATTTGTTATGCAAGCAAACAAGATGCCAGATACCCCTTGCGGAGTCGGCTTGGGTCGGCTATAGTTCTGTCCCTCGCAACGCAGTGCTGACAAAACAGCAGAGCGAAACGAGAAAAAGATGGGGTTGACGAGTTATACGAAACACTGCATAATCTCGCTTCTCTGCTGCAACGAACACAACGCTTCGTTAAACAAAGCAGCGATCTTTAAAAATCAACAGTCGATAAGTGTGGGCGTTTGACGATATGCCCAGGCCTTCGGGCCTG
>NZ_JBXARE010000026.1:17579-29482 GCF_058807935.1 Pseudoduganella sp. GW821-FHT11H04 | reverse complement strand
CTGAGTCCTGTGGAATACAGGACTCAGCCCTTGGCAGCCTAGCAAACTAAACCGTCCAACTATTGGGGGTCAGTTCAGCCGATGCTGCGCTTTTTTTATTCCTGCACCACCATTCAGGCTTGGCGCTTGCGGCGAGCCGCAGCAACACCGGCCAGGCCAAGGCCCAGCAGGGCCAGCGAGGTAGGCTCAGGCACGTCCTGTGGCGGTACGCCGCCGATGAGGATCGAAATCGATTCTTCGGTCTGGATGTCGGTAATCTTGTACAGGCCCTCGGTCAAGCCCAGGCTGGCGAAGGTGCCGGCTTTGGTCCAGGACACATCTGGCGTCCACAGCGCACCTACCAGGTCTTCGGAGCCAATGCCGATACCTGGAGTAAGAACGCCGGAGTTCCAATAAAAGGTCGCGAATTGGGTCGTACCGGTCGACGTCCAGTTAAAGTTGCTGCTCGTAAACATGTTGCTGTACCACTGGGACATGTCGGTGCCCTGATGGAACGTAAATCCAAGATTGACGTCGCCCGACATGGTGTCGCCCATGATATCGGACTGATTGCCGTCGTGGGTTTCAACACCAGCGTTACCCCAGCCACCCGCAGGAACCGATACCAGATTACGGACATTCAGAGTTCCCGACGACTGCATGACAACGTTGCCGCCGGACTGGGAGAACTGGAACGTTACGTCAGCTTGGGCTTGACCCATCGCGGCAACAGCCAGGGCAACGGCAGCAATCAGTTTGGTTTTCATGTTTGTGTGCTTTCAGTAAGGTTGACTAATGGCAAGCCTAAAAGCACATTTCATGCCAATTTATTAAGTATTTGATTTCATTAAAATATTAAAAAATTAATTGCCGCTGTGTAAAAATTGCCGACAATTCCATAAATGAAGCTATAGGCAGAGGTAGATGCGGTTGGCGAGGTCGAGCATGAAGGCAGGCTGCAGGTAGGCAAGGAATGCCAGCGCGAGCACGGCTGCACCGAGGGTCCAGAGGCCAAAGCGGAGCAGCCGTCGTTTCATGTCAGGCGGCCTTCAGGCTGGGCGCGATGCGCGCGAGCGGGCGCTCGTCGATTGGGAGGTTGGCGAGGCCGGCGAATACGCCAAGGCCGAGGGTGACGCCCCACACCACGTCATAGCTCCCAAGCTTGTCGAACAGGTAGCCGCCCAGCCATACGCCGAGGAAGCTGCCGATCTGGTGGGAGAGGAAAACCACCCCGGCCAGCATCGACATATGCTTCAGGCCAAACACGCCGGCGATGATGCCATTGGTGAGCGGCACCGTGGCAAGCCACAGGAAGCCAATCGCTGCGGCGAACAGGTAGACCGACCATTGCGACAACGGTGCCAGCAGGAACAGGCCAATCACTACCGAGCGGGCGAAGTAGATTGTGGACAGCAGATAGCGCTTGGGCATGCGGCCGCCCAGTTGGCCGGCGGTGAAGGAGCCGAAGATATTGAACAGGCCAATCAGCGCCAATGCCATCACTGCGACACCTGGCGTGGCGATGCCTTTGTCTTTCAGGTAGGCCGGCAAATGGGCTCCGACGAACACCAGCTGGAAGCCGCACACGAAGTAGCCCGCGACCAGCAGCAGGAACGAGCGGTTGCCGATGGCTTCGCGCATGGCGTCGCCGATGCTCTGGTGCGCACCGCCTGCGGCCACCTCGTGCTTCGGTTCGCGCAAGAAGGTCGACATGGGAATCATCAGCAGGAACACCACGCCGGCCAGAGCGTAGAAGGCGTGCTGCCAGCCGATGGAGGAAATCAACTGCTGCTCGATCGGCATCATCAGGAACTGGCCGAAGGAGCTGGCCGCGCCGGAAACACCGAATGCCCAGGAGCGCTTTTCCACCGGCGCCGCGCGGCCGATGATGCCGCTCACCGCGCCAAAGGCGGTACAAGCCAGGCCAAGGCCGATGAAGATGCCGGAACCGGCGATGAACAAGGTAGGCTGGGTGACCGTGGCCATCCACAGCAGACCCGCCATATACGAAATGGCGCCGACAATCACCACGCGCATGGTGCCGTAGCGGTCCGCCACCATGCCGGCGAAGGGGCCGAAGGCGCCCCACAGAAGGTTTTGCAGCGCCAGCGCCAGCGAGTAGGTTTCGCGGCTCCAGCCGTTAGCTTGCGAAATGGGCTGCATCCAGAAACCGAAGCCATGGCGCACGCCCATTGCCAGCGTCAACACGACGCCGCTCGCAATCAGGATTGTCTTGAGATTGAGTTGGCGATCGTTGGACATGACGGGCATCCTGGGCTGGCAAAGAAAGCCAGTGTAAAGGATGCCGCCAAATCCTGCTGACGGCCGCACAGGATCACTTCTTAGCGCGCCCAGTAGCTGATGCGGCCCTTCAGCGCGATGGTGCCGGCGCCGGTCAGCATGTTCTCGTTACCCAGCAACTGGCCACCGCCACTGGCGAACATATATCGGCCGCTGCCGCCCGTAATCGTGAACGAGGCCCCGTTGAAGACATAGTCGGCGCCCTGGCCGGTCGGCACGAACTGGCCGCTGTATTCGGCGTACAGCTGGTCGCCTGTAGTGGTCATGATGATGAAGCGGCCGCGGTCGAAAGTGAAGACCGCGCCGTTCTGCGTGATGCAGTCGTTGGCGACGAAGGCGACGCGCCCCAGCAAGGCGCTGTTGCCGTAACCGGTGATGGTGCCGCCGAATTTGGAAGGGCAGCGCAGCGAGGGGCCGGGGATTTCCTGGATCACGCCCGTTACTTCAATATCGGTAGTAGTCCAGTGCGCGGATGCCGCGCCAGATGCCGATGCCAGTGCAACGGCGCCTGCCAGCTTCAGTAAAGCTTTATGCATACACCCTCCCAAGAAAGTTAAAGATCCGATAATAACTTTCTTGCAATTGTGCGGCGATGATTATTTTGTAACGAATCGCCCTTTAATCCACAGCATATTTCACGCCGACCTGGGACCGCAGCTGGTCCAGAACGCCCATCAGTTCGACGGATTCGTCAAGCGGCATCTCCGGGCTTTCCAGCATCCCTTCGCGCAGGCAGCGCCCTACCTCCATCGCTTCGTGCGCGTAGCCATTGCCGATGCGCGGGAAGTAGAATTCGCGCTCTTCCCCGCGGCTCAGGCCAATGGTGAAGCGCTCGGTGTGGTGGAAGCGTCCGTGCAGGCGCAGGAAGCCCTTGTCGCCGCAGATAGTCATGGTGGTCGGGGTCCAGCTATTCAGGCTGCAGCTGCAGGCCGACAGCGCGCCGCCCTCATGCTGCAATACGAAGCTCGATTGCAGATCGACGCCCGTCGGCGTCAGCTCGCCGTAGCCTTGCACTCCTTTCACCGGACCTAGGAAAAAGACCGCCATCGACAGCGGGTAGATGCCAAGGTCCAGCAGGGAGCCGCCGCCCAGAGCTGGATTGAACAGGCGATGCTCAGGGCCGGCATCGGCGGGGAAGCCGAAATCGGCCTGCAGGTTGCACACATTGCCGATTTCGCCCATGTCGATCATTCGCTTGGCTTCCAGCATGGCGGGCTGGAAGCGCGTCCACATCGCTTCCATGACGAACAGTTTTCGCTGGCGCGCCAGGTCGGCGATTTCCTGCGCTTCGCGGCGGTTCAGGGTGAAGGCTTTTTCCACCAGCAGTGCTTTGCCGCCATTCAGGCACATGATGGCATTCTCGTGGTGCATGGCGTGCGGCGTGGCAATGTAGACCACGTCCACGCCGTCGTCATCGGCCAGGGCCTGGTACGTGCCGTGGGCGCGCTTGGCGCCGTATTCTTTCGCGAACTCGGTAGCGCTATCTAGGCTGCGCGATGCGACGGCCACCAGTTCTGCATCAGGCACCTCGCGCAGCGCGGTGGCGAAAGCCTTGGCGATCTTGCCGGTGCCGAGGATGCCCCAGCGAATAATCTTTTCCATTCAAAGCTCCTTTCAGGACGGCGTCCGCTTGGCGCGGAATACCGTTTGGTCTTCGTAAAATGCGTTGTCCTGCTGCGGCCACCAGCCGGGAATTCCCAGCACTGGCAGCGGTGTAAAGCCTCCCTTGGCAAGGCCCTCTTCGGCCAGGCGCTGTGCTTCCACGCGGTCCATCCATGCGCGGCGGCCCGCGTCGTCCTGCGACCAGTAATCGTCGCCGGCCAGCACCACGCGTGTATGGGCGGTGATGGCTTTGTAGGGCGCCACCAGCTTTTCCATCAGTGCGTGGCCGAACAGCCAGACTTGTGCATCGCCGTCGAACTGCGCGGCGCGATCGACGAAGGCTTCGCGCCAGCGGTGGTTGCGCAGGGCGTCCACCAGGGCCGCGCCGTCGGCATCGTCGCGCACCACCAGCAGCGCGGAATTCTCGTCGTAGATAGTAGCAGCATCGCGTGCGGGACCGCGCGACTTGCCCACGCCGTCCAGCGCAATCTGCGCGGCCTGCAGGGCGTTCAGCTGGCGTTTGATGACCGGGAAGGTCAGCCACACCAGGCCGTTGAAGAAATCGTGCAGGTTATCGCGCGTGGGCACCTGGCCGGTGGCGCCGATGAATTCTTCGTAGGCGGTACCTTCAGGCAGCGCAGCTTGCGGCACAAAACGCAGCGGCTGGCCTTTGTGGTTGACCAGCGCCAGCGCGGCCGCCTGTTGGCAGAACGGCTCGACGACGCTGGGCAGGGAGAGGTCGATGCGGGAGGCTACGTCCCGCACCGAGGCATACCAGGCGCGGGACCAGTCGATCTCTTGAAACACTTGGTCCCTTAGACCATTTTCCAGTTGATCGTTTCGCCGGCGTTCAGCGGGATCAGTTTGGAATCGCCGAATGGCAGGTCGGCAGGCAGGGTCCACTGCTCGCGCTTCAGGGTGATGGTACCCTTGTTTGGTTCCAGGCCGTAGAAGGCCGGGCCGTTCAGGGAAGCGAAGGCTTCCAGCTTGTCCAGCGCGCCGGCGCGGGCGAAGGCCTCGGTGTACAGCTCCATCGCGTGCAGCGCGGTGTAGCAGCCAGCGCAGCCGCAGGCGGCTTCCTTGGCGCCCTGCGCGTGCGGAGCGGAGTCGGTGCCGAGGAAGAAGCGCTCGTCGCCGCTGGTCGCCGCAGTCACCAGCGCCAGGCGGTGCTCTTCACGCTTCAGCACAGGCAGGCAGTAGTAGTGCGGACGAATGCCGCCCTTGAAGATCTCGTTGCGGTTGTACAGCAGGTGGTGTGCGGTGATGGTGGCCGCGATCGGGCCTTCCGCTTCGGCCACGTATTGCGCCGCATCCTTGGTGGTGATGTGCTCGAACACGATGTTCAGGGCCGGCAGGTCCTTGCGCAGCGGGCGCATGACGCGCTCGATGAAGACGGCTTCGCGGTCGAACAGGTCGATGTCCTGGTCGGTGACTTCACCGTGCACCAGGAACGGCATGCCCACTTCCTGCATGGTTTCCAACACCTTGTAGCACTTGGACAGGTCGGTCACGCCGGCGTCCGAGTTGGTGGTGGCGCCTGCCGGGTACAGCTTGACCGCGTGCACGAAGCCGCTGTCAGCCGCGCGGATAATTTCGTCCGGCGAGGTGTTGTCTGTCAGGTAGAGCGTCATCAGCGGCTCGAAGTCCATGCCTTGCGGCAGGGCGGCCAGGATGCGGTCGCGGTAGGCGGCTGCCTGCGCCACAGTGGTGACAGGAGGTTTCAAATTTGGCATCACAATCGCGCGGCCAAACTGGCGGGCGGTGTCCGGCAGGACGCTGGCCATGGTGGCGCCGTCACGCAGGTGAAGGTGCCAATCGTCTGGACGGGTAATGGTGATGCTGTGCGGGATCTCGAAGTCACTCATGGCGGGGCAAGCTTTCATTAAACGAATCCCGCCATTTTACTCTGTTGGCGCGGGATGTTCCTCTGCATAGCGGCGGGCGGATTCCAGCATTGCGTCCAGATTGCTGCGGTCGTAGACCTTGCCGTGGCTGACCACCATGCGCACTTTTCGGGTGTTGGCGATGTCCTGTAGCGGGTTGGCGTCCAGCACCAGAAGGTCGGCGGCCTTGCCTTGCGCGACGGCGCCATATCGTTCCTGCTTGCCGAGGAAGCGCGGGCCGTTGATCACCGAGGCTTGCAGCGCCTGCTGCGGCGTCAGGCCGTATTTGACGAAGATGCCCAGTTCGTCGTGCAGGCCCTTGCCGGGATAGTCAAAGGAATTCAGGAAGCCCGCGTCGGTGCCGGCGATGATGTTGACACCTTCCTGCTGCATCAGCGGCAGCAGCGAGGCGGCTTTCTCGTACGAGGTGTGGCGGTAGGCGATGGCGGCTGCATCGTCCTTGGCCGCGCGCTGCACGCGCCATTCGTAGGTCTTGCGCAGGCCTTTGCCGATGTATTGCAGGTACGGGTCGTTGGCGTGGTCGTCCTGGTCCAGGTAGGCGGTAACTTGCGAGCCTACCAGGGTCGGGGTAATCGACATGCCGGCGGCGGCCATGCGGCGGAAGGTGGCGCGGGCGGTCGCTTCGTCATAGCTCTCGATACTGGCGCGCATAGCCTCGCGGCCGGTGATGTTGCCAGCGGCGACTTGCGCAGTCAGTTCCGCTTCACGCGGGGTTGCGCCTCGCAGTGCATAGGATTGGTGTTCGATGCTGCCCAGGCCTGCCTGCATCATCTGGTCCAGCGTCAGTTGAACCGGCAGGTGGCCGGAGGTCTGCATTCCGCGTGCCTTTGCCTGGCGCAGCGCTTCCAGGTAGATTTCCGGCTTCAGGGTGTTCTCGGTGATTTTTACGAAGTCCACGCTGCGCGATTGCAGGTAGTCAAGCGCCTTGCTGACTTCTTCCGGCGTGCCGACTTCGATTGTGCCTTTCCACAGTGGCTTATAGCCCTCCAGCTTGGGGCCGGCGGCGAAGATGGTCGGACCAACCAGCTTGCCGCGATTGATCATGTCGCGCCAATCGAGCACCGTATCGGACAAGTCGCCCGCGCAATCACGCACGGTGGTGATGCCGTGGGCGAGGTAAAGGCCCAGCAGTTGCTTGTTTTCTTCGATGAGGGAGGAACCGCCGCCAAAGTGCACGTGGGCGTCCCACAGGCCAGGCATCAGGTATTTGCCCGGCAGCTTGACGGTGCGCTTGGGTGAGTAATCTTTTAGCTTTGCGTTATCGACAACGCCAACGATGTCGCCGCCTTTCAGCAGCACGGCCTTGCCCTGCACCAGTTGGCCCGATGCCACATCGACAATCGTCGCCTGCGTCAGCGCCACGTCCACCATCACGCGTCCCGCAGCTTGTGCACCGCCGAACGCCCCCAGCACCAGCAAGGCGCCAACCGAAAGTCTCATCATCTTCATAAACCTGATGGTACACAGGCCGCAGCCCGCACACTAGCCGGCGATACAACCCGAAACATACGAAAGCTGCGGCGCCGCTTACCTTTCGAACGAGATGCGCCGCTGCAGCCGGCGCACCAGCCAGGACAGGAGCGTGCATAAAATGAAATATACCAGCGCCACGAAGACATACATCTCCACCAGCCGTCCATCACGCTGGGCGATCTTGCTGGCTGCGCCGACAAAATCCGCCACCGATAGCACGTACACCAGCGACACATCCTGGAACAGCACGATGGTCTGCGTCAGCAGCAGCGGCAGCATATTGCGGAAAGCCTGCGGCAGCACGATTTGCGACATGGTCAGCCAGTAGCCCATGCCCAGCGCCTGCGCCGCATAAACCTGGCCTTTAGGTACGGCCTGTATGCCGCCGCGCATGATCTCGCAGTAATAGGCCGCCTGGAACAGTGTGAAGGTGATCAGCGCCGACATGAACGTCCCCACCTTCACAGGCTCCTGCGCGCCGATCACCCAAGCCGCGATATACGGCACCAGGAAATAGAACCAGAAGATCACCAGCACCAGCGGCACGGCGCGCACCAGGTTCACGTATCCGGCAGCAGGCAGCGACAACGCACGCAGGGGCGCCAGCCGGGCCATGGCCAGCAAGGTGCCAAGCGCGACGCCGCCCAGCATGGAGAGCACGGTGAGCTTGAGCGTGAACACCATGCCGACCTTGAACAGGTAGGCCAAGGAATTGGCGATCACGCTGTAATCGAAATTGGAAAACATTACGCAGCCTCCCGCGCGTCGCCGCCCAGCGTTCCAGGCAGCGCAAGGCGCCGTTCCAGCAGCGTCATCCCCGCGACGACGATGATGTTGGCGATGAGGTAGATCGCCGTTGCAGCCGCAAACGCTTCGAAGAACTGGAAGGAGAACTCCTGCATCGAGCGCGCGCTGCCGGTCAGCTCCATCAATCCGATAGTCAGCGCGACGGAACTGTTCTTGATGATGTTGAGGAATTCACTTGCCAGCGGCGGCAGCACAATGCGCAAGCCAAGCGGCAGCAGCACATAGCGGTAGGCCTGCGTGCGCGACAAGCCCAGCGCCAGCGCTGCCAGTCGCTGTCCGCCTGCCAGCGCGTTAATGCCCGCCGCCACCTGCACCGCGATACGCGCTGAAGTGAAGAAACCCAGGCACAGCACCGCCGTCACGAAGGGCGCGTTCGGCAGCGCCTTCACCCAGGCGCCCGCGGCGCGTGGCAACAATTCTGGCAGCACGAAGAACCACAGGAACATCTGCACCAGCAACGGGATATTGCGGAACACCTCCACCCAGCAGATGGCGAAGCGGCGCAGCCAGCGATTGGGCGCAGTGCGCACCGTTCCAACGGCAACGCCCAGCGCCAGCGCAATCACCCAGCCGGCCAGCGAAGTCGCCAGCGTCCACGCAAGGCCGGAGAGCAGCGTATCCCAATAACTGTGCACACCGTCCGGGGACAGCTCCCAGAAGATGTGCCAGTTCCAGTTGTAGTGCATGCTATTGGTAAGCGGCAGGGTCCGGTGAGTCGGTCGGCTTGGCCAGCACTGCCTTCAGCCTGGCCGGCATGGGGAAGTTCAGGTTCACGCCACGAGGCGGAATGGGGCTCATGAACCATTTGTTGTAGATGCGCTGGATCTCGTCGGACTGGTAGACCTTGCGCAGCGCTTCGTCTACGGCTTTCTTGAACGGCGCATCGCCCTTACGCATCATGATCCCGTAAGGCTCCACCGACATCGCCTCGCTGCTGACGGCGAAATCGACCGGCGCTTTCGAGGTTGCCACCTGCGCGGCAAGCAGGATGTCGTCATTGGCTTCCGCCTGGGCGCGTTCGGTTTCCAGCATCAGGAACGATTCGGGGTGGTCCTTGCCAACCAGGATCTTCATGCCCAGCTTCCGCTCGGTGTTCAGCATGGTCATTTGCTTGAGCGTCGTGGTACCTGCCGTGGCAACCAGCGTTTTACCCTTCATATCGTCCAGCTTCTGGATATTGGCCGACTTCTTGGCCAGCAGCCGGCTGGAGATAACGAACATGGTCGGCCCGAATGCCACCTGTTGCTGGCGCTCCGCATTATTGGTCGTGGAGCCGCATTCCAGGTCGATGGTGCCGTTGGCCATCAGCGGGATGCGGTTGGCGGAGGTGACCGGGTTGTAGGCCACCTTCAGCCCCGGCATCGCGAGCTGGGTTTTCAAGTGCTCGACGACTTTCAGGCACAGGTCCACCGAATAGCCCTGGTACTGCTGCTTGTCATCGAGGTAAGAGAAAGGAATCGAGCCGTCACGCACGCCCAGCACGACCTGGCCGGTGCGTTTGATCTTGGCGAGGGTGCCGCTGTCCGAAGCGGCGGCGGCATGGGCGGCAAGGCCCAGGCAAAGAAGGGGAAGCAGGCGCAGAAAGGTCATGGTGTCCTCCGCTGGCGGGGACGACGACCCGCCCTGTTAGTGGATGATACGCGCTAAAAACTCCCGTGCGCGTTCGGAACGCGGGGCGCCGAAGAATTCATCCTTGCTGCAATCCTCAAGAATGCGGCCCTGATCCATGAACACCACCCGGTTGGCTACCTTGCGCGCGAAGCCCATTTCGTGGGTCACCACCATCATGGTCATGCCATCCTGCGCCAGGCCGACCATGACGTCCAGCACTTCATTGATCATTTCCGGGTCCAGGGCGGACGTCGGCTCGTCGAACAGCATGGCAATCGGATCCATCGCCAGGGCGCGGGCAATGGCAACCCGCTGCTGCTGGCCGCCGGAGAGCTGGTTCGGGTATTTATCCTGGTGCGCCAGCAGGCCGACGCGGTCCAGGTATTTCAGGCCCTTTTCATTGGCCTCGTCCTGCGAGCGGCCCAGCACCTTGATTTGGCCCAAAGTCAGGTTTTCGCGCACCGACAGGTGGGGAAATAGCTCGAAATTCTGGAAAACCATGCCAATGCGGGCACGCAAAGCCGGCAAATCCGTGCCTTTTGCGCCTACCGAGGTGCCATCGACAATAATTTCGCCTTTTTGGAAAGGTTCCAGCCCGTTGACCGTCTTGATCAAGGTGGATTTGCCCGAGCCGGAGGGTCCGCAAATGACCATGACGTCGCCTTTGGCCACCTCGGTGCTGCAGTCTGCGAGCACCTGAAAGTTGCCATACCATTTACATAAGTCTTTAATTGCGATCATCTTTTTCGCGTTTCGGCAGGTTTATTCTTGCTTGACAGTGGCCTAGAACCGCAAGGATACTTCGGGACTTGCTTAATAGCTCATCATTCTAACGGCAAATCCGCCTCTATCCAGGAATCTTGCTTATGGCCAACAAAAACCGCCTGACCACCTATATCCTCGTCGGCCTGGCGCTGGGTATCCTTACCGGTTACACCATCAATTCGCAAATGGCGCCACAAGCTGCCAGCTTCGCGGATTACATGACCCTCATTACCACCCTCTTCCTGCGACTGATCAAAATGATCATTGCGCCGCTGGTGTTCTCGACCCTGATGGTCGGCATCGCACGCATGGGCGACACCAAGGAAGTAGGCCGCGTCGGTATCAAGACCCTGGGCTGGTTCTTCCTGGCGTCCGTGCTGTCACTGACCCTGGGCCTGATCATGGTCAACCTGTTCCGTCCAGGCGATGCCCTGATGGGCCATATCCCGGCTGACGGCGCCGCTGCCGCCGCCACGCTGCAGACTTCCAGCCTGTCGCTGAAAGAGTTCATCACCCACCTAGTGCCGTCCTCGATCATCGACGGCATGGCCAAGAACGAAATCCTGCAGATCGTGGTGTTCTCGCTGTTCTTCGGCACCGCAGCTGCCGCCGTGGGCAAGAAAGCCGAACCGCTGGTCGACGCGGTCGACGGCGTGGCGCACATCATGCTGAAGGTCACCGGCTACGTGATGCAATTCGCACCGTTCGCCGTCTTCGCCGCTGTCGCAGGCACCATCGCCAAGAGCGGCGTGGGCGTGCTGCAAACTTACGGCGTGTTCATGGCGGAGTTCTACCTCTCCATCGGCGTGCTGTGGGCGATCCTGATCTTTGCCGGCTTCCTGTTCCTGGGCAAGCGCGTGCTGAAGCTGATGTCCGAAGTCAAAGAACCGACCCTGCTGGCCTTCTCCACCGCTTCCTCCGAAGCCGCTTTCCCGAAAACTCTGGAAGGCCTGGAGCGCTTTGGCGTGCGTAACCGCATTGCAGCGTTCGTGCTGCCGATCGGCTACTCCTTCAACCTCGATGGCTCGATGATGTACTGCACCTTCGCCACGGTGTTCATCGCACAGGCTTACGGCATCAATATGGACCTCGGCACCCAGATCACCATGATGGCCGTGCTGATGCTGACCTCCAAAGGCATGGCCGGCGTACCGCGCGCATCGCTGGTGGTGATTGCCGCCACCCTGACCCAGTTCAAGATTCCTGAAGCCGGCCTGGTACTGCTGCTCGGCATCGACCACTTCCTGGACATGGCACGCTCCGCCACCAACGTAGTCGGCAATTCCATCGCCACCGCCGTTGTCGCAAAGTGGGAAGGTGAACTGACCAGCACCGACGACCGCGAACTCTCGGACCGCCCGCTGCCTTAAAGCATTAGGCCACCAACATACAAGTCGGGGGGGGGGGGGGGGAAAAGGGAAAGGGGCACGGTTGCATACCCGGCAACAACCTCTTTCTTTG
>NZ_JBXARE010000026.1:0-17569 GCF_058807935.1 Pseudoduganella sp. GW821-FHT11H04 | reverse complement strand
GGCAGAGAAAGGGGACAAATGTCCATTTGCTCGACCTGACCCCGACTTTTTTTATGCACTGTTCTTCAGTAGCTGGTGGTAGAAGCGGATCATGTCGGCGTAGCCTTTGACCGACATGCGTTCATTGGTTCCGTGGAAGCGCGGCAAGTCTTCCGGCTTGGCGCGGACCGGGCCAAATTTGAGGACGCTGTCGCTCATGCCGTCGAAGTAGCGCGAGTCGGTGGCGCCGATCATCAGGCCTGGCGTCACGATCACGTCGGGGAATACCTGGCGGATGGTGCGGTTCACTGCGGCATACGGCGCGCCGTCTTGGCGGGCCACGCGTGAGGCTTCGGTGTTGAAGTCGCCATCGGGCTTGACGCGAATCTTGTCGTTGCCGATCACCTTGTGCATATGCTGCTCCACGTCGGCCAGCGTGTCGCCCGGCAGCAGGCGAAAATTGACCGTGGCGCTGGCGGTACCGGGCAGCACGTTGTCCTTTACGCCGGCGTTCACGATGGTTAGCGCGGTCGTGGTGCGCATCAGCGCGTTCGTGCTCGGGGTCTTGGCCAGCATGCGCTCCAGCATGGGCTTGAAGAGCCAGAAGTTCGAAAGGGCGACGCGGTTCATGCCTGTCATTTCCGGCGCCATCGTCTCGAAGCTTTGCTGCGGCAATCCTGCCATGCGCACCGGCATCGGGTTCGCTTCCAGTGCGACCAGGGCTTTGCTCATCATGCCGATGGCGGTGTCTTGTGGCGGCATGGAGGAATGGCCGGGCGCGGTGTCCAGTTCCAGCTTGTAGCTTGCGTAGCCCTTTTCCGCCATGCCGATCATGGCGGCGCCGGGTTCAAGGCCGGGCACCATGCCGTGCACGATCATCAAGCCTTCATCGAGCACATAATCGAGCTTGACGTTGCGCGACTTGAGCAGCTCGGCGATCTTCTTCGCACCGCGCTTGCCGCCCACCTCCTCGTCGGCGCCGTAGGCCAGGTAGATGGTGCGGCGGGGCTGATAGCCGGCGGCCAGCAGCATTTCGATCGCTTCCAACTGGGCGTACAGGTTGCCCTTGTCGTCCCAGGCGCCTCGGCCCCAGATGAAGCCATCCTGCACCACGCCAGCGAATGGTTGCTGCTCCCAGTTCTTCTCAGTGCCGGGCGCGATCGGTACTACATCCTGGTGCGCCATCCACATCACCGGGGCGGCGTTGGCGTCGCTGCCCTGCCAGGTGTAGAGCAGGGCATTGCCGTTGACGTTTTCGCGCTTCAACGTTGCATGCACGCGCGGGAAGCTGGCTTGCAGGTGGGCGTGCAGCTTGTCGAATTCGGCGGCGTTGGCGTCGGCGTCCTTGTAGTCGGAGATAGTCATGAAGCGCAGTGCTTCGCCCAGGCGCTGCGCCGCTGCGGCTTCGTCGATGGCCAGGGCTGGCGCCTTCTCCACTGCCAGCTGCTTGCTGCCGCCGCGCGCCGTATTGACGCCAACTGCAACCGCCGCCACGCCAATCGCCGCAAGGGCTACTGCCAGAACTTTTTTCACCGCCATCCCCGTCCTCCGAATTAGTTGACAAGCTCGCCGGTGGCCGGCGAGGACTGTTCCTGCTCTCCGCGCGCCTGCTGGCGCTCCCACATCTGCGCGTACAGTCCTTCGCGTGCGAGAAGCGCTGCGTGCGTGCCGCGTTCCACAATCTTACCGTGATCCAGCACCAGGATCTGCTGCGCGTCGGCGATGGTCGACAGGCGGTGCGCGATCACCATCGTCGTGCGGTTCTTGGCGATTTCCTTCAACTGCGCCTGGATCGCCTGCTCGGCCTTGGAGTCCAGCGCGGACGTGGCTTCGTCGAAGATCAGGATGGCGGGGTCCTTCAGCAGCGTGCGGGCAATCGCCACGCGCTGCTTTTCGCCGCCGGATAGCTTGAGGCCTCGTTCGCCGACCATGGTTTCGTAGCCGTCCGGCAGGCTGGCGATGAAGTCATGGATCGAGGCGGCGCGTGCGGCAGAAATGATCTCGTCCTTGCTGGCGCCGGGGCGGCCATAGGCGATGTTGTATTCGATGGTGTCGTTGAACAGCACCGTATCTTGCGGCACGATGCCGATCGCGTGGCGCAGTGAGTGCTGGGTGAGGTCGCGCAGGTCCTGCCCGTCGATCGTAATGCTGCCGCTATTCACCTCATAGAAGCGGTACAGCAAGCGCGATAGCGTGGATTTGCCGGAACCGCTATGGCCTACCACGGCGGTGGTGGTGCCAGCCGGGATCGTGAAGTCCACGTCGAACAGGATCTGGCGCTTCGGGTCGTAGCTGAAGTCGACGTGGTTGAAGCGTACTTCCGCGCCTTGTGGCTGCAGGGGCTTGGCATGGGCAGCATCGTCTACTTCGCGGTTCTCGTCCATCAGCGAGAACAGGCGCTCCATATCCGCCAGGCTTTGCTTGATCTCGCGGTAGATCACGCCGAGGAAGTTGAGCGGGATGTAGAGCTGAATCATGAAGGCATTCACCAGCACCAGGTCGCCCAGCGACATCTTGCCGTCGATGACGCCCTGCGTTGCGCGCCACAGGATCAGCGTAACGGCAATCGCGATAATGGCCGACTGGCCCGTGTTCAGCAGCGACAGCGAAGTCTGCGACTTGACGGCCGCCTTCTCGTAGCGCTGCAAGCCTTCATCGTAGCGATTGGCTTCGTAGTCTTCGTTGCCGAAGTATTTGACTGTCTCGTAATTCAACAGCGAGTCGATGGCCTTGGTGTTGGCCTTCGAATCGAGGTCGTTCATGGTGCGGCGGAAGTGGGTGCGCCAGTTCGTCACCAAAATGGTAAAGGTAATGTAGATCACCAGCGCCGAGAAGGTGATCACCGAGAACCAGATATCGTAATGCGTGACCAGGTAGCCCAGCACCAGCGTGATCTCGACCAGCGTTGGCAGGATATTGAACAGTGTGTACGAAATCAGCGAGCTGACACCGCGCGTGCCGCGTTCGATATCACGCGTCATGCCGCCGGTCTGGCGGTTCAGGTGGAAGCGCAGCGACAGCGAATGCAGGTGGCGGAACACTTTCAGCGCAATGGTACGCACTGCGCGCTGCGTGACGCGCGCGAACAGGAATTCGCGCAGCTCCGTGAACATGGTGGTAGAGAGGCGCAGCAAGCCATACGCCACAAGCGTCGCAAGCGGAAGCACCAGCAACGCCTGAGGATCGCCGGGCTTGATGGTCATATCGTCCACCAGGCGTTTCAGCACGATCGGCACGCTGACGTTGGCTGCCTTGGCGCCCACCAGCGCCAGCAAGGCGGCCAGCACCCGCCACTTGTAGACCCAGAGATAGGGGAGCAATGTTTTCAGAGTGGCAAGGTCGCCGCGCTGCGGGCCGGGTGGCGGTGGCGGAGTATTCGAATAACGTCGCATACGTGCATTGGCTGGCTGGTTTAAAATCCCATCAATTGTAGTCCTTCATGAGAATTTGCGATGAGCACCATAGAACAAACTTCCCGCGGCCTTCCTCCTGGAAAAATGCCTGAACTGCGCGTCATGCCCGCGCCATCCGATGCCAACGTGTACGGCGACGTATTCGGTGGCTGGATCATGGCCCAGGTCGACATTGCGGGTTCCCTGCCCGCCACCCGCCGCGCCAATGGCCGCGTCGCCACCATCGCCGTGAACTCCTTCCTGTTCAAGAACCCGGTATTCGTAGGCGACCTGCTCACCTTCTATGCGGACATCGTCAAGGTCGGCAACACCTCGATCACCGTCAACGTGGAAGTTTATGCAGAGCGCAACCGCTTGCAGGCCAATATCGTCAAGGTTACCGAAGCGACGCTGACTTATGTCGCGACCGGCCCTGACCGCAAGCCACGTCCGGTTCCGCCGTTGGAATCGCTGCTGTAACAACCATGCAGGACGGGCGCCGCCTGCTGCTCCAGACCGCGGCCCGCGTGGCCGCACTGGCAGTGCTGGCGCCCCATCTTCCCGCGCAAGCGCGCAGCGCCAGCAACGGTGCCTACCCTTTCACGCTTGGCGTCGCGTCCGGCGCCCCACTACCCGATTCCATCATCCTCTGGACACGGCTCCTGCCCGATCCACTGAACGCGGCATCGATGCCGCCCATCGCCCAGCAAGTGCGCTGGGAAGTCGCGCACGATGAGGCCTTCACCCGCATTGCGGCCAAAGGCACGGCGGTAGCTTCTCCAGCGCTGGCGCACAGCGTCAACGTCGACGTGCGCGGCCTGCAGCCGGACCACTGGTACTGGTATCGCTTCATGCTGGGCGACGCCGTCAGCCCCGTCGGCCGCACGCGCACCGCACCGGCGCCGGGCAGCATGCCCGCAGCGCTGAAGCTGGCCGTCGCCTCCTGCCAGCATTGGGAATTCGGCCATTACGCCGCGCATCGCCATATCGCGCAAGCCGCCCCCGACCTGGTGGCCTTCCTTGGCGACTATATTTACGAATGGGGACCGTACAGCCTGCAGCATCCGGGTTCCGCCCAGCGCCGCAATGAAAGCTTCACGCTGGAGGAATACCGCGCACGCTATGCGCAGTACAAGAGCGACCCGAACCTGCAAGCGGCGCACCATGCGGCGCCATGGTTGCTTACCTGGGACGACCATGAAGTCGCGAACGATTACAGCCTAACGCGCGACGAGCTGCTGTCGCCGGATTTTGCCCAGCGGCGCGAGGCCGCTTACCAGGCCTACTTCGAACACCAGCCGCTGCGCGCACAGCGCATGTTCCAGCGCTACGACTGGGGCCAGCTGGCGCGCTTCCACGTGCTTGATACGCGCCGCTACCGTTCGATCCACGCCTGCCAGCCGAAGGGACGCGGAGGTTCAAGTTCGGTCTACCGCCGCGACTGCGCGGCGCTGGCCGACCAGCGCCGCACCATGCTTGGCAGCGATCAGGAACAATGGCTGGCGCAAGGCCTCAAGGAATCGAAGGCGCGCTGGAACATCATTGCCCAGCAAACGCTGATGGCGCAGATGTCGCAGGTGCCCCTGGCCGGCGACAGCGATGGCCGCTTCTGGACTGATGGGTGGGACGGCTATGCCGCCGCCCGTGTGCGCCTGCTGGATGCGGCCCGCAGCGCCAGCAATCCTGTGGTGCTTTCAGGCGACGTGCACACTTTCTTCGCCGCCGAATTACGGCGCGATCCCACGCGCGGGGCCAGCCCTGACAATCCCGTGGTCGCAACGGAATTCTGCGGCACATCGATCACATCCACCTCGCGCCCTCAAGCGCGTACGCAACAATACGTCGACATGAACCCAGGCCTGAAATTCGGCCGCAGCGACAAACGTGGTTTCATGCTGCTGGACTTGCGCCCCGAACGCGCCGCCGTCGCCTTCGAAGCGCTTGACGAGGTGCGCGATGCGAACAGCGGCTTGATAACGCTGGCGAGCTTCACGGTCGCCGACGGCAAGCCGGGTTCGCGCCGCGCAAGCTAGGCGCGGAAAGGCGCGCTTTCTTCCTTGCGGCGCGCGGCCAGGCCGGCATGCGGCAGCAAGCGGCCTTCCACGGGGGCGTTGATATTGCGCAGCATGGCGTCTGCCGCGCCGCCGAAATCGCCGACATCGATACGGCGCAGCACCAGCATCGCGCCGCCTGCGCCAAGATTGTATGTGTAACTGACCAGCGCATCGAACTGCGCTTGCGTGAGGGGATGGTGGCTGACCTGGCGTTGTACGGCGCGTTCGGCGCTGCGTACAGAGAGGTCGAAGGCTGCCTCGACCTGGTCGGGCGTCATGCCTGGACGGGAAACTTCGTAGTAGCCGCACAGGCCCTCGCGCTGTCTTAAAGCGCGGCGGCCTTCGGTACTGATGGTGAGTGCGAAATTATATAGTTGGCCCATATTGGTTCCGGAGGCTGCTCAGAGGTTCATTCCACTTTACAGCCGGTCCGGAGCCATTATTTGCGCCAGATCAATCGTGCCGGCTTATGCTGCTTTCTTTTCGTCGCGCAGCTGACGGCGAAGGATCTTGCCGACATTGGTTTTCGGCAGTTCGTCGCGGAACTCGATGTACTTCGGCTTCTTGTAAGCGGTCAGTTCATGCTTGCAGAATTCCATCAGCGCTTCTGAAGTCAGGTTCGGATCCTTGCGCACCACGAACAGCTTCACCGCTTCGCCGGAGTTTGCATCAGGCACGCCAACGCAAGCCACTTCCAGCACGCCAGGATGCGCAGCAACCACACCTTCCACTTCGTTCGGGTAGACGTTGAAGCCGGACACCAGGATCATGTCTTTCTTGCGGTCGACGATGCGCACGAAGCCGCGGTCGTCCATGATGCCCACGTCGCCGGTCTTGAAGTAGCCGTCAGGGGTGATCGACTTGGCCGTTTCTTCCGGACGGTTCCAGTAGCCAGCCATCACCTGCGGGCCGCGGATCGCGATTTCACCGGCGGAGCCAAGCGCCACTTCCTTGCCGTCGTCGTCCAGGATCGCCACTTCGGTCGAAGGAATCGGCACGCCGATGGTGCCGGTGAATTCCTTGATATCCACGCGGTTCGCAGTGGCCACAGGCGAGGTCTCAGACAGGCCGTAGCCTTCGATGATCGGGGTGCCGGTCACCTTCAGCCAACGATCGGCCACCGACTGCTGCACGGACATGCCGCCGCCATTGCAGATCTTGTAGCTTGAGAAGTCCAGCTTGGAGAAGTCAGGATTGTTCAGCAGCGCGTTGTACAGCGTGTTCACAGCAGGGAACACGGTCACCGGATACTTGGCCAGCTCTTTCACGAAGCCCGGGATATCGCGCGGGTTCGGGATCAGGATATTCATGCCGCCCAGCTTCCAGCCCATGAAGCAGGAAATGGTCAGCGAGTAGATGTGGTACAGCGGTAGCGCGGCCACGAACACCATCTGCTTGTCGCTCGGCGCCATCTGCAGCCAGGCTTCATTCTGCAGCATGTTCGCCACTACGTTACGGTGCAGAAGCACGGCGCCTTTCGAGACGCCGGTAGTGCCGCCGGTGTACTGCAGGAAGGCGATATCTTCCGGCTTCTGGTCGGCCGACTTCAGGGTCAGGCGCGAGCCTTCGGACAGCACCTGCTTGAAGGTCACGTGGCCAGGGATATCCCAGGCTGGCACCATCTTCTTCACATTGCGCACGACGAAGTTGACGATCATGCCTTTCAGGCCGCCCAGCAGGTCGCCCATCGAGGCCACGATCACGTGCTTGACCGGGGTCGACGCCACCACCTGTTGCACGGTGGTGGCAAAGTTTTCCAACACGATCACGGCTTCCGCACCGGAGTCGTTCAGCTGGTGCTGCAGCTCGCGCGGGGTGTACAGCGGGTTGACGTTGACCACGACATAGCCGGCGCGGATGATGCCCGCCAGCGCGACAGGATATTGCAGCACGTTAGGCAGCATGATGGCGACGCGCGCACCTGGCTTGAGGCCCTTGGACTGCAACCATGCGCCGAATTGCTTCGACAGCTGGTCCACCTCGGAGTAGGTCAGGAACTTGTCCATGCAGACGTACGCGTTGCGGCTTGCGAACTTCTGGAACGACTCTTCCATCAGGTGGGTCACGGAGCGGTACTGCGAAACGTCAATCTCCGCAGGCACGCCTTCGGGATAAGACTTCAGCCAGATTTTTTCCATCGTATTGCCTTTCGTGTCCTTGCCGCTTATGCAGCTTTCTTGTCGTCGGCAGGCTTCTCATCGCGCAGCATACGGCGCAGGATCTTGCCAACGTTGGTTTTAGGGAGCTCGGTGCGGAACTCGATATATTTCGGCTTCTTGTAGCCGGTCAGGTTTTGCTTGCAGTAGTCCATCAGCACTTCAGCGGTCAGGTTCGGGTCTTTCTTCACCACGAACACCTTCACCGCCTCGCCGGAATGCTCATCCGGCACGCCGATGCAGGCGCATTCCAGCACGCCCGGATGCGATGCCACCACGTCTTCGATTTCGTTCGGATAGACATTGAAACCAGAGACCAGGATCATGTCCTTTTTGCGGTCCACGATCTTGACGTAGCCGCGTTCATCCATCACGCCTACGTCGCCGGATTTAAAGTAGCCGTCAGCCGTCATGACCTTGGCAGTTTCTTCCGGACGGTTCCAGTAGCCGGCCATGACCTGCGGGCCGCGGATCGCGATTTCGCCAGCAGTGCCAAGGGCTACTTCCTTGCCGTCGTCGTCCAGGATCGCCACGTCGGTGGAAGGAATCGGCAGACCGATCATGCCGGAGAAGTCATTGCTGTCGAAGCGGTTGGCGGTTGCCACAGGCGCGGTCTCGGACAAGCCGTAGCCTTCCACGATGGTGACGCCGGTTGCGGCCAGCCATTTGTCGGCCACCGCCTTCTGCACCGCCATGCCGCCGCCATTGGCGACCTTCAGGCCGGAGAAATCGAGCTTGTTGAAGTCGGGATGGTTCAGCAGCGCGTTGTACAGCGTGTTCACCGCCGGCAGCATATTGAAGCGGTACTTGGACAGTTCCTTGATAAAGCCGCCGATATCGCGCGGGTTCGGGATCAGCACATTCACGCCGCCCTCGCGGATGCCCCACATCGCGCACACGGTCAACGCGAAGATGTGGTACAGCGGCAGTGCGCAGATGATGGTGCGTTCGTCCGCCGGCAGGTCGGCCAGCTTAGGCGCCGACCATGCCTGCATCTGCAGGATGTTGGCGATGATATTGCGGTGGGTCAGGGTTGCGCCTTTCGACACGCCGGTGGTACCGCCGGTGTACTGCAGGAAGGCTACGTCTTCGTGACGCAGTTCGACGGGCGTCATCTTCATGCTGCGGGCGTGGCCCAGCGCGTCCTTGAAGCGCACCGCGTTCGGCAGCGAGAACGGCGGCACCAGCTTCTTCACATTGCGCACGACGAAGTTGACGATCATGCCTTTCAGGCCGCCCAGCATCTCGCCCATATTGGCGACGATGATGTGCTTGACCTGGGTGCGCGGCAGCACCTGTTCCAGGGTGGTCGCGAAGTTCTCGAGGATGATGATGGCTTCCGCGCCGGAGTCGTTCAGCTGGTGTTCCAGCTCGCGCGGGGTGTACAGCGGATTGACGTTGACCACGGTGTAGCCGGCGCGCAGGATGGCGGCGATGGCGATCGGGTACTGCAGCACGTTCGGCATCATCACGGCGACACGTGCGCCCTTCTTCATGCCGCGGCTTTGCAGCCAGGCGCCGAGGCGCTTGGAGTGCTCGTCGAGTTCAGCGTAGGTAATGAACTTGTCCATGCACACGAACGCATTGCGCGACGCGAACTTCTGGAATGATTCTTCAAGCAGGTGAACCAGGGAGCGGTATTGCGTGGCGTCGATTTCTGCTGGGACGCCTGGGGGATACGACTTCAACCAGATTTTTTCCATCCTGTGCCTCTTTGTCTCGGTGTTATATGTTTTATTTGCGAAAATAGAACGACCGTGCTCTCCCGCACTCTAGATGCTATCGCGCGGGATGTAACAGGGCAAGCTATTTTCGGGATTTGGAACGCGTACTCTAGCGAGCCTCCGTGCTGCAAAGCAGCATCAATTGACGGCGCCCGGTTCCTTGGCTGCGGCGGCCGTTGTGGTTTCATTCACTTGCGCCAGAGAGCGTGCTAGTTCGTGCAGCCTGTCATGCCGTTCAACGGATGGCAGGTTACTCATATTCCGCACCGCAACATAAAATTGAGGGAATGCCTTCTCTTTCAGTAGCAAGGCGCGGAAGCCTGGCAGCAAATCATTATAGGTTGCAACAGATGCTAAATGGGCATTATTCAATGATTCCGTAAAGAATCGGTCGTAGCCGTTGTAGCCGCCCCAGTTCGCCTTGAGTTCCTTGTAGCCATCCTGCAGGGAAGCGAAGATGCGCGCCTTTTCCTCTCGCTTCTTCTTCACGGTCGCCTTGCTGGCGTAATTGTCGGCCAGCATTTGGCGATGCTTGACCAGCAGATCCATGAAGTCTTGCCGGCGCCCGTTGTAACGAGCGTAGGCTTCGCGCATGGCGTCATTGCCGTATAGCTCGAGCCAGCGATTCACGCCGGCCTCCTCCACCGCTGTAGCAAAGGCCTCGTTGAATTTGGAATCGCCTTGCACGTACACAACCTGGTGCGCCAGTTCGTGGAAGATCAGTCGCGCAAGTTCGGCATCGGAGTGATTGATGAAGGTGGACAGCAGCGGGTCGCTGAGCCAGCCCAGGGTGGAGTAGGCAGGCACGCCGCCGATCTGCACATCATTGCCCTCCTTGCGCAGTTCGTCGGCGAAGGCCTCGGCATCGGCCTTGCTGTAGTAGCCCCTGTAGCTGACGCAGCCGGCAATCGGGAAGCACCACTGTATCGGCCGCAGCGACAGTTCGGGCGTAGCGACCACATTCCACAGCACATAAGGCCGGTTCAGCGGCGCATAGTTCTTGTAGCTTGCGTTATCCGGCAAGCCGAGTTCGCGCACAGCAAACTTGCGGATCAGCTTGGCTTTTTCGAGCCGGGCTTTGAGCTTGGGATCGGTAGAAGGATCGCCCAGCCAGTCATCGACCGGACGGGCGTCAGACCAGAGCGCGTACTGTCCCTGGGCGGCCTGGAAGTAATACTTGAATTGCGCACAACCCGCCAGGAGCGCCGCGCACACACCCGCCGTCGCCAGATATCTGGCGCGCAGTTTCAGGTGTGAAAACGAGCGCATAAATCATTCTCAGGCAGCTTTCTCGACTTGGACCAGTGTATCGTAAAACGTTGGTGCACGACCCATGTCAGTCAGCCGTTGGCTGGTGACCTCGTTGGCGTTCTTGCCATCTCCCGCCAGCTTCTTCCACCATATCGATAGACCTACAACCAGGCCCTGCCGGGCCTTCGGCGTCACGCGCGCCTTGCACACGAAGGAGCCGCGATCGTTGAAGATGCGCACCATATCACCGTGGTTGATGCCACGTGTTGCCGCATCGTCAGGGCTGATGTCGAGGTGCGGTTCGCCCTCCGTGGCACGCAGGCTTTGCACGTTGACAAAGGTGGAGTTGAGGAAGTTGCGCGCCGGCGGAGATATCATCGCCAGCGGGTATTTTGCCGCCAGTTCAGGGGAAGATGCTGCAGATTCGTAGTTCGGGATATAGGTAGGCAGCGGGTCAAGGCCATCCGCCTTCATGCTTTCTGAATAGAATTCACATTTTCCGGATGGTGTGGGGAAATTGCCGCATGCAAAGGGCGCGTCTGGAACTTCCAGTTTCTGCCAGCCCTTCTTCTTGAGTGACTCCCAGTCAACAGACACAAAAGCCACCGATGCGAGCTCATCGTCGCTGTCGCGGAAGCATGGATCCTCAAGGCCCATACGCGCCGCCAGCAAGCGGAAAATTTCAGTGTTCGGCTTGGCTTCGCCCATCGGAGCGATGGCCGGGTTGTTGGCCATCATGTACAGGTGGCCGTAGGCGCTGTGCGCATCGGTGTGCTCCAGCTGCGTAGTGGCGGGCAGCACGATATCCGCGTAATCGGCGGTGTCCGTTTGGAAATGTTCGAGCACGACAGTGAACAAGTCTTCGCGCGCAAAGCCGGCTTGCACTTTGTTCGAGTCCGGCGCGACTGCAAGCGGGTTCGAGTTGTAGACGATGACGGCTTTCACCTGCGGGCCGAATTCAGGGGACCCAGGGCGCAGCAGGTCGTCGCCGATGGTGCTCATATTGATGGTGCGCGGCTGTTTCGCCAGCAAATCCGGACGCTGCAGCGCAGCCAGGTTCTTCTTGAAAGTGCCGGAGGCCGAGAGCTGCACGCCGCCCGCTGCGTGGCGCCATGCGCCGACCAGTGCGGGCAGGCAGGCGATATTGCGCACCGACATGCCGCCACCATGCACGCGCTGCACGCCGTAATTCATGCGGATCGCCACCGGCTCGCCGCGCTTGGCGGTTTCGCCATATTCGCGCGCCAGGCCTTCCACCTCTTCGACGGTGATTCCGCAGGTAGCGGCAACGCGCTCAGGCGTCCATTCGGCGACACGCTGGCGCAGCTCCTCGAAACCGATGGTGTAGTCGGCAATATATTCGTGGTCCAGCAGGTCGTCGCGCACCAGGATATGCATCAGGCCCAGCGCCAGGGCCGCATCGGTCCCTGGCATCAGGGCGATGTGCTGGTGGCATTTGTCGGCCGTCAGTGAGCGATAAGGGTCGATCGCGATCAGTCTGGCGCCGTTGCGCTTCGCTTCCTGTGCACGGGTCCAGAAATGCAGGTTGGAAACGATCGGGTTGCCGCCCCAGATAATAATCAGCTTGGCATTCTGGAATTGCTCGATATCGGTGCCGATCGAGGCGCCAACCGTGTATTTGTAGCCGGTAGCGCCCGCAGTCGCGCAAATAGTGCGGTCCAGCAGGGAGGCGCCGATCTTGTGGAAGAAGCGGGACGACATCGAATCGCCCTGCACCAGGCCCATAGTGCCCGCGTAGCTGTAAGGCAGGATGGCTTCCGGCTCGGTCGCCGCCAACGGCTTCAGGCGGGCTGCAATCTCATCCAGCGCCTCATCCCAGCTGATACGCTCGAACTTGCCCTCGCCCTTCTTGCCGACGCGGCGCATCGGATACAGCAGGCGGTCCGGCGAATAGGTGCGCTCGGTATAGCGGGAAACCTTGGTGCACAGCACGCCGGCAGTGGTCGGATGGTCGGGATCGCCCTTCACTTCGGTCGCCACGCCATTCTCGACGGTAACGAGCAGGGCGCAGGTATCAGGGCAATCGTGCGGGCAGGTGGCGCGGACTTGTGTTTGAGACATCTTGAACCAGTTTATCGACGGCAGAAAACAGTATCGTAAACGATTCCAGAAAATCGCATCGGGAGGCTAGAATGGCAAGATCGATGGAGAAAAACAATGAAACTGATCGACCCGATTATTGCGTTTCAACCCGAGTTGCAGCAGATCCGACGCGACCTGCATGCCCACCCGGAACTCTGCTATGAAGAAGAGCGTACCGCCGACGTGGTGTGCGCCAAGCTGACCGACTGGGGCATTCCCTTCGAGCGCGGCCTGGGCAAGACCGGCGTCGTTGGCATCATCAAGAACGGCACCTCCGGCCGCGCCATTGGCTTGCGCGCCGATATGGATGCCCTGCCTATGCAGGAAATCAATACCTTCCCACATGCCTCCAAGCACGCGGGCAAGATGCACGCCTGCGGCCATGACGGACATACCGCCATGCTGCTCGGTGCGGCCCACCATCTGGCCAAGGACCGCAACTTCGACGGCACCGTCTACCTGGTGTTCCAGCCTGCCGAAGAAGGCGGTGCCGGCGCGCGCGAAATGATCAAGGATGGCTTGTTCGAGCGCTTCCCGATGGATGCGATCTACGGCATGCACAACTGGCCGGGTTCCGCGACCGGCACCCTGAGCGTGTGTGAAGGCCCGATGATGGCGTCCTCCAATGAATTCCATGTGACCGTGCGCGGCAAGGGCGCCCACGCGGCCCAGCCGCACAAGGGCATCGACCCGATCATGATCGCGGTGCAGATTGCGCAGGCCTGGCAGACCATCGTCACGCGCAACAAGAGCCCACTGGATACGGCCGTGCTGTCGATTACCCAGATCCATGCCGGCAGCGCGACCAATGTGATCCCCGACGATGCGAAGCTGGTCGGCACCGTGCGCACTTTCACTACCGAAGTGCTGGATATGGTCGAACAGCGCATGCAGTCGCTGGCCGAAGGCATCGCCGTCGCCTTCGATGCAGAGGTGGAGTTCACCTTCCGCCGCAACTACCCGCCGCTGGTGAACCACGCGAAGGAAACCCAGTTCGCACTGGGCGTGATGAAGTCGGTCGTTGGTGATTCCATGGTTGACGGTCACGTTGAACCGACGATGGGCGCCGAGGACTTCGCCTTCTTCCTCCAGGAGAAGCCAGGCTGCTACATCTTCATCGGCAACGGTGAAGGCGACCACCGCGATGGCGGTCATGGACTCGGGCCCTGCGTGCTGCACAACGCCAGCTACGACTTCAACGACAATCTGCTGCCGATCGGCGCCAGCTTCTGGGTACACCTGGCAGAAGCTGCCCTGCCTAAAGACTAAGGCAGCTTGTCGGCCTGCGTGCCGACGCGCACGCCATCATTCAGTTGCTCGAGTGCAAGCAGCGCGGCTGAATGGTCGGCACGCGGATACACGTCCTTGATCGATTCATAGCGCTCCGTTACCAGGCTGGTGACTGGTAGCGCCACGCCCGCCGCCGCCGCAGCGGCAAGGATATTATGCTGGTCCTTCAATTGCGTGAGCACCTGCCCGCCAGGCAGGAAATTCCGCTCAAGCATGCGCTGCCCATGCACCTCCAGCACGCGGCTTTCCGCAAAGCCGCCGCGGATCGCCTCGCGCACTGCGACGGGATCAGCACCCGCAGCCTGCGCCAGCAGCAATGCCTCTGCCACGATATTGATGGTGCCCCCGACGATCAACTGGTTGCACAGCTTCGCCACCTGCCCGCTGCCTGCGGGACCAACCAGTTTGGGCTTGCCCATTGCGTCCAGCACCGGCCGCGCCGCTTCGAAATCCGCCGCGTTGCCGCCCGCCATGATCGCCAGCGTGCCCGCCTGCGCACCGCCAACACCGCCCGACACCGGCGCATCGATGAAGCGATGTCCGCGCGCGGAGAGCAACGCATGGAAGGCCTGCGCTTCGTCCTGGCGCGTGGAACTCATATCGATCCAAAGCGTGTTCGGACGCAGTGCATCGACAGCCGCCTCGATTACGCCGCCGACCGCATCGCCCGCCGACAGCATCGACACCACGACGGTCGCATCGGCCACCGCATGCTTCAGCACGTCATCCGGATCAGCACCGGCAGCAGCCAGCACACCCGCCTTGCCGGCCGTACGATTCCAAACCGTCACCTTATATCCAGCGGCCAGCAGACGGAGTACCATAGGTTCACCCATCAACCCAATTCCAAGAAATGCAATTCGCAGAGGATGCGTCACGATAAGCTCCAGTAATACTAACGTTGCAGTGATTCTAACTATTGTAGCGGCGCCTGAAAAAAAATCAGAACGAACGTAGAATGCCCACCATTGCCGCAGCAAATATAAGGACTGTGGCAAGGACTAGAGAGAAAAACATGCAAATCAAAAAACTGTTCGCAGCTGCTGCGGTGGGAATTGCAGCGCAATCCGCTTTTGCCTTCGATGTTAATTCAGCCTATGCGGAGTATGGCACCGCATCCAGGGTGCGCATGGCGCGCCTGGGCGCCACCCAGGACTTCAAGCCGGAATGGAGCTGGTTCAATTCCAACGGCACCCACCTCGCGGGCTACTGGGACGCCAGCGTGGGCTACTGGCAGGAACGCCAATGGAACAATGTGCCTGGCGATAAGAAGAGCCTGGGCGATATCGGCATCACGCCGGTGTTCCGCTTCGAAAACACCAACAAGAAGGGCTTCTACGTTGAAGGCGGCATTGGCGCCCACTTGCTCACCAAGACCTATAACAACAACGATGATCACTTGTCGACCGCGTTCCAGTTCGGCGACCACATTGGCGTAGGCTATGTGTTCGACAACCGATGGGAAGTCGCCCTTAAGGCGCAGCACTTCTCCAATGGCGGCATCAAGAGTCCGAATAGCGGGGTCAATTTCATCGTGATGAAAGTGGCGTACCGCTACTGATCCAAACACACAATAAAAAAACCGCCAGGTCACCCTGGCGGTTTTTGTTTGGGGCTACTACGCAGCTTATTCTGCCACGTCGGCGCCCACGTTGATTGCCGCGTAAGCGCGCATCACGGCTTTGGCTTCCTTGCTGCCCACGCCATACAGTTCCTGCGCTGCCGCGATCGCTGCGGTACGTGCGTTAGCGTAGGTCGACGATGCGGTCAGCTTGGTGGTGTTGGCGCGGAACCAGATGCGGTATGCCTTGTCGATGCCGATACCGGTCATGTTCTTAGGCGCCTGCACCAGGTACTTCGAGTAGTAGTCGCTGGTGGTGGTGGCATTGGAACCCATGGCCAGGAAGTAGAACATACGGTTGTTAGGACCGCTGCTGTAGTGCGGATCCAGGCGCTTCAGGGAAGTGGTCCATGCGTCTGGCGACGAGCCATCCTTGGATGGCTTGTACAGCCAACGCAGTGGGGTGCCGGACTTCGAGATTTCCTTACCCATCATCCAGTCGTTACCTGCGTTGATGATGGAACCGGTGCCGCCGTTGCGTGCGTAAGCTTCCACTGCTTCGCCGTTGATGTCGGACGACGATTCGTTCAAGCCGCCGGATTCGCCGCGGTAGGTCAGGTTGGAGGTCGCAGCGGTCACGCCGTGGCCCATCTCGTGGCCGATCACGTCGATCGAACCCAGGCTGTAGAAGCTAGAGCCGTCGCCGATGTACATGCACTTGCAGGTGTCGGTGTAGAAGGCGTTGTCGTAAGCGGTGCCCACGTGTACGGCGATGTAGGTCGCGGTGTTGTTACCGTCCAGCGACTTCCAGCCCAGCACGTTGTTCATCGTGTCGTAGGTGTTCTGCAGGCCCCACAGTGCGTTCACTGCAGCGGTCTGGCCGTTGGCATTGGTGGTGCTGCCGCCGTTGATGTAGTTCTGGCCATCGCCCCATACGTTGGTGCTGTTGGTGTAGATCACGCCAGGGGTTGGGTTGGAGGTCGACGCGTGGTTGGCGTTGGTGATCGCCATGCCGCCGAACTGGCCGCCCACACCGCGGGTGGAATCCAGCATCTGGTAGGTGGAGCCGCTCAGGGTGGTCTGGATAGGCACGTCGCCGTTGTACTGGCTATGGCCGGTGCCAACCAGGCTTTGCACCATGTTCCACTGATCCAGCACGCTGCCGTCCTTGGCGCTCACGATGGTGTTGTGGAATACGGCTTCCTGGCCTTTGGACATACGGGTCTTCACCAGGTATGCCAGCTCGTGGTGGTCGACCACGTCTTCCACGTCCAGCGCGTTCAGATCAGCTTCGGCCTTTTTCTCAGCGCCGGCAACGCGCACGGTCTTCATGACTGGGAAGATGACCAGTTCAGCCGATGGCGGGTCGATGTCAGCGCCGGCAGCGAGGGTCTTCTTCGCTTTGCCGATTGCATCGGAACCGGAAATGGTTGGCTTCACGTTGAATCGCTTGGCCGACAGGCCGTTACGGCGGTCGCTTTGCGCTTCGCTAACGATGTTACCGCCTTTGTCGGTAACGATCACGGATTCGGATTCGAAAATACGCACGCCCTTGTAGGTGTGGTGCATGCGGTTGATTGCATGGCCTTCAGCGCCTGGGTGCTGGGAGGCGATGGCGTAGCCGTGGTCAGTATCCAGGCCAAACTTACCGCGCTCGCCGTTCAGGGTCGAAATCAGGCGCGCTTTTTCTTGTGCGGAGAATGCAACTGGGCTAGCCATGGTGCTGGTGGCACCGGCTTGCGCTGCAACCAAAGCGATCGCGGTAGCGATCAGGGTCTTGCGAATTTTCATGAATGCTCCATTAATCCCGTGTCGGTTTTGTGTTTGTCGTCCGATTTTTTCGGCTCGAACTTCAACACTAGCTGGGTTCTTTGGAGAAATCAAAAATTCTACAAATTAAGACAGTTTCATGACAACAGTCTTAAATTAGACTATCGAAAGAAAAGTGCCTAGATTCTTACGCTTTGCCAGTTTGCCAAAGCAAAAAGCCCGCTAACACACGTTAGCGGGCTTTCAAATAAGAGCCTGACGATAACCTACTTTCACACTGGTTGCAGCA
>NZ_JBXARE010000025.1:0-36314 GCF_058807935.1 Pseudoduganella sp. GW821-FHT11H04 | reverse complement strand
AGCAAACGGACACGGGCTCAAGCGCTGCGCGCTTGAGCCCGTGTCCGTTTGCTCGACCTGACCCCGACTTTTTATTTGCTACGCTGGTCGCGGGGGAAGCGGAGGTGGTAGTGCAGGCCCATGCCGGGCGAGCTGACGACGTTCACGGTGCCGCCCAGCGGGCCGGTCACCAGGTTGTACAGGATGTGCGCGCCCAGGCCGCTGCCGCCTGAGCCGCGCTTAGTGGTGAAGAAGGGGTCGAACAGCTGCTGCAGCGTAGTTGCGTCCATGCCGGCGCCATCGTCGCTGTAGTCGAACAGTATGTGTTCGCCATCAAGCTTGCCGGTGATGCGGATGCTGCCCTTCTGCCCTTCTTCAAATCCGTGCACCAGCGAGTTCACCACCATATTGGTGACGATCTGCGAGACGGCGCCGGGGAAACTTTCGCAGTGGATGTCCGGCGGGCAGTCCACCTGCACGTTGATCGGCTTGCCCTTCAGCTTTGGCTGCAACGACAGTAGCACTTCATCGAGGTATTTGCGCAGGTTGAAGTGGCGGATATTGTCGGAGGACTGATCCACCGCCACTTGCTTGAAGCTGCGCACCAGCGCTGCGGCGCGCTGGGTGTTGGTGGTCATGATCTTCAGCGACTGGTCGACCGTGTCGAAGAACTGCTGCAAGCCGTCTTCGTCCAGGGCGCCGTCAGCCAGGTCGAGGCGGCACAGGCGCAGCTCTTCCACCAGGTGGCTGGTGGCGGTGACACAGATGCCGAGCGGGGTGTTTATTTCGTGTGCGACACCAGCTACAAGTCGGCCCAGTGAGGCCAGTTTTTCCTGGCGTACCAGTTCCGATTGGGCGGTCTGCAATTGCGTCAGCGCGGAAGCCAGCGCGGTGTTCTGCTCTTCCAGTTCGGCCTTGGCGCGGCGGATCGCCAGGTCGGAGCGCGTGCGCGCTATCGCGGCGGCGGTGTGGTTGGCGACGTAGGCCAGGATATCCAGCTCGGACTGAGTGTACGTCACCGATTCGTCGTAGCTTTGCACGATGATCACGCCCAAGGCCTCTTCGCCAACCGTCATCGGAGCGCCCATCCAGCTGGCGATGCCCTGGTTGCCGAGCGGTTCATTGATTTCGCCGCTGGCCATCAGCTCGGCGAACGCCGGGCCGTCCAGCAGCATGGGCTTGCGCTTCTTCAGCACGAAGGAGCTCATGCCGATGCCATACTCAAAGCGCTTGATCGGCGCTTCCCGGTCCTTCTCGTCGACGAAGTAGGGAATCGAGATTTCGTCGCGCTTGGGGTGGTATAGCGCGATCAGGAAGTTGCGGGCGGTGATCAGGCCACCGACGATTTCGTGCAGGCGGGCGTACAACTCACGGGCGTCCGATTCGGCCGAGGCGGAGGCGGACAGGCTGGCGATTTCGTACAGCGCGCGCTGCAGGCGCTCAGCCTTGCTGCGCTCCGCCACTTCGCGCTCCAGTTCCAGCGTGCGCTCGCGCACGGCGCGTTCCAGCCGGTCCATGCTTTGCAAGCCTTGCAGGGCGCTGGAGACGTGGTTGGCGATCTGCGCGAACAGGGCCTGGTCTTCTTCGCTGTACGTGTGCTCCTTGTCGTAGCTCTGGATCACCATGGCGCCGAGGACTTCATGGCTCTGGTCCAGCAGCGGGCAACCGATCCAGTGCTCGGCCACTGTGCCGATGCCGAATTCCTCGTTCTCGTCGCGGGCGCGCTGCTCGTCGCCCGTCATCACCAGGCGCTGCTTGTTGAGGATCACCCAGGCGGTCGGCGACTGGTCGGGCGTGGCCAGCTGCACCAGCTGGTCCCGGTAGGGATGGTCATCGACTTCATCGACGAAATAGACAAAGCGCACGGCATTGCCCGGGGCGTCGCGGTCGCTCAGTGCAACATAGAAGTTGGCGGCATACATGATGCGGCCCAGCGCCGCGTGCACGGATTGCAGGAAAACCGTGATATCGGTGCAGCTGTTGGACAGCTGTCCGATTTCCAGAAGGATTTCCTGGACGGCCTCCAGGCGGCGCAGACGGCTTTCCATCTTATTCCCAAGGTTACATGCGTCTGGGCAATATAGCAGGAGGCGCGCGGGCGGGCCAGAGGAAAACAAAGCCCGCGTTGTACGCGGGCCGTCTGGATTTAAAAGGTTTGTGCAATGTCAATGCAGCGACATGGCAGGCCGTCGCGGCGGCATGACCGGCGGGCCGAGCGGCGTAATGCGCGGGTCAATGGCCGGGTCTGGCGTTTGGTATTTGAAGGGATTGATGATGATTGGTGGAATCGTCGGTGGCGCGGATGGCGGGCCTTTCGGGCCGCCGCCGAACCAGGAAGTTGCGCTGCGCTGGCGCGGTTCGCTGTCGATTCCCAGGAGCAACGATTGGCTCCCGTCTCTTACTAGCCAAGCCATATTCCCCTCCATCTCAGAGATCGGATATTCAGTATAGGCAAAGAGTTAATGATTTCAAGCTGCGATTTGCGCTCTGGGCGCATCTTTTTCCATTCATCATTGCAATTCAACCGTTCATCGCAATCCGATGGCTGGCGCGCGGCGTGAGGCCTACAGTGACACCATGTTCAACGCCAAGAGGCCCATCATGAAAAAGGTAATTGCCCTGACCCTGCTGCTGCTGTTCTTCTGCACGATTGCAGCCTGGATTTCGATCGACGCCAACGACCTGGTAGTCACCGTGGGCGATTCGGACTTTGACGGCCCATTGGGCGCATTGCTGGGCACCGTGATCGCCGGCGGCGTGTTCGCCATTCTGGCCGTGGTGATGACCTTCGCGGCGGTACTGGTCGGCTTCATGATGGCTGGTGTCGGCGTGCTGGTGATCCTGACCCTGGCCCTGGCTGCCGTCGTGACCATGGCTGCCGTTTCGCCACTGTTGCTGCCACTGATGATCCCGTTCGGCATCTACTGGCTGATGAAGCGCCGCAGCCGCAAGCAACAAGCAGTTCCAGCCCTGGAACATGCCCCTGCATGATTGCCTGGGTCGGGTGCTAGAATGCAATTTTAGCAACTCACAAAATTGCATCCATGCGCCCGACTTTTCTGCTGGTCCCCATCGCTCTCGCAGTATCCGCTCCCGCCTTTGCCGACAAGCTCGATGACGCCATCCTGGCGGAAATGAAGCGCAGCCATACCCCCGGCATCTCCATCGCAGTCGTGAAAAACGGCAAGATCATCCGCGAACAAGGCTACGGCTTCGCCGACCTGGAAAACCAGGTCAAAGTGACGCCCGCCACCGTGTTCCAATCCGGCTCGGTCGGCAAGACCTTTACCGCTGCGCTGGTGATGCTGCTGGTGCAAGACGGCAAGCTGTCGCTGGACGATCCCATTTCCAAACACCTGGCCAACACGCCTAAGGCATGGGAGGGCATCACCATCCGCCACCTGCTGTCGCACACCTCCGGCCTGGGCGATCCTTACGCCAAACTTGACCTGACCAAGGATTACAGCGAAGAAGAACTGATTGCGTTGGAGGCGGAGATCCCGGTGCTGTTCGCCCCCGGCGAAAAATGGTCCTACTCGAATATGGGCTACCACTTGCTCGGCTTCATCTGCAACAAGGCAGGGGGCAAATTTTATGGCGACCAGCTGCATGACCGTATCTTCGCGCCGCTGGACATGGGCACGCGCATCATCAGTGAATCGGACATCATCCCGCACCGCGCGCGCGGCTACGAGCGCAAGGGCGGCCGGACCGTCAATCAATCCTGGGTGGCGCCGCGCCTGAACACCACGGCCGACGGCAGCTTGTACCTGACGGCGCGCGACCTGGCCAAGTGGGACCTGGCGCTGTACGGCGACAAGGTGCTGCCCGCCAGCGTGCGCCAGGCCAGCTGGACCCCGGCAAAGCTGAACGATGGCAGCGCCACCGAATACGGCTACGGCTGGAAGCTGTTTGAGCGCAATGGCCACAAGACCATCGCGCACAGCGGTTCCTGGCAAGGCTTCCGCGCGCAGCTGTACCGCTTTGTGGATGACAAGCTGTCGGTGGTGGTGCTGGCCAATTCCGCCTCGGCGCGTCCCAACAAGCTGGGCGACATCGTCGCGGCCCATTACCTGCCGGCGCTGGCCGTCGTGCCGAAGCCAGCCATCGAGGAAACCGAACCGGCGGTGGCCGAGCGTGTGCGCGCCATGTTCGCCAGCATTGCCGATGGCAAGCAGCCGGAGGGCCTGAGCGCCAAGGTGTCCGAGGCGCTTTCGCCCGAATTCATCGCGATGGTGTCGCAAGATTTGCGCGAATGGGGTCCGCTGCGCAAGGTGGAATTGTTGGCGCGCAGCGTCGACGGCGAAGTGCGCAACTACAGCTACCGCCTGAACTACACCAGCGGCACCCTGCTGGTCGAGATGAGCCTGGGCAAAGCCGACAAGGTTGATCAACTGCGCCTGCGCCCGGACTGATCAGCCTTCCACGCGATTGCGGCCGCCGCGCTTGGCGCGGTACAGGGCCTGGTCGGCCCGCACCAGGGCCGCGTCGCCGCTATGTTCGTCCGGCGCCAGGCTGGCGATACCGATACTGACCGTGATGGCGATGGTGCTGCCGTTGCGCCCCATGGGCGTATCGGCGATGCGCTGGCGCAGGCGTTCTGCGAAAGCACGCGCCGCATCCAGGTCGGCGCCAGGCAGCAGGATGGCGAATTCCTCGCCCCCCACGCGGCCCAGCATGTCGATCTTGCGCTGGGAGTCGCGCATCAAGCCTGCGAGATGCCGCAGCACGGCGTCGCCCCAATCGTGGCCGTGGGCGTCGTTGATGTCCTTGAAGTGGTCGATATCCAGCATCAGCACCGCCGCCCGGCCACCCACGTCGCGCTGCAAGCGAGCCTGTTCGTCTTCCAGTCTCGCCATGAATTCGCGCCGGTTCGGCAAACCGGTGAGGAAGTCTGTCGTCGCCAGCTGCACCAGTTCTTCGTTCATGCGCTTGCGTTCCGTGATGTCGAGTGTGGATAGGATGACGAAGTCCAACGCGTTTTCATGGCCCGGCATCACCAGCAGCGTCAGTTCATTCTGGCGCTCGACGCCATCCAGCCGCAGGAAGTTGCCCTCGCACTGGAATAGGTGGGCGCCCTCCTCCATCGCCAGCAACGCACGGCCGAATTCCTGCATGGCTGATGGAGCGAAGTTTTGCGCCAGGGTCAGGCGCCCCGCCTCCTTGTTGCCAGGATCAGCACCAACCTGGGCCAGCGCCGCCGCATTGACGTCGGTAATGCGCACCAGGCTCGCCAGCCGATGCAGGTGGCTCGGGTTGAATTGCAGCCATTGCGCGACGTCTTCCACGCCCGATTCAGCCAGCTCCAGCAAGGCTGCACGCACGGCCGACCAGTCCTGCTGCCACAGCGCCACCGGCGCATGGTCGTACAAGCTGCGAAAGCGCGCTTCGCCTACCCGCAGGGCTTCGGCGCCGCGCGCCTGCTCCACCGCGATGCCGACCAGGCTTGCGGCCTGGTCGAGCAAAGCCAGGTGGGCAACGCTGGGGCGCTGCGGTTCGCGGTGATAAATCGCGAAGGACCCGAGTACTTTGCCGTTGGCGCCATGCACCGGCTCCGACCAGCAGGCGCCCACGCCGGCCCGCAGCCCCAATTCGCGGTATGCCGCCCAGAGCGGATCGGTGCCGATGTCCTCCGAAATGACGCGGCTGTTGCTGGTGACGGCCTTGCCGCAGGAGCCGTTGCCAAAGCCGACCGGCAGGCCGTTGATGGCATCGTTGAAGAAGACGGGCAAGCTTGGTCCGGCAGCAACGAACAGGTGTTTCGCCTCCTCGTCCAGCAGCATCACACTGCAAATCATGCCGGGGTTGACGGCTTCGATGCCGCGCAACAGGCTGTCCAGCACCTCATGCTGCGGCGCTCCGGCAGCCAGCAATTCCAGCACCTGGTGGCGGCCCTCTTCGCGCCGCTCGTTCAGGGTGCGTTCGGTGATGTCGCGGAAAGACCAGAGCCGCGCCGCTTCGCTGCCCAGTTGTAAGGGACGCGTAGTCACTTCCAGCACCCGGCCGTCGCGCATCGGCAGCTGGCCATGGCTTTCCTCGTCAGCCGGCTCGTCGCGGGCGCAGGCGTGCAGGAAAGTATCCGGCTGCTCCAGTTGGCCGGCCATGTGCGCCAGCAGGATAGCGCCGTCGCTCTGCCAGTCCAACTGCTCCGGCACATTCCATAACTGCCGGAAGCGCCGATTGGAATTGAGGATGGCGCCGCGATAATTGTCGACCAGGATACCGTCCACCGTGGAATCGAGGATGCAGCGCAGCACCGCCTGGCTGCCCTGCGCGTGTTCGGCCATGGCCAACAAGGTCTCCTGCCCTTCGCGCAATTCATCGCCCATGCGGCTGCTGTGCTCCAGCGCGACACGCAGGCGCTGCCTGCTTTCAGCCAGAACGTAGGACAACAAGGCCAGCACGGCGCTTAGCATCAGGCCGCCGATGGCGATGGCGCGCGGCTTGTCCGACAATACACCGCCCGGCTTGGGAAGCGCACTGATTTGCAGCGTCCAGCGGCGCCCGGCAAGGCTCACGTGCTTGGCGGTGTGGTGGCGCTCCTGTTTTGCCGCGAAAGCCGGCGCGCTGTCGAACATGCGGCTCATTTCATTGGATTCGTCGCCGTCGTAGATTTCCACATCGAGGCCGCGCTGGGCATCGTGGCCCAGCGCGGCCATGACGTCGTCCATGCGGAACGGGGCGTAGACCCACCCCTTGGCGGCGCTGCGGCGCTGGATGACGGTGTAGCGGCCAACGCCGTTCTGGTAGACCGGCAGCGCAATGATGAAGCCCGCCTGCACCGGGGCGGAAGTCTCCTGCTTCAGCAGCAGCTTGCCGGTCATGGTTGGCAGGCCGGTATCGCGCGCCTGCTCGAAGGCGGCGCGGCGCACGGGTTCGGACAGGCCGTCATAGCCGAAGGCGCGCTGGTTGGCGCTGTCGAAGGGTTCGAGATAAACCACCGGCGCATACTGGCTGCGCTGGCCGGGCGGCGTCACCGAGTAATCGGGAAAGCCTTCCGCCTGCACCGTGGCGATATGGGAGGCCAGTTGCGGCCCTGGCACCAGGCGCATGAAGCCGATGCCCTGCATGCCGGGGAAGTTCTGGCTTAGCTCAAGGCGTTCGACGTAGGTATGGAATTCCTGGCGGTCGACAAAGTCGGAACTGGCGAACAAGCCCTGCACGCCATACAGGGCCTGGACGTAAGCCTGCATGCGCGCCGCGATATTGTTGACCAGTTCCCGGGCGCGGTATTCGAAGTCGGCCCGTGCATCACGCTCGGCATCGCCGCGCGCGCCCCACCACACACTGGCGGTGGCCGTCAGGCATAGCCCCGCCACCAGCCCCGCCAGCAGGCGAGGTTGGAGGAGGCTTTGTAAGGGGCTGGCTGGTGGCCTCTGCATACCACCATCTTAGTTGGTTTTCAGAGCAAAGTAGTTGCTCTATAGAAAATGTCAATCGGCGCTGGTAGCGCGATTGCCAGCCAGTGTGGACTGGTACAGGCGGTAGCCGCGCGCGCGCAGCTCGCAGGCCGGGCAAACACCGCAGCCATAGCCCCAATCGTGCAGCTCCCCGCGCTCGCCCTTGTAGCAGGTGTGGGTGTCGGAGCGGATCAGGTCCACCAGCGGCTGGCCGCCCATTTGCTCGGCTAGTTGCCAGGTTTGCGCCTTGTCCAGCCACATGAGCGGGGTTTCCAGCTTGTTGCGGGTGTCCATGCCGAGGTTGAGGGCAACCTGCAGGGCCTTCATGGTGTCGTCGCGGCAGTCCGGATAGCCGGAAAAATCGGTCTCGCACATGCCGCCCACCAGCACGGTCAGGCCGCGGCGATAGGCCAGCGTGGCTGCCACGGTCATGAACAGCAGGTTGCGGCCTGGGACGAAGGTGTTCGGCAAGCCGTTTTCCTGCATAACGATCTCGATGTCTTCGGTCATGGCCGTTTTCGACAATTCCGAGATCAGGCCCAGGTTGACCATATGGTCTTCGCCAAGGCGCTCGGCCCATTCCGGCTTGAGGGTGCGCATTTTCTCCAGCACGCGCGGGCGCACGGTCAGTTCGATCGCATGGCGCTGGCCATAATCGAAGCCGATGGTTTCAACGCGCGGGTAACGCTCCAGGGCCCATGCAAGGCAGGTGGTCGAGTCCTGTCCACCGCTGAACAGGACCAGTGCGGCGTCGTTAGTCAGCATCACTATACTTTCGTCTGGATTTTCTAGGGGTACGACAATTATGCTGCTGATCCGGTAACATTCGGTTTCGACTTCCAGATCACAGACCACGAATTTTGGCACAAACCGGCACAAAAGTATTGAAGGGCCTTGTAGTGGGCGCCGCCGCCCTGCTGCTGCCCATACTGGCGGCTGCCCAGGACTGGCAATACAAGGTGCGCATCAATGCACCGCGCGCGCTCGAGTCGCTCCTCGAAGACAACCTGGACCTGGTGCGCTACCGGACGAACTCGCGCATGGACCGCGACCAGCTGCAGCGCATGCTGCGTTCCGCGCCGGAGCAGATCAAGACGCTGGTGGCCACTGCCGGTTACTACTCGCCGGAAGTCAATATCCGCCTGGACGAAAGCGATACCCCGACGGTCCTGGTGGACGTGGTGCCGGGCGATCCCGTATTGGTGGGGGAAGTAGAGATCACGCTGGAGGGCTTCGCGTCGACGTCGGCTACACCTTTCGACCAAGCCGCGCTGAAAGCCGGCTGGAACTTGCCCACCGGCGCGGTATTCCGCCAGGATGAGTGGGAAAAGGCCAAGCGCGACATCCTGCGCGCCCTGGTGCAGACCCGCTACCCGCGGGCGCAGATGACGGCCAGCGAGGCGGTGGTCGATCCCGATACGCGGCGCGCGCTGCTGCATGTGACGCTCGACAGCGGGCCGGAGATGCGTTTCGGCGAATTGAAGATCGAGGGCTTGCGGCGCTATCCGGAATCGGTGGTGAGCAACCTGAATCCGATCAAGCCGGGCGACTATTACAGCGAGGCGGCGCTACAGGCTTACCAGGGCAAGCTGCAGGACACGGGCTACTTCGCCAATGTCGAAGTGAGCGCCGACTTGTCGTCCGTGGTGGGCGAGCAGATCGAGGCCGCGCAGGACAAGGCGGAAGGCGTGCCGCAGCCGGCGACCATGGCGCCGCTGCCCTTGCTGGTACGGGTGGTGGAAAACAAGCGCAAGAACGCCAGCGTGGGTATCGGTTTCAGCACCAATACCGGCGCACGTACTTCGGCCACTTATGATGACCTCAACGTGTTCGGGCTGAAGATGAAAAGCGCGCTGACGCTGGAGACCAAGCGCCAGGCCGCGCGCAGCGATTTCTACTTCCCGACCACGGCGGATGGCTACAACGACAGCTTCGGCGCGCAGCTTGAACGCAAAGATATCGAGGGCGAGATCACGCGCACCGCCTCCGTCGCGGCCAAGCGTGCCTGGGGTACGCCGCTGCTGGAGCGCAGCATCTCGCTCGAATACCTGAACGAGACCAAGACCGTGAACCGGGTGGTGTCGTCGCACAGCCAGTCCTTGCCGCTCACCTATGCCGCCACCTGGCGCAAAGTGGATAACCTGGTATTCCCGACCAAGGGCTATGTGATCAACGCCACGTTCGGCGGTGCGCTGCTGCCGGTGCTGACGGACGAGAAATTCATCCGCGCCACGGCGCGCGGCATCACTTACCGCCCGCTAAACGCCAAATCCACCGTCATCCTGCGCGCGGAACTGGGGGCGCTGGCTTCGGCGCACCAGGATGGGGTGCCGACCACCTACCTGTTCCGAGCCGGCGGCGATAACTCGGTACGCGGCTACGCCTACCAGGAGCTGGGCGTACAGCAGGGCGACGCAACGGTGGGCGGCCGCTACCTGGCCACGGCCAGCGCGGAGTACCAGTACTGGTTCAAGCCGACCTGGGGCGGGGCCGTGTTCTACGACATCGGCAATGCGGCCAACTCGCTTGGCGGCCTGCATCCCAAGTCCGGTTACGGCCTTGGCGCGCGCTACAAGAGCCCCGTCGGGCCGATCAACGTCGACGTTGCGTATGGCCATGCCACGCGCAAGGTACGGCTGCATTTCTCGCTGGGGTTCACGTTCTGATGGATAAGCCACGTCAGCCACCCGTCGCGCCAGGATCGCCGCCTGCCGACGCACCGGTACCGCCCCGAGGCCGGAAATGGCTGCGCCGCACGCTGATCGGCGGCGGCGCGGCGCTGGCTGTCCTCGGCGGCTCGGTTTGGCTGCTAGGGCGCGAAACTACGCTGCAGCAGATCGTGGCGCAGATCGCCCGTTCAAGCGGCGGTTCAATCATGGTGACGGGCGTCAGTGGCTCGCTGTATGGCCGCATGCACATCGGCCACGTCACCTACCGCGACGAAACGAGCGTGCTTACGCTCGACAACATCGATATCAACTGGTCGCCGCTGCAGTACTTCAGCGACGGCGTGGCGATCAGCGAGCTGTATGTAGCGCAGGCCGAATCGCGCGCTACCGGACCGTCCAAGCCCGCCGTGATGCCCGCTTCGATCACGCCGCCATTCCGGCTGAATATCAGCGATGGGCGCATCAGTGCCTTGTCGATCGTCGGCCAGGATGGTAGCCGCACCGAACTGCGCGCCATCAAGCTTCAGCTGAAAGGCGATGGCGAGCGTTGGCAGTTGAATGACGCCAGCGCAGAAACGCCTATCGGCGCTCTCGCCGCCAGCGCAGAAATATCCACGCTGCTCCCCTACAAGCTAAGCGCCACCGCGGCCCTCGCACCGATGCCGCCGGCGACGGCCGCGAAGGCGCCCGATCCCGACCTGATCCAGCGCAGCGCGACGCGGCTGGAAGTCTTCGCCAGCGGCGACCTGGCGCAACTGAAGCTGGACGTCAAAGGCAAATCAAACTATGCCAACGGCGATGGCACCCTGATGCTGGCGCCCTTCGACACCCTGCCCCTGCGCAGCATCCGCCTGCAAGCGCGGGAAGTCGATCCATCGCGCTTCGATCCAGCCTGGCCGAAAGCCGCAATCGACCTCGCGCTGGAAGCCGCCATCAACGGCGACAAGCTGTCCGGCAAACTGGCGGCAACGAACCGCAGTGCGCCCGGTCCGCTCGACCAGCAAAAACTGCCCCTGCACAGCGCCGCCGCGCAACTGGGCGGCACGCTGGACAACGCCACGCTGAGCAGCCTGCTGATCGATCTCGGCGAAGCAGGCAAATTTACCGGCAGCGGCGCCCTGCACCGCCAGCCGAAAGACGGCAGGATCGACACCGCCAGCCTGCGCCTGCACACCGACCGCCTCGACCTGCGCGGCTTGCACGGCGCCGCCATCCGCACCACCATCGCCGGCGACATCAGCGCCGAGACCAAGGGCAAACAGCACACGCTGCGCGCCGCCCTCGGCGAAGGCAAACTGCGCCTGGACGCCCACGCCACGCTGCAGGACCTGCTGCTGACGGTACAGCAAGCCCGCCTGAGCGCCGGCCAGGGCAGCATTTCCGCTACCGCCCAGGCTAGCCTGAAGGACGATAAAGCCTTCAAGGCCAGCGCCACGGTCAAGCGTTTCGATCCATCTGCGCTGGGCGCTTTCCCTGCAGCCGACCTGAACGCCGAATTGCAGGCCAACGGCAAATTGGCCCCGAACTGGCACGCGAACGCCGAAGCCACCATACAGCCAAGCAAGTTGCTGGGACAGCCGCTGTCCGGCAGCATCAAGCTGGCCGCCGATGCCCAGCACATTTCCGGTATCGACGCCCGCCTCGCCTTCGCCCGCAATAACGCCACTGCGAAAGGTGCTTTCGGCGCTGCCAGCGACAAGCTTGAATGGCAGCTCGACGCCGCCCAGCTCTCCGCAATCAACCCGCAGTTGCAAGGCAGCGCCATCGCCAGCGGCATCCTGGCCGGCGGTTACCAAGCGCCGCGCACCAGCTTCAATGCCGAAGCGCGCGGGTTGGCCTACATGCCGCCCGCTAGCGGCAGTGGACAGCGCAATCCAGGGCAGCAGGCCAGCGCCGATAGCCTGATCCGCGCCAGCGGCGAAGCGGCCCTCTTCGGTGCAATGGACGTCAAGCTGTCCGGCAGCGCAACTCGCGTCAACCCCGCCAACTTCGGCGCACCGGTGACGGGCAACGTCAACGCCGAATACAGCGCCACCTTGCGCGCCAGCGCCGACTGGCTGGCCAACGCCGACATCCGCCTGCAACCGGCATCCACGCTCGGCAACGCCGCACTGAGCGGCTATGCAAAATTCGCCGCCGCCCCCGGCCGTGTGCAAGACAGCGACATCGACCTGCACCTCGGCCCCAACCTCTTGCAAGCCAAAGGTTCCTTCGGCAAACCGCAAGACCGCATCGACTGGAAGCTCGACGCGCCTCAACTGGCCGTACTGGGCCGCGAGTGGTCCGGCAACCTGCGCGGCAGCGGCTACGCAAGCGGCGGCAGCAGCGGTGGCCGCAGCGGCAAGGGCAGCACGCTGCCAACCCTCAACGCCACACTGGAAGGCGGCCACCTGCGCTTGCCCGGCCAGCGCGAAATCTCCACCATCAAAGGCAGTGCCACTATCGGCGCCGCCTTCGCCCCGGACGACCCGCTGCAAGCCGACCTGGCAATCGCCGGCCTGAGCATCCCCGGCATCCAGCTTGACCGCCTGCGCCTGCAATCCAGCGGCACCGCGGGCAACCACACGGTGCAACTGACCGCAGCCAACCCCGACTTCGACGCTGGCGCCAAACTGCACGGCAGCTTCGCCGCCGACAGCTGGAGCGGCAGCATCGATGCACTGCAAAACAAAGGCCGCTTCGCACTCGCCCTGCACGCGCCGGCATCGCTGCGCATCACCGGCCGCAAAGGCGAAGGCGTAGCAGGCCTGGCGCACCCGGAGCAGCTCGCACTGGGCAGCGCCACCATCAACATGCCCGAAGGCAGCCTGCGCATCGACACGCTGGAAAAGGACGGCCTGCGCTGGCGCAGCAAAGGCAGCGCCGCCGGCGTCAATGCCGGCTACCTCGCCCAGTTGTCCGACACCTGGCGCCGCAACGTCGCCAGCACCATGACGCTGGGCGGCGACTGGTCGCTTGACCTCGCAGCGCCGGCAGCGAAAGGCTCCGCGCCGGCGCTGGACGGCTACCTGCACGTGTTCCGCGAAAAAGGCGACATCACCATTACGGGCGGTGAGCGCCCAGTCCCACTTGGCCTGAAATTGCTCGATACCCGCCTGACCGTAGCCGGCGACCAGTTGCGCGTCGAGGGCGAACTGGCGGGCGACCGCGCCGGCAATGCGCGCCTGGAAGCCAGCGCCCAGCTGCGCGATGGCCGTATCCCATCCGACAGCCCACTCACCTTCGGCGCCAGCGCCAGCCTGCCCTCCATCGCCTGGCTGTCGCCGCTGCTCGGCGTGCAAGGCATGGAGCTGGGCGGCGCTTTGCGCGCCAGCGCTTCCGGCCACGGCACGATTGCCAATCCATTGCTGGATGGTGAAGTGGTCGGCGAGCAGCTGGTCATCAACTGGGCCGAGCAAGGCATCCGCCTGCGCAACGGCGAGCTGCAAGCCAAGGTCGCCGGCGACCAGCTGCAACTGAACCGCCTGCGCTTCGAAGGTACCGACGGCAACGCGCAGGCCGAAGGCTGGCTGCGGCTTGCGAATGGCGACATGACGATGGACCTCAAACTGGCCGCCGACAAGCTGCAAGTATTCAACCGCCCCGACCGCACCCTGGTCCTGAGCGGCAACAGCACCCTGGTGCGCGATGCCAAGCGCTTTGAACTCAACGGCAAATTCAAAGCCAATCGCGCGACCATCGAACTGCCATCGCTCGACACCCCGACAATCAGCGACGATGTGGTGATCCTCGGCCGCGAAAAACCAAAAGCCCCCGCATCCAGCGGCCAGTCTTTGAATGTCGACGTCGAAGCAGACCTGGGCGACGACTTCACCCTGCGCGGCAAAGGCCTGGACGCGCAACTGGCCGGCTCGGTGCGGGTGCGCATGGCCGACCGTCGGCCACCACGCGTGAACGGCAGCATCCGCGTCGTCAGCGGCACCTACGCCGCCTACGGCCAGCGACTGGCGATCGAGCGCGGCGTTCTCAATTTCACCGGCGCCTACGACAACCCTAGCCTGAACATCCGCGCCGTGCGCAAGCGCCCCGAAGGCGAAGAGCTGAGCGAAACCAATGTGGAAGCCGGCGTGGAAGTGCGCGGAACGGCCTTGGCGCCGGCCGCCAAACTGGTCTCCAACCCATCGGTACCAGACAGCGAAAAGCTGGCCTGGATGGTGCTAGGCCACGGCACTGCCGACATGGCGGGCAACGAAATGAGCCTGCTCGGCACTGCAGCCGGCGCCCTGCTGGGCGGCAGCGGCGGTCCAAGCCTGGCCAACCGGGTCGGTCTGGATGAACTGGGGGTGAGCCAGGCCAAGGGGCTGGAAAGCACCGTGGTTACGGTCGGCAAGAAGCTCTCGTCGCGCGCCTATATCAGCTTCGAGCAAGGCGCAGGCAGCGCCACCAGCCTGGTCAAGCTGCGCTACAAGGTCAACACGCGCGTGACGCTGCAGGTGCAGACTGGCACCAACAACGCACTGGACGTGCTTTACAACTGGGCTTTCGACTGACCGGGCGGCGCCAGCTCAGGATTATGGTTGGGCACTGGCTCGTCTTGAGGAACGGGATTATGCGGGCTATGCGGATGCACCGGCTCGGGGTGCGGCTGGGACTCATCGACAGGCACCGGTAAGTCCGGCGCCCGGTGGGCGTGGATAGGGTGTTTTTCCATGGCAGGCACTCCCGAAAGCGAGATCACGAAGGAGTATTCTACGCCTCCGGTTAAAATCCTTCTTTTTCCACGAATTGCGCGACCCAATGCAACTGACCGTCACTACCGTCGTCCTGCTCATCCTCGTCCCGATGCTGATCTGGCGCACCTACTCGCGCCTGAAGCTGGTGTTCCGCCGCCAGGAATCGGTCGCGTGGCGGCACTGGGTCGCAGCTGCCGGCCTGCCTATCCTGCTGCTGGCTGCAGCACAGTCGATGCTGGCCAATTTGCCTGCCCTGTCGATGATGGCCGCCGCCGTGATTACCGGCGCCTGGCTTGCAGTCTTCGCTCTCAAGAAGACCCGCTTCGAAAACACGGGCCTCAAGCTGTATTTCACGCCGCCGAGCCGCACCGCCATCCTGGTATGCATGCTTTTCGCCGCCCGCGTGCTGCAGATTGGCGTTGAGTTCTACGTCAACCGCCAATCCGAGCAACCGAAAATCATCAATCAGCTCGAGGTGATGCAGCACCCGCTGACCGTGATCCCCTTCGGCTTGCTGATCGGCTACCTCACCGCCTACTCCATCGGCCTCCTGCGCTGGCGCATGGCTCAGACCAAATCCGACAACGCTCTCTGAACTGTCGGGAAGCGAAAGGTAAAGCCGCTGGCGAGAAGACGCGTGGGGGCGATGGCGGCGCCTTCCAGCATTAGGTCTGATTGTTCGCCTAGCAGCAAACGCACCGGCCATGCTGGCGTTGGCGTCAGGCAGGGACGGTGCAGTGCGGTGGCGGCGGCTTTGGCGAAATCCAGCTGCGTAGGGTGCTCCGGCGCCGTGAAGTTCCAGGCGCCATCGGCTTGCGCACCCAACCGCCATATGTGCGCCATCGCGGCCAACAGGTCGTGAAGGTGGATCCATGAATTGCGCTGGCGCCCTGTTCCCATCCGGCCGCCGAATCCAAGCCTGAACGGCAGCAGCATCCCCGCCAACGCGCCGCCGTGGCCGAAGACAACGCCGAAGCGCGTCAGCGCGACTGGCACGCCGTATTCACGTGCGCGGCTGGCGGCAGCCTCCCATTCCTGACAAAGCTTCGACATGAAGATGGCCTGCGGTGGGCTGGCTTCGTTCAGCACCTGTGCGCTGTCTTGTGGCTGGATGCCGTAGTAGCCAATTGCCGAGGCGTTGATCATCAGGCGCGGTTTGCGTGCTGCGGTCGCAATCCAGTCCACCACGCCTTTTGTGAGCCCGGCACGGCTGCCACGCAGCACGGCTTTGCGGTGCTCGCTCCAGCGCCAGCCGAGGATGCGGGCGCCGGCCAGGTTGATGATCACGTCGATGCTTTCCGTCGGAGGCAAATCAGCCATGTTGGACACGGCGCGCACTGCGCCGCCAAATTCCCAAGCCGCCTTACGCGGTTCACGCGAGAGCACGATGACGCGGTGGCCGCTGGCCAGCAAAGCCGGCACCAGCGAGTGGCCGATAAAGCCGGTGGCGCCGGTAACCAACACGGTCTGCGGTGCACCGTCAAAGCGCACCGGGCCCGCAACGGCGGCGGCTGGCAAGGCTCGCGATGCAAACGCATCGCGCATGCCGGACAAGAACACCCCGACGCCGCACAAGGCGAGGAACACGCTGAGCCAACCTTGCGGTGCGTACTGGAAGCCGGTCGGAGCGGCCAGCGCTTCCTTCGCACCCAGCACCAACAGGCAAATGAATGCGCCGCCGTTAATTGCCAGCACCGTATGGGTCACGCGTTCGGTTGCGGGCAGAAGGCGCGTCTGGTCCTCCACTACGAAGTCCCACAGCGTGAGAACAATCTCGATGCCGAACAGTCCAAGCAGCGCCCACATCCAGGCGCCCTGCCACACCCATGCCGACAGCCCGACGAACAACACGCCATAGATTGAAGCGCGTATTGCATGGATGGCAAGCTCGCGCCGCGCGGTGGCGCGCTGCGGCAGGGCCTCGGTCAGTTCATGGTGATAGATGGTGTCGAATGCGCCAAGACAGCCTTGCGCCGCCATCAGCTGCAGCGCGAGCAAGTGCGTGTTCATGCTGCCTCCTGACGCGCTGGCTGCCGCTCTTGGAACACGCCGGCCTGCACGAATGTGGTGCCGAACAGGGCGTGGCGGATTTCGATGCGGATGTTGAAGCGGTTAGGCGCTTCGTTGCAATGGCGCAGGTAGGTCTTACCTGGCGTGAGCAGGCCAGGCAGCGGAACGCGCCATCCCAGGAGGTCCCAGAAATAACCGTCGCTGGTGAAGTGCAGGTTACCTTCCGCGACATGCAGCTTGAGTTTCATGCCGAGGCCCAGCCCCACGTATTCCAGCACTTCGCCACGCTCGCCTTCCGCCATGTAGGAGGTGAACCGGATCGGCTTGCGGCCATTCAGCATGTAGATGCGCTGCTTGTAGATGTGCGGCGAGCCATCCTTGCCGTAGACCTGGATGTCGACCGGGAAATCGCTGTCATCGTATGGAATCAGTGCGCCCTGGATGAAGGGTTTGCTGATGAAGCCAATCAGCTTGCCGACCGGCGAAGCGCGCAGCTCGGACAAGGTTCCGTAGTACTGCAGCGGCTTGCCGGGCATCGGATTCTTGGCGAAACGGTGCTGGATATCGGGATGAAGCTTGTTCCATTCGCCGCCAAGGACTTTGCGGAACAACTCTCCTTCGCCGACTACCGGTGCAGCGCCGGCGCCGGCACGCTTGGCAGAGTCGATCCGGTACAGGCGCCATGCGGCGGGGAGCAGCAGTACCAGCGTGGCGAGGTCGATCCAGACGTTGGGCCAGACGCTGGCGCGCAGGGACACCATCATGTCTTGCGGTCCCCACAGCAGCAGGCCGGCGGCGATCCACAGCCATGCGGCGGGTTCGCGGCGCTGGTCGCCGAACCACACCAAGGCCAGCATCCACAGGCCGACACATTGGACGGTCGGGCCGAACAGCGCCAGCCACCATGCTTGCACGGGACGCGTAGCCGGGGCGCCGAGCCAGGCGCGGTACCAGTCCAGGGCGGCGATATTGGCGACCCATGGCAGCGCCAGGCCGACCACGAGATGGGCGATGGCGCTGGCATACATCCAGCGCACGAGCCATTTACGTTCCATGATGGTCTCCAAAGTAGATCTTGCAGGTAGCGCCGTCGCAGGCCTTATGCGCTTTGCCAAGGCCGATCCACCGCGATACGCGATAGCGGTTGCGAGCCAGGCTGCGGTAGGCCGATGCGAGCATGGGGCGCAACATGCGCACGCGCAGCGGCCAGACCAGCCATGCGCGTCCCGCCAGCGTGTAGGCTTCGAGAATGGCGTCGGTGCCAACCAGCATGTCGCCATCGGCGCGGAGGCCGTGCAGTTCGGTGTTCATGGCTTCCAGCGTGACGCCCAGGGGGGCGGGATCGAAGCCTGGAATCGACATGTCGACGAAGGCCAGTCGGCCGGCGCGGTCCCAACGCCGCAGGCGATGCATTTCGCGGCTGCACAGCGGACAGGCGCTATCAAAATACAAAGTCAGCGCGGTCATCTTGCTACTCCTTGTTTGATAAATACAACAGTTCGTGAACCAACGCGGCGACACGATTAACAACCTTGCGCTGGCTCAAATCAACGCTTTCAGAATGAATATTTGTTGATTTGTGTTATTTTTCATTTATTTCTGTCGTTACAGAAATTAAAGACCAAATTTTGGATGATGTCAATTACCTAAAGGTCGTGTATTCTAAAATCACACAAAAATGATTGCCATGAGGAAATATTCTTATGACGACTTACAATAAGACCGACAAGGGCCGTGAGGAGATCACGGCGCGCACTCACGGATTGCAGTCCCGTATGCGTACCCTGCTGGTAATGATTGATGGCCGCCACCCAATGGAAGAGTTGTTGCCGAAAGTGACCGGACTCGGGCTGGATGCCAGCGCCGTGCAGGAACTGCTGGCACTAGGTTTCATCGAAGAAGGCGAAGCACCGCCTCCACCGCAAGCTGTTCCGGTTCCGCCAACCGAACAGGAACTCGCTGCGCAGTATCAACAAGCGCACGACTTTTATACGCGTACGATCGAGCCGACTTTGGGCTTGCGTGGACAAGTCCTGCAAGCCAAGCTCGAAGCTGCACAAACGCTGGAAGATTTGAAAGCGATGCGGATCACCTTCTTCGAGATGGTGAACCGCATTCGTGGACGGCCAGTGGCACTAGCCTTGAAGAAGGAGCTCGACGCCATCCTCGGCGCCTGCTCCAAAGAAGCGGCTTAATCAACTTAAAACCGTGGGGTCAGGCACGCCACGAGACATGGCTGCGCCATGACTCGCGACATGCCAGCCCCCTACGCTGCGGCGGCCTGGCGCCGTTGCAGCACGAAGATCGGCTGCGCCCACTGGGTATCCTTCTTTTTCTTGCTCGTGATGAGCGTGAGGTCGGAAGGATCGTAGACGTCCGTGTTGTGGGTCAGCGGCGTCGTCATCAGGTACTGCGCATCGGTGTTCTTCAGGAACTCGCCGACCAGCTGGATGTTGCGGATGTCCAGGTGGGCGAACGGTTCGTCGATGAACACGAAGCCGCCGGAACCATCTTCCGACTTCAGCAAACCAATCAACAGCACCAGCGATTTCATCACCTGCTGGCCGCCGGACGCTTCGCCGTCGTTCAGGCCGATCGGACCCTTGCCGTCGAACTTGAAGCGCACCTGCAGGCCCGCTTGCGACAGCAGCAGGTCGTCGTTCTCCAGTTTGACCGGCTCGACGTGCACGTCGATGTTGGCCAGGGCACCCAGTTCCTTGATGTTCGACGAGTAGGACTTGATCGTGTAGCGCAGGCGCTCGATGTAGGCGCCGCGCGCATTGGCGGTCGCTTCGATCGCGCGGTTGTTCTGGTAGCGGCGTTCTTCGGTTTCGGATTTGCGGTTCGACAGCTGCTCGTTCAAGCGCGCGTACTGGTCGATCACGGTCGCATCCAGCTCCCAGTCGTCGCGCGCCAGCGAGGATTGCAGGCTGGCGATACGCAGGTCGACCTGGTGCGCGTTCTGGTGCTGCTGCACGAGCGCCAGGCGGCGCGCAGGACGGCGCCACGCGCCCGGCAGGTGGCGCCATTGGCGGCGCAGCGCCAGCATGGCGCGTGCGTGGTCGGAGCGCTGTTCCATCTGGCGCTTGAAGTTCAGGCGCATGCCGGCTTCCGCTTCGGACAGCGACATGCGGGCGCCTTGCCACGAAGTGTCGGCTTTGGTGCGCGCCACAGTGGCGTTCTTCATCAGGCCTTGCAGCTCGCCCAGGCGGGAACCCACTTCCAGGCGCTCGGCGCGCAGCGGCACGGCGGTGCGTGCGGCTTCATCGAATTCCTCGGTACGGGCGGACAGCTCCTTCACTGCATCCACGCCGGCCAGGCGCGATTTGAGCGCTGAGGTCTCGGAGGCCAGCTTGGAAATCTGCAGCGTGTACTTGTCTTCCTCTGCTTCCAGGTTCGGCAGGTTCTTCTGGATTGCATCCATACGCGAAGTCTTACCTGCCGAGCCGAAGCGGTAGCGCGATGCTTCCACGAACAGCGAGCGGCCACCGCGGCGTTCCTTGTGGTAGGCCTCTGGCGTGATCCATTCTTCGATATTGCCCAGCTTTGCGCCGTCCTCCACCGACTCCACGCGGGTGATGCGCGACAGCTGGTCGATCAGCCATTCCGGCGCCAGGCCGCTGAACTTCACCACCGACAGCAGGCTTTGATTCTTAGGCTCGTGGGCCTTCACGCAATCGGGCACGATGAAGTGGCGATAGCGTTCTTTTTCCGCCAGGCGGTAGGCCGAGGAAGCATCGGACGAGCGCTCCAACAGCACCACGGAGGCGTAGCCGCCCAGCACACCTTCCACTGCGCCCTGCCACTTCGGATCGGTCACTTCGACGATATCCGACAGCATGGCGTGCGGGATGCCCGCGTCGTTCAGCGCACGGCGCATGGCGCGCACATTGTCCGGCTCCGGCATGGCGGCCTTGCCCGACAGCGCGTTGATAGTGGCCTTATCCTGTGCGATGCGGTTGGACACGGCGTCGCGCTGCGAGCGCAGCTTCAGCAGCTCGCTTTCCTTGGCTTCCAGCTGCGCAGCGGCATCGGCCACGTCGGCGCCGGATTCTGCGGCCAGCTTCTGCAGGCGGGACTTCTGTTCGGCCAGCGATTCCAGCGGCTTCAGTTTGCCGTTGATGAGGTTCAGGCGCGAAGTCAGCGCGGTCTGCTCCTGCTCCAGCAGGGTTTCCTGCTGCTGCGCGTCCTGCAGGGCCTTGGCCTGCTTGGCTACTTCGCCGCGCTTGTCTGCCAGCAGCTGGTCGGCTTGCGCCAGGGGCTTGCGCGCTTCGCGCAGCTGGCGGCTGACGTTGGCGGACTTCTCGCGCGCCTCGTGGTATTCCAGCGATGGCAGCACTTCTTCCTGCAGGTTGCGGCGTTCCTTGTGCAGCGTTTCCCACTGGTGGTAGTTGGCTACGCGCAGGCGCAAGCCTTCCAGGTTGGTCTTGGAACCTTCCAGTTCGGCCTCGAAGCGCTTCAGTTCTTCTTCGGTGTCGCGCTGGTGGCGCTTCGCCTCGTCGTAGGCATCCAGCACTTCCTTGTCGCCGAACACCTGGAACACCAGGTCCAGCAACTGGCGCGGCGCGTATTCGCACAGCTTGTCGGTTTCGCCCTGCTCCAGCGCCAGCACTTTGGACATGGCTTGCGACAGGCCGGCGTTGGCCAGGCGCTTACGGTAGTTCTCAACGCCGAGCCAGTCATTGGCTTCGGTGACTTCTTCGATGTCCACGTTACCGGGACGCATCAGGTACTGGCGCTTCCAGTCGCCGCCGTTTTTCTGTACCTGGCAGAACAGGGTTACTTCATCTTCGGCGAAGAAGCCACTGCTGCGGAACGGACGGTTGGACAGCTGCTTGCCTTGCGGCTTGTTGTCCACCACGGCGCGCAGCCAGGCGGTCTGCTGGCCGCTGTGGCGGGCGTAATGCTTGTAGGTACGGCCCATCGAGCAATCGAGGCCGAACAGCGTGCGCAGCGCGTCCAGCAAGGTAGTCTTGCCGGAACCGTTCTGGCCCGCGATGGTGATGATCTTTGCATCCAGCGGAATGTTCTTGATGCGCTGCCAGTAGTCCCAGTGGACCAGCTCAAGGGATTTGATTTGGAACATCGATTATTCTTCCGTTGGAGTTTCTTCGTTGGCCGCAGGCGTCGGCTCGGCGTCGTTGGCGGCGGCCAGCACTTCGCGCGGGATGTGCACGATCTGCGCCGGGGCGCGCTTGAACACGTCGGCCAGGGCGCCGTTGATGATGCGCTCTTTCAGCAGGTCGGTATCCATCAGCAAGTCCAGCAGCGGGCCTTCTACGATGATCTCGCCACGGCGCTCGATGAAACCAAGCTTGCCCAGAATGCCGAGGTTCATGTCCATGCGGGTCTTCTTGCCAAGCTTGTCGCCGAAGTCGGCCAGCAGGGCCTTGTAAGGGATGCCGATGGAAGTATCTTCCGCGCGCGGCACGGGCTTGTCGTTACCGAACATATCGTTCTGGTCGTCGTCCGCCGCCTGGTGGGTTTCCTGACGCTCGCGCTTGGGCAGGATGATCAGTGCCCACAGCACGACCAGCAAGGCCACCCCGTCGCGCGCCAAGCCGAAATTATTGTTCTGCCAGGTGTCGCGCGCGCCGAACACCTTCGGTTCGATATTGCGGTGCAGGGCCAGGGTCACATGGTCGGCATAGACGTTATCCAGCAGCTTCATGCCGCAGGCAGCCAGGCGCGCATCGACATCGGCGCGGAACAATTCGTCCGACAGGGCGCGCTTGATCATCTTGTCGTCGCGGCGCAGGGTCTGGTGCGCGATCAGGCGCGCGATCAGGATTTGGGAATCGTCACTCATCGGACTTGCCGCTTTCTTTCTTGTCTAATTCGAGGGTCAGCGCGGCCAGGGACATGGCGGCGATCTCCAGGTCCGGCAGCTGCACCATTTCATCCTGCGGCGCGAAGCGCACCGGCAGGCGCGCCAGGTCGGCGGTAGTACCCTGCATCGAAGCTTCGGCTTCATCGCCCAGCAGCGGCAACATGGAAGCGCGGTAGGACGCCAGGGCGAAGGACGCAGGCAGCAGCGCTTCATGCACTTTCACTTCGCGCGGCGACTCTTCGGCCACGGACGGGAAGTTGTTCAGCTGCGCGAAGTCGGACAGGCGGGCCAGCCAGTCGTCCAGTTCCTTCTGCATCGCAGGGCTGTCGTTGATCGTGGTCGGCGCATCCTGGCCGGTAGGCAGGCTATTGAGCCCATTGTTATTAGCACGTTCTGTCATTAATTCTGTCTCGGCGACGTCGATCATCTCGGCAGGCGTGATGAACAGCGGTTTCACCGGTTGGTCGATGGCGTCCAGCGCCAGCGAGGAAAGGTCCTCGTGCGCCAGCAGCCAGCGTTTGATATCGGTAGTGGAAAGTCCGGACTGACCCAGGTGCACGCGCTGGCGCTCGATCTGGTTCAGCGCGCGCGAGAACATGCCCTGCATATTCAGCAGCTGCGACTGGGCGCGGCCGATCGCCTGCGCCGCGCGGTGGGTGGCGCTATCCGCATTTTCGTCGGTAGTAATGGCACGCAGGATCTCGGAGCCCTTTTCAACCCAATCGCAGGCCTGGTGCCACTTTGCCTGCGATTCGCGCAGGCGGAATTCGGAACCGGACGCGATGGCGTCGCGGAATTCTTCGGTCAGGTCGACCAAGCGGCCCAGCAAGTGCTGCAACTGCTCGGTGGTGACGCCGCCTACGGCTTGGGCGCCGGCGACCTGCGACAGCAGGAAGCCCATTTCGGCATCGTCGTCAGGCGCGGCCAGGGCCAGCAGGCTGTCGATGGAAGCCAGCACATTGCGCGCCATCGGCGTGACACGGTAGACGGACTGCTGCGCATCCCAGGCCAGCAAGCCGTTGGAGCGCAGGCGGTTCAGCACCGTTTCCAGGCTCTCCGGCAGCAGGTAGGCCAGGCGCGTGTTGATATCGGCGCGCGAAAACGCAGACGAAGTTGTGTCATTGGCAAGTTCGCGCAAGACGAGCAGGCGCACCAGCACCCCCTCGAAGCCGCCGTGGAACAAGGCCGTAAACACCTGCAGCAGCGGCTGGGCGCGCTTCAGGTGATAGACCTGCTCGATCTCATCGGCGGAAATGTGGGGCTGGAAGTGGGCCTGCAGGACATCCTGCTGCTCTTGCTCAGTCGGGTTGGTGTCGGCCAGGGCCGCACTTGCCATTAAGTCAATCATTACACTCCATCAACATGCACCAAAAATGTCCACCTTGGGGTCAGGAACCAAAGCGGACATTCTCGAAAGAATGTCCCGCATCGTTCCTGACCCCAAGGTGGACATTTTTAGCTGGGCCGCCAGTATAACAGGCCGGGTGTGGCTATTTTCGGTTGACTTTCTCTAGGACTTGCTCGAAGGAATCACCATTTTCTTCCTTGAACAGGATGCGGGCTGGGTACCAATCCAGGCCTGGGGCTAGCCAGATGTCGACGTCCTGGTCGTTGCCCGCTACCGGCTTGCGGGCGAAGTGCAGGACTTTGATGTCGCCGAGACCGCCGCTCTCCATAGTTTCGCTGCCGACTACGCGGAAGGTCCAGGGCGCGCCGTCTTTGCGGCCGGCGACATAGAAGGTCCAATCGCTGCCGGGCGTGAATTTGTCCGGGGTGGCGCGGGCCAGGACCGCCAGCTGCCATGCCACGCTGCTGCGGTCTTGCTCACCGCCGCGGATGGCGTGGCTGTTCTTGCCATCTTCGAACTCGATGCGGCGTTCGCTGCGGTCGAAGCGGGTGGTGGTCGGGTCCCTACGGATACGTTTTTCATAATAAGTGACCGGGGCCAGGCCGTATTCGTCCACCAGGCCTTCGCTGCGCTGGTCGATCACTTTGCCGAACAGGCCGGAACGCGCTTCGGTACGCAGCGCATACTGGCCGTCGCCATGGCTCCAGCTGATGACACCGGTGCCCATGAGCGGGATACCGTGGCTGCTGCCGCGCACCACATAGGACAGGTCGGCCGCAGGCGGCAGGCTGGAGGCGCGCTTGGCCACAGGGTATTCGGCGGCCTTTGCGCTGGCCGTCACGCTGGCGAAGGTGCTTGCGGCAGCCAGGGCGAGGATGGTCAGGGTTCGACGCATATTCTTTTCCTTACTTGATAATGCTGGTAACTGTTTGGGTGGTGACGGCGCCATTGCCTTCCGTATTGCGGATCTGGACCGGATACCATTCCTGGCTCGGCGCCAGCCAGATATCCAGCCGGGCGTTGTAGCTGCCGGGCTTCGGTGGACGGGCCAGGTGCCAGGTCAGCAGCTTGCCCATCTTCGTGTCAACTTCTTCTTCGCCTATCAGCTGGAAGCGGTACACCACGGCGTCGCGGTCTTCGCCGACCAGGATGTCCATGTCCTTTCCATACTGGTTGACATCCGCGCGGCCGATGCCGGCCAGTTGGAACAGCACAGTGGCGCGGTCCTGCGCGCCTGCCATCAAAGCGATCGCGCGCTCGTTGGCGGAGAACGTGATCTTTTGGTCCTGCTGGTTGAAGTGGGTGGCGGTGGCGGAACGGTTGCGGCGCTTTTCGTTGAACGTCGTCGGCGCGATGCCGAATTCGTTGATGCTGCCTTCGCTGCTCACCTGCAGCAGGTTGATTCGTGCGAACACGATACTCACGCCGACATCCTGCGTGGCTTTATAGCTGGCGCCATCCTGCTGCCAGCCAATATTGGCCGAACCGCTCCAGTTGGTGCCGTCGGCGTCCTTGCGCTTGACGTCATATTCAAACTTGGCGGATGGCGGCAAAGCGACCTTCCAGCGCCCTTGCGCAGGTGGCGGCGCCGCGGGTTCCGGTTGCGGTGATTCTACTGCCGCTGGCGCGGGCGCGGCGTCCGCCTGGCTGGCCGCTGCTGTGGTTTCCGGCCCGGCCGATGCCGACGCTTGCGTCTCGACCGCAGCGGGATCGGTCACGGCGGCCACCGTTTCGGGCGGCGGCGCGGCCGGCTTCGGCGCCTTTGGCGCTTTGCGCGGCTTGGGTTTGGGCGGCGGCGTTTCGGCCTTCACTTCGGGTGGCGGCGGGGGCGCCAGGCGCAAGTCCGCCTTGACGATGTCCTTTTCCGCGTCACTCTCGCGCTCTGCCGCGCCAATGCGGCCGCTGACCCAGTTAATCGTCACGAAATGCAGCACCACCGTGGCGGCGCAAATGGCGACTACGCGGCGGCGGTGGCGGGGAAAAGTAACGATTGTCATAGGCGATAGTTTAACGTGCAGCCCCCCGATTCCGCTGACACGACCCTCAATGGCATAATTTGCTGGATATTTTGATAAGGAGTCCCGATGTCCCTTTTGCGCCAGCGCGGCCACGCCGATTCCGGCAAGGTCGGCATGGTCGAGCTGTTCTTCGATCTTGTGTTCGTTTTCGCCGTTACCCAACTGTCCCACACCTTGTTAAAAAATCTCGACGCGCAAGGTGCGCTGCAAGTCGGCCTGCTGTTCATGGCCACCTGGTGGGTCTGGATCTATACCGTCTGGGCCACCAACTGGTTCGACCCGGAGAAGAAGACCGTGCGCGCCGCCCTGTTTGCCCTGCTGGTGGCGGGCCTGCTGATGTCGGTCTCGATCCCGCGCGCCTTCACGGACCTTGGCTGGCTGTTCGGCGCCTCGATCATGCTGCAGCAATTGGGCCGGACCCTGGCCATGCTGGCCGCTTGCCGTGGCGAAGACGGCGCCTCCTTGCGCCTTAATTTCGTGCGCATCAGCATCTGGGTTGGCGGCAGTGGCATGCTTTGGCTGCTGGGGGGACTAGCCGTTCCGGAATCGCGCATGGCGTGGTGGCTGGCCGCACTGGCCGTGGACCTGGCTGCGCCCATGCTGTTCTATTTTGTGCCGGGCCTTGGCCGCTCCTCCCTGGCCGACTGGAATGTGGACGGCAGCCATATGGCGGAGCGCTGCGCCCTCTTCATCATCATCGCGCTGGGCGAATCGCTGCTGGTGACCGGCGCCACCTTCGCCGAATTGACGTTCGAGCTGGTGACCGTGTCCGCGTTCGTGCTGGCCGTGGTTGGCTCGATCCTGATGTGGTGGCTATACTTTGACCACGGACTGGAACAGGGCCATCACCGCATCGTCCATTCGCAAACCCCTGGCCGCCACGCCCGCAACAACTACACCTACCTGCACATTCCTATCGTGGCCGGCATCATCGTCGGCGCAGTGGGCGATGAGCTGGTGCTGAGCCATCCCTGGCATGGCGACACGGCGGCGATGCTCGCCATCGTCGGCGGTCCGCTGCTCTTCCTGAGCGGACTGGCCCTGTTCAAATGGCTGGCCCATACGCGCGCCTGGCCACCACTGTCGCACCTGATCGGCGTTGCGCTGCTGCTGGTGCTGGGCGCACTGGCTGCGGCGCTGCATCTTTCGCCGGTGCTGGCGACGATAGGCTGCGTCCTGGTGCTGCTGTTCGTTGCTGTGTGGGAGAGCTGTGTGCTACGCTAAACGTTCAACCCTCGGAGACCCGCTATGAGCAATCCACAAATGCCTCACATTCCCGGCGCTGCAGTGATGACGGATACGCTGGACTTCGTCAAATCCCTGTGGGGCAGCATGGGCGTGCCAGGCATCGGTATTCCCGGCATCGCCGCCCCGACACTGTCGGTGGATGACCTGGACAAGAAAATCAGTGAGCTGAAGGCCGTCGAGTCCTGGCTCAACCTGAACGCCACCATGCTGCGCTCGAGCATCCAGGCGCTGGAAGTACAGCGCGGCACCATCGCGGCGCTGAAGTCGATGGGACAGTCGCTGGCGGCGAGCATGCAGCAGCCGCACCACGATCCGTTCGCGAACGTGGGCAAGCCGAAGGAAGCCAAGCCTGCAGAAGCGGCCAAGCCGGAAGCAAAGCCTGAAGCCAAGGCCGACGCCAAGCCGGCCGATGCCGCAAAGCCTGCTGGCGACACCGCCAGCACTGCGGCCAACCAGATGGCCAATCCGGCCGCCTGGTGGAACCTGCTGCAAGAGCAGTTTACGCAAGCCGTCAACACGGCCATGGCGACCGACCCGATCGCCAAGCCAACTGCCGCGAAAAATGGCGCCGCACACGACGCCGGCAAGCCTGCCGCCAAACCAGCGGCACGCAAGCCAGCAGCCAAGCGCGCCCCGAAAACGCCGCCTAAACCTTAATTCAGTTTTTGAATGCGGATGGCCTCGACCAGGCCATCCTCATCGCGCTGTACCTTCATGATGTTGATCAAGCCTTCATTTTCCAGAGCTTTGGCCGCATCGTGCGCGGCCTGGAACGATTGAAGGGTGTCGCCCTTGGCGCTGACCGGGCGAATCCAGGCAGCTCCCCCTACTTTCATTTTGTTATAGACCTCTTTGGCGATATCGCGCATGGATCACTCCTTGTCGTGGTCATCATTTATGGCGGCCGTCAGTTCAGCTTCGATTTCTTCCGCCGACATCCGGCCGGGAATCAACTTCTGCAACTGCTCGATCAGCTGGGCAAAGCGCTGCTGGCCCGGCGCGATCCGGTCAACGTGCATCAACACTTCATTTGCTTCATTCATCAAGGCTTCGTCGTAGCCCCTGGCCTGCATATGGGAGATCAGGATCTGTGCGGAGTTGAACAGGATCCTCATATTGTCCGGCAGGCCGCGACGCGCTTCTCGCATCCAGGCTACGGCGTCATCCAGTTTGTTCGACTTCCACAGCAGTACGCCCTTGTTCATCATCTCCGATGCTTCGCGGCGGGCGGTGTTGATTAGCGCCGCGCCTTCCTCACCCATGCGGGCTTTTTCGAAGATGCGCTGCACTTCGTCGTGGATGACGGTGTTCTCGTCGTTATTGCGCACCACATAGCACAGCAACTCCACCGGAGCGTCTTTCACGCCGACAGCGAACAGCAGCGTGGCCATTTCCAGGCAGGTCGCAGTATCAGGCCGTTCGTCGTCTTCCTTCAGCATTTCTTCCAGCTCATCGCCGGACTTGCGTGCGCGGCGATAGTCGCCGCTCTCGTGATACACCAGGCCTTCGGTGATCTTCGTGCGCAGTTCCACCAGCCGTCCGGAGAAGTCGCGCTGGACGGCAGCCAGCAACAGCAAGGCTTCCTTGGCGTCGTTCTTCTGTCCCAGCACGCGCGCCAGGCCGAAATAGGCGTCCACAGTTTTCATGATCGAGTACTCGCCGACTTGCAGGCATTTTCGGAAAGCCCGTTCGGCCAACGGAATATTCCCCAGCTTGAGCGCGGCCGAGCCGAGCGCACGCTGGCGAAGAACCGAATTGGGCGACATCCTGGCGGCGCGCTCCAGCACTTCGCAGGATTCTTCGACGCGGCCCATGTTGTGCAACGACTTCGCGAGCTGGTCGTAAGCGTCCAGGTAAAAGCGGTTCTCGGCGATCACGCCTGCGAACATTTGGCGCGCCGCTTCGTTATCGCCGTTAGCCATGCGGATCTTGCCTACGCCGGTGCGCGCCCAGTTGTAGTCGCGCTCCTGCAGCACTTTTTCGTAGACCTGGCGTGCCTGTTCCGGTTCGCCAGCCTTCAGCAGAAGCGTGGCGCGCATACGCTGCAGGTCGAGTTCATGGAGCTTGTTGTCCGCAGCGGCTTCGCTGCATAGTCGCGCGGCGCGCAGGTAATCCTTTTCCAGGTAGGCCTGGTCAATGTCCTGGAACACCTGCTTGCGCTGCCAGGCGCGGTTCAGCCGAGTAAGAAGCACGCCTTCGGTGATAGGCTTGAGCAGGTAGGCGTCGGGCTGATGCTCGGCGGCGCCCATCACGGCTTCCACGCTCTTTTCGGCGGAGACCATCAGCCACACGCAGCTTGGCATCAGCAGGTTGCGGATGCGGGCTTCTTCCAGCACGTGCTGGCCGTTCTTGCCATCCCCCAGGTTGAAGTCGCAAAGGATCACGTCGTACTGCAAGCGCGCCAGCAGGCCCATTGCTTCACCGCCGCTCGACGCCTGGTCGATGTGGCGCGCGCCCAGGCTGCGCAAGGCTTCACGCAGCAATTGGCGTATGCCGACAAAATCGTCGACGATCAAGTAGCGCTTTTCGGCCCAGTTGACCTCTTGCGCTTTTTCCGGGGCCGGCGCGTTCATGGCAGGCGCAGGATAAAGCAGCCGCCACCCAGCGCGCCGCCGTTTTCCAGCGCGATGCTGCCCTGGCGCTGGCGGTGTTTATGGGATTTGGCGACCTCGCTGGCGAAGTACAGGCCAAGGCCGCTGCTATTGGTCAGGAAGTTGATGCCCTGCCCAATCAGCCTGCCTGCTTCCAGCATATTGGGTGGGAAGCCGTCGCCATTGTCTTCGACTCGTACTTCGAGCAGGCCATCGTGCTCGCTGATGATCAGCGCAATGCGGTCGCGCGTGTAGCGCACGGCGTTGTTGATCGCATGCGCCAGCAGGCCTAGCACCAGGTCTTCATCCAGCGTCCAAATCAGCTCGCGCGGGAATTCGATATCGAGTTGGATGCTTTTCGATTGCAGCAGCACGCGCTGCTGGGCAGCCAGTTGGTCAACCAATTCGCTGACGCGCACTGGCGTCGGGTCGAATGGGTAATTGGGGCGGCCAACTTCCTTGTAGAGCGCAAGTAGCTGGATCAGGTGGTCGTTCAGGCGCTTGGTCTGGTACAGCATTTGCGCCATCTGCGGATAGGCTGGATTGTCTTGCGCGGAATCCTCGGCCTGCACAAGCAGGTTCTCCAGTGTGCCAGACAGCACGCTGATGGAATTCTTCATGTCGTGCACCGTGGAGGCGAGGAACATGAACAGCTCTGGCGAGCCGGCGCGGTCTTCCATGGATTCTCCAGCCGTTGGATAGGAGACCATTATAGCTTGCGGCGATGCTTGAGCAGGAAGCGTCCGGGGTCGAGTGCGGCGGCAAGTGTTGCTTCGACGGGAAGGGGTTCGCCTTCCAGTTGACAGGCCAGGATTTCCGCTGCGAGCGGGGCCCAGATGAGGCCTCGGCTGGCATAGCCGAGCAGCGTGTGCAGGCCTTGGTGGCGCGGCAAATCGCGCAAGCGTTCAGCGCGGCCTTCGCTTGTACTGTCAGGGAGTTGACCGACCAGCGGCAGGCGGTCGGGGGCCATGGTGCGGAAGCCTACGCGGCCTTGCAGCGGGGTGCCCGCTGCGTGTGGGCTGCCGAGGATTTCTTCAGCACGCTGCAGGTTTTCGTCCTGGCTGGATTGCCAGAGTTGGCGGTCATCGGATTTGTCGTAGGTGGCGCCAACGCTGATGATGCCTTCGACCGATGGCGTCATATAGGCTTCCCTGCAGACCACCATCGGCAGGCTTGGGAAGCTGCCTTCGGCCAGATGGGTGACCTGTCCGCGCATGGTGTACAGGGGCAGCTCGCGTGCTTGTTCGAGGTCTGTGGCGCCGGCGCCGTTGGCGATGATGACGGTTGGGGCGCTGGCCAGCAAGCTGCCGCCGTCCGACAAGACACGCCAGTCGCCTTCCTCTGCGCGTTCGAGGCGCAGGGCTTCGGCGTGGAAGATGCGGTGCAGCTTGTCGCCGCAGGCTTGCAGCATGGCGCGGCAGGCGGTGGCGGGCGTGGCCCAGCCGCCTTGCGGGAAGTGCCAGGCGCCATACGGCGTCGTTGCGCCGAGCATGGCGCTTGCCTCGCTGGCGTCGAGCCAGCGGACGTATTGCCCGGGGTATTGCCAGGTGTCGACGACTTCTTTCTGCAACTGCGCGTGTTCGGCGTCGCGCGCAAGTTGCAGCACGCCGCACTGGTCGCCGCGGATCGTTGGCTCGCCCGGGGCCGCGTCGACACCGGCGCCCGGCGCGCGCGGACTGATGCCGCCGAGGTTTCGCCACGCGCGCTGGGCGTACAGGTAGGCTGCGCGCGTGAGGCGGGTTGGAATGTTGTCGTCTTTCGAGAGCAGAGGCATGAAGATGCCGGCACGGTTGCCGGATGCTTCCTGCGCGGGGCTTTCATGGCGCTCGATCAGGGTGACTTGCCAGCCGCGTGCGGCCAGGCGTTCGCAGGCTGCGCTGCCTGCTACTCCGGCGCCGATGACGATGGCGCGGCGCTCCGGCTCTGGCGCGCGGGGCGGTTGCGGCTTGCGGCTGGTGTAGATCGCACGCTGCCATCCGTCCGCTTCACCTTCCCCTTCCACGCTGAAGCCTGCGGCACGCAGGGAGCGCAATGCTTGTTCGTCCGGCTGGCGAATGCGCAAGATGGAGGCGGGCATCGCCAGACGCTGCAAAGTGCGAATCTGATCCAGAGGCTCGGGAATGATGAATTCGTCCACGCGGGCGACAATTTCCGGCGGCCATGCACCGATGGGGCCGACCAGCAGGTCCAACGTCAGGCGCTTGGAAGGCAGGTGCAAGCGGTGGAGGCCTGGCACATCGACCGGCCATTGCGCAACGAGACCGGGGACGGTCTCTGCCAGCGCGCCCAATGTCGCCACAGAAGGGACGGATGGCGAGATCGCGAGGTAATGCAGATGGCGCCCGGAGGCGGTGGTTCGAAGGCGCGTGAGGGTTGCGAGCAACTGTGCGCCGCTGCCGAAGGCGGTGTCGAGGACGACGTGGCGGGAATCAGCCACCTTTCTTGCACTCCTTGTGGCGGAAACACGCAAGGTCATGGTCGTTCACCAAGCCGATGCCCTGCATGTAGGCGTAAATAATCGTCGACCCGACAAACTTGAAGCCGCGCTTGGCCAGGTCCTTCGAGATGCGGTCCGAAAGCTCGGTACGCGCCGGGCGGTCGCCCTGCGCAACAATGCGGTTCACAATCGGCTTGCCTCCGACGTATGCCCAGAGCAGCGAAGACAGGCTCCCGCCCTCCTCAAGCAGTCGCAGGTAGGCACGCGCATTGGTGACGACGGCATTCACCTTCAAGCGATTACGCACAATGCCAGGATCAGCAAGCAGCGCTGCGATCTTGTCTTCGTCGTAGGTAGCAATCTTGCGTGCGTCCCAGCCATCGAACGCCGCGCGATAGTTCTCGCGCTTATTGAGGATGGTCTCCCAGCTCAAGCCCGCCTGCGCGCCTTCGAGGTTCAGCATCTCGAACAGGCGCAGCTCGTCGCGGCAAGGAACGCCCCACTCCTGGTCGTGGTAGGCGATATAACGTGGATTGTTTGGATTGGCCCAGGAACAGCGATGTATGCTCATGGACAGATTATAGTGCGCTCTCCCAGGCTGGTCACAAGTCGCGCCTCTCCGCGCTCAACGCATTCGCTCAATTGATGCACCAGTCGTGCGAAGAGTTCCTGCGGATGCGCAGCATCGGTGGCCTGCAGCGACGTCCAGGCATCGCGCCCGGAATGCTTGGAGATGTACAGCCCCATGTCCGCTAGCTCCACCACTTGCGACCAGGACATCAGCCGCGGCTGCGAAGGCAGGAAGGGATAGCATGCAAAGCCTATCGAGCAGGTGCGCGCCAGCTGCGTCCCATCCGGCAGCAGGAAGCCGCGCGAGGACACCGCCTGGCGGATCCGCTCCGCCACCACATGCGCGCCGCTGCGGTCCGTAGCACGCGCAAGCACCAGGAATTCCTCGCCGCCCCAGCGCACAAGATAGTCCGATTCACGGAACACTTCGCGCAGGCGGTCCTTCATCTGCACCAGCACCGAATCGCCCGCCGCGTGGCCATAGCGATCGTTGACCTCCTTGAAGTGGTCCAGGTCGACCATGTAGAACACCAGGTCGCGATCCGTTGCAGGATCGTCACCAACCGCCAGTCCGTCGTAGCCGCGCAGGCTGAGCGCCACATCCGATTCCACGTGCTGCAGGAAGAAGCGGCGGTTGCGCAGGCCGGTCAGCTGGTCGGTCAGGCTCACGTCTTCCAGCGCCTTGTAAGCGCGCTCCAGCTCCAGGTTCTTTTCCAGCAGCTGCGCCTGGGCCGCTGCGTTATCCAGCGCAATGGCGCCGTATGCGCACAGGGTACGGAAAATCAGTCGTTCGCGTTCACCGTAAGCGCGCGGCAGCATGGACTGCACCGTCATCACGCCCAGCACGCGCTCGCCGATAGTCAGCGGCGCAAACAGCAGCGTCAGGGTCGGCAGCGTGCCGGGAATCAGGTTCGGCGTATCGGATTTGTCTTCGATCTCAATCAGGATTTCGCGGCGCTCGCGAACGCAGCGCGCCGTGTTGAAGTTCTCGTCGGATAGCGCAATTTGCACCGGCGGCAGCGGCAGCCCCATTTCAACGCCAAAGGCGCAGTGCAGGTAGTCGCGATCCGGCTGCAACAGGAAGATCGAGAAGTGCGTCGAATCCAGCAAGCCATGTACGTGGCGATCGAGCGCGCGGAACACGGCCGATGCATCCAGCTGCGCGGTGATTTCCTGGCCGATGGCGGAGAGATGGCTCAGCGTGGCGCTGGTCTGGGCCAGCACTTCCGCGCGCTCGGCTTCAGCGGCGGCAAGCTGGCGATGGTGTTCGCCCTCTGTCTGCGCGCATTCTGTCTGGTGTTGCACCTGCATGGCGATGGCGCGGTTGGTCGCCTCCTGGCTGTGCGTGCGGTCGCGGGCGGCGTTGGCCTGTACCGAGAATTCGTAAGCGCGCGCAAAGTCGCCGACTGCCGCGTATTCGCGCGCCACCGCATCGAGCAATTCGCCCGGCAAAATGTAACCGTCGATGGTGGCGGCAATCGCCAGCGCTTCGCGCAGGTATTGCAGTACCGACAGCGCATTGCCCGCGTGGATATCCGCCAGCACGCGCAACGCCGAAATCTGGCTGAACGGATCGTTCAGTTCCCGCGCCAGCGCTAGCGCCGACATGGCCGCCTCCCGCGCCTCCCCCATCCGCCCCAAGCCCGCCAGCGCATGCGCCTGGCCGCGCCGCGCGCAGCTCTGGAAATCGTTCTGCGCCAAGGCATGGCCGCGCTGTTCCAATGCGCGGAAGCTGGCCAGGGCTGCCTCATGGTCGCCCAGGTCGAGCGCCAGGTCGCCCTGGTATTCCAGCGCCATGACGAAAGCGCGCGAGCCGGACAAGGGCGCCAGCATCTGCAGCGATTCGCGCAGCAAGCCTTTGGCGGCCTGACGCTGGCCAAGCTGGCGCAGCGTTTCCGCCGCCTGCATCTGGGTCAGGCCGATGCACATTGGCCAGCCGGTTGGCCGCGCCAATGCAAGACCGCGCTGCATCCATTCCAGCGCCGCGTCGTGCGCATTCAGGCGGGTGAAGGCATTGCCGATATTGGTGGCGAGGATGATGGCGCGGCGCACCTGGCCCGACATGCGAGCCGCCTCGTAAGCGGCGATCAGGTGGCTGATGGCGCGTCCGAATTCCGCCGCCTGGAAGGCAGCCGTTCCAAGGTAGTCTGATATCCAGCCCGCCACGACTGGATGGCGGCCGGCCAGCTCGTGCGGGAAGCGGTTTCTCCAGCGTTCATTGGCTGCCGGCGCGTTCCGGAAAACGCTGAATAGTGCAGCCAGGCTTTCGAATATATCGACGCGCATTGCGTCGCCCGCCGCACGCGCATCGGCGATCGCCAGTGCCAGTTCGTTTTCGCATGCGGCGGAATCGCCGCGGTCAACCGCGATCCAGGCCAGCAGGCCATGGGTATCGGCTGCGCCAAGCCGGTCGTGCAGGCGCGCGAAATCCAGCATTGCCCGTTCGGCGATGTCCGACGCTGCGTCCAGGTCGGCGCACAGCCAGCATGATTCGGCGCGCACCAGCTCCCAGCGCGCCGCCAGCACACGCCTTTCCGCCGCGGGCAAAAGAAAAGCCAGTGCTTTTGCCTCGTCGGCGTACTGTGCCGCTTTTGCAACATCACGCTGACGCAGGTGCCAGGCCAGGCGGAATAACAGCTTCACGCGCAATTCTCCCTCCGCAAGGGGCAATTCCGCTTCCCACTGGGCCAGCTCCTGGTCGAGCGCGAACAATTCCACTACTTGATATCCTTGAAATATGTGTTACTCCCAAGAATCATACAGCACGATCGAACTTTTCGCTGTTCAAGTAGCTTAAATCTCGCTTACTTGCGTTCCGGCTTGGGATTACGAACACTCGAATCAGGTTTGTTACCACCGGTTGTTCCCGGATAGCGGTTGCCCGCTTCATCCTGCTGAATGTCGCTATGGCCACTTGTGCCTTGCGTTCCGCTGCTGCCGGCCGTCGTGCCGCCCTTGATTGCCGCATTCAGTTGCTCGGCATTATTCAAGTGCTGGTGGATGGTTGGCTTCAGGCGCGTCGCCAGCGACTTGAGTTCGCTATCCTGGGCGGATGACTCGGTCTTGGAGACCAGTTGCTGCGCATCCTTGTGGGCTTGGACACCGGCCTGCTCCATATAGCTGCGGTCGAATTTGTCTCCGGATAACTTATCCAGCTTGACGGCCATGGCTTTATGCTTGGCATCCAATTCGGTCGGCAGGGCAACGCTGCGCGCAGACGCCACTTTGCGCACCTCCTCCAGTCCCTTGGTATGTTCGTCGACCATCTGCTGGGCAAAGCTCTTGACCTTGTCGCTCTGCGTTTTTTGCAGCGCCAGTTTGGCTGTTTCGATTTCAGCCATATTGGCCATCGCCAGGTCGGTCAGCATTTTCTGGTCAGTTTTAGCGAGACCTTCCGCCCAGACGCTGCCGGTCCCCAGCAGCGCAGACAACACAGCTACACGCGTGAAATTGTTCATTGCATCCTATATGGACGCCTCCCTTTTGCAAGGTGTTTCCAGCGATTCGTAGACGAGGAAAGTCGCAGTTCTATATCCGGCCT
>NZ_JBXARE010000024.1:0-44685 GCF_058807935.1 Pseudoduganella sp. GW821-FHT11H04 | reverse complement strand
ACCAAGGAAAACGTTAGGCTTCGAAACGCCGGCTCAACGGTTTTATCAATGTGTTGCGTCGACAGGTTGAATCTGCAGGCGGTTGCAGCCATTGATGGCTGCTCAACGCTACGCCGTGATCAATGCTCAAAGCGCGATTGGTCAGGTCGCGCTGTCAGCCGCATCCAAATCGCTCTCGGCACTTTCGTCAGCCCCCAACATCAGCAAAGCTGCTTCGGCAGGTAGCGCTTCGACGGATTTGAGCTTGCGCGCCATCTGGCGGCTGCGCACTTCGGCGTTTTCAATGTTGCGGGCGGCGCGTTCGAGGGTTGTCTTGGTGGCGGCAAGGACGTCGCCGAATTTGGCGAATTCGGTTTTCACGGCGCCCAGCACTTGCCACACTTCGGACGAGCGTTTTTCCAGCGCCAGCGTGCGGAATCCCATTTGCAGGCTATTCAGCAGTGCCGTCAGCGTGGAAGGGCCAGCGATGCTGACGCGGTTCACGCGTTGAAGTTCGTCGGCCAGGCCAGGGCGGCGCATCACTTCCGCGTACAGGCCTTCGGTCGGCAGGAACAGGATGGCGAAGTCGGTGGTCAGCGGCGGCGAGACGTATTTCTCGGAGATGGTTTTCGCTTCGTTGCGTACGGCACGTTCCAGTTCGCGGCCGGCTGCCGCCACACCTTCGGTATCGGCGCGGTCGGCGGCTTCCAGCAGGCGTTCGTATTGCTCTTTCGGGAACTTTGCGTCGATCGGCATCCACACCGGCGCCCCGCCCTCTTTCTGGCCTGGCAGTTTGAGCGCAAATTCGACGCGGGCGTTGGAGCCCGGTATGGTCTCAACGTTCTTCGCGTATTGGTCCGGCGTGAGGATTTGTTCGAGCAGCATTTCCAGCTGCACTTCGCCCCAGGTGCCGCGCGTTTTCACATTGGTCAGCACGCGTTTCAGATCGCCCACGCCCAGCGCCAGCTGCTGCATTTCGCCCAGGCCCTGGTGCACGCGCTCCAGGCGTTCGGACACCTGGCGGAAGGATTCGGTCAGGCGAGTTTCCAGCGTCTCGTGCAGTTTTTCGTCGACCGTCTTACGCATTTCTTCCAGCCGTTGGCCGTTATCGGCTTGCAGCTCGCGCATCTTGGTCTCCAGCGCCACGCGCACCTCCAGCAGGCGTCGGGTATTCGATTCGGTCAGGACCTCGATCTGGCGGCGCATGGTTTCGAGCTGCTGCACGGTGGCGGCGTGGGACTGCGACAGCAAATGGCCCATCTCCTGCCGCTGTGCTTGGGCCGTGGCCTGCAGTTGAAGGCGCACTTCGCGTTCGACGCGGTCCAATTGATCCGCGACGTCGGCGCCGCGGCTGCGCAGCAGGGAAACGATTTGCAGGACGATGATGACGGCGGCCAGCGCCAGCAGGATGGTCAGCTCCATCAATCTGCCTTGTTCCGCATCCAGTCGGCGGTCTGGTAGAAGGATTCCATCAGCCGCAGGCGCAGGTCTTCGGCGATGCCGACATCCTGCATCGCCCAGGCCATGCAGCGCAGCCACTGGTCGCGCTCACTGGAGCCGACAGCGAAAGGCAGGTGGCGCGCGCGCAGGCGCGGGTGGCCGAATTGTTCAATGAACAGGTCCGGGCCGCCCATCCAGCCGCTGAGGAACCAGAACAGCTTGTCGCGCGAGCCGTCGGTGCTGGGAGGATGCATGGCGCGGATGCCGGCGAATTCCGGCTCCAGTTCCATCAGGTCGTAAAAACGGTCAACCATCTCGCGCAGCTTGGTTTCTCCGCCGATAACTTCGTATAGGGTGCGTGCTTCATCATTCATGACTCCATGATAGCGCATGGTCGTATTGATGTGGATCAAGCTTCGTGCTGATTCTGCGCAAAATGCTTCCACAAACCGCCATGATGGCCGGATGATTCAACGCCTGATCCGTACCCGGCTGCGCGCCCGCAGCGCCGAGGAAATCGCCGACCTGCGCCTGGCCGTCCTGAGCTGGCTGGGCATCACCTGCTTTCCTCTTTATTACGCGATCTTTGGCTGGCTGGTTCCGCAGCCCTACGAAAACCTGAGCGCTCGCCTGGTCGGCATGCTGCTCGCTTTGGGCGGGCTGTTGGCGCGGCGCCTTCCCCCTCGCCAGCGCGAGCGCTACACCCTGGTGCTGATGACCTATGAGCTGCCCTTCTTCTGCACCTTCATGTTCCTGATGAATGGCGCCAACGCCACCTGGTCGCAAGTGATGCTGGTCATGCTGGTGGCACTGTTCCACTTCGACTTTCGCATTGCCTTGCGCGTGGCGGCGGTTGGCATCTCGGTCGCGGTGCTGCTGGCGATCGGGATGGGGGCCGGCGAGGTGCTGCTGTCGTCATCCGTCCTGCAGTTGCTGCCGGTGCAGCTCTTCCTGGTCGGCTGGATGTGGGTATTCTCGCAAAGCCGCAAGGCGCTGGAGGAGGAAAAGCTGGATGGCCTGGGCGAAGGCCTGGGCGCCGTGGCGCACGAAATGCGCACGCCCCTGGCCAGCCTGGATGCCAATGTGCGCGGCCTGTCGCGTATGCAGCAGCGCGCCGACCAGGAGAATCCGGTGATGCGCCAGGCGCTGAATCGCATGCAGTACGAAGTACGCCATATGAACCATATGATCGACCTGTTCCTGCTTAGCGCGCAGGCGGTGCGGCAGCATCTGGACCCGCACGAAAACGTGTCCATGCTCGACACGGTGGAATCGGCGCTGCGCCGTTATCCCTTCACCGGCGAGGCCCAGCGCCAGCTGGTGGCGCTGCAGGTGCGCGGCGATTTCCGCTTTGGCGGGCAGAATGAACTGGCCATCATGCTGCTGCTGAACCTCCTGCGCAACGCACTGCAGGCGGTGCAGCGCGCCGGTAAAGGGCGGGTGCGGATCGTCATCGATGGTAGCCGCGCGGTGCCGCGCGTATTGGTGATCGATACCGGCTGTGGTATTGCATCGCACCATTTGCCGCAGATTTTCCAACGCTTCTTCACTTATCCGGAGCATAATGGCGCCGGCATCGGCCTGGCATTGTGCCGCCAGGTGATGCAAGCGTGGGAAGCCAGGCTACATTGTGTGTCCCGCGAGCACGCATATGCTATCTTTGTGCTTGAATTTCCCTTACAAGCCAGCCGTTGAACATGAAACTGCCCGTTTACGCCCACCCAACCATGACCGTCCTGGTGGACGACAGCGATACTTTCCTCCACAGCCTCGTTTTCCAGCTCGATCCGATGCAGGCCAGCGTGTGCTTCCACGACCCGCTGCAGGCGCTGGAATGGTTCAAGGCCAATGCCGGCAGCAGCGAGCTGCCGCTGCAGGTGGATTTCGATAATCCCAACCAGTCGGCGGAACAGCGCAACGTGGCGGTGGACCTGGAGCAGATCTACCGCATTTCCGGCCAGCGCCAGCGCTTCTCCATCCCGTCCGTGCTGGTGGTCGACTACTCGATGCCGCAAATGAACGGCGTGGCGTTCTGCCAGGCGATCCAGCACCTGCCGTGCAAAAAGATCCTGTTCACCGGCCAGGCCGATGAAAAGATTGCGGTCGACGCCTTCAACCGCGGCCTGATCGACCGCTACATCAAGAAAAGCGCCGACGATGCGCTGGACCGGCTGGAAGAGGAAGTCGCCGCGCTGCAAAAAGCCTTCTTCCAGGAGCAGTCGGAAACGCTGCTGGACATGCTGGTACTGCACGAATTCAGCTTCCTGCGTTGCGGCGCGCTGGCAAAGGTGGTGCAGCAGCTGTACCAGGAACACGGCTTCGTCGAGCACTACCCCTTCCCTAGCCCGAGCGGCATCCTGTTCTTCAAGGCCGACGGATCGGCGCAGCTGATGGTGGTGGAAACGGAGCGCGGCTACGAATCGCAGGTCGAAATGGCGCGCGACAGCCGCGCCCCGGTCTCGCTGGTGCAGGCGCTGGAGGAAAAGCGCATGCTGCCATTCTTCCCGCCGGACGGCATGTATTCCGACGAAGTGGGCCAGCACTGGCACCGCTACTGCAAGGAGCCGCAAGTCTGCCACGGGTTGGAGACCTACTACTGGGCCCTGTTCGAAATCGAACCCGCCCTGCTCGACATCGCCCCCACCCCCTACGCAGAATTCCTGCGCCAACACACCCCGCCCCTCGCGGCTTGAAAGTCGGGGTCAGGTCGAGCAAATGGACAAAAGGCGCACATTTGTGCGCCTTTTGTCCATTTGCTCGACCTGACCCCGACTTTCTACATTCAAGCTTCGCGGAGGGTTTGCAACGGGGGGTGGTTGAGGACGTTGCGCAGGCCTAGCCAGCCGCCGAGGACGGCGCAGATTGCTCCTGCGAGCAGGCCTGCCAGCCAGACCATGGGGCTGAAGGTCCAGGCGAACTTGAATTGGTAGGTGGCGAGGCCCCATCCCATCAGGCCTGCGCCGGTGGCGGCTAGGAGGCCGCCCAGGCCTCCTACCAGCATGAACTCGATCAGTTGCGCTTGCGAGAGCTGGCGGCGGGTGGCGCCTAAGGCGCGCAGCAGGCCGGCTTCGCGGCGGCGTTCGTCCTGGGATCCCATCAGGGCTGCATACAGCACCAGCACTCCGGACAGCAGTGTGAACGCGAACAGGAATTCAACCGCTTGGATCACCTGGTCCAGCACCGTTTGCACCTGGCGCAGCACGCCGCCGACGTCGATGATGGTCAGGTTGGGGAATTCGCGCGACAGGGCATTGCCGGCGGCGCTTGCGTCCTTCGGCAGGTGGAAGGCTGTGATCCAGGTTTGTGGCGTGTCGGCCATCACCGCGGGGTTGATGATGACGAAGAAGTTCACTCGCATCGATCCCCATTCGAGCTTGCGCAGGCTGGTGATTTTTACCTCCACCGGCGAGCCGGCGATGTCGAAGCGCATGGTGTCGCCCATCTTCAGGCCCAGCGTCTTGGCCAGCCCTTCTTCCACCGAGGCTTCGCCGGCGCTGCCGTTCATCGCCCATTTGCCGGCGGTGACCACGTTTTGCGACGGGATTTCCGTCATCGTGGAGAGGTTGAATTCGCGTTCGGCCATGCCGCGTGCGCGTTCGTCGCTATATGTCTGGCTGGTGATGACTTTTTCGTTCACCGCCACCAGGCGGCCGCGGATCATCGGGTACATCGTCACGTTTTTCACGCCGGCTTGCTTCAGGCGCTCTGTGATCGCGTCTTTTTGGTCCGGCTGGATGTTGATGATGAAGCGGTTCGGCGCATCCGGCGGCATGGTATTGCGCCAGGTGGTCATCAGGTCGCCGCGCACGACCGTCAGCAGCAAGAGCGCCATCAGGCCTAGCGAGAGCGAGACCACTTGCACCACAGTCGCGCCGGGCCGGCGGCGCAAGGAAGTCACTGCGAAGCGCCAGGATTGGTGCGGGAAGGCATTGCGCAGGGGGCGCAGGGCTTGCAAGCCAAGCCAGCCGACCAGCGCAAACACGCCATAGCCAAGCAGGAAGCCGCCGCCGGTCACGCCGGCCAGTTTGAGGTCATTCGATTGCCACAACAGCAGTGCGCCGAAGGCGGCGATGCCCAGGCCGTAGGTTGCCAGTGCGGCGGGCTTGGGTGCGGCTGCTTCGCGGCGGATCACTCGGTTGTGCGGTACGTTCCGTAATTGCAGGATGGGCGGCAGCGCGAAGCCTGCCAGCAGCAGCATGCCGGTGGCCATGCCTTGCAGCGCTGGCAGAATGGTTGGTGCGGGAATGTCGGTGGCGACCAGGTTGCCGAGCAGTTGCAGCAGCACGTAGTGCGCGCCAAAGCCGACCAGCACGCCGAGCGCACTGCCGGCCAGGCCGACCAGCAGGAATTCGACCAGGTAGATCACGGTCACCTGGTTCTGAGTGAGCCCCAGGCAGCGCAGCATGGCGCAGGAGTCGAGGTGGCGCTGCATGAAGCGGCGTGCGGCCATCGCCACCGCTACCGCAGCCAGCATGGCAGACAACAGGCCTACCAGCGAGAGGAAGCGGTCGGCTCGGTCCAGCGTGGCTGACATTTCCGGACGCCCTTCTTCCAGGGATTCGATGCGCACGCCGCGCACATTGTCTTTCTTGATCAGGGCGCGCAGCCAGTCGCCGTATTCCTGCGCTGGTTTGGCGCTGGCGCTGGCGCCGGTGCCGGCCACCATCAGGCGATAGCCGACGCGCGAGCCTTCCTGCACCAGGTTGGTCGCCGGCAGGTCGGACAGGGGGAGGAACACGCGCGGTGCGAAGTTGATGAAGCCTCCGCCGCGATCCGGTTCGGCCGCAATCAGCTGCGTCACGCGGAACTGCTTGTCGCCCAGTTGCAGCGTGCCGCCAATCTTTACATCCAGCGATGTTGCCAGCGCTGGGTCGATCCACACCGTTCCCGCTTCCGGTGCGGCCGGCGCCGGGGTGCCGATGCTTTCATTGGCTTGCGCAATATCGGTGTTGACCTTGACGCGGCCGCGCAGCGGATAGCCTGGGCTGACGGCTTTCAGCGTTGCCAGCACGGAGCGGGCGGCGTCGCCCTGCCCTGCCTGCGCCATGCTTGGGAAAGCCTGGGTGTCGGCCATCAGCAGGCCGCGACGCTGCGCCTCTTCGCGCCAGGCGGCTGGGACCGAGTTGTCGGCCACCACCACGAGGTCGGCGCCGAGCAACTGGTGCGCATCGCGGTTCAGGCCCGCGCGCAAGCGGTCGATGAAGAATCCGGCGGCTGACAGCGCCGCCACCGCTACCACTAGCGCCACCAGCAGGAAGCGCAACTGACCGGCGCGCCAGTCGCGCGCCGTCATCCTCAGGGCTTGTCGAAACATGCGTCAGACCACGTTGAAGGCAGAGAAATAGGTGTCCACTTCGTCCAGGAACTTCTGCTTTTCCGGCGCTGGCAGGAAGGAGGCTTCGAAGCTGTTGCGCGCCAACTGGTGGGCGTGCGCCAGGCCAAGCGGCAGCGAGTCGAACACGGCGACGAAATTGTCGTTCATGTAGCCGCCGAAGTATGCCGGGTCGTCGGAGTTGACCATGGCGACCAGGCCGGCGTCGAGCAAGTCGAGCAGGTTGTGGTCCTTCATCTGGTCGAATACGCGCAGCTTGGTGTTCGACAGCGGGCAGACCGTCAGCGGCATGCGCAGCGCGGCCAGGCGGCGCGTCAGGGCTGGGTCTTCCAGGCAGCGCACGCCATGGTCGATGCGCTCTACCTTCAGGAGGTCGACGGCGGTTTCGATATAGGCCGGCGGGCCTTCTTCGCCGGCGTGGGCGACCAGGTGCAGGCCCAGGTCGCGCGCGCGCGCGAAGACGCTGGCGAATTTTTCCGGCGGGTGGCCGACTTCGGAGGAGTCGAGTCCGACGCCGATGATTTTATCGCGGTATGGCAGCGCCGCTTCCAGCGTGGCGACCGCGTCTTCCTCGCTCAGGTGGCGCAGGAAGCACAGGATCAGTTTTGCGCTGATTGGGCCTTCGGTACAGGCGCGATGGATACCGTTAATTACATCGGCCATCGGCACGCCGCGCGCGGTGTGCGTCTGCGGGTCGAAGAAGATTTCGGCATGGCGCACATGGTCGGCCTTGGCGCGCTGCAGGTAGGCCATGGTCATGTCGTAGAAATCCTGTTCCTTCAGCAGCACGCTGGCGCCGGCGTAGTAGATGTCGAGGAAGGATTGCAGGTTGGTGAAAGCGTAGGCAGCGCGCAGTTCTTCCACCGAGTTATAGGCGAGCTTCACGCCATTGCGCTGGGCCAGCGCGAAGATCAGTTCCGGCTCCAGTGAGCCTTCGATATGGATGTGCAGTTCGGCCTTCGGCATGTTCTGCACGATGGAGCGCATTTGGGTCGTCATTTTTGTTCTCTCTCGCTTTGGACATAGATAAGCATCATACTTCACATGTGCTGCAGAGTCGGGCCAGCCGTGCTACTGTGGTGCCAACGCGCGAGGGGATTAGCACAGGCTTACTACTGGCTTTACTTCTAGATCCATTAGAGCAATAATAAATTTCATCAACGTAAGATGCGTTTCGAGCCCGGCAACCATCCCCCCGCCGGCTAATAATGATCCAGCTCTGAGCCTCGGGCAATCCCTGGCACCTCAAGCAAGCTGGCAAAGCATTGAGCAGGCCTGCAGCCCATAGCTTCGACTGCCGACCATGTGACTAGTAGATTTTTCATTAAAGGACATTCACATGACCATTTTTGACAACTACGCAGCACGCTACGAGCGCACCAAAGAAGAGGAGATGTCGCTCTCCGAATACCTCGCGCTTTGCAAAAAGGACCGCCTGACCTACGCTTCGGCGGCGGAGCGGATGCTGGCTGCGATTGGCGAACCCACCCTGGTCGATACGCGCAACGATACGCGCCTGTCCCGCATCTTCGCCAACAAGGTCATCAAGATTTATCCCGCCTTCCGTGAGTTCTACGGCATGGAAGACGTCATTGAGCAGGTTGTGGCCTACTTCCGCCATGCGGCGCAAGGCCTGGAGGAGCGCAAGCAGATCCTCTACCTGCTGGGCCCAGTCGGCGGCGGCAAGTCCTCGATTGCGGAAAAGCTCAAGCAATTGATGGAGGAAGTGCCCTTCTACTGCCTGAAAGGTTCGCCGGTGAATGAGTCGCCGCTCGGCCTGTTCAACGAGGCGGAAGACGGCACCATCCTGGAAGAGGATTACGGCATCCCGCGCCGCTACCTGCGCAATATCCCTTCCCCATGGGCCGTCAAGCGCCTGCATGAATTCAATGGCGATATCAACCAGTTCCGTGTAGTCAAGCGCTACCCTTCGGTGCTGAAACAGACCGCCATCTCCAAGACCGAGCCGGGCGACGAGAACAACCAGGACATTTCCTCCCTGGTCGGCAAAGTCGATATCCGCAAGCTGGAGGACTATGCCCAGGATGACCCGGACGCCTACAGCTATTCCGGCGGCCTGTGCCTGGCCAACCAGGGCCTGATGGAATTCGTCGAAATGTTCAAGGCGCCGATCAAGGTGCTGCACCCTCTGCTGACGGCCACCCAGGAAGGCAACTACAAGGGTACGGAAGGCTTTGGCGCCATTCCCTTCGAGGGCATCATCCTGGCGCACTCGAATGAGTCGGAGTGGAAGAGCTTCAAGAACAACCGCAATAACGAGGCATTCCTCGACCGTATCTATATAGTGAAGGTGCCGTACTGCCTGCGCGTCGCCGACGAGATCAAGATTTACGAGAAGCTGCTGCACAATTCTTCGCTCGACAAGGCGCCTTGCGCCCCCGGCACGCTGCGCATGATGTCGCAGTTCGCCATCCTGTCGCGCCTGAAGGAGCCGGAAAACTCCAGTATTTTCAGCAAGATGCTGGTGTATGACGGTGAGAACCTCAAGGATACCGATCCGAAAGCCAAGTCCATCCATGAGTATGTGGACTATGCCGGTGTCGACGAAGGCATGAGCGGCCTGTCGACGCGTTTCGCCTTCAAGATCCTGTCCAAGGTCTTCAACTTCGACTCCACCGAAGTGGCGGCCAATCCGGTGCACCTGCTCTACGTGCTCGAACAGCAAGTCGAGCGCGAGCAATTCCCGCCGGAGACCGAGCAAAAGTACTTCTCCTATATAAAAGAGCACCTGGCCCAGCGCTACGTCGAATTCATCGGCAAGGAAATCCAGACTGCCTATCTGGAGAGCTACTCGGAATACGGCCAGAACATCTTCGACCGCTACGTGACCTTTGCCGACTTCTGGATCCAGGACCAGGAATACCGCGACCCGGATACCGGCGAAAGCTTCGACCGCGAATCGCTGAACAACGAACTCGAGAAAATCGAGAAGCCGGCCGGGATTTCGAATCCAAAAGACTTCCGTAATGAGATCGTCAACTTCGGCCTGCGGGCGCGCGCCAATAACGGCGGCAAGAACCCGGCCTGGACCAGCTACGAGAAGTTCCGCACGGTGATCGAGAAGAAAATGTTCTCCAATACCGAGGAACTGCTGCCGGTAATCTCCTTCAATGCCAAGGCCAGCGCCGAGGATGCCAACAAGCACGCTGACTTCGTGGCGCGCATGGTGGAAAAAGGATACACGGCCAAGCAGGTCCGGCTGCTGTGCGAATGGTATCTGCGCGTGAGGAAGTCGTCCTGATAGAGAAGTGGGATAATCAGGACGCTCCAATCAAGCAGGCAGGAGGCACATGACTTACCTCATCGACCGACGTTTGCAGGGCAAGAACAAGTCCGCGGTCAACCGCGAACGATTTTTGCGGCGTTACAAAGGCCAGATCAAAGATGCGGTCGGGCGCGCCATCAAGGGGCGCTCGATCACCGACATCGAGAATGGCGAAAAAGTATCAATTCCCGTCAAGGACGTGAACGAGCCCTCGTTCGGCCACGCCCACGGCGGGGTCTGGGAAGTGGTGAACCCAGGCAACCAGGAATACCAGAAAGGCGACTTGATCAACCGCCCCAAAGGCGGTGGGGGCAGCGGCCGCGGCCGCGCAGGCAATAGCGACCAGACCAGCGAAGATGATTTCATTTTCGAACTGTCGCGCGAAGAATTCATGAACTACTTCTTCGAGGACCTGGAACTGCCGCACATGATCAAGACCCAGCTGACGGCCACCACGGAGTTCAAGCCGCAGCGCGCCGGTTACACGGTGTCGGGCACGCCTTCCAATATCCACGTGCTGCGTTCCCTGCGCGGCGCCCTCGGGCGGCGCATTGCGGTAGGCGGCAGTTCGCGCAAGCGCCTGATCGAGGCCGAACGCGAGCTGGAAGAGTTGCTGGTGGCGGGCGCACCGCTCGACGATCCGCGCGTGATCGAGCTGAAAAAGCTGGTGCACCATCTGCACACGCGGCTGCTGGCCATTCCCTTCATCGATCCCTTCGACCTGCGCTACTCCAACCGCATCAAGGTGCCGAAGCCGATGACCCAGGCCGTGATGTTCTGCATCATGGACGTGTCGGGCTCGATGGATGAGCAGCGCAAGGATACGGCCAAGCGCTTCTTCATCCTGCTTTACCTTTTCCTCAAGCGCGTCTACGACAAGATCGAGGTGGTCTTCATCCGCCACCATACGGCCGCGTCGGAAGTGGACGAGAATGAATTCTTCCACTCGCGCGAGTCGGGCGGCACCGTGGTCTCTTCCGCCCTGCACCTGCTGAACAAGGTGATGGACGAGCGCTTCGGCGGCGGCAGCTGGAATGCCTATGTCGCGCAAGCCTCCGACGGCGACAACTGGGACAACGACTCCGTGCTGTGCCGCCAGCTGCTGGTCAACACCATCATGCCCAAGGTGCAGTACTACACCTATGTCGAAATCACCGATGGCCCGCCGCAAAACCTGTGGGAGCAATACGCCCAGGTGCCGGAGTACCACCAGCACTTCGCCATGCAAAAGATCGTCACGCCGGCCGATATCTATCCGGTGTTCCGTGAACTGTTCAAGAAGCAACCAAAATGAACCAATTGACGTCCCCACCGCCCTAAGAGACGGAGATTCCTGCAACCAGCGTCGCACGTCCGCGACGGAGAATGTTTTTCGCAGCATTTAGATCACGATCATGTACTGCTCCGCAACCACTGCAAGTCCATTCTCTTATTCCAAGGCCTGCGATACCTCTCGGCCGCGTCTCGGGCAATGCGCCGCAAGCCGAGCAGGTCTGGGTGGTGAAACGTTCGTCGACTTCCACATACCATGCGCCATGCCTAATAGCCTTGTACGCCAGCATTTTTCGAAAGGACGACCAGCCCGCATCGAGTACAGACTTCGCCAGGCTGGTCTTGGCGAGTCCATTGGCATTAACGTTGCCAACAGCGATGTGATCGAAGGCCATTGCAATCTCCTGCGATCGCTTATGCAAAAAGTCCAGCCTGCGGCGTGCCGTGCGGGCATGGATAGTTTTGACGCGTCGTCGCTTATGCGCCCGCTGCGCCACCGCCAGCGCCGCCTCAGCTTTTCGGTAAAAGCCGGGGGCTGTGACCCGTTTTCCATCCGACAGTACCGCAAGTTCTTTCAGACCGAGATCGAGGCCAACGCCAAGATCAATCGGGCGCCGCGGCGGGTCGGGAACCTCCATCGCGATATTGAGGAACCAATTGCCACTGCTGTCCTGCGAGAAGCAAGTCCCATCCTTAATTTTGCCTGCTGGCAGAGGGCGAGAGTAAAACACGCGGAAAGTGCGGCCCGCAAAGCGGAACGCCTCGCCTTCCCGGTGCAAGTTGCGCCCCTTCAACGGCACCCATCCGAGTGTTTTGCCACCGCGAAAGCGCAAGTACGGCCGGCGGTGCTGGGCACGGGATTTGGCGTACTGCTCGCAAACCGCGTTGATAGTACCGGAATGCAGTTCCAATTCCCTGCTGCTGCCTGTCGTCAGCGTATTCAAATCAAAACCGGTCAACCACGGGCGGTCAAAACGCAACGCATCATTCTGCCTGTCATTGCAGTAATTCCAGACGAAGTTCACTTTACGGGCCAGCTTGTTAAGCAAGCCGTTTCGCGACTTCACACGATAACGGAACACGATAATCATACTGTAAATATATACAGTAATTACACTTTGGAGCGCACGACAGCCATACAGTTAGTCCCTTTCACACACCACCCTGATGGACGGGGTTTCTCGGAGCGCGCCTAATGAACCAGATGAGCAAACGTCCACCGCATCCACGCGCGCTGCCGGAGCAGTCGGAATGGACTTTCGAACTGATCGAGCAGGCGCACGAGGAAATCCGCCGCGTAGCGCAAAACTTCGGGCTGGACACCTATCCCAACCAGCTTGAGATCATTACCGCTGAGCAAATGATGGATGCCTACACTTCAGTAGGCATGCCGGTGTCTTACGCGCACTGGTCTTTCGGCAAGCACTTCCTTGCGACTGAGAAAGGCTACAAGCGCGGGCAGATGGGCTTGGCGTATGAGATTGTCATCAACTCCAATCCCTGCATCGCCTATTTAATGGAAGAGAACAGCCTGACCATGCAGGCGCTGGTGATAGCGCACGCAGCGTATGGCCACAATTCCTTCTTCAAAGGCAACTACCTGTTCAAGACCTGGACCGATGCCGACGCCATCATCGATTACATGGTCTTTGCCAAGAATTACATTACCGAATGCGAGCAACGGCATGGTATCGATGCCATTGAATTGCTGCTCGACTCCTGCCACGCGATCCAGAACTACGGCGTTGATCGATATAAGCGGCCGGCCAAGCTTTCGCTTGCACAAGAGGCCATGAAACAGAAAGACCGCGAAGCATACCTGCAGTCGCAGATCAATGAGCTGTGGCGCACCGTGCCGCGGCGCGAGGAGGAAGCGGTCGATAAGCCGGCGCCGCGCTTCCCGCAGGAGCCGGAAGAAAACCTGCTCTACTTTATAGAGAAGTATGCGCCGCTGCTGGAACCCTGGCAGCGCGAGGTGGTGCGTATCGTGCGCAAGATCAGCCAGTACTTCTATCCGCAACGGCAAACCCAGGTCATGAATGAGGGCTGGGCTACCTTCTGGCACTACACCATCCTTAACCAGTTGTATGACGAGGGGGTGGTCGGCGATGGCTTCATGATGGAATTCCTGAAGAGCCATACCAATGTGGTGTACCAGCCGCCTGTGCACAGCCCCTATTACAACGGGATAAATCCTTATGCGCTGGGCTTCGCGATGATGTCCGACATCCGCCGCATCTGCGAGAACCCCACGCAGGAAGACCGCGAATGGTTCCCCGATATCGCGGGCAGCGATTGGAAGAAGACGCTCGACTTCGCCATGCGCAATTTCAAAGATGAATCATTCATTGCGCAATATTTGTCGCCGCGCCTGATCCGCGAATTCCACTTCTTCGCTGTGCTGGACGACGACAAGAATGACAAGCTGGCCGTTTCGGCCATCCATGATGAACTAGGCTACCGCTATGTGCGGCAAATGCTGGCCGACCAGTACAACCTGGGCAACCGGGAGCCTAATATACAGGTGTGGTCCGTCAATACCCGCGACGACCGCGCCCTGACACTGCGCCATACGCAGTACAACCGCCGCCCCCTCAACCAACAGGCCAATGAAGTATTGAAACATGTGGCCCGCCTCTGGGGTTTCGACGTCCACCTGGATACGGTTTCGCCGGATGGCCAGGTGGTCAGCACCATCGAGTGCAAGCGCGAGAAGCGCAACCGGGTGATTTGACAGCCGCTTTTGACAGAGTTTCGTCAAAGCAACACACTTCGCCAAATTTCATCTGCTCAACCAGCATCGCTGGCGTTGATTCTTTCGTCCTTTGGAAAAAGTGATGAAGATCAATCGAAGAGCCGAAAAAATGGTCAATTTTCTCTTGCTTTTTCCACCAGACCACTTGGCGGTAGTCTGGTAACAGCCTGCTAATATGGGGCTAAGGGCATGAAATTTAAACGGTTTTCAGGACAAAATTCTATGCAAAAATCCAAAATTCGTATGTATAATTCGCCGACGTCCCGGATGCGGCTGTAGCTTTGTGTCGCTATTTTGGGGGTTTAAAAAAGTAGCAAACAAGAGTTGGTATTGGAGAAAGCAGGCATGAATTTCAGTGATAACGAGAAAATTGCCGGGAAAAAGAACTATACGGGCATCGCGTTCGTCGTAGTCCTGCACCTGTTAGCTGGCTACGGCATCGTATCTGGCCTGGGCAAGAAAATGATCAGCAAGATGATCGAACCGGTGGAGACCAAGATCATCGAGGAGGTAGCCCCGCCTCCGCCAAAAGAACTGCCACCACCGCCACCGCCACCAGAGATGAAGGCACCACCACCGCCATTCATTCCTCCGGTTGAAGTGAACGTGCAGCAACCGCCGCCAGCGCAGAACGTGATCGCTAACGCGACCAGCGTGAAGCCTGCAAACACCGACATTCGCCCAGCCCCTCCGGCACAACCGGCACCTGCAGCCCCTCCGGCAACTGGTGTCCGTACCCCGGCTGTGGTCGACTTCAGCACCTGCGCCAAACCAGAATGGCCGAAGTCGTCGCTGCGTAACGAAGAGACTGGCATTGTGACCATGTCCTTCCTGATCGGTGCTGATGGCCACGTAGCCGAGGCGAAAGTAGTGAAATCTAGTGGTTTCCGTGACCTGGACAAGGCAGCACAAGTAGGTATTTCTAAGTGCAAATTCAAGCCTGCGACGGTCGACGGCAAGCCGCAAGAAGGCTGGCAACAGATGCAGTATGTCTGGACGCTGGAATAAACCAGAGACAAAGCACCGTCTCGCAACTAAGTAAGTCCGTTGTCGTTTAAGCCAGCGAACTGATAATTTTTCAAATTTGGAGGAAGCATGTTTAAGAATACCCGTTTGTCCGCTGTACTGGCCGCTGTGCTGTTCTCGGTGACCGCAGCTACTGCCCTGGTAAGCGCGCCAGCAATGGCCGACGCTCCTGCCTCGGCCGCCGCTTCGGCTCCAGCCGCTGACGCACCTGCAGCTCCAGCAGCTGACGCGGCAGCCGCTCCAGCAGCAGCTCCAGCAGCTCCTGCTCCAGCCGCTAAAGAAGAAGTCGAAAACCCATTCGGTATCTCCGCTGTTTGGGAAGCTGGCTTCGTTGCCCGTGCTACCCTGATCATCCTGTCGATCATGTCGATCGGTTCCTGGTACATCATCGTGACCAAGATCATCGACCAACAGAAGATCTTCAAGCAGCAGAAAGAAACCGCTGCTAAGTTCTGGAAAGCATCCTCGATCGCTGCCGGTACCGCAACCCTGACCGAAGGTTCCCCATTCCGCTTCATCGCTGAATCCGGCACCAAGGCAACTGCTCACCACGACGGCGCCCTGCTGGAACAGATCGACCTGTCGACCTGGGTGACCATGTCCATCCAACGCGCTGTTGACAAAGTTCAGTCCCGTCTGTCCGATGGCCTGTCCTTCCTGGCAACCGTTGGTTCCACCGCTCCGTTCATCGGTCTGTTCGGTACCGTTTGGGGTATTTACGGCGCGCTGACCAACATCGGTATGACCGGTAACGCATCGATCGACAAAGTTGCAGGTCCAGTGGGTGAAGCGCTGATCATGACCGCTTTCGGTCTGCTGGTCGCAGTTCCTGCAGTTCTGGGTTACAACTGGCTGCTGCGTCGTAACAAGTCCGCAATGGAAGACGTGCGTTCCTTCTCCGCTGACGTGCACTCCGTGCTGATCTCCGGCGCAATGTCCACCTCGAACGCTGCTGCTTCGTCGAAAAAAGTAGGTTAATACCATGTCGATGTCCGTAGGCTCCGATACCGGCGGAGAAGAACAGCTTAACAGTGAGATCAACACGACTCCGCTCGTGGACATCATGCTGGTTCTGCTGATCATCTTCCTGATCACGAGCCCGGTCGTTCTCAAACTGCAGAAGATTTCTCTGCCGGAAGAGATCAACCAGGCAATCCAGACCAAGCCAGAGAACGTCAACATCGTTGTTAACAAAGATGGCGACATCTACTGGAACCAGAAGAAAATGCGCGACGCGAATGAGCTGTTCGATTTTCTGAAAGAGGAAGCTGTTAAGGTGCCTCAGCCTGAAGTTCATGTCCGCGGCGATAAAGACGCGAAATATGAATCGATCGGCCGAGTGATCTACACCACTCAGCGCGCTGGCATCCAGAAGGTCGGTTTCATCACCGAACCACCTGATAAGATGTAAGAACAAGCCGCCCCCGGCTGTATTGGGGGCGGCCTTCTGAAAAGGAACACAATTCATGAGTATGAGCGTAGGCGGTTCCGGCGGTGAGTCGGAACCAATGATGGAAATGAACATGACGCCGATGATCGACGTCATGCTGGTTCTGATCATTCTGCTGATCATCACCATTCCAAAAGCGAACCACTCGGTTAACCTGAACATGCCGGTCGGCACCCCGCCACCGCCAACCAAGGAACCAGTGGTCGTGACCATCGACGTTGACTTCGACGGCACCATCCTGTGGGACAACGTGGTCGTTCCTGACCGCCCTGCCCTGGAGAACAAGCTGATCGCCGTAGCTGCACAGGCTGACCAGCCTGAAGTGCACCTGCGACCGAACAAGCTGGTTAGCTACAAGGTGGTTGCAGGCGTAATGGCTTCGGCACAGCGTCTGGGCGTCACCAAGATTGGTCTGGTCGGTAACGAGCAGTTCCAGTAAATAATTGGGCCAAAACACCCTTTATTTTCCCAAATAGGCAGGTTATCCTGCCTATTTCGCATTTTGAAGAAAGAAAATCACCCCATGATTAAGTTTCGTCTGGCACATCTCGGCCTGGTAATGGCCGCTATCGGTTTCAACGCTGCCGTTCCAATGGTGGGCCTGTCGTCCATCGCTTATGCAGAGAACGTGCGCCCGGAAGTGGGCAAGCCACTGCAGGAAGCGCAAAAACTGGCATCTTCCGGCAAATACAAGGAAGCCCTGGCGAAACTGAAGGAAGCAGACGCTGTTGGTGGCAAGTCCGAACTGGAAAAATTCCAGATTGAATACACCCGTGGTTCCGCTGCAGCCGCCGCCGGCGAGAATGACACCGCTGCCCGCGCATTCGAACAGGTTCTGGCCTCCAGCAAGCTGTCCCCTGCCCAGGCGCCAAAGATCACTGAAGCACTGGCCAGCATCTACCTGCGCGCCCGTGACTATCCAAAAGCCATCACCTACATCCAGAAAGTCCTGAAGGACAATCCAGGCAATGCTGCGATGAAGGAACAGCTGATCCAGACCTACTACCAGAGCGGCAAGCTGAACGAAGCTGCCAAGGAACTGCAAGGCGCCAAGTCCGAAGGCAACCTGCAAATGCTGGCCAACATCCAGCTGAAGCAGAACGACAAAGCTGGCTACGTGCAGACCCTGGAACGCCTGGCTGCATCCTATCCAAAAGCATCCTACTGGGCTGACCTGCTGAACCGCGTGGTTGGCAAGCCAGGCTTCTCTTCGTCCCTGAACCTGGACGTGATGCGCCTCAAGCTGGCCTTGAAGCAGATCACCAAGCCATCGGAATTCATGGAAATGGGCCAGCTGGCCCTGCAAGCCGGCAACCCGGCTGAAGCCCTGAAGATCGTTGACGAAGGCTACAAGAAGGGTGCCCTCGGCACCGGCGCCGACGCCGGCCGCCACCAGCGCCTGAAAGACCTGGCCCTGAAGACCCAGGCTGACCTGCAGAAGAACGCAGCGAACCAGGAAGCCAACTTCCGCAAGGAAAAGGATGCTGACGGCCTGGCCAACCTGGGCTACGCCCTGGTTGCTGAAGGCAAAGGCGCCGATGGCCTGAAGCTGATGGAAGAAGCGATCAAGCTGGGTTCCGCCCGCAAGCCTGAAGAAGTCAAGCTGCACTACGGTGTTGCCCAGTACATCGCCGGCAAGAAGTCTGCTGCCATCAGCAGCCTGAAAGCTGTGAAAGGTAGCGCTGGCGAGCCAGAATTGGCCCGCTACTGGACCATGTACATTAACAACCCGGTCTAAGCAAAGCCGGGCTGAGCCAAGAAAAGCGCTGCCTGCACCCGCAGGCAGCGCTTTTTTGCTTTGAGAACGTATAATCAAGCATTTGAGCCTGATAGCAATATAAATGAAGGTATTTCGCGGACTTCCCAATGCAGCGGCGCGCGCGCCCTGCGCCTTGACGATCGGCAACTTCGACGGTGTCCACCGCGGCCACCAGGCGTTGCTGGCGCACGTGCGCACGGCCGCCGATCGCCTGGGCCTGGAATCGGCCGTGATGACCTTCGAGCCCCACCCGCGCGAGTTCTTCGCCCACAAGATGGGCGATATGTCGAAAGCACCGCCCCGCATCGCCAACCTGCGCGACAAGCTGCAGGCGCTGGAAAACAATGGCGTAGACCGCGTCATCGTCGAACACTTCTGCGATCACTTCGCCGGCCAATCGCCGCAGACCTTCGTCGAGAAGGTGCTGGTGGAAGGCCTGCACGTAAAGTGGTTGATGGTGGGCGACGATTTCTGCTACGGCGCCAAGCGCGCAGGCAATGTTGCCCTGCTGACCGAAGCGGGCAAGCAGTACGGCTTTGAAGTGGAAGTGCTGCCAACCGTGCGCAACGGCGAGACCCGCGTCTCCTCCTCCGCAGTACGCGCCGCGCTGGCGGAAGGCGATTTCCCGCACGCGCAAGCTCTGCTGGGCCATCCTTATTCGATTTCCAGCCACGTGATCCATGGCGCCAAGCTGGGACGCGATATCGGCTTTCCGACGCTGAACCTGCGCGTGCCGCACCGCCCTGCCCTCTCCGGCATCTTCATCGTGCAGGTGCACGGCTTGGGTCCGCAGCCATTGCCGGCCGTCGCCAGCCTGGGCGTGCGCCCGACGGTGGAAGACACCGGCCGCGTGCTGCTGGAAGTCCACGTCTTCGATTTCGCCCAGAATTGCTACGGCAAGGTGGTGCGCGTCGAATTCCTGCAAAAGATACGCGACGAAGAAAAGTTCATTGACCTGCCTACCCTGGTCAAAGCCATCGAGCGCGACGCCGACCAAGCGCGCGCCTTCTTCGCCGCAAAAAACACGAACTAAATCTAATCATCATGTCCGACAACAAACCAAAGAAGCAAGAGAGCAAATACCCGGTCAATATGACCGAAACCCCGTTCCCTATGCGCGGCGACCTGGCCAAGCGCGAACCGGGCTGGGTCAAGCAATGGCAGGACAAGAAGATCTACGAACGCGTGCGCAAGGCATCGGCCGGCCGCCCGAAATTCGTGCTGCATGACGGTCCGCCATACGCCAACGGCGACATCCACATCGGCCACGCCGTCAACAAGATCCTAAAGGACATCGTCGTCAAGTCGCGCACCCTGTCCGGCTTCGACGCGCCTTATGTGCCGGGCTGGGATTGCCACGGCATGCCGATCGAGATCCAGATCGAAAAACTGTTCGGCAAAAACCTGCCGACCGCCGACGTGCTGACCAAGGCCCGCGCCTACGCGCACGAGCAGGTTGAGCGCCAGAAGAAGGACTTCATCCGCCTGGGCGTGCTGGGCGAATGGGACAACCCTTACCTGACCATGGCCTACAGCAACGAAGCCGACGAGCTGCGCGCGCTGGGCAAGCTGCTGGAAAAGGGCTACGTCTACCGCGGCCTGAAGCCTGTGAACTGGTGCTTCGATTGCGGCTCCGCGCTGGCGGAAGCGGAAGTGGAATACCAGGACAAGCGCGACCCGGCGATCGACGTCGGATTCGCCTTCCATGAACACGACAAGCTGGCAGCCGCCTTCGGCCTGCCTGCCCTGCCGGCCGGCGACGGCTTCGTCGTAATCTGGACCACCACCCCTTGGACCATCCCGTCCAACCAGGCGCTGAACATGCACCACGAGGTGACCTATGCGCTGGTGCAGACCGAGCGCGATGGCAAGCCGCTGATGCTGATCCTGGCCAAAGACCTGGTGGAATCCTGCCTGCAGCGCTACAAGCTGGAAGGCTCGATCATCGCCACCGCCACCGGCGACAAGCTGGCCGGCATCGCCTTCAAGCATCCGCTGCACGCACGCGACGCCTTCTACGATCGCCTGTCGCCGGTGTATATCGCCGACTACGTGACCACCGAAAGCGGTACCGGTGTGGTGCACTCCGCGCCAGCTTACGGCCAGGACGACTTTATCTCCTGCAAATCGCACGGCATGAAGGATGACGACATCCTGAAGCCGGTGATGGGCGACGGCAAATACATCCCTTCCCTGCCGCTGTTCGGCGGCCTGACCATCTGGGAAGCGTCGAAGCCGATCTGCGAAGCGCTGCGCGAAGCGGGCGCCCTGTTCGAACTGAAGATGTTCGACCACAGCTACATGCACTGCTGGCGCCACAAGACCCCGATCGTCTACCGCGCCACCTCGCAGTGGTTCGCCGGCATGGACATCCAGCCGCTGGACGGCGGTTCCACCCTGCGCGAAACCGCGCTGGAAGGCATCGAAGCCACCGAATTCTTCCCTGACTGGGGCAAGGCGCGCCTGCACGGCATGATCGCCAACCGTCCGGACTGGACCCTGTCGCGCCAGCGCCAGTGGGGCGTGCCGATGGCCGTCTTCATCCACAAGGAAACCGGCGAGCTGCACCCGCGCACCCCGGAACTGCTGGAGCAAGTGGCAAAGCTGATCGAACAAGGCGGCATCGACGCCTGGCAGGCTCTCGACCCGGCAACGCTGCTGGGCGCGGATGCCGAGCACTATGTGAAGAACAAGGACACGCTGGACGTGTGGTTCGACTCCGGTTGCACCCACCAGACCGTGCTGCGCGGCTCGCACCCGCAACAGTCCCACTTCCCGGCCGACCTGTACCTGGAAGGCTCGGACCAGCACCGCGGCTGGTTCCACTCCTCGCTGCTGACCTCTTCGATGCTGAACGGCCGTCCGCCGTACAAGGCCCTGCTGACCCACGGCTTCGTGGTCGATGGCGAAGGCAAGAAGATGTCCAAGTCGATCGGCAACACCGTCGCGCCGCAGAAGGTGTCCGACACCCTGGGCGCCGACATCCTGCGCCTGTGGGTTGCCGCCACCGACTACACCTCCGAGCTCTCGATCTCCGACGAGATCCTGAAGCGCGTGACCGAATCGTATCGCCGCATCCGCAACACCCTGCGCTTCCTGCTGGCCAACACCTCGGACTTCGATCCGAAGGCGAACGCCGTGCCGGTAGCCGAGCTGCTGGAAATCGACCGCTACGCCCTGGCCAATATGGCTGCGCTGCAGGCCGACCTGTCCCGCCACTACGAGCGCTACGAGTTCCACCCAGTCGTGTCCAAGCTGCAGAACTTCTGCTCCGAAGACCTGGGCGGCTTCTACCTGGACATCCTGAAGGACCGCCTGTACACCAGCGCAGTGGATTCCAAGGCACGCCGTTCCGCGCAGACCGCGCTGTGGCACATCACCCAGTCGCTGCTGCGCCTGATGGCGCCTATCCTCTGCTTCACCGCGGAAGAAGCGTGGGCATCGTTCGCCGGCGCGGAAGCGTTCAAGGCCAGCGACGAAACCATCTACACCCAGACCTGGTGGCAGTTGCCGGAACTGGCCGATGCCGAAGCACTGATGGCCAAGTACGCGACCATCATCGCCGTGCGTGCCGACGTGACCAAGCAGCTGGAAGAACTGCGCGGCTCCGGCGCAATCGGCTCCTCGCTGCAGGCCGAGCTGGAAATCAAGGCTGCCGGCGACAAGTACAAGGCGCTGGCTTCGCTGGATGACGACCTGAAGTTCATCTTCATCACCTCGCTGGCCAAGGCTGTTGAAGTGGCTGCCGAAGCGGATGAAGCGGTGAACGTGGCAGCATCGACCGCGCAGAAGTGCGAGCGTTGCTGGCACTACCGCGCCGACGTTGGTTCGCACGCCGACCATCCAGGCCTGTGCGGCCGTTGCCACTCCAACCTGTTCGGCGCCGGCGAATCCCGCAAGTTCGCCTGACACGCGGCCGCCGCGTATCGGTGCCTGACCCTGCGGGTCAGGCACCGGGTTACCGGTTCTGGCAAGCAAAGAGAAAAAAGCTATTTATGGCCACTAAGAAGACCTTCAGCAGCAAACCCACCTCCGGCAGCATGACCCCATGGCTGGGCATCGCCTTCATCGTCATCCTGCTCGACCAGTTAAGCAAAATCACGATCGCCAAGCTGTTCGCCTACGGTGAAGAAAAAGTCATCACCAGCTTCTTCAACCTGGTCCTGGCCTACAACAAGGGGGCAGCTTTCAGCTTCCTGGCCAATGAAGGCGGCTGGCAGCGCCATATGTTCACCGCCATCGGCGTGATCGCCGCCCTGTACATCATCTACCTGCTGAAACGCCACAGCGGCCAGCGCCTGTTCTGCTGGGCCCTGGCCCTGATCCTGGGCGGCGCCATCGGCAACGTGATCGACCGCATCGCCTACGGCCATGTGATCGACTTCCTGGACTTCCACTGGCAAGGCCTGGGCCACTTCCCGGCCTTTAACATCGCCGATTCCGCCATCTGCATTGGCGCCGCACTGTTCGTACTGGACGAACTGCGCCGCGTGAACAAGTAGGAGCAGCATCATGGAACTGACTGGCAAAAAAATCGTCCTCGGCCTTTCCGGCGGCGTGGCCTGCTACAAGGCCGCTGAACTGTGCCGCGCGCTGACCAAGGAAGGCGCCTCCGTGCAGGTTGTAATGACCGACGCCGCGACCCACTTCATCACCACGGTGACGATGCAGGCGCTGTCCGGCAAGCCGGTCTTCAGCAGCCAGTGGGATCCGCGCGTGAACAACAATATGGCCCACATCGACGTCACCCGCGACGCCGACGCCATCCTGATCGCGCCCTGCTCCGCAGACTTCATCTACAAGCTCGCGCACGGCGTGTGCGACGACCTGCTGTCGACCATGTGCCTGGCCCGCCCAAGCCGCGTGCCGCTGCTGATCGCCCCTGCCATGAACGTCGAGATGTGGTCCAACCCGGCCACCCAGCGCAACGTCGACCAGGTGCGGGAAGACGGCATCACCGTGTTCGGCCCGGCCGCCGGCGACCAGGCTTGCGGCGAAGTTGGCCTGGGCCGCATGCTGGAACCGGAACAGCTGCTGGCGGAAATGATCGCCGCCTTCCAGCCCAAAGTCCTGGCGGGCAAGCGCATCCTCGTCACCGCCGGCCCGACCTTCGAAGCCATCGACCCGGTGCGCGGCATCACCAATCTGTCCTCCGGCAAGATGGGCTATGCCGTGGCGCGCGCCGCGCGTGAAGCCGGCGCCGAGGTGACCCTGGTTTCCGGCCCCGTCGCACTCGCTACGCCGTACGGCGTGGAGCGCCACAACATCAAGAGCGCGCAGCAGATGTTCGACGCCGTGATGGACCAGATCGACGGCCAGCACGTGTTCATTTCCGTGGCCGCGGTGGCCGACTGGAAGGTAACCAATCCAAGCGAACAAAAGGTCAAGAAAACCGGCGACGGCGCCGTGCCCGACCTGAAGTTCGAACAGAACCCGGACATCCTGGCCACCGTGGCCAACCGCACCAGCCTGGCCGGCTGGCCTTACTGCGTAGGCTTCGCCGCCGAATCGGAAAACCTGATCGAGTACGGCGCCAGCAAACGTGAACGCAAGGGCATTCCCCTCCTGGTCGGCAATATCGGCCACAACACCTTCGGCCAGGACGACAACACCATCATCCTGTTTGACGAAAACGGCCACACCATCCTGCCGCGCGCCGACAAGCTCACGCTGGCACGCCAGCTGATTTCCGAAATCGCCAAACGCATCGACAAAAACTCGCTATTCCAATGAAAACTGTAGACGTCAAAATCCTCGACCCGCGCATGAAAGAACAGATGCCGGCCTATGCAACGCCTGGCAGCGCCGGCCTCGACCTGCGCGCCTGCATCGACGCACCGATCGTGATCGAGCCTGGCCAGACCGTGCTGGTGCCAACCGGCCTCGCCATCCACATCGCCGATCCAGGCTATGCCGCCATGATCCTGCCCCGCTCGGGCATGGGCCACAAGAACGGCATTGTTCTGGGGAATCTGGTAGGCTTGATTGACTCCGATTACCAGGGGCAGTTGATGGTGTCTACCTGGAACCGGGGCTTAAACACGTTTACGCTGAACCCAATGGAGCGTCTGGCGCAATTGATCATCGTGCCCGTGCTGCAGGTTGGCTTTAATGTTGTCGAAGACTTCGAGGCCAGCGACCGCGGCGCCGGAGGTTTCGGCAGCACAGGCAAGCACTGAGGAAATTAATATGGCAGTAGAGCAACGCAATTCCAATACTTCGCCGGCCCGCCGGCTCGCCTGGCCGGCAATCGCCGCCTCGCTCCTGCTCTCTGCCTGTTCCACCTTCCAATCCGGCAGCGAGCATACCGCGCCGGCGGAACCGATTCAGCCAACGGCGCCTGTGGCGCCAGTGGTGACGCCGCAAATGCAGGCCGCGCGCGACCACCTCAAAGTGATCGCGGGTTTGCAGGAACGCCTGTACCGCGTCGCCGCCCCGCTGCTCATCAATAACGCCGACCTGTGCAAGGCGCAGGCACGCAACCTGCTCGGCTTCACCGCCAAGAACAAATATTCCTACCCGGGCGAATACGCCGATGCCTCGGCCGCTGTACTGGGTTACGACGACGTGCTGCAAGTGTCCGGCGTGCTGGCCGGCAGCGGCGCCGCGCGCGCCGGCTTGCGCAAGGGCGACGACCTGGTGGCCGCCGGCGGCAAACCGCTGCCGCGTGGCCGCGACGCCGAAAGCAAAGCCGCAGGAGTATTCGGCCCGCTCACCGCCAACAGCGCAACGTTAAGCATGACCATTGCCCGCAACGGCGGCAACCAGACGCTGAACGTGCCGGTCACGCGCGCCTGCGCCTTCCGCGTCGACCTGGGCAACTCGGACAATGTGAACGCCTACAACGACGGCAGCCGCGTGCTGCTGACGCGCGGCATGATCAACTTCGCACAAAACGACGAAGCGATTGCCTATGTGATGGCGAAAGAGCTGGCGCATAACATCCTCGGCCACACCGTGCAGATGCGCAGCACCGCCACCATGTCCAGCATCATCGACAACTTGGCCTCGATGCGGCCCGACCTGACCATGCTGGTCGGCAGCGCGGGCGTGCGCCCGATGCCATCCGACTACGACGTGGCGGCCGACAACCTGGCGCTGTACATGCTGGCGCGCGCCGGCTACAACATCGGCAATGCGCACGGCTTCTGGCAGCGCCTGTCCGGCCAGTATCCGGCCACGGTGCTGAATGGCTACACCGCGATCCACCCGAACGTTTCCGCGCGCTTGGCGGCGATGGACCGCAGCGTCTCCGAAATCAAGGCCAAGCAGGCCTCCAAGCGCCCTCTCCTGCCATGAAAGCTGTAGTCCTGATCCTCGCCCTGGCGCCTTCGGTGGCGCTGGCGGGGCCCTGGACTACCCTCGCCAAAGACAAGGACAGCATCCTCCTGCTGGACAAAAAATCGGTGCGCATCGCACCCGAAGGCCGCAAGGCCTGGACCATGGAATCCTTCCGCAAACCGCAGACTGCGCCCGACGGCAAAATGTACCTGTCGGTACGCTCGCTGCACCTGTATGCCTGCGAAGACGGCACCCGCACCCCGCTCAGCCAGACCTTCCACCCCGAAGTATTGGGCAAGGGCGAACCGGTAGGCACCTTCAAATACGAAGCCTACGACCCCGAAACAGTCGCGCCGGACAGCCCGGCCGAAAAGGCGCTGAAGGCCGTCTGCAAAAAGCGCTGACCCTTGCTATAGTTCGGGCATGGATAGCATCGACCTCGAAGTGCTCAAGACTTGTTCCGCCTGGCTCGCAGCGGGACTGCGCTGCCAGCTGGTTACCGTGATCCGGACCTGGGGCTCCAGCCCGCGCCCGATTGGCGCCACGCTGGCCATATGCGAAGACGGCCGCGTGGTCGGCTCAGTCTCCGGAGGCTGCATTGAAGACGACCTGATCGACCGCGTACGCAAGGAAGGCATCCAGCGCCAGCTGCCCGAAGTAGTCAGCTACGGCATCACCGCCGACGAAGCCCACCGCTTCGGGCTGCCCTGCGGCGGTACCATCGAACTCGCGCTCGAACCACTCGGCCCCCACAGCCGCATCGACGAATTGCTGGACCGCCTCGCCGCGCACGAATTGGTAGCGCGCACGCTCGACCTGGGCAACGGCGAGGTCACGCTCGAACGCGCCCGCCCCGGCGCAGTATTGGAGCGCAACGGCGACCTGCTGCTCACCCAGCACGGCCCGCGCTGGCGGCTCCTGATCATCGGCGCCGGCCAGCTCTCGCGCATGCTGGCGCAGATCGCCACCGCCATGGATTACCACGTTACCGTTTGCGATCCCCGCGAAGAATACCGCGCAGGCTGGACCCTGCCCGAAGTACCGCTGGTGCACGCCATGCCCGACGACCTGGTGCTGGAAATGCAGCTCGACTCGCGCAGCGCCATCGTCGCACTGACCCACGATCCAAAACTGGACGACATGGCCCTGATGGAAGCGCTGAAGACCGACGCCTTCTACATCGGCGCCATCGGCTCACGCGCCAACAACGCCAAGCGACGCGAACGCCTGCTGCAATTCGACCTGACGGAAGCGCAGATCGCCCGCCTGCACGGCCCGATCGGCCTCTACATCGGCAGTAAAACGCCGCCCGAAATCGCCATCTCCATCCTGGCCGAAATGACCGCGATCAAGAACGGCGTCCCCGAAGTCCTGCAAATCAACCACGCCGCAGCTCTCGCAACGCCCCCCAGCGCCGCCTGCTCAACGTGAACTCCCGAATTCAAAAGCAAGAACCAGCTAGCCACAGCCCCGCCCGTGTCACACCATGGGGTCACACCCGAAATGAGACACGAACCCATCCGCACACACAGACGAGCACGTGTCCCATTTCGGGTGTGACCCCAAGGTGTGACACGAACTGAACCGTATGAATACTTCGAACCTTCTTAAACTGATTTTTCTGGCTGCTATTTGGGGCAGCTCTTTCTTGTTCATGCGTATCGCGGCGCCGGTCCTGGGGCCAGGGGTGCTGATTGAGTATCGCGTGACTTTTGCGGCGATTTTCCTGGCTGTGGTGGGTCTGGTGCTGCACAAGCGGCTCGATCTCGGCAAGCATTGGCGGCATTACCTGGTGCTGGGCTTCTTTAATTCGGCGCTGCCTTTCCTGTTGTTCGCATTTGCGGCGAAGACGCTGACGGCTTCCGTGCTGTCGGTGCTGAATGCGACTGCGCCGATCTGGGGTGCGATCGTGGGCGCGGTATGGCATCGCCATATGGTGTCGAAGCGCGTGATGCTTGGCCTGGTCCTTGGCACGGCGGGTGTCGCCATGCTGGTGGGCTTTGACCACGTCAGCAGCAAGGAGGGGGCGGGATTGGCTATCGCGGCGGCTACGCTGGCGGCTTTCAGCTACAGCATCGCGACCACTTACACCAAGGTGGCGAAGTCGGCTCAGGGCGTTGAGCCATTTGCGAACGCGCACGGCAGCATGTGGGCGGCGGCTTTGCTGACTATTCCTGCGCTGGCGATTTTCCCGCAGCCGGGCGAGCCGACTGTCGGCATCATGGGTGCGGCCCTGGCACTGGGTGTGCTGTGCAGCGGCATCGCTTACCTGCTGTATTTCGGGCTGGTGCGCGATGTGGGGCCGACTTCGGCGCTGACCGTCACCTTCCTGAATCCTTTGTTCGGTATCTTGTGGGGCTCGCTGTTCCTGCATGAAGTCGTGGGCTGGTACACCGTTGCCGGCGCCGCCATCGTCATCACGGGCACCATGCTGGTCACCGGCTACAAGGTCAAGCTGCCCTGGATGCGGAATACAGAAGCGGCATGAAGTACACATTCCCGCTTGTGCTGCCTGCCGGATACCGCGTGCAGGATGTGCTGGCCTTCCATAGCCGCGATGCGGAAAGCGTGGCAGAACAAGTCAACCCGGAGGCCATCCGCAAGGGCATGCTGCTGGACGGCGTGCCAGTTACGTTGAACGTTGCGCTGCCACAGGGCCGCGCGCGTTCGGCGGCGTGCGAGGCTGATATCGAGCTGCCGCGTGCACGCAAGGTGCCGCCGGAGTTGGCTGCGCAGATCGAGGCTGCGGCACGCAATATCCTCGGCTTGCACATCGACCCGGCGCCTTTCGTCGCCTTTGCGCGCGGGGATGCCCTGCTCGGCCCACTCGTCGCGCGCCAGCCGGGCCTGCGTATCGTGCAGTCGGCAACCGTGTTCGAGGCGCTGACCTGGGCCATCATCGGCCAGCAGATCAACCTGTCCTTCGCCATCGCGCTGCGCCGCACCTTCATCTTGCAGGCGGGCCGCCAGCACAAGGACGGTTTGTGGTGTTATCCGGAGGCGGCGGACGTGGCCAAGCTCACGGTCGAAGACCTCACCACCCGCAAGTTCTCGCGCGCCAAGGCCGAAACCCTGATCCGCTTTGCGCAGCTGGTCGCGGCGGGCGAACTCGATATCGAGGAGCGCGACGACAACCCTATCCCCGCCATCTGCAAGAACCTGCTGGCGGTCAAAGGCATCGGCCCCTGGACCGTGAACTACGCCCTGCTGCGTGGCTATGGCTACGCCGACTGCTCGCTGCACGGCGACGTGGCGATCCGCGCCGCCCTGCAACGGCTTCTTGGCGAAGACGCCAAGCCCGATATGGCCCGCACCGAACAGATCTTGCAGCAATGGCAACCACACCGCACAATGGCGGCTGCCCACCTGTGGGCCAGCCTCGCCGACCGCCCCAACGAAAGCGCTTGACCCTCACCTAACGTCAGGCTCCAGCATGTCGGTAACGTAACGATGACAAGGAGCTAAATGATGATGTTGAAAGTGGGTGAACTGGCGCGCCGCTCGGGCCTGACCGTGCGGACGCTCCACCATTACGACAGCATCGGCTTGCTCAAGCCATCGGGACGTTCCGATGCCGGCTATCGCCTTTACAACCGCGACGATGTAGCGCGCCTGCACCAGGTGCAGGCCTTGCGCCGTTTCGGCATGGCGCTGGCCGATATCGGTCTTTTCCTGGCCAAACCCGATACCTCCCTGCCCGACCTGATTGCCCGCCAGATCGATTCGCTCGATCAGCAAATCGCCGAAGCCGCCAAACTGCGCGAGCAGCTGACGGCCTTGCGTGGGCAACTGCTGGCGGGCGAGGAACCGGAATTGGCTACCTGGCTAACCACATTGGAGCAAATGACCGTGTACGACAAATACTTTACCAAGGAAGAACTGGCCCAACTGCCGATGGTCAACGACCCTGCGGCCCCGAAAGAATGGGAAGCACTGATTGAAGAAGTGAAGCAGAAAATGGCGGCAGGCGTGCCGCCGTCCGACCCGGCGGTGCAGCAACTGGCGGAAAAATGGATGGCGACCTTCAGCCGCCAGGCCGGCAACAGTTTCGACATGATGCAGCGACTGGACAATATGTGGTCGCGCGAGGAGGAATACCGCAAGCAAAGCGGTGTGACCGTCGAGATGCGCAACTACGTCGCCGCAGCCGGCGGCCAGAGCAAGCTGGCGATCTATGCCAAATATATGCTGCCGCAGGAAATCGAAACCATGCACAAGCATTTCCGCACCCGCGCGCATGAATGGCCGGCCCTGATCAGCGAAATCCGCGAGCAAATGGCAACGGATCCTTCGCCGCAGACGCCGAAAGCACGCGCTTTGGCGCATCGCTGGTTCGAACTCTTCACCGATATGGTCGGCACTGCGCCGGATGCACGCCAGCGTTTCCGCAAGGCACTGGAAAATGAGCCGGCGCTCAGCCAGGGTCGCCTGATGACCGATGAAATCCTCGATTTCCTGCGAAAAGCACACTCGGCGGCGTAAATAAGCGAAAAAAAACCGTCATCGCATAATGCTGATGACGGTTTCTTCTGAATTCTGGTTGCGGGGACAGGATTTGAACCTGTGACCTTCGGGTTATGAGCCCGACGAGCTGCCAGACTGCTCCACCCCGCGTCTGATGCGAGTATTATAGGGCAGTGCGCCACTTTAGGCAATATTTATCCCCGTCCTTTTTACGATAGCTCGAATATATTTCGTCGAATCCCGGAAACTGGCCGTTCAGTGTAAAGTAATGGTATGAAATTTTGCTCAGAATGCGCCCACCCTGTTGAGTTGATGGTGCCGGCCGGTGACAACCGGCCGCGTTACGTTTGTGTCAACTGTTCGGCAATCCATTATCAGAATCCCAAGATGGTGATCGGCACCTTGCCGGTCTGGGAGCACGATGGCGAGTTGCAGGTTTTGCTCTGCAAACGCGCGATCGAGCCGCGCCGCGGTTTCTGGACCCTGCCAGCCGGTTTCATGGAAAACAGCGAAACCACGGCCGAAGCCGCCCAGCGCGAAACGGAAGAGGAAGCCGGCGCCAATATCGAGCTCGGCCCGCTCTACACCCTGCTCAACGTGCCGCGTGTGCACCAGGTCCATATGTTCTACCTGGCCACCCTGCGCGACCTGGACTTTGCACCGGGCGAGGAAAGCCTGGATGTGCAAATGTTCACGGAAGCGCAAATCCCGTGGGAAGACCTGGCCTTCCCCACCATCCGCACCACGCTGGAATTCTTCTTCGCCGACCGCGCCAAGATGCGCGAAGGCGGCGGCTACGGCTTCCACACGCAAGACATCACGCAGCCAATGCGCCAGCCTACCGACAAATGATTCCCTGGCTTGACGTCAACACGCCCTTTCCAGACGTCTCCGAAGCCCTGACCACGGACGCGCCGGGCCTTTTGGCTGCAGGCGCGGATTTGTCGCCCAAACGGCTGCTGGCGGCTTACCAGCGCGGCATCTTCCCCTGGTTTTCAGAGGGTCAGCCCATCCTGTGGTGGAGCACCGATCCGCGCATGGTCCTGCGTACGGCCGATTTCAAGATGTCCGACAGCCTGCGCAAGACGCTCAGGAAAATCGCCCGCGACAGCCGCTGGGAAGTACGCTTCGACAGCGCCTTCGAACAAGTCATGCGCGCCTGCGCCGCACCGCGCCGCGACGGTCCCGGCACCTGGATTTCAGAAGACATCATCGCCGGCTACACCGGCCTGCACCGCCAGGGCTACGCGCACTCTTCCGAGCTGTGGCTGGATGGCGAACTGGTAGGCGGCGCCTACGGCGTCTCGATCGGCACCATGTTCTATGGCGAATCGATGTTCGCGCGCGTCACCGACGGCTCCAAGGTCGCGCTGGCGTACCTTGTGCACTTTTTAAAACAGCATGGCGTTGAGCTGATCGATTGCCAGCAAGAGACCGGCCACCTGGCCTCTCTCGGTGCGTATCCCATACCACGCAAGGACTTCATCGCGCACCTGCAAAAAAATATTGTGATGCCACAGATACGCGATTGGTGCCCTATCGCACCGTTTTAAGCCGCGGAAGCGTTATGATATGAAGCATGACGCAGCTTAACGACCTTCCCTTCGCAACGTTGCAGTTTTATACAACGGCGCCTTATCCGTGCAGCTATCTGGATGCGCGACAGGCCCGTTCGCAGGTCGCCACGCCGTCGCACCTGATCAACGCCGACGTGTATTCGGAGCTGGTGAAAAACGGCTTCCGCCGCAGCGGCATCTTTACTTATCGTCCATATTGCGACGGCTGCCAGGCTTGTATTCCAGTGCGTGTTGAAGCGGGTGGATTCAAGCCCACGCGCGGCCAGCGCCGCGCCTGGGCGCGTCACAGCAACCTGGAAGCTGGCGTGGCCAGCCTGTCCTTCTCCGACGAGCATTACGATCTTTACCTGCGCTACCAGAGCACGCGCCACGCCGGCGGCGGCATGGACCAGGATTCGCGCGACCAGTACGCGCAATTCCTGCTGCAAAGCCGGGTCAATACGCGCCTGGTGGAGTTCCGCGAGCCGGATGGCACGCTGCGCATGGTGTCCATCATCGACGTGCTGTCGGATGGCCTGTCTTCGGTCTACACCTTCTTCGACCCGGACGTGGCGGGCGCCTCCTTCGGCACCTATAACGTGATGTGGCAAATCGCCCAGGCGCACGAGCTGGGGCTCGAATTCGTCTATCTTGGCTACTGGATCGAAGACAGCCCGAAGATGAATTACAAGATCAAGTTCCAGCCACTGCAAGCGCGCATCAAGGGCGCGTGGGGACCGCTGACAGCGAAGTAGCAGGGTGGTGGGCAGTGTAAAATGCTGCAAAATTCACCAAAGCTGCCCACATGTCCGATAAATTCCTGTACTCCCTCGCCCGCCCAGTCCTGTTCTCGATGGACGCGGAATCCGCCCACCATTTCACCCTGCCTGCACTGAAGCGCCTGTCCGCCCTGGGCCTGACACGCGCCATGGTGCGCCGTCCGAAAGACGATCCGCGCACCGTGATGGGCCTGACCTTCCGCAATCCTGTCGGACTGGCCGCCGGCCTGGACAAGGATGGCGCTTTCATCGACGCGCTGGCCGACCTGGGTTTCGGCTCCATCGAAGTGGGCACCGTGACCCCGCGCGCGCAGCCGGGCAATCCGAAGCCGCGCATGTTCCGCCTCCCTGCGGCGCAAGGCATCATCAACCGCATGGGCTTCAATAACGGCGGCGTGGACGCTTTCGTGGCCAACGTACAATCGTCGCACTTCTACCAGAACAGCGAGGGCGTGCTGGGCCTGAACATCGGCAAAAACGCCGATACGCCGATCGAGCGTGCAGTGGATGATTACCTGCACTGCCTGGCCAAGGTTTATCCATACGCCAGCTACGTCACCGTCAACATTTCTTCGCCGAACACCAAGAACCTGCGCCAGCTGCAAGGCGCGTCGGAAGTGGACGGTCTGCTGTCGCAGCTGAAGGATGCGCAACTGCGGCTGGCCGACCAGCACAAGCGCTACGTGCCGATGACCCTGAAGATCGCGCCGGATATGGACGCCGACCAGGTGAAGAACATCGCTGACGCCCTGCTGCGCCACAAAATCGATGGCGTAATCGCCACCAACACCACCTTGAGCCGCACCGCCGTGGAAGGCATGCAGCACGGCGCGGAAACCGGCGGCCTGTCGGGCGCGCCGGTGTTCGAGCTGTCCAACAATGTGATCCGCATGCTGAAGGCGGAGCTGGGCAACGAGCTGCCGATCATCGGCGTGGGCGGCATCATGCAGGGCAAGGATGCGAAGGCCAAGATCGAAGCGGGCGCGCAGCTGGTGCAGCTGTACTCGGGCCTGATCTACGCCGGTCCGGCACTGGTGCGCGACTGCGCGGACGCTCTGCGAGGCTAAGCATGGAAAAGATTACCCTTGGCCGCAGCGACCTGAAGGTCAGCAAGATCTGCCTCGGCACGATGACCTTCGGCCAGCAGAACACCGAGGCGGACGCGCACGCGCAGATTGATGCCGCGCTGGAGCGCGGCATCAATTTCATCGACACGGCCGAGTTGTATCCGGTCATGCCGTCCGAGGCGACCCAGGGTAATACCGAACGCTTTATCGGCAGCTGGCTGAAAAAATCGGGCCGCCGTGCCGACGTGGTGCTGGCGACCAAGGTCGCCGGTCCGAATCCATATATGCACTGGATCCGCAAGGGCAAGAGCAACCATAATGCGGCCAATATCCGCGCTGCGGTGGAGACCAGCCTGCAGCGCCTGCAGACCGACTACATCGACCTGTACCAGCTGCACTGGCCAAGCCGCAATGTGCCGATCTTCGGCGCCAGCCAGTTCGATCCTGGGAAGGAGCGCCACAGCATCGCCGTGGAAGAAACCCTGGCCGTGCTGGGTGAGTTGATCAAGGAAGGCAAGATCCGCCACATCGGCGTCTCCAACGAGAGCTGCTGGGGCGTGTCCGAATTCATCAAGCAGTCCGAGATGAAAGGCCTGCCGCGCATCGCCACGATCCAGAACCTGTACAACCTCACGGCCCGCCATTTCGAGACCAGCTTCCTGGACGAGACCTGCTTCCGCGAGCAAGTAAGCCTGATGGCGTATAGCCCCCTGGCTTTCGGCCAGCTGACGGCGAAGTACCACGACGATCCGAAGGCGCATGGCCGCCTGACCATCTTCCCGCCAAGCTGGAGCCCGCGCTACTTGCGCCCGGGCGTGCTGGATGCTGTGGCACAGTATGCCAAGCTGGCGCGCGAGAACGGCATGACGCCGGCGCAGCTCGCGCTGGCCTGGTGCTATTCGCGCTGGTTTGTCGCTTCAACAATTATCGGCGCGACCACATTGGCGCAACTGAAAGAGAACATTGACGCTTTCGATGTCCGCCTGCCGCCCGAAGTCATGGCGGCCGTCGATGCGATCCACGCCCGCCTGCCAAACCCGGGCCAATAAACCACATTCTCACCAATTCTCACTTGCCCGCCTGGAACCTTGTTGCTAGCATCGGGGTTCCAGGGCTTTCGATTTTTCGATCCCAGCCCGCCCTGCCCAGCGTCGCCCAATCCCCGCGGCTCTAACACTTCCCCCTTTTGAGTGCCCGCGGCTGCGCGCGGGATGGAGCCGCAAATGCTGAACAACCTGACAATCAAATTCCGTCTGGCGGGCGTCCTCGCCGTCCTTTCCCTCATGATGACGGTGATCGGCGCTGCTGGCATCAGCAGCCTGTCCAACACCAATGCTTCGTTGAAGACCATGTACGAGGACCGTCTCGTGGCGCTAGGCCAGCTGCAGGAGATCATCCGCGGCATGAACCGCAACCAGCTTGCCCTGGCCACTGCCGTCAGCGGCGATCCCTCCTCGCTACCGGCAATGGTCAAGGCTGTGGAAGAAAGCCGCGCCAAGGCTGACGAGGTCTGGAAAGCCTACGCCGCCACCTCTATGACCGAGGAAGAGAAGGCCCTGACGCAGCGCTTCGTCACAGCGCACGATGCCTTCCTCGCCGAGGGCCTGAACCCGGCCCTGGAAGCGGCGCGGGCGGGCGACATGGAGAAAATGAAGGCCCTGATGAACGGGCGCATGCACGAACGCTTCCTGCCGGTACGCGACATCATGAACCATCTCGTGCAGTTGCAGATGGACGTCGGCAAACAGGTGTATGAATCCTCGCAATCGAGCTACGCCACCTTCCGCCTGATGGTGATTGGCATGCTGGCAGGCGGCCTGGCGCTGGCCGCTGGTATCGGCTGGTGGCTGGTGCGCAGCATTACCGGCCCGCTGAACCGTGCGGTGCAGGTTGCCGAGGCGGTCGCCGCCGGCGACCTGACGCAGCGCATCGAGGTGCATTCGCAGGACGAGACAGGCAAGCTGCTGGCCGCCTTGCGTGAAATGAACATTAGCCTGGTCGGCATCGTCGGCAATGTGCGGCAAGCTACGGAATCGATCGGCAGCGCGTCGACTGAAATTGCGAGCGGCAATATGGACCTGTCGACGCGCACCGAACAGCAGGCCGGTTCGCTCGAGGAAACCGCTTCGTCGATGGAGGAGCTGACTTCCACGGTAAAGCAGAATGCGGACAATGCAAGGCAGGCCAACCAGCTGGCGGGCAGCGCATCGGAAGTGGCGCGGCGCGGCGGCGCCGTGGTATCGCAGGTAGTCGACAAGATGGATGCGATCAACGAATCGGCCTACAAGATCGTGGAAATCATCTCGGTCATCGACGGCATCGCATTCCAGACCAATATCCTGGCCCTGAACGCCGCAGTGGAAGCGGCGCGCGCCGGCGAACAGGGACGCGGCTTCGCCGTCGTGGCATCGGAAGTGCGCAACCTGGCGCAGCGCGCCGGCAGCGCCGCCAAAGAAATCAAGCAGCTGATCGACAACTCGGTGGCGCAGGTGGAAGAAGGCAGCCGCCTGGCCGGGCAGGCCGGCAGCACGATGAAGGAAGTGGTCGACAGCGTGCAGCGCGTGAGCGACATCATCGGCGAGATTTCGGCCGCTAGCGGTGAACAGAGCTCGGGGCTGCAACAGATTAACGAGGCGGTGGTGCAGATGGATAACGCAACCCAGCAGAACGCCGCGCTGGTGGAACAAGCTGCAGCGGCTGCCGGCGCGCTGCAGGAGCAGGCGGCTTCGCTGTCGCAGGCGGTGAGCGTGTTCCGGCTCGCCGCATCGACGCACGCAACTGCGGCAAGCCCTCGCACTGCGCCTGCTGCGGCGCCCGAGCGCCGCAGCCCCGTCGTTACGCGCCTGACGCCTCGCAGCAAGGCGCGGCCGGCAGCAGCTACCAAGCGCGTAGCCACCGCCGGCGGCGCTGACGGCTGGGAGGAATTCTAAAACGGGCCAGCCGGCTCAGAACTCTTCCCACTCCTGGCCGGTGCCGGCAGTCTGCGCCGTCTTGGCCAGGCGCGCTACGGCGGGCTTCTTCGCCGCCGGCTGTACCGGACGGGTGGAGGCCTTGACCACGGCCCGCACAGCCAGCCTTTGCGGGTCCGCATGGTGGTCGGCCAGGCGGAATACGCTGACCGCCTCGGCCAGCATTTCCGCCTGGTCGCGCATCGATTGCGCGGCTGCCGCGGCTTCTTCCACCAGTGCGGCATTCTGCTGCGTCACGTCGTCGATGGACACGATGGCCTGGTTCACTTGCGCGATGCCGCTGCTTTGCTCCTGGCTGGCGGCGCTGATCTGCTGCATGATGTCGCTGACCTGCTGCACCGCCTTGACGATGCCGTCCATCGTTTCGCCGGCCTGGTCGACCAGGCGCGCGCCCTCGTCCACGGTCACGACCGAATGCCCGATCAGTTCCTTGATCTCCTTGGCCGCCGCCGCCGAACGCTGCGCCAGGTTGCGCACTTCCGACGCCACCACGGCAAAGCCCCGGCCCTGCTCACCGGCGCGCGCCGCCTCCACGGCGGCGTTCAGCGCCAGGATATTGGTTTGGAAAGCGATGCCGTCGATGACGCCGATAATGTCGACAATCTTGTTCGACGACTCCTTGATGGCGCCCATGGTGTTGACCACCTGCCCCACCACGGCGCCGCCGCGCGTAGCGAATTCGGATGCGGTGACAACCAGCTGCGTGGCCTGGCGTGCGTTCTCCGCATTCTGCTGCACGGTGGACGTCAATTCCTCCATCGAGGACGCGGTTTCTTCCAGCGAGCTGGCTTGCTCTTCGGTGCGCGAGGACAGGTCCAGGTTGCCGCTGGCGATTTCGTTGGATGCGGTAGTGATGGTGTCGGAGCCTGACCGTACCTTGCCGACTGTGCGCACCAGGCTTTCGTTCATATTGGCCAGCGCCTGCAGCAATTGGCCGGTTTCGTCGCGGCTGGTGACTTCGATGCGCTGCGTGAGATCGCCGCCGGCCACCGCTTCCGCTACGCCCACGGCACGGTTCAGAGGCTGCGTGATGCTGCGCGTGACCCACCATGCGACCCAGGCAGCCAGCATGGCCGCCGCCGCAGTCAGCACGATCATCAGCTTGCGCGAGCTGGCATAGGCCTTGTTGGCCACATCGCTGGCGGTGTTCACGGCTTCCGACTGGTATTTCACCAGGTCGGTCAGCGCTGTCAGGAGGGCCGTCTGCTCCTTGCGCACCACGGTGAGCAGGTATTTGACGTTGTCTTCGCGCTTGCTGTCATCGGCGGATTTTTGCAGGAATGCCGACTGCACCACCAGGTAGCGTTCGCGCGCTTCCAGCACGGCCTTGAGTTTGGCCTTGCTTTCCGCATCCTCATCGTCCGAAATCAGTTTGACAAGCTTATCGAGATTGCCATCAATCTCGGCCTTCCTGTCCTCGACGCGCTTCAATTCCTTCTTCACCGTTTCCGGATCGGTGGACAGCATGGCGTTGCGCATCGCGCGGGCGACGTCGTTGACGCCGCCGATCGCCTCGTAGGCGGCGATCACCTTCGGCACCTTGTCGCTGGCGATATCCTCGGTGCCGTCATTCAGTTTGCCCAGGTTGGCGATGCCGGTAACGGCGATGCCAATCATGAAGGCCAGTGCGAGGCCAAGGCCGGCGGCCAGGCGCACGCCGATTTTCCAGTTGCCGATTCCCATACAACCTCCTTCAAGGTTACAGGGCGTCGCCTCCCTGCAAGGCTTGCTCGATATCGGTGCGTTTCAAATCAGGAGCGAACTGCGAGATAAACTCGTAGGCATAAGATCGCAAGTATGCGCCTTTGCGTAAGGCCAGTCTTGTTGTATTTGCAGCGAACAAGTGGGAGGCTTCAATGGCGCGCAAGCCTTTGTCGCGGCCGTGGTCGAAGGCCATCGAGGCCACCAGGCCAACGCCCAGCCCCAGCGCCACGTACTGCTTGATCACGTCGGAATCCATTGCCGTGAGCACGATGTCCGGGCGCACGCCGGCCTTGTCGAAGGCTGCGTCGATATGGCCACGGCCGGTGAAGCCGACGTCGTAGGTAATCAGCGGATAATCGGCCAGGTCTTCCAGGCGGATCGGGGAGCTGGTGAGCAGCGGGTGACCATCCGGCACCACCACCAGGTGGCTCCAGCGGTAGCAAGGGAAGGACACCAGGTCCGGGAATTGCGACAGGCCTTCGGTAGCAATGCCGATATCGGCCTTGCCCGACAAGACCCATTCCGCGATATGCTCAGGGGCGCTTTGCTGCAAGGCGATGCGCACGTCCGGGAACTCGCTGCGGAAATTCGACACCGCCTTCGGCAGCGCATAGCGCGCCTGGGTGTGGGTGGCCGCAATGGTCAGTGTGCCGCTTTTCTGGCCGGTGAATTCCAGGCTCGCTTGCTGCAGGTTTTCCGCCTCCACCAGCAGGCGGTCAACGATCTTCAGGATGCCTTTGCCCGGCTCGGTCAGGCCAGTCAGGCGCTTGCCGTTGCGTTCGAAAATCACGACGCCAAGTTCATCCTCCAGTTCGCGGATCTGGCGGCTGACGCCTGGCTGGGACGTGAACAGCGCGTTCGCGACTTCGGTCAGGTTGTAATTGCGGCGCGCGGCTTCGCGCACGGAGCGTAGCTGTTGGAAATTCATGCGTGGGCCTCATCGACGAAGACGCGCAGGCGTTTTGGACGCACCACCAGGGTTTCGCCGTCTTTCAGGTTCAATGCGATATAGCGATCGCTGGAAATGGTCGCTTCAATAATCTGGGCGTTGTCGGCACGCTCCAGGTCGAGCTGGGCCAGCGGGCCGATAGCATGCGCGCGGCGCAGCTTGACCACGATGCCTTCCGCGCCCTGAACATAGCGTTCAACTTCCAGGTCGTGCGGGCGGATGTAGGCCGTGCCCTTGCCGCTGCCGTGGCCTTCCACATCGAATTCCACGCCGTCGCTGGCCAGAACGCCTTCATGCACGCGGCCATGGAAGACGTTCACGTTGCCCAGGAAGCCGTACACGAATGGCGAAGCCGGATGGTTGTACACCTCGTCCGGCGAACCCAGTTGTTCGACGTGGCCTTTGTTCATCAGCACCACGCGATCGGCCACTTCCAGCGCCTCTTCCTGGTCGTGGGTCACGAAGATGGAGGTCACGTGCAGCTCGTCGTGCAGGCGGCGCAGCCAGCGGCGCAGTTCCTTGCGTACTTTAGCGTCCAGCGCGCCGAAGGGTTCGTCCAGCAGCAGCACGCGCGGCTCAACGGCCAGTGCGCGCGCCAGGGCGATACGCTGGCGTTGGCCGCCGGACAGCTGCGGCGGATAGCGGTCGGCCAGCCAATCGAGCTGCACCAGTTCCAGCAATTCTTTCACCTTGCGGCGGATCTGGTCTTCCGACGGGCGCTCCTTGCGCGGCTTGACGCGCAGGCCGAAGGCCACGTTCTCGAAAACGGTCATATGCTTGAACAGCGCGTAGTGCTGGAATACGAAGCCCACCTGGCGCTCGCGCACGTGACGGTCGGATGCGTCCTGGCCATCCAGCAGCACCTGGCCCGAGTCCGGGTGTTCCAGGCCGGCGATGCAGCGCAGCAGCGTGGTCTTGCCGCAGCCCGATGGGCCCAGCAGCGCGGTCAGCTCGCCTTGCGGAAAATCCAGCGACACATTATCCAGGGCGACGAAATCGCCGAAACGCTTGTTGATGTTTTTGACTGCGATCGTCATATCAATGCTCCTTGGCGTCGTCGCCGTAGTTTTCGTGCAGGCGCCATTCAATAAAGGTTTTCACTGCCAGGGTGACCAGCGCCAGCAGGGCCAGCAGCGAGGCCACGGCAAAGGCGGCGGCAAAGTTGTATTCGTTGTAGAGGATCTCGACCTGCAGCGGCATGGTGTTGGTCTCGCCACGGATATGGCCGGACACCACCGACACCGCACCGAATTCACCCATGGCGCGGGCGTTACACAGGATCACGCCGTACAGCAGGCCCCACTTGATGTTCGGCAGGGTCACGCGGAAGAAGGTCTGCCAGCCGTTCGCGCCCAGCACCACGGCTGCTTCCTCTTCCTCACTGCCCTGCGCCTGCATCAGCGGAATCAGTTCACGAGCCACGAAGGGGAAGGTAATGAACACGGTCGCCAGCACGATACCCGGCACCGCGAACAGGATCTTGATATCGTGCGCCGCAAGCCATGGCCCGAACCAGCCTTGGGCGCCGAACAGCAGCACATAGATCAGGCCCGAGATCACCGGCGACACCGAGAACGGCAAGTCGATCAGCGTGAGCAGCAGGCTCTTGCCGCGGAACTCGAATTTGGTAATGGCCCAGGAAGCGGCTACGCCGAACACCAGGTTGAACGGCACCGCGATGGCAGCTGTCAGCAAGGTAAGTTTGATCGCGGACAGCGAATCGTCATCCAGGATGGCGTTGACGTAGACTTCCCAGCCCTTCTTCAGCGCTTCGGTGAACACGGCCACCAGCGGCACGAACAGGAACAGGGTCAGGAAGGTCAGCGCCACCGTGATCAGGGCATAGCGCACCCAGCGCGGTTCCAGCACGTCATGGCGTTGCGGCAGCTCGCCGCGTTTAATTGGCGTCACGGATGCGCTCATTTTGCATTCCTCCCGCGCGACCATGCCTGCAGCAGGTTAATCGCCAGCAGCATGAGGAAGGAGGCCACCAGCATTACCACGGCAATCGCGGTGGCGCCGGCGTAGTCATACTGTTCCAGCTTGGTGATGATGAACAGCGGCGTAATCTCGGAGACCAGCGGCATATTACCGGCAATGAAAATCACCGACCCGAATTCGCCGGTGGCGCGGGCAAAGGCCAGCGCAAAGCCGGTCAGCAGCGAAGGCAGGATGGTCGGGAACACCACACGGCGGAAAGTCTGGAAGGCCGAGGCGCCAAGGCTGGCGGCTGCTTCTTCCAGTTCGCGCTCGGCGTCTTCCAGCACCGGCTGCACGGTTCGCACGACGAAAGGCAGGCCAATGAAGGTCAGCGCGACCACCACGCCCAGCGGAGTAAATGCGACCTTGATGCCCAGCACGCCTTCAATATAGCGGCCGAACCAGCCATTGGAAGAATACAGGGCAGTCAGCGTAATACCGGCGACAGCGGTCGGCAGCGCGAACGGCAGGTCGACCAGCGCGTCGACGATACGCTTGCCGGGGAATTTGTAGCGCACCAGCACCCAGGCCACGATGCCGCCGAAGAAGACGTTGAACAGTGCGCCGATCAGCGATGCGCCGAACGTCAGCTTGTAGGAAGCGACCACGCGCTCGGACGTGACGGCAGCCCAGAAGCCGTCCCAGGTCATGGTGAAAGTTTTGAGAAAGATCGCCGACAGCGGGATCAGGACGATCAGGGTCAAATACAGGATCGTGAAACCGAGCGACAGGTTAAAGCCGGGCATCACGCGGTATGGCGCTTTGCGAGCCTTGACCTCTCCTGCCGGCGCGGTCACCGGCAATGCTGCTGCAGACATGCTTGCTCCCTTATTACATTTTCGACTAATAGGAGCGCATGTTCGCATTCATGCGTTATAAACCAAACTAACCTTTTGTCATTTGCTTAGATGCCGCTTGGGCAGTCACGCGACCAGTTTGGCGGCGACGGTCACCAGCACGGTGGCCAGCACGCCACGCAGGATGCGTTCCGGCATGGAGCGTGCAAACCAGGAGCCGATGGTGATGCCAGGCACGGAGCCAATCAACAAAGTCAGCAGCAGCATCCAGTTGATGGAGCCCAGCCACCAGTGGCCCACGGCAGCGATGGCGGTCAGCGGCACGGCATAGGCGATATCGGTACCGGCCACTTCGGCCGGCGTCAGGCGCGGATACATCAGCACCAGCAGCGTCGCGCCCACGGCGCCAGCGCCAATCGAAGAAATAGTGACCAAGGTACCGAGCACGGCGCCCGCCACCACGGTAGCGTTGCGTAGCGTCTTGCCCTGCAATTGACGCTCGGGGTGGGCCAGCATCCAGGCCAGCATCTTGCCGCGGAACAGGATGGCCAGCACGGTCAGCATGACGGAGCCGGCGATACAAATACGAATCAGGTGGCCGATCTCTTTGTCGAGTGCGCCGAAGTGCTTGAGGCCGAAGGTCGCAACGAGCGCCGCGGGCAAGGCGCCGTAGCACAGCAAGCGCACGATGTCCCAACGCACAGTCCCGCGCAGGCGGTGCGTGGCGGTGCCGGCAGTCTTGGTGATGGAGGCGAAAGCCAGGTCGGTACCGACAGCCACTGAAGGCGACACGCCGAACAGCAGCGTGAGGATAGGCGTCATGAGCGAACCACCGCCGACGCCGGTCAATCCGACGAGCAGGCCAACGACAAAACCAGAAACGATGAATGAGAGATCCATGCGAAATCCTTCCAAGACACGCTAGGGTATTCGGATGAGCTTGGAATCCAAACAACGAAGTCCTTATTTGCTTATGCAAAGTTCAGAGATGATGTTGCCGGCTATCAATATGATATCCTTGTTGGGCAATTCCGCAGGTCCTGCTTATCGCTTCAGCATGATTAAGAAAATCACAATCGACCAAGTACGTCATGGCATGTACGTGCATGCCCTGGGCGGGTCATGGCTGAACAATCCGTTCTGGGCGCCCTCCTTCGCCGTCGATAGCCACGAGCTGGTGCACAAGCTGAAGACCTGCGGCGTCAAGGATTTGCAGATCGACCTCGAAAAAGGCTGTGACGTAGCCGAGGCGCCAAACGCTGCGCCGGCCACGCCCGCCCAGCCAGAGGCGCTGCGCGCCCCGGAAGCATTCCGCTTCCAGAAAGTGCAGCCAACCGGCATGGTCGATGAATTGCACCACGCAGCGCGCCTGGTCAAGCAATCGAAACAGGCAATCAGCGCCATGTTCGACGATGTCCGCATGGGCCGGCTACAGGACGTGCAGACTGTGATGCCCCTGGTTGAAGACATCGCGTCCTCCGTCATCCGCAATCCCGGCGCCCTGGTCAGCCTGGTACGCCTGAAGCAAGCCGACGATTACACCTACCTGCACTCGGTGGCCGTGTCGGCCATGATGGTCGCCCTTGGCAAGCAGCTTGGCCTGGACGATGGCGAGCTGCGCGACTGCGGCCTGGCCGGGCTGCTGCACGATATCGGCAAGGCCGTCGTGCCGCTGGAAATCCTGAACAAGCCGGGCAAGCTGACCGACGCTGAATTCAAGGCGGTCAAAGAACATTCCATGGGCGGCTACGAAATCCTGGTCGCAGCCGGCAATGCCCCGCCGATTGCGCTCGACGTCTGCCTGCACCACCACGAAAAATTCGACGGCACCGGTTACCCGCATGGCCTGAAAGGTGAAGCCATCAGCCTGCACGCGCGCATGGGCGCAATCTGCGATGTGTATGACGCCGTGACTTCGAACCGTCCCTACAAGGCCGGCTGGTGCCCGGCCGAATCGTTGCGCCGCATGGCCGAATGGGCCAAAGGCGGCCACTTCGACCCGCAGCTGTTTGCCGCCTTCGTCAAATGCATCGGCATCTTCCCGGTCGGCACGCTGGTGAAATTGAAATCCGGCCGCCTGGCCGTGGTGGTCGACAACAGCAAGTCGCTGTTGCAGCCGCAAGTGCGTATCTTCTATTCGACCAAGTCGATGAGCTACATCCCACCGCTTAGCCTGGACCTGGCGACCGCCGGTGCGCTCGACAGCATCGCCGGCCGCGAAGACGCCGAACGCTGGGGCTTGAAGGATATCGACCGCTACTGGCTCGACGCGGCGTAAGTCAACGCTGCCAAAAAAATAGCGCCCCGCGGTGAACTGACCCCCAATAGTTGGACGGTTTAGTTTGCTAGGCTGCCAAGGGCTGAGTCCTGTATTCCACAGGACTCAGCCCTTTTAGTTTCTGTTTGATGCGGTCGTGATTATAGTAGTGGATGTACTGCTTGAGCCCTGCATTCAGCTCGTCGACGCTGCTAAATTTGTTGGGGTGGTAGAACTCCGACTTCAGGACCGCAAAAAAGCTCTCCATTGCCGCATTGTCGAGACAGTTTCCCTTACGTGACATGCTCTGCTCTACGCCTTTGCTGCGTAAGGCGCGTTGATATGCAGGCATACGATACTGCCAGCCTTGGTCGCTGTGGATCAAAGGCTTGTCGCTGGACTTGAGCTTGGCCAGGGCCTTCTTGAGCATAGAGCCCACCAGCTCATAGGTAGGGCGTGTTGCAGTTTCAAATGCGATGATCTCGCCGTTAAATAAATCCATAACTGGTGACAGGTATAGCTTTTCTCCGGCAACGTTAAATTCCGTCACGTCGGTCACCAGCTTTTGCTTAGGTGCTTGGGC
>NZ_JBXARE010000023.1:0-55880 GCF_058807935.1 Pseudoduganella sp. GW821-FHT11H04 | reverse complement strand
CCTGGTCAAACTGGCCAGCAGCAATACCTCCGTTGGCGTAGACCTGCCGGCAGACTTCTTTAGCGGCAGCGTGAATATGAGCGGCGCATCCGGCAAGGTGGCGCTGGTCAATAACAATACGGCCCTGACGGGCGCGCAGCCAAGCAGCGCGTCGATCCAGGATGTGGTCGGCTACGGCACGGCCAACTTCTTCGAAACGGCGGCGGCGCCGGCCATGAGCGCGACCACCAGCCTGCTGCGCGCGGATGGCGGCTGCACCGACGCCAATAACAACGCGACCGACTTCAGCGCCGTGGCGCCGGCCTTCCGCAGCGCAGCCTCGCCGGCCAATGCCTGCAACAGCGGTCCTGTGCCGCAGCCTATCGTGACGTCTTGCCCGGCCAGCGCCTCGCTGGCATACGGCAGCGGCGGCAGCATTGCGCTGTCGGCTTCGGATGCGGACGGCATCGTCAACGGCGCAGTGATTACCTCCGCAGCAGTTTCAGGCATGAGCCTGGGCAGCCTGACGCCGGCTGCCGGAGTCGGCGGCAGCGCCAGCGTGTCGCTGGTGGCTTCGCCATCCGTGATGGCGGGTGTTTATCCGGTTGCCGTCAAGTTCACCAACGACCAGGGCCAGGATGCCAGCTGCACCATCAACGTCACAGTTGATGTGGGTTCCAGCGTCGTGCGCGTGCCGCAGATCCAGGGTTCGGGCGCAACTAGCCCATTCAATGGCGTGAAACTGACCGCCGAAGGCGTGGTGACGGCCAAGGTTGGCAGCGGCTTCTTCATCCAGGATGAAGCGGGCGACGGCGATCCAGGCACGTCGGACGGCATGTTTGTTTACATGGGGGCCGCGCCGGTGACTGTGGCGGTGGGCGATCTGGTGCGCGTGTCCGGCACCGTGACCGAATACAAGCCGAGCGGCGCCACCCGTTCCTACACCGAGCTGTCGACCGTGACCTCGGTGGTGACCCAGGGCAGCGGCCACTCCATCACTGCGGCAAATATCGACCTGCTGGACGTGAACCTGGCCAATTACGAAGGCATGCTGGTGCGCTTCCCGGGGCAGTTGACCGTCAACGCGACCGACTCGCTGGGCAGCCGCGGCGAACTGACGCTTTCCGTTGGACGCCGCGAAGTGCCGACCAACCGCTATCCTGCGCGCAGCGCCGATGCGGTGGCCATGGCGGCAGCGAATGCCGCCAATATGATTACGCTGGACGACGGCCTGTTCGTCACGCCGACCACCGTGCCTTACCTGGACCAGGATGGCACCGTGCGCGCCGGATATACGGTCAGCGGCCTGACCGGCGTGCTCGACTTCGGCGCGCTGGGCAGCGGCGGCGCGGGCTTCAAGGTGCAGCCGACCGAGGCGCCGATCTTCTCGCGCGACAATCCACGCACTGCTGCGCCGGTACTGGTGGCGGGCAACTTGCGCGTGGCAAGCGCCAATGTGCTGAACTTCTTCACCACCTTCACCGACGGCAGCAATGTGCTGGGCCAGACGGGGCAGGGCTGCACCCTGGGTTCGGGTACCAGCAAGTCCAATTGCCGCGGCGCCGACAATATGACGGAGTTCGTGCGCCAGCGCGATAAGATCGTCGCTGAACTGAAGGCGATCGATGCCGACGTGGTGGGCCTGATGGAGATCCAGAATAATGGCGACTATGCCGCCGGCTACCTGGTCGACAGCCTGAACGCCGCTTACGGCAAGGTGGAATATGCCTATGTGCCAAAACCAGCGGCCACCGGCACCGATGCCATCCGCGTAGCGATGATCTACAAGCCGGCCAAGTTGGCACTGGTGGGCGGCGCGCTGTCCGATGCAACTGCTGTCAATGACCGTCCGCCGATGGCTCAGACCTTCAAGGCCGGCAACGGCGCGAAGTTCAGCCTGATCGTCAACCATTTGAAGTCGAAGCGTTGCAACGGTGCGAGCGGCGCCAATACCGACCAGGGCGATGGCCAGAGCTGCTACAACGCCGACCGCGTGGCGCAGGCGCAGCAACTGGTGGACAACTTCGTACCGCAAGTGGTGGCAGCGGCCGGGGATCCGGACGTGCTGCTGATCGGCGACTTCAACTCGCACGGCTTCGAAGACCCGATCCTGTACCTGACCGCAGCGGATCGCCAGGTCCAGTTCGAGAACCAGCTGGAGCGCTTCGTGCGCCCGAACGGCATCCCGTACTCCTATGTGTTCGACGGCGAGAGCGGCTACCTGGACCATGCGCTGGCAAGCACCTCAATGAGCTCGCAAGTGGCAGGTGCGATGGAGTGGAATATCAATGCCGACGAGCCGGAAGTGTTGGACTTCAACCTGGATGGCAAGAACACTGCCGCACAGAACCTGTACAACGCGCTGCCATACCGCGCATCCGACCATGATCCGGTGGTGATCAGCCTGAACCTGGCGCCGGCCTATGTGGATGTGACGACCAGCGTGCAGGTCCAGCGCTCGGGCGTGGTGCAGGGCCGCTTCAGCAACGTTGGTACCGCCACGGCGTGGATCAGCAATACCAGCGGCGCCAACATGAGCGCATCGGTGCAATACGTGCTGCAAGGTTTGCCGGCTGGCGTCACCGTTGCCAACGCGACGGGCTATTTCAACGGCATGCCTTATATTACGGCCGCGCCTTCACTGGCCGCCGGCGCCCAGGCCACCGTGCAGCTGCAATTCAATAATCCAGGCCGCGTAGCCATCAACTACACGCCAAAAGTCTACAACGGCAGTTTCTAAGGACCAGAACCATGCAAATCAAATTCTTCTCCCGTTTCCTGCGTGCGCTGGCGCTGTTGCTGGCGCTGGGCGCCAGCAGCCATGCAATGGCCGATGTTGCGCGCCTGGTGACCCTGGACACTTCCGTCTATGGCGCCGGCCGCGCGGGCTACCTGGACTTCACCTTCAATGGTGTGGACGGCGCCCCTGCCGCTACTGCCACCATGACGCAGCTGCATGGCTTTAATATGGACCCGTCCAATTTCTCGCCTTGGGGCGACGCGTCGGCGGTGCCTGGCGGTTTCGCGATGCTCAATTCCATCAACTTGAACGACGTGTTGTACCAGGGCGTGTTCGGCGGTATGTTCAGCTTCGTGCTGACGATTTCGGGCGACGCTTCGGCGCTGCTGAATTCCGATTTCGGCGTGGTGGCGTACGACGACCAGTTCAACCAGATCAAGGGCAAGATCCTGGACCTGATGTTCGTCGCCGCACCGGATGGCAGCCCGGACCTGCAAGTCCTCTCCATCAACAACGCGATCGCCACCGTTGGCGATGCCCCGGCAGCCGCCGTGCCGGAGCCGGGTTCGCTGGCCGTTATCGCCCTCGGCCTGCTGATGCTGGCGCTGGCGCGCCGCCGCGCTTAAGCCCAGTCGGTTGCGCAAACGCCACAGGCACCTCGAGGGTTGCGGCCCCGAGGTGCCTTTTCACTTGAAAGTAACAGAGCGAAATCGGGATTTATTTCTTTCGAATATTAATACTTAAACAAAATTGTATTAGTGTGCATGACTTGGCATGCCTCATAGTTTTGCCATGTCCTTCCAAGTACTCGTCATCGACAGCGATCCTGCCGTGCAGCAGCTGCTGGCCCATAACCTGGGGCAGGCCGGCTACACGGTGCTTTGCCATGGCGATGCGAGCACGGCGCTGCAAGGAGATTTGCCCGAAGCGGTGCTGCTGGAATGGGATTTGCCGGGTGAATCCGGACTGTCATTAATCCGCCGCTGGCGCGCCGCGCCGCAAACCAGCGAACTGCCGATCCTGATGTTGAGCGCTCGCTGCGCCGAGCAGGACAAGGTGCTGGCGCTGGAAAGCGGCGCCGATGACTTCATCTGCAAACCCTTCGGCCCGCGCGAAACCATCGCCCGTCTGCACGCGGTGCTGCGGCGGCGCCGCCCGGCCGCCATGCCCGGCGCCTTGCAACTGGCCGGTTTGCGGCTCGACCCAAATACCCTGAGCGTGACGGCGGGCGAGCGCCAGCTGAACCTGGGCCGCGTGGAATTCCGTCTTCTGAACTACCTGATGCACCATCCAGGGCGCGTGCATAGCCGCGCGCAATTGCTGGACCAGGTGTGGGGCAGCCATGTCTACCTCGATGAGCGTACGGTTGACGCCCATGTGGGGCGCTTGCGCAATGCGCTGCAACCGAGCGGCCTGCACGATGCGATCCAGACCGTGCGCGGCAGCGGTTATCGCTTCCACGCCTAATGCTAAACACTAACTCCCGCGAGCAGGAGTACCTGCTGCACGCCATCGATGCGGCGCACGGCATCGCTACCCAGCGCGAACTTTTCCTATGGAGCCAGGGTGCTTTGCAAACCTTGCTGCCACACGGCGTGCTGCTGTGCATACAGCTCGACGACCAGGGAAGGGCGCGTAAGGTGGACTGCTTGCACAGCATGGTGCTGGCGCCGTCCGAACGCGCCTTGCTGTGCGATGCAGCCCAAGGGCCGGTTTCGGCTTGGCTGCGCCAGTGGCAGCAGGGCGGCGGCCAGCCGCTGGCGCTGCAGGCGGGCGATATGGGACATGGGATGGTGCACGGCAGCGGGGCGTTGGCTGCTGGCGGGAGCGCCTTCGTGCTGCTTGGTATGCCCTCGGTGGCCGGTTTCCGGGAATCGTGGCTGCTGCAATTGCTGCTGCCTTACCTGCACCTTGCGCTGCAGCGGATTGCTACTGCTGCCCTGGCGCCAGCAGTGGCGCCGTCGGTTTCGCCGCGGCAGGCGGAAATCCTGCAGTGGCTGCGTGAGGGCAAGAGCAACGAGGAGATCGGGTGCCTGCTGGGAATCAGTCCTCTTACCGTCAAGAATCATTTGCAGCGCTTGTACCGCCAGCTAGGCGTGAACAACCGTACCCACGCGGTGGCGCGTAGCGTGGGTTGACCGCGGGCGCTTGCGGCGCGATGATGGCCCATTCTTTCCTGGAGCTTTGCTATGAAACGTTTAGCTTTCCTGTTGGCCTGCCTGATGGCGGGTGCTTGCAGCCATGCCACCCCGGGCGGGCCGAAAACTCTTACTGAGCTTAAATCGCTGGGACGTGCGCTTGAGTGTCATTCGGATCAGCAGTGCAAGACGGTGCCGGTCGGGGCGAAGTCTTGCGGTGGACCGGAGTCGTTTATGGTGTATTCCACGCTTCATGCCAGTCCGGAGAAAGTGAATGCGGTGGCGGAGCGCTATCGCAAGGAGCGGGATGCGGAGAATAAGGCGAGTGGGATGGTGAGCGATTGCAGGATGCTCATGGATCCGGGGGCGCAGTGCAAGGCGGGTGCTTGCCAGTTGGGCGGGCCGAATGGGGCTTTGCAGTAAGAACCGGTAAAACGGTGTCTGACCCGCGGGATCAGACACCATTCACGCTTAGTCGCGGCGGGTGCTGGTGATGCGTTCCTGGGTCTGCTCAGGGACCGGGACGGTGGTGTCGACTTCCAGCAGGGTGCTGCTGGTCGTGCCGCCCGGGGCGGCGAACACTACTGCGCCGAGGTGCTTGGCGTTGCCAAGGCCGGACCAGGAGGCGCCAATGGTGGCGGTGGCGCCGGTGAACACCATCGATGGCAGGCCAAGCTTCAGGCCTCCGCCCATTTCATCCTTAGCGACGGTCCACGAGGACAGCGTGTAATTAGCGCTGCCGCCCAGCGGGGCGTAGCCGACTACGCATACCTTGTAGTCGCCGGCCGCTGGCTGACTCAGGGTCACCACTTCGTTGGAGGTCGAACCGCCGCTGGAGCCTACCTGCGTTCCGGCGCTGTTCAACACCACCAGGTCCAGGTCGTCGTGGTCGCCGGCCTGGTAGCCGGATGTGTCCACGTCGTACAGGGCGAAGCGCGCCACCAGGGCGTTGGCGGGCACGCTGACCGTGTGCATCCTGACGCCTGCGTTGCCGCCGGCCTTGCAGGCTGCCACGCCGCCGTCGCTGGAGGCATCGGTGCTGACGCTTGCCGCGCTGCGGGTAGCCGGTTTCAGTCCGCCCTTCATCGCCGCCAGCGGGCCGGTGAAGCCTGCTCCGATGGTGAAGGAGGTGCTGCCGGTGGCCGCTTCGTTATACACCTTCGATGGCACCGAAATCATGGCCGGGCGCGCGGTCAAGGGGCTGCGCACCACGTGGCCTGCATTGTCGGTCCAGGTCAGGTTGCCGTAAGCCCAGGCGTTGGCCGGAGCGCTGACATTGGTCAGGCTGACCGTGAAGCTGGCCTTGGCCCCCGGCGCCAGCGTCAGGCTCGATGGGCTGACCACCACATTGAAGCCGGGCAGGCTGGCATTGGCAGTGTAGGTCGCTTCCTGGCTGCCGACGTTGGTGACGGTGCGGCTCATGGTCAGCTTGCCAAGCACGGCGGACGCGGTCAGCGATGCCAGGTTCAGGTTGTACGGCTGGATGGCGCCGTATGGCGCGCAGAAGCTGGCCGTCAGGGTGCCTGGGATGCCGCACATGAAGCGGATCCAGTCGACCGGCCCAGAGTCATACACCAGGCCCGGGTCGGTTGCCTTGTTCGGGCGAACGTGGCCCGCGCCCTGGCCCCATGGCAGGGTGCCGGCCGCCATGCCTGGCTGGCCGTCGGCGAAGGTGTCATAGGCGGTGGTCATCAGGGCCGATTTGATGGCGGCCGGCGACCAGTCCGGGTGGGCCTGGCGCAGCAGGGCGCCGAGGCCGGCCACGTGCGGGCTGGACATCGAGGTGCCCTGGTAGCTGGCCCAGTTGGCGTCGGGGACCAGGGTGCCGTTGGCGATGGCGTCGCGGTCGGCCGGGTTGTTGTAGTCGGCGGTGACGGCGGCCAGAATATCCACGCCCGGCGCGGTCAGGTCGGGTTTGAGGATGTTGGCATTGTGCTTGTTAGGGCCGCGCGAGGAGAAGCCCGCCATTTGCGGCGCCGGCACGGTGCTGGTGGTCAGCACCGATTTGCCGATATTGCTCGCACCACTTGGGTGGTCCGTGATCCAAGTGCGGGCGGCGCTGCCGTCTGCAAAGTTCAGGTGCACGGCCGGGATGCTGTGCGGGTCGGCCACCGGCGCCTGGGCGGCGGAGGTATCCATCAGGATCATGCCGGCGCCGCCGGCTTCCTTGACGGCGCGCGACTTGTCGACGCGGGCGCTGTTGCCACGTTCGCACAGCAGCACCTTGCCGCTGGCCTTGGCCGGATCGAGGGCGGCGTCGCCGCCGCCGCCATAAGTAACGCGGTCTGCGGCGGTGTAGCACAGCCGGGCCGCGGCCTTGTCGGCGGTGCTCAGCTGGGCGTACGGCTTGATCGCTGCGTCGCGGGCCAGGATGGTCGGTGTGTCCGGCAGCGGGTTCTGGTTGTAGGAGGCGCCGCTGTAGCTGCCGCCGCCGACCAGGTTGATGGTGGCGATGCTGGCGCGGTTATGCGTGGACGCGGCCACGGTGGTCAGCCAGGGTGACAGGTGGGCCACCGCATTGCTCGGGCCGGAGTTGCCGCCCGAAGCAGCGACGAAGACACCGGCGGCAGCGGCATTGAAGAAGGCCATTTCAACCGGGTCGGTGACGCTGGTCTGGGAGCCGCTGATCGAGAAGTTCAGCACATGCACGCCGTCGGCCACGGCCTGGTCGATGGCGGCCACGCTGTCGGAGTTGAAGCAGGAATTGCGGGTGCCGGTGCCGTCGGTGGCGGTCGCGTCCGGGTAGGTCCAGCACACCTTGTACATGGCCAGGCGTGCACGTGGAGCCATGCCGGACATGCTGCCGATCGGGATGCCCGACAGCTTGCCCACGGCGCCAAAGTTGCCGCCGGCGGTGGTCGAGGTGTGATCGCCGTGGCCGCCATGGCCGGTGCTGCCGGCGATCGAGTCGCGTGGCGAGACGAAGTCGGTCCAGTGCAATGGACGGCCGCTGGCGAGGAAGCCGGAATTGAAGTAGCGCGCACCAATCAGCTTGTTGTTGCAATGGGAGGCGGTGAAGCCTTCGCCGGTGATGCAGGCGCCATGCCAGTTGCTCGGGGAGTCATATACCAGGGTGCCGCTGATATCGAAGGTAGGCTTGCCCTGTTCGTCCACGCGGTCGGCGTAGGAGGTGTGCTCGGGCCAGACGCCGCCATCGACAATGCCGATCACCACGTTCTCGCCGGCCTTGTCGATGCCGCCGGCCTTGGCCCACAGGCCGTCGCCCAGGCTATCGAGGCCGAGGAATTTCGGCGTGTAGTTGGTATCGAGGGAGCGCGCTTCGTCGGCGCTGATGCTCGCCACTGCGCTGGATTTCTTCAGGGCGCGCACTTCGGCATCGGTCAGGCGGGCGGCAAAGCCGTTCAACACCAGCTTGTACTTGTGGACGATCAGGGCGTCCGGCACCAGGGCGGTGGCGCTGCTTTGCTGCTGGTCCAGGTAGGAGATGTAGTCCTGCACGTTTTGCGCGGTGACGTCCAGGCGGGCGCCGGAGGCCGGCTTGGTGGCGGCCAGGCCATTCACGCCGCCGGCGTAGTTGGCGACCGGCGCGTCGGCCAGTTGCACGATATAGGAGTGGCGCGCTTCTTCGGCGCCGGCTTGCAGGGACAGGCCGGACAGGACGGCGATGACGGCCAGGGTCAGGGGTCTCATTTTCATGCTCTTATCCTTTCGTTTGGCGGTTGCGGCGACGCATGGCGCCCAAGCCGGCGAGGCCCAGCAACATCAGTGGAGCAGTGCCGGGCAGCGGCATCTCGACATCCAGGTCGTCGACCGCAAATTGGGCGGCGTAGGGCGCCCAGTCGGCCATATTGAAGCAGCCGCCATTGCCGTCGAACAGGCAGGCGCTGATGTTCATGCTGCGCAGGTTCAAGGCGGCGAAGCCGGCATCCAGGTTCCAGGTCGAGAACATGAAGTGGCCGTTGGCGTCCTGGCCGGCGAAATCGGCGCGGCGCACCACGCTGCTGCCATCCTGGGTGGTGGCATTCAGCACCAGCTGGCCGTAGCTGCCGTCCGGCTGGCCGCCGACCGGCGCGAAGAAGGAGAAGCGCAGCGAGCGCAGGGCAAAGACACCGCCGGGGCGGTCGACATCCACCGAACCATCGTTCCAGCCGGCGTAATACATGCTGCCATTACCGGACGGGCAATCGATCACCGCACCGCAGCTGTTTGGATTGCTGCCATCGAGGATTTCTCCGCCCATGCCGTCGCTGATGCCCAGCGACTGGACATAAGCTGAAATACGCGAGGTGAAGGTCAGGCCGCCATCCTTGAATTGCTCGCCATGGTTGTAGACCATGGGCGCCAGGGCGTCGAGGCTGGCGACGCCGGCGTGGGCCGGTGCCGCCAGGATGGCTGCGGCCCCCGCCAGCGTGCAGGCAGCCAGTTTGATGCGGGTGAAATGTCTCGTCATGATGCGTTCCCTTGCTCTTTTAAGTGGTCGAAAACGGCTTTCCCTGCGTTGCACAGGTTGCAAGAAATATAGCAACCGCACGATTGAAAGTGGTTAAAAATTCAATGACAAATATTCAATTTTATAAAAGGAAAAACAAACAATGTTCGGCAAGGCCTATGGCCGGAGGGCATTTGCTTTCGATTTCACTTGTGAATAAATCGCGACACTTTTAATAACAAACAAGCGAAAAATGTCTCAGCTGAGACAAGCGTCCCGCACACCGTAGAAAATGTTGTCGGAACCCAAACCTGCGTGGTAGCCTCTGCCTTCTAACTTGGCGGAGGTTTCCCGGATGTTTGCAGCACGGATTCATAGCAAGGCTGGTCGAGGTTTCACCCTGCTCGAATTGCTGGTGGTGATCGTCATCATTGGCCTGCTGGCCGCCTACGTAGGGCCCAAATATTTCGGCCAATTGGGCAAAGCTGAAGTCACAGCCGCCAAGGCGCAGATCGAGGCCTTCGAAAAGGCGCTCGATGCCTACCGCCTCGATGTGGGCCGCTACCCGAGCACCGAAGAGGGCCTGAACGCGCTGGTCGCGGCGCCTGCCACCGCCGGCGCGAAATGGAATGGTCCTTACTTGAACAAGGTCGTACCGCTCGATCCTTGGGGCCGTCCATATCAATACAAGGCGCCCGGCGCCAAGGCGGAATTCGAAATCATCTCCCTCGGCAAGGATGGACAGCCGGGCGGCGAAGGCCAGAACGCCGACATCGGCGTCCAGTAATCGCAGCGCGGCCTGACGCTTATGCAGTTCGAAGTTCGCACTCTGTCGCCCGACATGGCGATCGGCCAGTTGGTGATCGATGGCCGCGACGAAGCCGATGCACGGCGCCAGGTGGAGGCGCGCGGCCTGTTCGTCAGCGCCATCACGCCGCGCCGCTCAGGGCTGGGCACAGGCAAAGCCAAGGCGATTTCCCTCGTACTGTTCAGCCAGGAGCTGCTGGCGCTCTTGAATGCGGGCCTCGGTGTCGTGGAAGGCCTGGAAGCCTTGCTGGAAAAGGAAGCGGCGCCTGCGACGCGCGCCGTGCTGGAACGCTTGCTGTCCGGCCTGCGCGAGGGCCAGCGTTTTTCTACCGTACTGGCCGAGCAGCCGCAGTTGTTCCCGCCTTTATATGTGGGCATCGTCAAAGCGGCCGAAGGCACCAGCGACCTGCCGCGCTCCCTCGAACGATTTATTGATTACCAGCTGCGGGTGGACCTGGTGCGCACCAAGCTGGTAAGCGCCGCCATCTATCCTTGTATCCTGATGCTGGTGGGCGGCGGGGTGTCGCTTTTCCTGATTTCCTATGTGGTTCCGCGTTTCGCCGAGGTGTACCAGGGCGCGGGCCGCAACCTGCCTTGGATGTCGCAGGTGATGTTAAGTTGGGGCCAGTTCGCGGCGGCCCATACCACGCCGCTGCTGGCCGGTATCGCCGCCCTGATCGGCGGTGCGGTGTTCGGCGTGCGGCGCCTGGTGCGCAGCGGCGGCATGGCCCGTTTGCTGGCGCGCTTGCCGGGTGTAGGTGAACGCATACGCATTTATGAATTGTCTCGCTTGTACCTGACGCTGGGCATGCTGAGCGAAGGCGGCATCACCATCCTGAATGCGGTCGATACCGTGCAGGCCATGGTGTCGGCGAATGTGAAGGATGGCCTGCAGGGCGCGCGCGCCATGATCGAAGCGGGGTTGCCGCTTTCGTCGGCCTTTGAAGCGAATGGACTGACCACGCCGATTTCCCTGCGCATGCTGCGCGTCGGTGAGCGCACCGGCGAGATGGGCGCCATGCTGACGCAGTCTGCGGCCTTTTACGACGGCGAGATCTCGCGCTGGATCGACCGTTTTACCCGCACTTTCGAACCCTTGCTGATGGCAGCCATCGGCATTGTGGTGGGTGCTATCGTGGTGCTTTTGTATATGCCGATTTTTGACCTGGCCGGAGAAATGGCATGACAGTCCCGGTACTTGACGCAAATGTGCTGGCCAAGGCGCGCGCACAATGCGCGCACTCCAAGCGCAGCCTGGTGGAGGAGCTGGAGGCCCTGACCGGTATCGAGCCGCGCATGGCCGTGCGGGCGCTGGCGCTGCCCTTCGGGCTGGCCGTGCTGGAGACGGCGGATATGCTGGCCTTCGAGCCGGCCTTTGACCTGATGCCGCTGTCGCAGGCGATGGCGCGTCATTGCGTCTTGCTGCGTTCCCACGATGGCGCGGCGGTGGGCGTGATTGCCGATCCTTTCGACCTCGATTTGCAAACCTGGCTGGCGACGCAGGCGCGCTGCTCGGCTTCTGCGCCGCTGCAATTGCGGCTGGCGCTGCAGTCCGATATCCAGGCTTACCTGTCCAAGCAGGAGGAATCGGCGCGCGCCGTCGATACCCTGGTGTCGGGCGCGGAAGGGCAGCGGCGCGATGGCAAGACAGCCGCTGTGCTGTCCTTTGCCTCTGTGTCGGAAGGCGCTAGCCCGGCGGTGCGCCTGGTGAATTCGACCCTGTACGATGCGCTGAAAGCCGGCGCGTCCGACATCCACCTGGAATCGACTGCCGGCGGCCTGGCTGTGAAATACCGGGTCGACGGGGTGCTCGACCATGCGACAGCCGTCAACGGCATCGACGTGGCGGAGCAGATCATTTCGCGCCTGAAGGTGCTGGCCGAGCTGGATATCGCGGAACGCCGCGTACCGCAGGACGGCAGCTTCCGCGTCGAATCGATGGGGCGTGAGATCGACTTGCGCGTGTCGATCATGCCTTCCATCCATGGTGAAGACGCGGTGATCCGTATCCTGGATAAGCGCGCCATGATTGAATCCTACGGCGCGCTGACGCTGGAGGCGCTGGGCTTTGATGCGGCGTCGCTGGCGACCTTGCGTTCGCTGGCGCAGGAAGCTTACGGCATGCTGCTGGTGACCGGTCCGACCGGTTCCGGCAAGACCACAACGCTGTATGCGGCGCTGACCGAAATCCATAACGGCCGCGAAAAGATCATCACCATTGAAGATCCGGTCGAATACCAGCTGCCGGGCATTCTGCAGATTCCGGTCAACGAGAAGAAGGGCCTGACCTTCGCCAAGGGTTTGCGTTCGATCCTGCGCCACGACCCAGACAAGATCATGGTGGGCGAGATCCGCGACCGCGAAACGGCGGAAATCGCGGTGCAGTCAGCGCTGACGGGTCACCTGGTGCTGACCACCGTCCACGCCAACAATGTGTTCGATGTGTTCGGCCGTTTCACCCACATGGGCATCGATCCGTATGCCTTCGTGTCGGCGCTGAACGGCATCTGGGCGCAGCGCCTGGTGCGTATCAACTGCCCGCATTGCGCGGTGGAGGTGACGCCATCCGACGATGAACTGGCTAGCGTCGGCCTGGCGCGCGGCGATGTCTATGAGTACACCTTCAAGGAAGGCAAGGGTTGCGGCGATTGCCGCGGAACCGGCTTCAAGGGCCGCCGATCGATCGCGGAAATCCTGACCCTGAATGATGAAATCCGCGAGCTGATCGTGGAAAAACGGCCAATCCGCCAGATCAAGGCTGCCGCCTACGCCAACGGCACTCGCAGCCTGCGCCACGCCGCGCTTGAAGTGGTGCGGCGCGGCGATACCACGCTGGCGGAAATCAAGCGGGTGACCTTGCATGCTTAAGAATTTTACCCAGTCCCTGCGGATCGAAGTCACGCCGCAAGCCTTGCGCCTGCTGCGTGTGCGGCGCTGGAGCAAGGGCGCGCCGGAGTTGCTGGCCGAGCAGGCGCTGGCCGCGGAAGCTTTGCCTTCGGGCGCTGTAGCCGAAGTGCTGCCAGGCGCGCTTGCCGGCTTGCTGGCCGGACAGGACGCCAGCGGAAGCGCTGCCTGCTTTGTGCTATCGGACGAACTGGTGCGCCTGTGGCAAGTGACGCCGCCGGTGCAGGCCGCACGCCTTGCCGACCTGGAAGGCGCCACGGCGCTGCGCTTCCACACCCTGTACGGCGAAGCGCCGGCCGCCTGGCATATCAGCGCGGACTGGAACGCCTCAGCGCCCTTCATGGCTGCCGCCATCCCGCGCCTGCTGAAAAGCGTCATCGAAAACGCCGCTGCACAGCATGAGCTGACGGTCACCGCCATCATGCCTAACTTCGTCGCCGCCTGGAACCGCCATGCCGGCGCGCTGAAAAACGGCGCATGGTTCGGTGTCGCGCAGGCGGATGTGCTGGCGCTGGCTGCCTGCGAAGAGGGCCAGTTGCGCGCATTGCGCCATATCGCCATTCCGCACGGCGCCGACCATTACTGGCTGACGCAAGCCGCCCAGCGCGAGGCCCTGCTGCTAGGACTGCAGCAGCCGTCCCTGATCCAATTGAGCGGCGATGTGCCGGCTGCCCTGGCAAAACCCGCCGGCAGCGACAAGCACATCGCGACCGCAGCCCTGGGAGTCGCAGCATGAAGCCGATGCTGATCGACTTTGCCACGCCAGGCTGGCGCGCCGTGCTATACCGCACCCATCCCGCCATGCTGGCGGCTGGCGTGCTCGGCACGGCATTGCTGCTGGCCGGCGCTGCAACCGGCATACAGGCTGCGCAGCAGCAAGCTGTCCGTGAGGAAGCCCTGCACGCGCAGCAGCGCAAGCTGGCGGCCGCTGCGCGCACCCCGGAACGCAAGCCGGAAACCGCGATTCCTGAAGCACAGGCCGCGGCGGTCAACGCCGCCATCCTGCAACTGAACCTGCCGTGGCGCCAGCTGCAGGACGCGATTGCCGCCGCCAATTCGCCCGCCGTCGCCCTGTTGTCGCTCGATCCCGATCCGCGCAAGCAGACGCTGAAGATCACCGCCGAGGCCAAAAACAGCGATGATATGGTTGGCTATATCGAACAGCTGAAGCAGCAGGAATTTTTCACTGGCGCCGCCTTGCTGCGCCATGAGACCAATGAGCAGGACCCGAACCACCCGCTGCGCTTCCAGGTCGAAGTGCAATGGAGGGCGCGATGAACGCGGCCGCCCTGATGTTGCGCCTGCGCCTGGCCGCCATGCGCCTTGGTGTCGTGGGTTGTGCTGCGCTGGCTTTGCTGCTGGCCGGCGCACTGGCGCTGGCATGGTCGATCAAGGCGCGCCAGCTGGCTGATGCCCCTTTGCCGCCGGCACCGGCGCAGCTTGCCCAGGCCGCGCCGCCCCCAACATCCAACGAGAACCTGGATCACTTCTACGTCTCGCTGGGTGACAAGCGCTACGCCGAACAACAGGTCAAGCAATTGTTCGACATTGCTGCCAAGACCGGCCTGGCTCTGGACCAGGGCGATTACAAATTCAGCGTGGACAAGGCCAGCCGCGTGGCTGCCTACCAGGTCACATTGCCGGTCAAGGGCGCTTACCAGAACATCTGGCAATTCAGTCTGCAGGCGCTGACGGCGATTCCGTTCGCGGCGCTGGACGATATCGCCTTCCGCCGCGAGACGATCAGCGAGCCGGTGGTTGAGGCGCGCCTGCGTTTCACCTTGTACCTGAAGGAGAAGCCATGAAGCCGCGCCATATCGTCATGGGTGTGACACTGGCTGGCGCCGCCGCGCTGGTAATCTTCGGCGACAAGTCTCCCAACAGCACCGTGGCGGAAGCTGTCGACCGCCGGCCGGCGCGCGCCACGCCTGCAACGGCGCGCTCACCTGCGGCAACGGCGACCACTGCGAACGCGCGTCCTGGCGAAACAGCCATCCTGCGCCTGGTGCCGCGCGAAGAATTGATCGGCGACGCCGGTGAAGGCTCCTTCAAGAGCAAGGACGGCGTCTTCGGCGGGCAGTCCTGGAACCCGCCGCCGCCACCGCCATCGGCAGCAGAATTGAGACCGGCGCCACCGCCGCCGCCAAGCGCGCCGCCATTGCCATTCCAGTACCTGGGCAAGGCGGCAGCAGACGGCCAATGGGAAGTTTATCTTGGCCGGGGCGAACAAACCTTTGTGGTGAAGAAGGGCATGCAGATCGACGGCGCCTACCGCGTGGACGCGATTGCCCCGCCAACCCTGACCTTGACCTACCTGCCCATGAACCAGGTGCAGCAGCTAAATATTGGAGTAATTGAGTGAAGCCAAGTTTGAGAACGCTGACCCTGTCGGTCATGGTGCTGGCGCTGTCCGGCTGCGCTGCCGACAAGGCATATCGCGATGGCAGCGAGCTGGTTGAAAAAGACCAGGTGGAAGCCGGCCTGATGAAATACCAGGAAGCGATCAAACGCGATCCGGACAATGCCATTTACCGCAAGGCTTACCTGGAAGTGCGCGACCGCGCCAGCGCGCGCCTGCTGGAGCAGGCCGACCAGATGCGCAGTGAAGGCAAATACGGTCAGGCAGGGCAGAATTACCAGCGCGTGCTGGTGATGAACCCGCAGAACGAACGCGCTCGCGCCGGACTGCGTGCGCTCGAGATGGCTGATCGCCACGAAAAGCTGCTGGCGCTGGCCGGCGATTCGCTGGACCAGAAGGATTTCGATGCGGCGAAGAGCCGTGTCAGCACCGTGCTCGCTGAAAACCCCGACCACGCGCGCGCCCGTTCGATGATGCGGGCGATCAATGAGCAGATGCCGCAGGCAGCGCCGGAGAATGGCTTGTCGAAGGCGTACAAAACGCCGATCACGATCGAGTTCCGCGATGCGCCGCTGAAGCAGGTGTTCGACATCATCTCGCGTCGCTCGGGCCTGAACTTCATCTTCGACAAGGACGTCAAGAGCGACGCCCGCACCACCATCCTGCTGAAAAACAGCACGGTGGAATCGGCCATTTACTTCCTGCTTATGACGAACCAGCTGGAGCAGCAGGTCATGGATAGCAACACCATCCTGATCTACCCGAACACGGCGGCCAAACTGAAGGAATACCAGGAGACGGTGGTGCGCACCTTCTACCTGTCCAATGCCGAAGCCAAGACCGTTGCCAACACCTTGAAGACGATCCTCAAGTCGCGCGATGTGGTGGCGGATGAAAAACTCAACCTCGTTATCCTGCGCGACAGCGCCGATGCGGTGAAACTGGCCGAGAAGATCGTCGCCATGCAGGACCAGGCCGAGCCTGAAGTCATGCTGGACGTGGAGATCCTGGAGATCAAGCGCAGCCGCCTGATGGAGCTGGGCGTGGAATGGCCAAGCTCCGTCGGCCTGTCGATCCTGAACAGCGACAAGAAATCCACGCCGCTGACCTTGCGCGACCTGGACTTCATCAACCGCAACTACATCGGCGTCAGCCCCCTGAGCGCGACTATCAACGTCAACAAGACCGATGGCGACACCAACCTGCTGGCCAGTCCGCGCATCCGCGTGCGCAACAAGGAAAAGGCGAAGGTTGTGATCGGCGAGAAGGTGCCGGTAATTACCACTACCGTGTCGCCTGGCACGCAGGGCTTCGCCTTTGAATCGGTGAGCTATGTTGATGTCGGCCTGACGCTCAATGCGGAGCCAACGATCTACCTGAATAACGAAGTGGGCATCCGTATTGCGTTGGAAGTATCCAGCCTGCTCGGCAAAATTCAGACCGCGTCCGGCACCACCGCTTACCAGATCGGCACGCGTCAGGCTTCCACCTTCCTGCAGCTGAAGGACGGCGAGAACCAGGTACTGGCTGGCCTGATCAACAGCGAAGAGCGCAGCACGGCCAACCGCGTGCCTGGCCTGGGCGACCTCCCGATCCTGGGGCGCCTGTTTGGTTCGCAGACCGACGACAAACAAAAGACCGAGATCGTGCTGTCGATTACGCCGCACCTGGTACGCAACCTGCAGCGTCCTGAAATTTCTGCGGCAGAATTCTCCGCCGGCACCGAGGCTAACTTCCGCCGCAAGCCTGACGTCACGCCGCGCCCGCCCGTAGTGATGCCTGGCGCCCGTCCAGCCGGCGGCGCGCCTCTGCCAGCGGGCGCCGCGCCAGTGCCAGCCGCGCCGACGCAGGGCGAAGTCCCGGCTGCGGTGCAGCCAGCGTTGCCGGCGCCGCTGCCCGCACCAGCCGCAGGCGATTCGGCCGCACCGCAAGGACTTCCGCTCTCCAACAGCCAGCCTGGCGCGGCGTCCAGCGTGACCAAGCCTAAGACACAATAAGCATGCGCGCGCGCGGATTCACCTTGATCGAATTGCTGGTGACGCTGGCCATCCTTGCCCTGCTCGCCACACTGGCGATCCCGGTCGGCCAGACTGTGGTCCAGCGCCGCAACGAACAGGACTTGCGCCGATCGCTGCACGAAATCCGCAAAGCGCTGGACGAGTACAAGGTGGCTTACGACGAAGGCCGCATCGCCAAGTCGATCACCGGCAACGGCTACCCGCGCACGCTGGAAACGCTGGTGGAAGGCGTAGTCGACCAACGCAACCCCAAGCGCGCCAAGATCTTCTTCCTGCGCCGCATTCCGCGCGACCCGTTCAGCAGCGACAGCAATGCCAGCAATGCCCAGACCTGGGGCAAGCGCAGCTACGCCAGCGAGGCCGACGACCCGCGCGAGGGCGAGGATGTATTTGACGTGTATTCGACTTCGGAGCAGGCAGGCCTGAACGGCGTGCCTTACAAGAAATGGTGAACAAAAAGGGCTTCACGCTGATCGAGTTGCTGGTGGTACTGGGCATTATCGCCTTGCTGCTGACGCTCGCCGTACCGCGTTATTTCCCGAGCGTGGACAAGACCAAGGAAACTATCCTGGCCGATAACCTGCGCAGTACGCGCGCCATCATCGACCAATACTACGGCGACACCGGCAAGTTCCCGGACAGCCTGGAGCAGCTGGTGGAGAGGAAATACCTGCGCGCGCTGCCGATCGACCCGATCACGGAAAAGAGCGACACCTGGGTCATCGTGCCACCGGACGATGTGACCAAGGGCAGCGTGGCAGACATCAAGAGCGGAGCGCCGGGCAATGACCGCAGCGGCAAGCCTTATTCGGAGTTCTAAACAGCAGGGGTTCACCTACGTCAGCGTGGTGATCCTGGTGACGATTATCGGCCTGGTAGGCGCGGCTTCGCTGCGCCTTGGCGTGACATTGCAGCGCGCCTTCGCAGAACAGGCTTTGCTGGATATCGGCCTGGAGTACAGCAATGCGCTGGCCAGCTATGCGGCCGCCACGCCGCAGGGCCAGCCCAACTATCCCAAATCGTTTGCGGAATTACTGAAGGACCCGCGCTTCCCGCAGCTGCGTCGCCATTTGCGCCGCATCTACGTCGACCCGATGACGGGCAAGGCGGAGTGGGGGATTGTGAAGGCCACCGAGAATGGCGGCATCCTGGGGATATTCAGCCTGTCGAAAGCGGTACCGATCAAGATCGGCAACTTCCCGGCACGCTTTTCGGCATTTGAGGGCCGCACCAGCTATGCGGACTGGAAGTTCAGCGGCGAAGGCGTGCAGGTGCCGGGTACGAAGGGCGGTGACGGGCAGCAGTCAGGCCAGCAACCCGGCCAGCCATCCAAGCCTGGATCCGGCATGCCGCCAAGCCCGATGACCGGCACGCAGCCGGGGACGCCAATCGGCGGCAAGCCAGGGACGCCGCAACAAGACCAGTCCAAGCCAAACGAGCCCGAACCGGCGCCGGAGCCGGAACCGCCGCAGGAGCCCCCGCAAGAACCGCAGGAGGCGCCGCAGGAGCAGCAGCCGGCGCAACCCGAGGAACCGGCGCGCGAACAGCCTGCGCCATCGAAGCGCAGCTGATTACTTTGCGCGGCGCTTGAAGTCTTTCAGGCGGAAACCGAGCGCGAACAGGGTGCCGAAATACACCACCACGCTGCCGCCAATCACCAGCAGCAGGGCGCCGGCGCGCAGGATGCCGTGGTGGCGCATGCCCAGCCAATCGAACTGCTGTCCGCCAAACCAGGCGGCCACACCCATCACGGCAATCGCGACGACCAGTTTGGTGAAGAAGCCCGACCATCCCGGCTGCGGCGCGTAAATGCCTTTCTGGCGCAGGCCGCGATACAGCAGGCTGGCATTGAGCAGGGCGGCAACGCTGATTGACAGCGCCAGGCCAGCGACGTTCAGCTTGAATACCTGGATAAAGACAAGGTTCAGCAACTGCGTGACCACCAGTACCAGCAAGCCAATGCGCACCGGCGTGCGCACGTCCTGGCGTGCATAGAACGCTGGTGTCAGCGACTTCACGAGGATGATGCCGAGCAGGCCAACCGCGTACGCCAGCAGCGGCTTGGCCGACTCGATCGCGGCCTTGTCGGTGAATTCGCCGTGATGGAACATGGTGGCGATCAGGGGCAGCGCCAGGACCGCGATGCCGACCGCCGCCGGGAAGGCAAGCAGGAAGGTCAGGCGCAGGCCCCAGTCCAGCAGGGCAGAGTATTCGGCGTGGTCCTGTTCCTGGCTGGCCTTGGACAGGCTTGGCAGCAGGATGGTGCCAAGCGCAACGCCCAGCAGCGCGTTAGGGAATTCCATCAGGCGGTCGGCGAACGTCAGCCAGGACACGCTGCCTTCCTCCATCCAGGAGGCATAGGTAGTGTTGATCATCAGGCTGATTTGCGCGACGGAGACGGCAAACACCGCCGGACCCATATTCTTCAGCACGCGGCGCACGCCCGCATCGGACAGGCCGACGCGCGGATTCCATGACAGTCGTGGCAGCATGCCGATCTTCACCAGTGAAGGCACCTGGATCGCCACCTGCAGAAGACCGCCTGCCATGACCGCGATGGCCATGGCATACACCGGCTGTTTCAGGTGCGGCGCCAGGAACAGGGCGGCGGCGATAAAGGAGAGATTGAGCAGGACGGGCGTGAAAGCCGGGATCTTGAACTGGCGCCAGGTATTCAGCACGCCGCTGGAAAGCGCGACGAAGGACATGCAGGCGATGTAAGGGAACATCAGGCGCGTCATCCAGACTGCCGCGTCGAACGAAGCTGGATCCTTGCTCAGGCCCGAACCAATCAGGTAGACGAACAATGGAGCGCCTATAATACCGACTGCACTTGTCGCCAGGGTGGCCCAGACCAGGACGGTCGCCACATGGTCCACCAGGGTGCGGGTGGCTTCCTCGCCTTGTTTGTTTTTGTATTCTGCCAACATTGGCACAAATGCCTGGGAAAACGCCCCTTCGGCAAACAGGCGCCGCAGCAGGTTGGGAATGCGGAAGGCAATGTAGAAGGCGTCGGTCAAGCCGCCGGCGCCGAAGGCACGGGCAAACAGGATGTCGCGCAGGAGTCCCGTGATGCGGGACAGCATTGTCATGCTGGAAATAGCAGCGAGGGTTTTGAGCAAGTTCATGGGGGGCGATTATATTTTGAATTGCCCTGACAGCAAAACCCCGTTATAATTTAAGGCTGTACAGAATTCAGTATGGCAGGCAACGACGTTCAGCCGGCTCTGAAAACACCGCACCGGTTTGGCAAACGCTATTGTTTGCAAACGAACTTTGACAACGAATTAGGATTCTCAAATGGCAAATACCGCACAAGCGCGCAAACGCGCTCGTCAAGCAGTTAAGCAAAACGCTCACAACTCCGCTCAGCGTTCGACCCTGCGTACCGCTATCAAAGCTGTTCGCAAGGCTATCCAGGCTGGCGACAAAGCTGCTGCTACCACCATCTTCCAAGCTTCCGTGTCGACCATCGACTCGATCGCTGACAAGAAAATCATCCACAAGAACAAGGCTGCTCGTCACAAGAGCCGTCTGGCAGCTGCCCTGAAGGCACTGTCCGCCTAAGTTCGTGTGCTGGCGGCACTAGCCGCCAAACAGGTGTACCGGAATAACCCGCATGGCATTGCGCCATAGCGGGTTTTTCGCTTTCTGCTTTTACTTCATAGAGGCCATCGAGGCGGCCGAAGCTGCTGCGGAGGCGGAGGCTGAGGCGGACGCTGCGTGTTTTTTCGTTTTGTGCTTAGCCATTGGGGCCGAGGACATCGACGCAGCGGAAGCAGCCGATGCCATGGAGGCGGCCGAAGCAGCCGAAGCCATGGAGGCAGCTGAAGCGGCGGAAGCCGCGGCCGAAGCAGAGGCTTTCATATGGTGGTCGGCAGCGAAGGCGGAGACGGAAAGCAGGGAGGCAAGCAGCGCGACAGTAGTCTTAGACATGACGAACTCCTTTTATAGTGGATAAAGGTTCAGGTGAACCTGATTCATCAACGCTGCCGGAACTTGCCCGGTTGACTTATTTATTCTGGCTTGAGGTCGTCCGGCGAGACTTCCATCCACTCGCCTGGCAGCAGCGGGTGGCTGGACAGGGAAATGCCGCCGATGGCCGAGCGCACCAGGCGCAGGGTAGGGTGGCCGATGGCCGCCGTCATGCGGCGCACCTGGCGGTTCTTGCCTTCTTGTAAAGTAATCGCAATCCAGGAGGTCGGCTGGCCGGCGCGCTGGCGGATCGGCGGATTGCGCGGCCACAGCCAGCCCGGTTCGGCGATGCGCACTGCCTGGCAGGGCTGGGTGGTGAAGTCGCCCAGGTCCAGCGGCGCCTGCAAGCGGGCCATGGCGCCGGCGTCGGGCACACCTTCCACCTGCACAAGGTAGGTTTTGGCTTCCTTGCGGTCGGGGTGGGCGATCTTGTGCTGCAGCTTGCCGTCATCGGTCATCAGCATCAGGCCCTCGCTGTCATAGTCGAGGCGGCCGGCTGGATAGATGTTCGGCGTCTTGATGTAGTGGGCCAGGGTTTCCTTATCTCCAGAGGGGGAAAACTGGCACAATACCTGGAAAGGTTTGTTAAAAAGTATCAGAGGCATAGGTTGCTAGTATAGCGCCCGGTAAAATACTGGTGCATAATGTGGAACGCTTGAGTCTTATGTCTTATAGAAGACTGCAAAAACCCTTCTTCGGAGAACACGATGTACCAACATATCAAAGTACCTGCCGACGGCCAGAAAATCACCGTAAACGCCGATTATTCCCTGAACGTGCCTGACACCCCGATCATTCCTTACCTGGAAGGCGACGGCACCGGCGTGGATATCACCCCGGTGATGATCAAGGTGGTGGATGCGGCTGTTGCCAAGTCTTACGGCGGCAAGCGCAAGATCAGCTGGATGGAGATCTTCGCCGGTGAAAAGTCGACCAAGGTCTATGGTCCGGACGTGTGGCTGCCGGAAGAGACCCTGAAGGTACTGAAGGATTATGTTGTGTCGATCAAGGGCCCGCTGACCACGCCGGTCGGCGGCGGCATCCGTTCCCTGAACGTGGCCCTGCGCCAGGAGCTGGACCTGTACGTCTGCCTGCGCCCGGTGCGCTACTTCAAAGGCGTGCCTTCGCCAGTGCGCGAGCCTGAGAAGACCGATATGGTGATCTTCCGCGAAAACTCGGAAGACATCTATGCGGGTATCGAGTGGCAGGAAGGTTCGGAAGGCGCCAAGAAGCTGATCGAGTTCCTGACCAAAGAAATGGGCGTGAAGAAGATCCGCTTCCCTGGCACCTCCGGCATCGGCGTCAAGCCGGTTTCGCGCGAAGGCACCGAGCGCCTGGTGCGCAAGGCGATCCAATACGCGATCGATAATGACAAGCCGTCCGTTACCATCGTCCACAAGGGCAACATCATGAAGTACACCGAAGGTGGCTTCCGTGACTGGGCCTACGAACTGGCACAGAAAGAATTCGGCGCGCAACTGATCGACGGCGGCCCATGGTGCAAGTTCAAGAATCCAAAGACCGGCCGCGAGATTACGGTGAAAGATTCGATCGCCGACGCCTTCCTGCAGCAGATCCTGCTGCGCCCAGCGGAGTACTCGGTGATCGCCACCCTGAACCTGAACGGCGACTACATCTCCGACGCGCTGGCAGCGCAAGTGGGCGGCATCGGTATCGCTCCGGGCGCCAACCTGTCCGACTCCGTGGCCATGTTCGAAGCGACCCACGGCACTGCGCCGAAGTACGCCGGCAAAGACTACGTGAACCCGGGTTCTCTGATCCTGTCCGCAGAAATGATGCTGCGCCATATGGGCTGGACCGAAGCGGCTGACTTGATCATTTCCTCGATGGAGAAGGCCATCGCCTCCAAGAAAGTCACCTACGACTTCGCCCGCCTGATGGAAGGCGCGACCCAGGTGTCGTGCTCCGGTTTCGGCGACGTGATGATCGAGCAGATGTAAGCTGAGCCAGCTCTCCAGCAAACCCCGCCATCCGCAAGGAGGCGGGGTTTTTATTTTGCTGCGCACGGAACTTCGTTGCGGCCCGATTGTCCAACGGTTGGGTCAAAGCGAAGGGAGATTGCCATGGAACGTGCGCCGATGGACGACGACAAATCGGCGAAGTCGCCAAGCGTCTGGACCGCCAGTATGATCGGATGGACCGGCTCGACACGCGTGTTGAACGGGTCGAGACGCGTGTGGATATCCTTGGCGATGCCTCTGGCTGAAAAGCGTAAGCATCAGGGCCGTGGGACGGGTTCCGCATATATTTTCAACAGCTTGCGGGAAGCTTTTGCCGATCGCGCCAGCTATGCAGCTGCGAGTCATGATGGACGTTGGCTGGCGCAGATCAGGATTCCAGCATGAATGTTCTGATCGTGGAAGATGAACCCCTGATCGCCCTGCGACTGGCGCGGGAGGTGCGTGCGTTTTTCGGGCCGCGCTTGGTCAAACTCGCACAGGGCGAGGATGTCGATGAGGTGCTCGACATATTGCATGCGGGGGAGGTCGACCTGCTGCTGCTTGATCTTAATTTGCATGGGGATGATGGCTTCCGCTTGCTTGACTTGGTCAGCCAAGGAAAATTCCGTACCATCATCGTCTCCGCCCACGCCGAGAGGGCGCTGCAAGGCTTTGATTTCGGTGTTCTCGACTTTGTCGCCAAGCCATTCAGCCAGGCCCGCCTTCACCAGGCATTCCAGCGCTTTGCCGAGAGCGCGGAGCAAGGGAGGGGGAGCTCATTGGTCGTCAAGAAAATGGGAGGTATCGAGTTGTTGCCATTCGACAAGATCAGCTTTATCGGCGCAGATGGGCACTACACACGGATCCACATGTGCGATGGCAGTGGACATTTTCATGACAGTCCGCTGGATAAGCTGATGGCCGGCCTGCCTGCCAATTTTTTGCGGGTACATCGCTCCTATGCGGTAAACATGCGCCACTTCGCCCGCTTGCGCATTGAAGCAGGCGGCAAATACCTGATTGATACGCTCAGCGAGCAGAGCATACCTGTTTCGCGCAGCCTGTATCCCGCCGTGAAAGACGTGTTGGCGAAACTCTGAGCGAGCGCAAAGTGGCCCTGCGTGGCGGGATGGACAATGGAACGTCCCCCGCCACGCAAGGAGTCTTCCATGTCGCAGAGCTTGCTTGACGATCAATCGTACCCGTCGGAAGATGATAAAGAAGCGCGAATTCACCAGCTGGAGAAAAAGGTGGATACCCTTAATTGCGAACTGGCCTTATTAAGACAGCACGTGGATAACGGCTTTGTCCTGGTTCGTTCCGACTTTGCAGCCCGTTTTTCCGAATCGGACTTGAAAAATGTCGAGCGATTCGCCGAGGCAGAACGCAAAAACGTTGAGCGCTTCGCCGAGTCGGAACGCAAAAACGTCGAGCGATTTGCCGGGATTCAATCTGAAATGCGCGATCGATTCGAGGAATCTGCGCGGCGCCAGGAGGACAGCATAAAAGCCCTTGGAAGCGAGCTGCGGGCCCAGATGCTTGAAATGGACAAGCGACAAGAGGCGCGCATTGTGGAAATGTCGCGGCGGCAGGATACATTCAGCCGCTGGATGGTCGGCCTCAGTTTAAGCGTGGTGATCTTGTTTGCCAATATGGCCAGCCGGCTCTTCTAATTGTGGCGGTAATGCAGGCAGGCCAGCGGGTGTTCCGCGACGACAGCGACAATAGGCGAAGGGCCGGCAAGCGAGAAGCCGGCGCGCTCCAGGACACGGGCGGAGGCGGCGTTGGCGATGGTGACGTGGGCGTCGAGGCCCGTTAGCTGCCATTGGCCGTAAGCGAGTTCCATCAAGTGTGAAAGCGCGGCGCCAGCCAGGCCGCGGCCGCAGGCGTAGGATGCAATGCGGTAGCCAACTTCGGCGCGCTGGGAAGCGTGGTCGATATCTTTCAGGTTGCAACGGCCGATAATCGCCCCATCTTCCTCCACAAGCAGGCAAGGATGCATGTCGCCAGCGGCAAAACGGGCCAGGTAGTCTTCTATATGGGACGCCACGCCGGCAAGCGTATAAAAGCCGGGCGAGCGGGCATCGACTTGCGATTCAAACCAGCCCCGGTTGGCGAGCTCGAATTCGAGCAGGGCGGGCGCGTCTGCTAGGCTGAGGGTACGAGTTTGCATGACGAATTTGGCATAATGCGCGCCCTGGTGGGGCGAAAAAAAACCCCGCGGGGCGGGGCTTTTCGTTGTCCGAGGCCGGGATTAGGAGGCCTGGATATTGGAAGCTTGCTTGCCTTTAGGGCCTTGCGTGACTTCGAACTGCACTTTTTGACCTTCTTTCAGGGTCTTGAAGCCGTTCATGTTAATAGCGGAAAAGTGCGCGAACAAATCCTCACCGCCATCATCAGGAGTGATGAAGCCAAAACCTTTGGAGTCATTGAACCACTTAACGGTACCAGTTGCCATATTAAAAAAACCTTCATTAAAAACGAATCACACGAGCCATAAAAGCAAGAAGCTTCCTGCCCCCTCCTCGACAACTCACTTCTTACCAACATGTACAGATCTGCACAAAGTCGATATCGCATTGTTGGCGTAACAATTTTTAATGTCAAGAGCTTTCACTAGCACATGGTGAGATTTATGCAACAGCTATTTTTCGACCTCTTGATTTTAGCCAAGCTGACCGCCATCTGCGGCAATGGACGAAAACGCGTAAGATGAGTACTGATGGAAATGCCCCTCTTAAATGGGCGTTGCATCCAGTCTGAAAGCATTAGAATATAAGCGTATGGCAACCAAGCAAGACACAGAAACCGTCCTGGAACGGCAGGCAATTAAGCCGCCACCTATGTACCAGGTGGCGTTGCTCAATGACGACTACACACCAATGGAGTTTGTAGTGGCGATCATCCAGGAGTATTTCAATAAGGACCGGGAAACGGCCACACAAATTATGCTGAGTGTCCATCGCTACGGCAAAGGCGTGTGCGGCGTTTTCTCTAAAGATATAGCTTCAACCAAAGTGGAGTTTGTTTTAACGCATGCACGCAAGGCGGGGCATCCCCTGCAATGTGTGATGGAGGAAGTATGATTGCGCAGGAATTAGAAGTAAGTTTGCATATGGCCTTTGTCGAGGCGCGGCAGGCACGGCATGAGTTCATCACCGTGGAACACCTGTTGCTGGCGCTGCTGGACAATCCATCGGCAGCCGAGGTGCTGCGCGCCTGCGCGGTGAATATTGAGGACCTTCGCAAAACGCTGACGAACTTCATCGGCGATAACACCCCGACCGTGCCTGGCACCGGCGAAGTGGATACCCAGCCAACCCTGGGCTTCCAGCGCGTCATCCAGCGCGCGATCATGCACGTGCAGTCGGCCTCCAACGGCAAGAAGGAAGTCACCGGCGCCAACGTGCTGGTTGCGATCTTCGGCGAGAAGGACTCCCACGCTGTTTACTACCTGCACCAGCAGGGCGTAACCCGCCTGGACGTGGTCAACTTCATTTCGCACGGCGTACGCAAGGACCAGCAAATGGATTCCGGCAAAGCGTCCGAGGGCGTGGAAGAGGGCACCGTGCCCGAAGGCCAAGCCAAGGAATCGCCGCTGGACCAGTTCACGCAGAACCTGAACAAGGCCGCCGCCGAGGGCAAGATCGATCCGCTGATCGGCCGCGAAGACGAAGTGGATCGCGTGATCCAGGTACTGTGCCGCCGCCGCAAAAACAACCCGCTGCTGGTGGGCGAAGCCGGCGTTGGCAAGACCGCTATTGCGGAGGGCCTGGCTTACCGCATCACCCAGAACGACGTGCCTGAAGTACTGACTAATGCTGTCGTGTACTCGCTCGACATGGGCGCGCTGCTGGCCGGTACCAAATACCGCGGCGACTTCGAACAGCGCCTGAAGGCCGTGCTCAAGCAGCTGAAAGACAATCCGAACGGTATCCTGTTCATCGACGAGATCCACACCATTATCGGCGCCGGTTCGGCATCGGGCGGCACGCTGGACGCGTCCAACCTGCTGAAACCAGCTTTGGCGAACGGGCAACTGAAGTGCATCGGCGCGACTACCTTCACGGAATTCCGTGGCGTGTTCGAGAAAGACCATGCATTGAGCCGTCGCTTCCAGAAGGTCGACGTTAACGAACCGACCGTGGAACAGACCGTGCAGATCCTGCGCGGCCTGAAGTCGCGCTTCGAAGAACACCATGGCGTGAAGTATTCCTCGTCGGCGCTGACTACGGCGGCTGAACTGGCGGCGCGCTTCATCAACGACCGCCACCTGCCGGACAAGGCGATTGACGTAATCGACGAGGCGGGCGCTGCACAGCGTATCCTGCCGAAGTCGAAGCAGAAGAAAACCATCGGCAAGACCGAGATCGAGGAAATCATTTCCAAGATCGCACGTATCCCGCCGCAGACCGTCAACCAGGACGACCGCAGCAAGCTGGCCACCATCGACCGCGACCTGCGCAACGTGGTGTTCGGCCAGGACCCTGCGATCGATGCGCTGGCTTCCGCGATCAAGATGTCGCGCGCCGGCCTGGGCAAGCAGGATAAGCCTATCGGTTCCTTCCTCTTCTCCGGCCCGACCGGCGTCGGCAAGACCGAGGTGGCCAAGCAGCTCGCCTTCATCCTGGGCATTGAGCTGATCCGCTTCGACATGTCGGAATACATGGAACGCCATGCGGTGAGCCGTTTGATCGGCGCGCCTCCTGGTTACGTGGGTTACGACCAGGGCGGCCTGCTGACCGAGGCGATCACCAAGAAGCCGCACGCCGTGCTGCTGCTGGACGAAATCGAGAAGGCGCATCCGGATATCTTCAATATCCTGCTGCAGGTGATGGACCACGGCACGCTGACCGACAACAACGGCCGCAAAGCCGACTTCCGCAACGTGATCATCATCATGACCACCAATGCCGGCGCGGAAAGCCTGCAGAAGCGTTCGATCGGCTTCACCGACAGCAAGGAAGCCGGCGACGAGATGGCGGACATCAAGCGCATGTTCACGCCGGAGTTCCGCAACCGTCTGGATGCGACCATCAGCTTCCGCGCGCTGGACGAGGAAATCATCCTGCGCGTGGTGGACAAGTTCCTGATGCAGCTGGAAGAGCAGCTGCACGAGAAGAAGGTGGAAGCGATCTTCAGCGAGAAACTGCGCAAGTTCCTCGCGAAGAAAGGTTTCGATCCTTTGATGGGCGCGCGCCCGATGTCGCGCCTGATCCAGGACCTGATCCGCAAGGCGCTGGCCGACGAGCTGCTGTTTGGCCGCCTGGTATCCGGTGGCCGCGTGATCGTGGAACTGGACGACGCCGAAGCGATCAAGCTGGAATTCCCGGAACCGGATGCGACGCCAACGCCGCCGCCGGAAACCGTCGAAGTCGAATAAGCGGCCCACCGCTTTTCCAACGCCGCAGCGCAGCACCGAAAATCGGCACAACCCGCCCACTGGGCGGGTTTTTTATTGCACAATCTCGTGCATGAAAATTTCTCTCGCGCTCTCGCTTGGCCTTCTGGCTACCTCTGCCCACGCAGCCGATCCCTATCTCCGTTTTCCTGCTGTGCGCGGCGACACCGTGGTGTTCACCGCCGAAGGCGATTTGTGGAAAACCGGCCTGCAAGGCGGGGCGGCGCAGCGCCTGACCACCCATGCCGGTACCGAGTCGATGGCGGCGATTTCGCCGGACGGCGAGTGGCTGGCCTTTGTCGGCAGCTACGAGGGCACGCCCGAAGCGTATGTGATGCCGCTCGCCGGCGGCTTGCCGAAGCGGCTGACCTTCGCTAACGAGAATGTTCGGGTGCTGGGCTGGACCGCCCAGGGCGAGGTGCTGGTAGCGATGCCGGCGCAGGTCGGGCCGCGCAACCAGTGGGAAGTGTCGGCCGTGAAGCCGGCCACGCTGGCGCGCCGCACCTTCCAGGTGGCCGATGCCAACGACGCCGTGCTGGATGATGGGGGCAAGACCCTGTACTTCACCCGCCTTGGCCTGGTGATGACGGGCGATAACGTCCGTCGCTACCGCGGCGGGGCGCATGCGCAGCTGTGGCGCTACGATCTCGGAGGCGGCGAGGCGCGCCAGGTGTTCGGCGCCGATGCGGGCAACAACAAGCGCCCGATGTGGTGGAATGGCCGTCTGTATTTCATCAGCGACCGCGATGGCTCGGACAATATCTGGTCCAGCGACGCGAATGGCGGCGACCTGCGCCAGCACACCAGGCATAAGGACTGGGACGTACGCAATGCGGCCTTGGGCGATGGCCGCATCGTCTACCAGTTGGGCGCGGACGTGCAGGTGCTGGAGCTGGCCGGCGGCGCCTCCAAGCCGCTGAAAGCGTCGCTGCTGTCCGACTTCGACCAACAGCGCACGCGCCAGATCCGCTCGCCACTGGACGCTCTGACCAGCACCGCCTTGTCCGCGCGCGAGGAGCGTGTGGTGATCACAGCGCGAGGCCGGGTAAGCATTGCCGGAACCGGCAGCTTGCGTCGGGTGGAGATCGCCATTCCGGAAGGCGCACGCGCGCGTGACGCGGTGTTCAGCCATGACGAGAAGTCGGTGTACGCGATCGTCGACACCAGCGGCGAAAACGAAATCTGGAAATTCGCTGCCGACGGTTCGGGCAAGGGCGAGCGCCTGACCACGGACGGTAATAACCACCGCTGGGCGCTGTATCCTTCGCCGGACGGCAAGTGGCTGGCGCACACCGACAAGAAAGGGCGTATGTGGCTGCTGGACCTGGCCACGCGCTCGAACGCGCTGATCGACGATGCCGGCAAGGCGGGCGTCGACCAGCATGATACCGCCGTGTGGTCGGCCGACGGGCGTAACCTGGCTTTCGTACGCTCGGATACCAGCGCGCAGCGTGACCAGATCGGCCTGTACTCCGTGGAGAACAGGCAGCTGGCCTTCGTTACCGGCGACCGTTATCCGTCCGAATCGCCGGCGTTCTCGCCGGATGGCCGCTGGCTTTACTTCCTGTCGGCCCGCAATTTTACGCTGGCCAATGGTTCGCCATGGGGCGACCGCAATATGGGGCCGGTGTTCGATAAGCGCGTCGGCGTGTTCGCGCTGGCGCTGCAGCCTGGTAATCGCTTCCCCTTCAAGGCCGATGATGAATTGAGCAAGGCCGCCGCCAAGCCGGCCGAGACGCCTGAAGACAAGGCCGCCGAGAAGGCGGTGGAGAAGGCTGCCGACAAGGCGGCCGACGCCAAGGCCACGCCGGGGGCGGGCGGCGCCAAGACTGGTGCCGCGGCCAAACCGCTGCCGGCCATCGTGTTTGCCGGCCTGTCCGACCGTGTGTACGAAGTCCCGCTGGCCGCCGGCAATTACCGCGACCTGGCGGCGGACGACAAGCGCCTGTACTTCCTCGAGCGCGAAAGCAACGAGGGCCGCTACGCGCTGAAGACCTTGGCTATTGCCCGCACCAGCCCACAGCCGGAAACCTTCATGGCGGGCGTGCGCAGCTATGACCTGTCCGGCGACCATAAGCACGTGTACTACCGTACCTTCTCCGCCAGCGGTCCTGGCGACATGATGATCGTGGAGGCGGGCGCCAAGGCGCCGACCGACACCAGCAAGGCCAAGGTGCGCGTGGACGACTGGATGCTGATCTCGAACCCGCGCCTGGAATGGACGCAGATGTTCAACGACGCCTGGCGCATGCACCGCGATTTCCTGTACGACGCCAAGATGCGCGGCGTGGACTGGAATGCCGTGCGCTCCAAATACACCCCGCTGGTCGAGCGTGTCAGCGAGCGCGCGGAATTGAACGACATCCTCGGCATGATGGTGGCGGAAGTGGGGGCTTTGCATTCGCAGGTGGCGCCAGGCGATATCCGCCGTCCCGCACCGGAAGGCAGCCCGGCCGCCCTGGGCGCCGTGCTGGCCCGCAGCGATAAGGGCTATCGCGTTGAACACATCTACCGCACCGAACCCGAGCAACCGAACGCCCGCTCGCCGCTGGCGCAGCCGGACGTGGACGTGCATGAAGGCGACGTCATCACGGCAGTCAACGGCAAGCCGGTACTGGAAGCGCGCGATATTTCCGACTTGCTGCTGAACCAGGCCGACAAGCAGGTGCTGTTGAACGTGACTACCGCCAAAGGCGCCGCGCGAACCGTGATCGTGACGCCGGTGGCGCAGTCGCGCCAGGCAACGCTGCGCTATGGCGATTGGGAGCAGGGCCTGGCGCACCAGGTAGGCCAGGCCTCGAAAGGCCGCATCGGCTACCTGCACCTGCGGGCCATGGGTTCGGGCGATATTGCTACCTTCGCCCGCGAGTTCTACGCCAATGTCGACCGCGATGGCCTGATCATCGACGTTCGCCGCAACCAGGGCGGGAATATCGACAGCTGGATCATTGAAAAGCTGCTGCGCAAAGCCTGGGCATACTGGGCGCCGCCATCTGGCCGCACTTACCCGAATATGCAAAACACCTTCCGGGGCCACTTGGTGGTACTGGTCGATGAGCTGACTTATTCGGACGGCGAGACTTTCGCAGCCGGCATCAAGTCGCTGGGACTGGCGCCGCTGGTGGGCAAGCGCACCGCCGGCGCTGGCGTCTGGCTCAGCGACCGTAATCGCCTGGCCGACAACGGCATGGTGCGCGTGGCCGAGAATGGCCAGTTCAGCGAAGCGGACGGCCAGTGGCTGATCGAAGGCGTGGGGGTGGTGCCGGATGTGGAGGTGGATAACCTGCCGCACGCCACTTACGCGGGCCGCGATCGTCAGCTGGAAGTGGCGATTGAAATGCTGCAGAAGAAACTGAGGGAGCAGCCGGTGAAGCCGCTGCAGCCGCAGGCGATTCCAGCGCTGAAATAAGAAGCGTCAGAATTCCTGCAGCTGCTTGAGCGCCGCCGCCCGGCGGCGCGATACTTCCACATCCAGATCGGGCAGGCGCAGGGTCAGGCCGCCGCCTTCATCGCTATCGATGCTGCGCACCGCAGCCAGGTTGACGATATGGCGGCGGCTGGCGCGGAAGAACTGCTGCGGGTCCAGGCGTTGCTCCAGTTGCAGCAGTGAGCGCGCCAGCAGCGGCCTGGCGTCGTCGAAGTAGAGGCGGGTGTAATTGCCCTCCGACTCGAATAGACGGATATCTTCCAGCCGCACGAACCAGCAGCGTTCACCGTCGCGGATAAACAGCTTGCGCGGCGTGCTGCTTGGTGTGGGCGCCAGGCCAAGACGAGCGGCAGCGCGTTCCAGTGCCGCAGTCAGTCGCTGAGGTTCGATGGGCTTCATCAGGTAATCCAGCGCGCTGGCTTCAAAGGCTTGCAGCGTGTACTGGTCGAAGGCGGTGGTGAAGATCACCTCAGGCGCATCGTCCAGGGCCGCAAGCAGGTCGAAGCCGCTGCCGCCGGGCATTTGCACGTCCAGCAGGAGCAGGTCGGGGTCGAGCGAGGCCACCAACTGCGCGGCTTCCGCCGCATTGGCTGCTTCGCCGATGATTTCGACTCCGGGATGCTTGGAGAGCATGCGGCGCAATTCGGCGCGCGCCAGGCGCTCGTCGTCGACGATCAGGACGCGCATCATGCGGCCACCGGGAATTGCAAGGTTGCACGCACCCAGCCGCTGCTCTCGCTCAGTTGCAGGCTGGCTTCCTCGCCCATCGACAGGGCCAGGCGCTTGCGGGTGTTGGTCAGGCCGACTTTCGTTGAATCGCCGATGGCGCGGATGGCGCCGGCATTGGCAATTTCAATCAGGGCGTTTTCGCCGGCGCGGCGCGCGGTGATGCGGATTTCGCTGCCGGTGGTGCTCATTTCCACGCCGTATTTGACCGCGTTTTCCACCAGGGTTTGCAGGGACATCGGCGGGATCCGCACGTCTTCCAGGCCCGGCTCAATCTCGATGCTGGCGCGCAGCCTTTCTTCAAAGCGGATCTTTTCGATGGCCAGGTATGCTTCCACAGCTTCCAGCTCCTTGTGCAAAGGTACGGTATCGGACTGGCCGGATTGCAGGGCATAGCGCATCAGGCTCGCCAGCTGGTCGATCATCTGCGCGGCCGAATCAGGCTCTTCGTAGACCAGGGCGCGGATGCTGTTCAGGCTATTGAAGAAGAAGTGGGGATTGACCTGGGCTTGCAGCGCGCGCAGTTCGGAATCCTTGGCCTGGATTTCCATGCGCAGGGCGGTGGCTTCAAACTGGTTGGCGCGGCGCAGGGCCATCGCTGCAAGGTAGCCGATATGCCACACCAGGAAAATGCATATCCAGAATGCCAGTGCGCTTGGGAGCCACGCCAGGCCATCGACCTTGCCGAGTTCAAAGTAAATGGCCGTCGCGACACTCGCTGTCTGCAGTGGTCCGAGCAGGAAGACTGGGCCCAGGAGCATGCGCCATTTGATTGCACCGACATTCCATCGGCGCGCCTTGATCACGCGGTGCCACAGGTCCGACAACATCAAGCCGCTCACGCCGTACCACGCGCAGGTGGCGATGCTCAGGAAGCGGCCGTAGGTCAGTACAACCACGATGAACACCAGCGCCCAGCCAATCAGCTGAAGAATCCAGTACCAGTTAAGCCTTGCCAGCAGCGGACGCGCGGTGTGTGCCATGGTTTGCGAATTATTGGATAAATTGGTCGATGCGAGCATACATCCATTCCGGCTCGTCGTACATGATGAAGTGACGGGCGGTGTCGGCCAGCTCCACTTTCACACCCGGCAGTTTGGCGTATTGGGCTTTGAACAGTCCTTCGATGGCTTCCTTGGGAGCGTAGGCCTTGTAGGAGATCCAGGTGCCGAGTACCAGCGTCGGAGCCTTGATGCGTCCGATGTCTTCGCGCAGGTCGGTGGACATGATGTCGTACATTGCGTCCGTGATAGTGGCGCGGTCGGACTGCTTGCCCCAGTCGGCAATGCGCTTTGCATTTTCCGGTGCGGTGACCAGGGTGGCCGCGCTACGCAGCTGCATGGCGCCGAAGGTGGCGTCGTCTTGGCCGCGCATGCCATCGCGCATTTGGGTGGCAACAGCTTGCAACTGGTCCTTGGTGATGGTCGGGTTGCGGGTGGCGCCCATCGCAGGGAAGCTGTCAATGATGACCAGGCGGCCGACTTTTTCTGGATAATCGCTGGCGAGTTTCATGCCGAGGAAGCCTCCCAAGCTATGGCCGATCACAGTTGGTTTGACCAGCTTGTTGGCGGTGATGTATTCGGCCAGCTGCTTTTCGGCGGCCGGCAGCAGGTTTTCGCCGGAGAGGGCGGGCACGCCGGCGAAACCTGCCAGGGTGAGGATATGGCACTGGTGTTTAACGCACATATGGGCGGCGGTGTCTTTCCACACTTCGCCGGACGAGGCCAGACCAGGGATCAGGATGACCGGCTCGCCGCTACCTTTTACTTCAGCCTTGAAAGCCGTTGCTGCGACAGCTGGGATGGACGCTGCGGCCAGCAGCAGGGAGACGGCAACTTGAGCAAATTTGGTTTTCATTTGGTGTTTCCTCCTTGTGAAGCAAACTTTATCGGCGTCGTCGCCAGCGCAAAATCGAAAACGTGATGAACGGTCAAACTGCGTGATGAGCGGCGGGGAAGGTGAGCGTGGCGCACACCCAGCCATCGCGTTCGCTGAGGTCCAGGCTGGCCTGCTCGCCCTTGGCAAGCGACAGGCGCTTGCGCGCGTTGCTGACCCCTATACGCGTGGAAGTGGAGTTGGCGAGCAGCTTGCCCTGGTTGGCGACTTCGATCACGGCGCAGCCGCTTTGCAGGCGCGCGGCTATGCGGATCTCGCTGCCTTCCGTGCGGCGTTCAACGCCATACTTGACGGCGTTTTCGACCAGTGTCTGCAAAGTCATCGGCGGCAAGGTCACTTGCGCCACCCCAGGCTCGATCTCGAAATGCATGCGCAGGCGCTCCTCGAAGCGGATCTTTTCAATGGCCAGATAGGCGCGAACGGCATCGAGCTCCTGCTGCAGCGGCACGCAACCGTTAAAGGTGGACAACAGCGTATAGCGCATCAGCGTTGCCAGGCGGTCGACCATATTGGCAGCATTGTCAATGTCTTCGTACATCAGGGCGCGAACGCTGTTCAGGCTATTGAAGAAGAAATGCGGATTAACCTGCGATTGCAGTGCGCGCAATTCGGCTTCCTTGGCCAGCAGTTCCAGGCGCAAGGTTTCGGCTTCGAGCAACAGGGCCTCTGCCTCCAGCCTCTGATTGCGCCTGATCGAGAGCGCCGCCATATAGCAGGCATTCCAGGCCAGCATGGTGCCGATCCAGAACGTCAGCAGCGAGAGGATCCAGGCCAGGTTGCCGGGACGCCAGCTCGCGCCGGATACCGCCATGTCGACCAGCGTATTGCTGGCCGACTGGATCAGGCCCAGGACGACGGAAGCGATGATGGCGGCCGGCCAAGCCAGCTGCTTGCCGCACTTCAGGCGCAGCTTGCACACCTGGCGCCACAAGGTGGTCAGCGCAATACCGCTCACGCCGCACCATGCCGAAAGCGGCATGAATCTCACTTCGAGCCGGTCGACGAAGACGGTGAATAGCGCCACGCCACTCCAGCCAAGCAGTTGGAGCAGCCAAAAATATTGGGTCCTTTTCATGGGGCTGGAGCATACCGTATCCAGTGTCTCCGGTTGAAGCTTGGGTGACGAATGGTCGAAACAAGTGATGGATGGTTAGCTGGCGGATTCTTCGCGCAGGCGGCGCCACAGGGTGGTGCGGCTGATGCCGAGGTAATCGGCGGCGGCATCGCGGCGGCCGCCGAAGCGGGCAAGTACTTCGGTGGCGCTTTCGGCGTTGCTGGCACGGGGTGCCGCAGTTGCGGTCAGCGCCGATGCCGGAGCCGCCAGCAGTGGCATGACCGACGATGCGGAGCTCAGCTCAGGTGCGACGCTGGCGACGAAGCTTGGCGTCAGGGCTTGCAGCGGTTCGGCGGCGAGGAAGAGCGCGAGGCGTTCGGTCAGGTTGCGCAGTTCGCGTACATTTCCTGGCCAGTCGTATCGCAGCAGCAGGGGCGCGCAGGCGGCCAGTTCGGCCGGCAGGTTGGGGTGGGCGCGCGCACTAAGGCTGGCAAGCGCGGTGCGCAGCGACCATTCGGCCAGCGGCAGGATATCGGCTGGACGTTCACGCAAGGGCGGCAGCGACATGCGCAACACAGCCAGGCGGTAGAAAAGGTCAGCGCGGAAGCGGCCTTCACGCACGCGCGCCTCCAGGTCGCAGTGGGTGGCGCTGATGATGCGTACATTGATCGGAATCGGCCGTGTGCCGCCGACTCGCACAACTTCGCGTTCTTCCAGCACGCGCAGCAAGCGCGTTTGCAGCGTAAGCGGCATTTCGCCGATTTCGTCGAGGAACAGGGTGCCGCGGTTGGCCGCTTCGAACAGGCCCGCGTGGCCGCCGCGCCTGGCGCCGGTGAAGGCGCCTTCTTCATGGCCGAACAGTTCGGATTCCAGCAGGGATTCGGCGATGGCGCCGCAGTTCACAGCCACGAAGGGCCGGTTGGCGCCGCCCATGGTGCGCGGGGATTCTCGGTGGATGGCTTGCGCCACCAGCTCCTTGCCGCAGCCCGTTTCGCCTTGAATCAGTACCGTGGCGGGGGATTTTGCATACAGCACGACAGCCTGGCGTACGCGTTCCATGGCGTCGGACTCGCCGCGCAGGTCGGCCAGTCCGTGCTTGGCGCGCAGGGTGTCGGCCACCACGTGGCGCCTGCTGCGGTTGGTCTCCAGCTGCGCCAGGCGCGCCAGTTCCAGTGCATCGTCAAAGGCCTGGCGAATCGAGGCGGCGGAATAGACGAACACGCCGGTCAGGCCGGCTTCTTCAGCGAGGTCGGTAATCAGGCCGGCGCCGACGATGGCCTTGATGCCCGAAGCCTTGAGGTCATTGATCTGGGCGCGCGCATCCTCTTCCGTAGCGTAAGTGCGCTGCTCGATCGGCACGCCGAAGGTGTTGGCGAATTCGGCCAGCGCCGGTATATCGTCCTGGTAGGTGATCACGCCGATGCGGTCGGACACCTTGCGCGCGCGGGCCAGCGCCTGCATGAAATCGAAGCCGCTGGCCTTGGCGATCACCACCGGTACCGACAAGCGGCCCTTTAAATAAGCTGCATTCGATCCGGCCGCAATCACGGCATCGCAACGTTCCGTCGCCAGTCGCTCGCGGATATGGCGCGCCGCTTCGTCAAAGCCAAGATTGATCGGCTCGATGTCGGCCAGGGCATCGTACTCCAGCGTGATGTCGCGGAACAGTTCCGACAGGCGCGAAACGGAAACCGTCCAGATGACCGGTTTGTCGGCGGGGTCGAAGGGTAGGGGCGTGGAATGTCGCATGTTTCAATGTTGCATTTCAATGTTTCAACTTGAAACATAGCACTCTGGGCAGAATGTTGCAAGTGCTTGATTTTTCAGGAGTGGGCCGGCTGGCACGCCACTTGCACTATGCACGGCAGACTTCTCAATTACTTTTAAGGACACCATGAGCCAATATTCCGCAGGCGCCGCCTTCCGCAAGGCCGTGCAAGAAGAGTCCCCGTTGCAGGTTGTAGGCGCGATCAACGCCAACCACGCCTTGCTGGCCAAGCGCGCCGGTTTCAAGGCGATCTACCTGTCGGGTGGCGGTGTGGCTGCCGGCTCCCTGGGCCTGCCGGACCTGGGCATCTCCGGCCTGGACGACGTGCTGACCGACGTGCGCCGCATCACCGATGTGTGCGACCTGCCGCTGCTGGTGGACGTGGATACCGGCTTCGGCTCCTCCGCCTTCAACGTGGCGCGCACCGTCAAGTCGATGATCAAATTCGGCGCCGCCGCCATGCATATCGAAGACCAGGTGGGCGCCAAGCGTTGCGGCCACCGTCCGGGCAAGGAAATCGTGTCCAAGGGCGAAATGATCGACCGTATCAAGGCCGCAGTTGACGCGCGTACCGATGAAAACTTCGTGATCATGGCCCGTACCGATGCACTGGCCGTGGAAGGCCTGGACGCCGCGATCGACCGTGCAGTCGCTTGCGTGGAAGCCGGCGCCGACATGATCTTCCCTGAGGCGATGATCTCCCTGGACATGTACAAACAGTTCGCCGCTGCCGTGAAAGTGCCGGTGCTTGCCAACATCACCGAATTCGGCTCGACCCCGCTGTTCACCGTGGAAGAACTGAAGTCCGCCGACGTGGGCCTGGTGCTGTACCCGCTGTCCGCCTTCCGCGCCATGAACAAGGCTGCCGAGAATGTCTACACCGCGATCCGCCGCGACGGCACCCAGCAAGCCGTGATCGACACCATGCAGACCCGCGCCGAACTGTACGAGCGCATCAATTATCACGATTTCGAACAGAAGCTCGATGCACTGTTCGCAGCCGCTAAAAAATAAATCAATCGATTCGAGGAGAGACCAACATGACCGAAGCAGCTCCAGCCTTCAAACCAAAGAAATCCGTCGCCCTGTCCGGCGTTGCAGCCGGCAATACCGCCCTGTGCTCCGTCGGCAAGACCGGCAATGACCTGCATTACCGCGGCTACGACATCCTGGACGTCGCCACCACCTGCGAATTCGAAGAAATCGCCTACCTGCTGGTGCACGGCAAGCTGCCGAATGTGGCCGAACTGAAAGGCTACAAGAAAAAGCTGAAGTCCCTGCGCGGCCTGCCGCAAGGCGTGAAGTCCGCCCTGGAAGCGCTGCCAGCCTCCGCCCACCCGATGGACGTGATGCGCACCGGCGTGTCCGTGCTGGGCTGCTGCCTGCCTGAGAAGGACGACCACAATATCGCTGGCGCGCGCGACATCGCCGACCGCCTGATGGCATCGTTCGGCTCCATGCTGCTGTACTGGTACCACTTCAGCACCAACGGCAAGCGCATCGACGTGGAAACCGACGACGAAACCATCGGCGGCCACTTCCTGCACCTGCTGCACGGCGAAAAGCCTTCCGAATCGTGGGTTCGTGCGATGCACACCTCCCTGATCTTGTATGCGGAACACGAGTTCAACGCTTCCACCTTCACCAGCCGCGTCATTTCCGGCACTGGTTCCGATATCCACTCCGCCATTACCGGCGCGATTGGCGCACTGCGCGGCCCTAAGCACGGCGGCGCCAACGAAGTGGCGCTGGACATCCAGCAGCGCTACGAAAACGCCGATGAAGCGGAAGCGGACATCCGCAACCGCGTCGCCAACAAGGAAGTGGTGATCGGCTTCGGCCACCCTGTGTACACCATCTCCGACCCGCGTAACGTGGTAATCAAGGAAGTGGCGCGTACCCTGTCGCAGGAAGCCGGTTCGACCAAGATGTTCGACATCGCCGAGCGCCTGGAATCCGTGATGTGGGAAATCAAGAAGATGTTCCCGAACCTGGACTGGTTCTCCGCCGTTTCGTACCACATGATGGGCGTGCCAACCGCCATGTTCACCCCGTTGTTCGTGATCTCCCGTACCTCGGGCTGGGCTGCCCACGTGATCGAACAGCGTATCGACAACAAGATCATTCGTCCAAGCGCCAACTACGTCGGCCCTGAAGACCTGGGCTTCGTACCATTGAAGGACCGCAAGTAATCATGAACAGCCAATACCGCAAACAACTCCCGGGCACCAAGCTCGATTACTTCGACGCGCGCGAAGCCGTCGATGCAATCAAGCCGGGCGCCTACGCCACGCTGCCGTACACCTCGCGCGTACTGGCGGAAAACCTGGTGCGCCGCTGCGACCCGGCGACGCTGACCGCCTCGCTGTCGCAGCTGATCGAGCGCAAGCGCGACCTGGACTTCCCATGGTTCCCGGCGCGCGTGGTCTGCCACGACATCCTGGGCCAGACCGCCCTGGTCGACCTGGCCGGCCTGCGCGACGCGATCGCGGAGCAGGGCGGCGATCCAGCCCTGGTCAATCCTGTGGTGCCGACCCAGCTGGTGGTCGACCATTCGCTGGCCGTGGAATGCGGCGGTTTCGACCCGGACGCGTTCAACAAGAACCGCGCCATTGAAGACCGCCGTAACGAAGACCGCTTCGACTTCATCAACTGGACCAAGAAGGCTTTCCAGAACGTCGACGTGATCCCGCCGGGTAACGGCATCCTGCACCAGATCAACCTGGAGCGCATGTCGCCGGTCATCCAGGTGAGCGACGGCGTGGCCTACCCGGACACCCTGGTCGGCACCGACTCCCACACCCCGATGGTGGACGCGCTGGGCGTGATCGCCATCGGCGTGGGCGGCCTGGAAGCGGAAACCGTCATGCTGGGCCGCGCTTCCTGGATGCGCCTGCCGGACATCATCGGCGTTGAACTGACCGGCAAGCCGCAGCCTGGCATTACCGCCACCGACACCGTGCTGGCGCTGACCGAATTCCTGCGCAAGGAAAAAGTCGTCTCGGCCTACCTGGAGTTCTACGGCGAAGGCTCGACCGCGCTGACCCTGGGCGACCGCGCCACCATCTCCAATATGGCGCCGGAATTCGGCGCCACCGCGGCGATGTTCTCCATCGATGCGCAAACCATCAAGTACCTGAAGCTGACCGGCCGCGATGACGACCTGGTGGAATTGGTGGAAACCTACGCCAAGCACACCGGCCTGTGGTCGGACGACCTGGCCAAGGTGGAATACGAGCGCGTGCTGAAGTTCGACCTGTCGAGCGTGGTGCGCAATATCGCCGGCCCATCGAATCCGCACAAGCGCGTTCCTACCTCCGAGCTGGCAGCACGCGGCATTTCCGGCGTGGTGGAAAACGAGCCGGGCAAGATGCCTGACGGCGCCGTGATCATTGCCGCCATCACCAGCTGCACCAACACCAACAATCCGCGCAATATGATCGCTGCCGGCCTGCTGGCCCGCAATGCGAACAAGGCCGGCCTGCTGCGCAAGCCTTGGGTCAAGTCCTCGCTGGCGCCAGGCTCCAAAGCCGTGACGCTGTACCTGGAAGAAGCAGGCCTGATGCCTGAACTGGAAAAGCTGGGCTTCGGCGTTGTGGCTTACGCCTGCACCTCCTGCAATGGCATGTCCGGCGCGCTGGATCCGGTGATCCAGAAGGAAGTCGTGGAGCGCGACCTGTACGCAACCGCTGTGCTGTCGGGCAACCGCAACTTCGACGGCCGTATCCACCCGTACGCCAAGCAGGCTTTCCTGGCTTCGCCGCCGCTGGTGGTGGCCTACGCCATCGCCGGCACCATCCGTTTCGATATCGAAAAGGATGTGCTGGGCCACGATGCATCGGGCAAGGCAATCACCCTGAAGGACCTTTGGCCGACCGACGAAGAGATCGACGCCATCGTCGCTTCCTCCGTCAAACCGGATCACTTCCGCAAGGTCTACATTCCGATGTTCGCGCGCAGCGAAGAGAACGCCGAAAGCGCCGATCCGCTGTACGACTGGCGTCCGCAATCGACCTATATCCGCCGTCCGCCGTACTGGGAAGGCGCACTGGCCGGCGAGCGTACCCTGAGCGGCATGCGTGCACTGGCCGTGCTGGGCGATAACATCACCACCGACCACCTGTCGCCATCGAACGCGATCATGATGGATTCCGCTGCAGGCGAATACCTGCACAAAATGGGCCTGCCTGAAGAGGACTTCAACTCTTACGCAACCCACCGCGGCGACCACCTGACCGCGCAACGCGCCACCTTTGCCAACCCAACTCTGAAGAACGAAATGGTGCGCAGCGCCGACGGCAGCATCAAGGCCGGCTCGCTGGCCCGCGTTGAGCCGGAAGGCAAAGTGACCCGCATGTGGGAAGCCATTGAAACCTATATGGACCGCAAGCAGCCGCTGATCGTGATCGCCGGCGCCGACTACGGCCAGGGCTCCTCGCGCGACTGGGCAGCGAAGGGCGTGCGCCTGGCCGGCGTGGAAGCGATTGTGGCCGAAGGCTTCGAGCGTATCCACCGCACCAACCTGGTCGGCATGGGCGTGCTGCCGCTGGAGTTCAAGCCGGGCGTGAACCGCCTGACCCTGGGCATCGACGGCACCGAGACCTTCGACGTGATCGGTGAGCGTGCACCGCGTGCAACCCTGACCCTGGTGATCAACCGTAAAAACGGCGAACGCGTTGAAGTGCCGGTGACCTGCCGCCTCGATTCGTCGGAAGACGTGTCGATCTACGAGGCAGGTGGCGTGCTGCAGCGCTTTGCGCAGGACTTCCTCGAATCTGCAAAGGCGGCCTGAATGACGTATAGACCGCAAATCAAGGTACCGGCCACGTATATGCGCGGCGGCACCAGCAAGGGCGTGTTCTTCCGGCTGCAGGACCTGCCGGAAGCCGCGCAAGTGCCAGGCAAGGCGCGCGACGCCTTGCTGCTGCGCGTGATCGGCAGCCCCGACCCATACGGCAAGCAGATTGACGGCATGGGCGGTGCGACTTCGAGCACCAGCAAGACGGTGATCCTGTCCGCCTCCACCCGCGCCGATCACGACGTGGACTACCTGTTCGGCCAGGTCAGCATCGACAAGGCTTTCGTTGACTGGAGCGGCAACTGCGGCAACCTGTCGGCAGCCGTTGGCGCCTTCGCCATCAGCGGCGGCCTGGTTGCGCCGGCCCGTGTGCCGCGCGACGGCATGGCCGTGGTGCGTATCTGGCAAGCCAATATCGGCAAGACCATCATCGCCCACATCCCGATGACGAACGGCGAAGTGCAGGAAACCGGCGGCTTCGAGCTGGATGGCGTAACCTTCCCGGCCGCCGAGGTGCAGCTGGAATTCATGGACCCGGCGGCGGAAGAAGAGGGCGCCGGCGGCTCGATGTTCCCGACCGGGAACCTGGTCGACGACCTGGAGGTTCCAGGTGTCGGCACGCTGAAGGCGACCATGATCAACGCCGGCATCCCGACCATCTTCATCAATGCCGACGCCATCGGCTACGACGGTACCGAGCTGCAGGAAGCGATCAACGGCGATGCCGCCGCGCTGGCGAAGTTCGAGACCATCCGTGCCCATGGCGCGCTGCGTATGGGCCTGATCAAGGACCTGTCGGAAGCGGCCTCCCGCCAGCACACGCCGAAAGTCGCCTTCGTCGCGCAGCCGGCCGGCTACAACGCATCCAGCGGCAAGCAGGTGCAGGCTGCCGATATCGACCTGCTGGTGCGCGCGCTCTCCATGGGCAAGCTGCACCACGCGATGATGGGTACGGCTGCCGTGGCAATCGGCACGGCAGCCGCCATTCCCGGCACCCTGGTCAACCTGGCGGCAGGCGGCGGTGAGCGTGAAGCGGTGCGCTTCGGCCACCCTTCGGGCACGCTGCGCGTTGGCGCACAGGCGACGCAGGAAAACGGCGAGTGGACTGTGAAGAAGGCCATCATGAGCCGCAGCGCACGCGTGCTGATGGAAGGCTGGGTGCGCGTGCCGCAGGAGTAGTTTCAACCGTGCGTTGATATTCGGCGCAATTTGCTATCGTCCGCGAGTTTGCTTATTTGATAAGTTTACTTGTGATTCGATAGGAGTTGCCCGAATGTCGTTTGGACCGTTGGATGGCAGGACCGCGCTCGCCGCGCCGCTGGCAGGCGAGTCGCTGGGCGTATCGCCCCTTGTCGGCAAATTGGCCGACACCGCATTACCCGCCGCAAGCGACCTGGCCGCAGGAGCGCTCGCCAAAGAGCTGCCGCCGCATACCGCCCCGCTCGCGCAGCGCGGCGCATCGGCCGCTGCCGACGCCATGATGTCGGCAGCGCATTCCAGCGCGCCAACAGGCGCTACCGCATCCCCAGCGTTGGCATCGCCCGCAGCGCCCCCGCCAGCACCGGCCGCAGCGCTCAGCGCCGCAGCCGGCGAAGCTGTTCAGGGCGCAGCCGTGCAAGCCCTGCACATCGAGGAACACCCGCTGGCCGGCATGGCCATCAGCGACTTCATGTCGCCCGCGCCGGAATTCGCCCCCGCCGTGATCGAGCCTCGCCAAGCTGAAATGCAGCAGGCATCGGGCAGCTCGCCCTTTAGCGCCTTCCACGAAGGCAGCCGCCTGCTGCGTTTCTATTCGCCGCTGGAAGGCGAGAAAGCCTTGCTGGCCGAATCCGTGACCGGCGGTTCCTCACTTTCGGCGCCATACAATTTCACGCTTCGCCTGCTGTCGAAGAGTGCCGATATCGACCTGCAGGACCTGCTGGGCAAGAACGTCAGCGTCGGCGTGCGGTTGGCCGACGGCAGCGAGCAATACATCAACGGCTACGTCAACGTCTTCGGATTTACCCATTCCGACGGCGGCTTTGCCTTCTACCATGCCGAAATCGTCCCCTGGCTGGCCTTCCTGCAGCATCGCACCAACTCGCGCATCTTCCAGGATGCCAGCGTGCTTGACGTGCTGCGGCAGGTCTTCACCGACGGCTACGGAACGCTGGCCGCCTACGAATTCAGGACCGGGAAAACCTATCTGCCCGAGAATTACATCGTCCAGTACGGCGAGAGCGACGAACACTTTGCCAGCCGGCTGATGGAAAAATACGGCCTGTTCTACTACTTCGAACACAGCGAAGCGGGCCACACAATGGTGATCAGCGACGATTCGCGCGACAGTGCATTCTGCCCGCCGCAAAAGGCGCATGCGGAAGTTGAATTCAACGGTGGAAACCGCTGGCGCAACCGCGATGTCGTGACGGCCTTCACTGCACGCCGCGTCCTGCAGCCAACCAAGGTCGCCCTGAACACCTTCGATTTCAAGTCGCCCAACACTGTGCAGTACGTTGAACTGCCCACAGCCGCACGCCAGGGAGATGTACCCACGCTGGAAATCTACGACGGCAATCCTGCGTTCTCGTACAAGGACCGCGACAGCGGCGAGCGCGAAGCACAGCTACGCATGGAGGCGATGGAATGGCAGGCCAAGCTATTCGCCGGCGAATCCGATTGCCGCGGACTGTTGCCGGGCCATACCTTCAAACTGCTTGGACACCACTGGTTCGACGTCACGGACGAGAAGGACAACGACTTTCTGGTCATCGGCGTGCAGCTAGATTGCCGAAACAACTTCTTCGCCAGCGACCAGGAAGACGTGTACCGCAACAGCTTTACCGCGATACGCCGCAAGATCCCATATCGTCCGCTGCGCGCCCACCAGCAGCCGCGCATGCCGGGCCCCCAGACCGCGACGGTGGTCGGCCCCAAAGGTCAGGAAATCCACACCGACCAGTTTGGACGCATCAAGGTGCAGTTCCATTGGGACCGTTACGGCCGGCGCGACGAGTCGGCATCCTGCTGGATCCGCGTCTCGCAGCCGTGGGCAGGCAAGGGCTGGGGCACGGTTTCCATTCCCCGCATCGGCCAGGAAGTGCTGATCGACTACCTGGAAGGCGATCCCGACCGCCCCGTCTGTACCGGGCGCCTGTTCAACGCCGACCAGCCGGCGCCTTACGCGCTGCCGGAAGGCGCCCACATGATGGGGTTCAAGAGCCGCTCCACGCCGGGCGGCGGCGGTTTCAGCGAGATGGTGATCCACGACGCCAAGGGCAAGGAGCTTATCAACATTCACGCACAGAAGGACATGGTGACGACCGTGCAGAACGAGCACGCTACCACGGTGAATGGCCCCAGCCAGACCAACACCGTCACCAACGGCTTCCATGCCAGCACCGTCAAGCAGCAGATCGAAATGACATCGCAGACAGGGCATATCGGCCTGACCGCGAACAAGCATTTCGCCGCCACGGCGGAAACCGAACATGCCGCCATCACGGCCAAGAAGCATATTGCGCTGACTGCGGAAACCGAGCATATCGTCATGACGGCGCAAAAGGCCCTCGAAGCCACGTCGAACACGGAGCACATCTACCTCAAGGCCAACACCCACATCACGCTGGAAGTAGGCGCCAGCAAGATCGAGTTGCGTCAGGACGGCACCATCACCATCAAGGGCGTCCACGTGGACGTGATCGGAAGCGACCGCATTGACCTGAATAAATGACCATGGAAACCACGCACTACGAGGCACACCACGCCACATTCTCTTTGCCGGAGCAACTGCGCGACCGCACCATGCACATGTTCGTGCTGAAGGACGACGGCCCGAACGATTTCAGTTTCGTCGTTTCCTACGCGGACACACAGGGCGAAGAAGACCTGGCCGAATTCGGCGATCGCCTGATCAAGGAAATGTCGCGCGCCTTGCCCAAGTTCCTGCTGCGCGGCATGCAGGAACGGCGGCTGGACGGCTCGCCCGCCATCGAGCTGACCTACAGTTGGCGCAATAACGGCATCTTCATGCACCAGCGCCAGGTTGTCGTGCTGGTGCAGGGCGGCATGCCCGGCAGCAAACAGGCCATGCTGCTGGCAGGCACCTGTCCGAATGGCTTCAGCGAAGAATGGCTGGAAGCCTTCGACAATATCCTGGCGAGTGTCAAGCTGCGTCGCCCGCTGGACGCGCATGCGCAGCTGCCCAATCCGCAGCGTCCGGAACTGCCGTTTGTATTTGCTTTGTCTGAACGCCGCCGCCTGCTGCACGCCTTCCCCGACCGCGAAACGGCATGCCGCCGGACCGACCCCCGGGAGGTCGAGCGCAGCACCTGGGAGTTCTTCGACGCCCTGGGCCAGCCGTTGCAGCCGCGCTTCACTTCGCCTAATGCGGAATGGCTGTACGGCCAGCCCGGCAGCTACGTGCTGGAAGCGGTGCGCGGCAACGAGCCCCCGCCGCTGGCTGCACGCCTGCACTTGGCCAGCGCACTGGAGCCGCACGAAGGCGTCCCTCTCACGGACCTGGCGGCAGTGCGCACCCTGTTGGATCTGGGCTAAGCAATGGCATTCGCTGCAAGGCTGAACGACCCAATCGGGCATAGCCCCACCATGAGCTGGCTGCTGGCCGGCCTGCTGGCAGCTGCCGCCATTGCTGTCGCCGCCGTGGCGATTGTCGGCACGGGCGGCCTGGCTGCCGTCGCCATCGTCGGCGGCGCCGCTGCAGCCGGGGCGGGATTGGGCGAAGTGATGAGCACCATGAGCTGGGCGCCGAAGGAAGTGGTGGGCAAGATTGTCGGCGCCTGCTCGCCGACGGTCTTTATCAACGCCATCGCCGCCGCACGCGCCCACGTCGACATGACGGAATGCGAGAAGCACTCAGGCTCCAAGCCGATCGCCACCGGCAGCGGCAAGGTCTTCATCAACAGCATGCCCGCCGCGCGGGTGGATGACAAGACCACCTGCAGCGCCACCATTACCGAAGGCTCGAAGAATGTGAACATCGGCGGCGAAACCGTGCAGACCGATGAAATTGCACCGGAAGACCTGGTGCCGGGCTGGGTGCACGTCACGCTGCTGGTGGTGGGTATCGGATCGGCCATCGTGCTGGGCGGCCCTTTGCTGGCGGCAGGAGGCCTGATCGGCGGCTTCGCCGGAGGCCTGGGAGGAAACTGGCTGGGTGGGAAAATTTTCGGCGAAGGATCGGATGGGCAGAAGTGGTCCATGCTGGGCGGCAGCTTCCTCGGCGGCTGGTTTGGCGTTAAAGGTGCGAAAATATGGACCGCACCGCGCCCCAGCATCAGCATTTACGGTTTTCGTGGCGCTGGCACGCCGAAAGACCTGCTTGGACCGAATCCACCACACCCTTATCGTGTAACAGGCCACGTCGGTTATTCGCTAGATAATGGCAAAACAATTTATGGCTTCGGTCCCCATGTTGAGGAAGGAACGATATTCGATGCTGTGCAGTCGCTGCGCGATGGTAAAGCTTATCCTGGAAAGATTACCGATGATACTTTCGTCTTTGAATCGGTAGCGGATATCCCTGGCATAGGCCGTGGTGGCCAGCCACAGGTGGTCTATGAACAGCGCATACCAGTGAGCCGTGCTCAATATGAGCAAATCCTGGCGGAGCATAATGCGCGTGGCGTGGACGTGCCGATGAATGGTGTGCTATACAGCTTCCCTGGCAAGAATGAGGGCGCATACAATTGCGCGACTTACCCAAGTCGGTTTGGAGTTCCAATTCCGGAGAAATCCGGTGTGATGAAGGACTATATGGTGGAACTGGAAAAACTTGGCAAACCATGGAAACCGCAATGAACGAGTCCAAAGTATTTTTGTCGGAGCAAGGCCTGCGCTGCGATGCTGTGCTGCTGGAGGTGACTGCTGCTCCGGAGCCGCAGCATCGGCTGGCGCAAGTAATCGAAGTGTTCTCGGCGTCCCATGGCGCGAGCCGCGATATGCCGGGAAATGAAATCAGATTCGTTCACGCACCCAGTACTTGGGGAAACGTTCCCATCAAAGTTGGTGATATTGCATTAGTGTTCCTGCGTTCAATCAGGGGGACGCTTTATGAATGCGCTTGGAACGGCCATTTCCTCCTTGAAGTTCATAATGGTCAGCGATTCATTGTTTATGAATTTCCGCAACTTTGGCTTAATGATGAAGTCCCCCTATCACTTCGTGAGCATATTCGCGAAGACCCGCAGCGCCCTCAGGTGAGCTTGGTACAGCTTGCGTCATTGATCCGCTATTTGCAAAGCCTGCGGGAGGCTGGGTGAAGGGATTTCTGGAGGAACAGATGGCGCTCCATGATGCCGTGATGCTTCATGTTCTTGGAATCTGTCAACCCCAGCACCTGCGTGCACGGGTTGATGCAGTCTACTCAACAGAATGCACGCGACAGGACCCATTGCGTTCAAAAAATGCAGCGCGATCCGATTGCAGCCGTTGGTCGAATACATTCAGCAGGAGCGTTGATGAACAAAGAAAAACTGGACCTGGGGCCGATCTGTATGCGTGCCCGCAGCTACGCCGCGCGCGGACATGTCGACGATGCGCTGGATTTGTATGGTGATGTACTGAAAGTCGATCCGGAATTTTCTCTCGCTTACGCTGATCGGGGAACCGTATTGGCCATGTCGAAACAGTTTGAGCCGGCGATGCGGGATCTGGAACGCGCATTTTCCCTCGGCTACTCGGACGCGTCAGCCTTTAGTACTGCGGGCACCATTTGCATGGAGAACGGTAGCTTCGAAAGATCGCTTACGTATTTTGGACGGGCGCTTCAGCTGAGCCCGAACTACCCGTTTACTTATTTCAATCGAGCATCCGTTTACGCTGCCATGGGAAACGGCAAAGCCGCCATCGCAGACCTGGAGCAATGCTTGCGCTTAGGGCCGGAAGACGATTTCAAAGAGTTGATTTTGCAAAGGTTGGCAACGTTGCAGAAGGGGTAATCGTTTTACTGGAACTGCTGCACTGCGGTAAAAATTCATGTGTTTGTTGTAACGATGCCAGCAGCCCCGGGGCTTTTCTTTGAGTAGCCAGTTTTGTACGCTATGATCGACTGGATACCCGAAAGCCCAGGCGTTCATGAATTCTGTGTCAAGCAATGTTGAAGTTGTAGTCAATGCCCTGCAGTTGATCGGCATGCCCGCTTGCGCGTGCGATGCCGACGGCGTGGTATTCGCCTCCAATACAGAATTCGACGCTTTGCTGCAGTCCGACCCGCGCGGCCGCAACCTGGTGGAATTATTCGCGCGCCATGTCCGCGCTGAAGCCAGCGCGCAGCTGAACGCAGCCCTGGTGGTATCGGCAGCCTTGCCGAATATGGCTCCGCGCACCGCGCCCAAATGGGACAGCGTGCTGACGAATGCCAGCGGCAATTACGTCGCCGTGCAACTGACGGTTAAAGCACTGCCAGGCGGTCTCGATGGCGGCGCCACGATTATCTTCAATGACATCAGCAGCGCACAACGCGACCAACGCGCACTGCGCAAGGCCATGCTGGAGCAGCAAGCCATCCTGGAAAATGCGGCAGTCGGCATCATCCTCGCCAAGAATGGCTATGTCGTTGAATGCAATATGCGCGCCGCTGAAATGTTCGGATATGCACGGCATGAGCTGGAAGGTGCGCCGAGCGACATCCTGTATCCAACGCCGGACGAAGCGCTGCGCATCCGCAATGAGTACTTCCCGATCCTTGCGCAGGGCACGCCGCTGACGCTGGAACTGCAGTTGCGCCGGCGCGATGGAACGCTATTCTGGTGCCGCACCAACGGGCGCGCGCTGGACCCGACCGATGCGCGCGAAGGTACGGTCTTCATCCTGGAAGACATCAACGAACAGCGCATCGCCACTGAAGCCATGGGCCGCTTGCTGCTGGAGCAGAAAGCGATCCTGGATAACGCCTCGGTCGGCATCCTGTTCACCAAGAACCAGCAGATCCTGACCGTTAATCCGCGCATGGCTGAAATGTTCGGCTACGAAGAATCAGAATTGCGCGGCCGTCGCGCGGCGGAATTATTCGAGACGGCAGAGGAGTATGCCGAATTCGGGCGCCTCGCCTCGCCATTGCTTGGCGCCGGCGAGTTGTTCGAAATGCGCGAGTGCCAGCTGGTGCGCAAGGATGGCGTGAAGATCTGGTGCCGCGTGCGCGCGGAAGCGGTAGACCAGGTCCACAACGATGGCGGCACCATCTGGATCCTGGAAGACGTTACGGTGTCGCGGGAAGTGCAGATGGAAGTCGAGGCCATCATGACCAATGCCTCGATCTCCATCCTGTTCACGAAGAACCGCGTCGTCACGCGCTATAACCGCGGTTTTGCCGAAATGTTCCGCTACGACGGCGACGAAGGCCTGGGCATGCCCGGCCGCGCCATCTATCCCGACGACGAAACCTATGCGCGTGTCGGCGCCATGGCCGGCCCGCTACTCAGCGTCGGCAAGCCATTCCATTCCGAGACGCTGATGCGCCGCAAGGACGGCAGCGATTTCTGGGCGCAGTTGATCGGCTACGTTGTGAATCCGGACGACCCGACCCAGGGCACGATCTGGATCATCGAGGACCGCACCGCGCAAAAGCAGGACGAGGAATCGCTGCGCAATGCGCTGCTGGAAAACCAGGCGATCCTGGACAGCGCGGTGATGGGGATATCCGTTTGCGAGAAAGGCCGCAACCTGCGCTGCAACGCCAAGATGGAAGAACTGTTTGGCTACGGGCCGGGCGAAATGGCCGGCGTCAGCGTGCAAACTTTCTACCCCGACCTGGCCGCATGGGATGGCGCGCGCAAGGCGACCGAAAAAGAATTCCTGGCCGGCCACGCCAGCTCCTACGAATACCAGCTGGTGCGCAAAGACGGCAGCAGCTTCTGGGCGCGCCTGTCCGGCCGTCCTTTCGACATGGCCGACCCCAAGGGACGCTCGGTATGGCTGATCGACGACGTGACCTCGCGCCGTGAAGCCGCTGAAGCCGTGCGCCGCGCGCGCGACGAACTCGAAGTACGCGTGCTGGAACGCACGGCCGAACTGGCGGGCGCCAATGCCCAGTTGCAGGCGGAGATTGTCGAGCGCCGCCAGGCGGAAGCCCGCGTGCACCACATGGCTTACCACGACAGCCTGACCGGGCTGCCGAACCGTGCGCTGCTGGCCGACCGCCTGGACCGCGCCATGCTGGCCGCGCAGCGCTCGGAACGCCGTCTTGCCGTCATGTTCATCGATCTTGACCGCTTCAAGACGATCAACGATTCGCTGGGCCACATGACCGGCGACGCCTTGCTGAAGGAAGTCGCGGGCCGCCTGGTTGGCGCCGTGCGCGCCAGCGATACGGTAGCGCGCCTGGGCGGCGATGAATTCGTGGTGCTGCTGCCTGGCATACACACCACGGAAGAATCGAGCCACGTCGCGCAGAAGATCATCGATACGCTGGCCGAACCATTCCCGCTGGAAGGGCGCCTGCTGCACATCACGCCATCGATCGGCATCTGTACCTATCCGGACGACGGCAATGACGTCGCCACCCTGATGCGCAACGCCGACGCGGCGATGTACCATGCCAAGGCTGCAGGCAGAAACAATTACCAGTACTTCAACGAAGAGATGAATATGGCGGCGGCCATGCATTTCGAAATGGAGAGCGCGCTGCGTTCCGCACTGCAGCTTGGCCAATTCGAATTGCACTACCAGCCGATCATGGACATCGCCACGCGCCGCCTGGCGACGCTGGAAGTACTGCTGCGCTGGCGCCGTCCGGCCGGCGGCCTGGTGATGCCGGACCAGTTCATCCCGCTGATCGAAGACAATGGCCTGATCGTGCCGATCGGCGAGTGGGTGCTGCGCCGCGCCTGCGAACAAAGCATGGAATGGCAGCGCCAGGGCATTGTCCCGGTGCCGATGGCGATCAACCTGTCGGCGCGCCAGTTCATGCACCGCGGCCTGGTCGACTCGATCCGCCGCACGCTGGAAGAAACGGGCATCGACCCGGCCCTGATTGAATTCGAGATCACTGAAACAGCGCTGATGCAGCACGGCGAACAGACGTTGGAAATCCTGGGGCAGATCAATGCGATGGGCATCCGCCTGTCGATCGACGATTTTGGTACCGGCTATTCCTCGCTGGCGTATTTGAAGCGCTTCCCGGTGCGCAAGATCAAGATCGACCGCGCTTTCATCAAGGACCTGGAAGAAAGCGCGGAAGACCGCGCCATCGTGGCCGCGATCGTCGCGCTGTCGGACAGCCTGCAGCTATCGGTGGTGGCGGAAGGTGTTGAGACGGAAGGGCAGTTCCAGCTGCTGCGTGAGCAAGGCTGTACTTATGCCCAGGGCTACCTGTTCTCGAAACCTGTGCTGGGCGTGCGTGCCCAGCTCATGATGGATAAAGCCGCGGCTTAAGCGCCCAGCGTTGCAATGACCGGGGCGTGGTCGGAAGGCTGCTGCCATTTGCGCGGTGCGCGGTCGATCACGCAGGAAACGCAGCGCTCCTTCAATGGCGCCGACAGCAGGACGTGGTCGATGCGCAGGCCCTTGTTCTTCTGGAAGCCCAGCATGCGGTAATCCCACCACGAGAAGCTCTTCTCCGCCTGTTCGAACAGGCGGAAGGAATCGTGCAGGCCCAGGTCGAACAGCGCTTGCAGTGCTGCGCGCTCTTTCTCGGAGCAGAAGATATCGCCTTCCATCGCAGGGTCGTGCGTGTCGCGCACATGCGGCACGATGTTATAGTCGCCCAGCACTGCGAGCTGGCTATTGCCCGCCAGTTCTTCGTCCAGCCAGTCGCGGAAAGCGGCCAGCCAGCCCAGTTTATAGGTGTACTTGTCCGAGTCCAGCGCCTGGCCATTCGGCACATAGGCATTGACCACGCGGATGCCGTTGATGGTGGCGGCCAGGATGCGCTGCTGCTCGTCCGGATACTTCGGGTTGTTCTTGACCACGTCTTCCATCGGGTGGCGCGACAGGATAGCCACGCCGTTGTAGGTTTTCTGGCCGTTGAACACGACCTGGTAACCCATTTCCTCGATTTCCTTGGCCGGGAACTTGTCGTCAGTAAGCTTGGTTTCCTGGATGCAGAGCACATCTACGGGGTTTTCTGCAAGCCATTTCGTAACGTGCGGCAAGCGAACATTCAATGAGTTAACATTCCAGGTGGCAAGCTTCATGTGATATGTAATTCCGTTTAAATTCAGTTGGTTGAGAGCTTGTCTTGAGGCTAAATCCTGTTTGGCTACCCGGCTGGCTACCCAGTTTTGGGGCGCTAGGCGTCACGACAAGTCTGTTGCGTCGGCGCCATAATACACGGTGTGCAAACCTTATCCTGATGTGGTGGCAAAGTGGCCATGCGATGCCGCCCAAGTGGAGCGCAATTTCGGTCGGGCATGATTGGTGATTATTGGTGAGAATTGCGTCATCGTCGAGAGTTATAATTGCTGAGTTTCATCTTTCCCTACAACTCTTGGCGCACGGCACTTGCTTGACCACATACCGAATGAGGTATAATGTATAAGTTAACGATCGAAGCAGAGGCTAAAAGAGACATCCAAAGCATGATTGCTCAGGGTGGTGACGCCAAGGCCTATGCTCTCCGAATCGTTGCGCTCTTGCAGGAGATTGCTAATTCGCAACCGCTTCTTGGCGAATTGCTTACGCAAAAGTTTGCAAACGATCAGTTCAATGTTGATAAGTTTATCGAGCTTTACGATGCCGGACTGAATGTCTGGCGTATTGCTCTTTTTAGGCTGGATGTCGACGTACAGCGCCGTGCACAAATTCCATATCGAGTACTTTATGGTTACGACCAGCCTTGCTTCACATTTAGGGTGTTAGGCATTCTTCCGCGCGATTTTAATTACGATCCCAATCATGAACTCTGCCAACGTATTCTTCGTAGCTACCACGAGCTTGGTTTGCCCCAATATCGTGTTTACCAACGTTCCACAAAGCGTAACACCACCCATTGAATCTCGCGTCGTAATTTCCACAAACACTCGATCCGCCGAGCAAGAGCAGGGTAATGATCTTGATAGCTTTGTCGCTTCGTTGGAAGCGGAGTTTGGTGTCGGTGCGGATCTGGCGGCAGCTCGCCAATGGGTGGCCGAAACTTACACGTCAGTTTTTTCGTCCTTGAAGCAGGCTCGACTTGCCCAGGGGTTGTCTCAGAAAGATTTGGCCGAAAAGGTTGGTTTGAAGCAGCCGAATATCAGCGCAATCGAGTCCGGCTTGCGCCGCCCGAGTTTTGACACTGCGAAGAAAATTGGGGATGTTTTGGGCCTGACCGCCGAACAGGTCTATGCAGCAATTACTAACCGAGACGCAGCATGAAAGAAATTATCCTTTTTGTGACTTATTGTGATGACGTTCGATTAGAAGTCGGCGGGAAACAGTCATTAATGGGTATTTATCATGGGGAGCTCGTTTCGCAGCAGCTCCCGGTCATTTTGCCAAAGCTGTGCGCCAGCGTCATGATTAACGTGCCGCCGCGTACCAAAGTCGAGTCACTGAGCGTACGGTGTGAGTTAAACGGGAACGTTTTAGGCGAAAGCATAGTTCCGCAGGGAGACATTCCTAATCTTCAGAAAACTCTCGACGACTGCGATGCCGACAAATGGCTTGCCTCGAATTTCACGTTTATGTTTGCTCCTGTACAGATAGATGGTCCTAGCAAACTGAGTGTAATCGCGACTGTCAACGGTGAATCGATTAAGGGCAATGCATTGGAAATTCGAGTGGCGAAGCCTGAAGAGAATATCTTCGGAGCACTTGGCTCGGTGGCCGTGCTATGACAAAAAAGCCAGCTAAGTTAGCTGGCTTTTTTATTGCGGGGAATCCTTGCGTTAATCATGGTAGAGCTAATGTAGAGGCTGTGCCGAACGTGTAGCGGGTCGTGCTCAATGAGGCCTGCTAGTTTCTGGACGCCAACTACATTTGGTGATGGCAGCCACCACGTTAAGTGGTGCTTCGAAAGGGTGTCTCATCAATGCAGCGCGTATGAATGTTTTGGTCCCAGTGCCAGGGGGCTGACGATGGCATGGCTGTGAGCGCGCACAAACGGCCATCAGCGGACCATCGAATGAGGTATATGGAGCACAACGTGAAATTATCGGTTCAAAAGAATTTCCTAATTGCGATATGCGGCTTGATGCTTCCCTTGGTGGCAAGCGCTTCCCGACCGTGTCCACCTGCCCCATGCGACGATGAAAATTCTTCGGCTTGCAAAGAGGCCACTGAATGGATAGCCGAAGGCATGATCACCGAAATTCGGTATAAGAATGTTCCAGCGTATCCACCGCTACCGAGCCTGCCCGGAGAACCAGATCCGCATTTTACGGTGCCAGCAGCAATTGTCTTCGCACCAGCTCGCGTCATTCAGGGTGATGTCCCAGCGGGTGAGGTGACCATTAAAATACCGAGCTATTGTTTTCGCGGACCACCGACACTGGACGATTTGCGACGAGCCTTGCCAGTCGTGGTACGAGTTGAGGCAGGAGTGCTTGTAACTTTTTCTACTGGAAAAAAACCGAACTATGTTCCGAAATAGAGGCTTGCTAACCGCATGACTCTTAACGGCCA
>NZ_JBXARE010000022.1:0-56117 GCF_058807935.1 Pseudoduganella sp. GW821-FHT11H04 | reverse complement strand
TTTTTAAAGATCGCTGCGTTTAGCGACAAATCGTTGTGTTTGTCAGCAGCAGAGAAGCGAGATTATGCGGTACAGCGCGCAACTCGTCAACCCCTTCTTTCTCACATCGTTTCGCGCTGTTTGCTGCGTTGCGTTGCGAGGGACAGAACTATAGCAAACGATCCGACTGTCCGCAAGGGCCTTCTTCTATTCCCGTATTTCTGCATTCTGTCGCACACGGCTGGCGACTTTCCCCAAGCTTAACTACACTTGCCCCATATTCAATAGAAAGTGGCGCATGTTTCCAACACCGAAAGCTCAAGACACAGCAAAAACCATCCTGGCCTGGATCCACCGGGCCTTCGATGCGACGACCGGCTGGGTGACGCATTTGTCGTGGTGGAAATTCTTCCTGTTTGCCGCGTTGTCGATGATTGCCGCCTCCATACTTCAGGATGAGCTCTTCTCGCCTTCAAGGGAGGAAGAGATGGTGATTCGCTCACATAAGCGTGCGAAGACCGGCAATGCCGACCCGAACATCACAATTGACGACAGCGGCATCCACTTCAACCCACGCGCAGGCAAAATCAAAAAGCCGGCGGCTGGCGAACAAAATAGTGAAGATGCGGCACAGGAATCCAAAGATGCGGCCGAAGCTGCCGCCGCTGAGGCAGAGGCGCCTGCCCTGCCGGCGGAGCCTGCCGAGCCAGCGCAAGCAGCCCACCCTGCGCCGCCCGCGCCTCCCGCCCCAAAAGCGCCAAAGGCCAAGCCCGCCGCACCAGCAGCTCCTGCCGCGCCAATGCCCGGAGAGGAAGTTCATATTGAACTGCCACCGCAGATCGGCGAAGAATTGTCGAATGCCCTTGAGCAAGCGGTAGATAGCGCAGCCGAAGAGAAAGTCTCGCGCTACCACAAGCAGGCGTCGACCTGGTTCACGAGCTTTATTACCCTTCTCTTGTTGGCGCTTTTCGCGATGAAAGCGCTGGTTGGCGGCAAGAAGAAGGCAGAAGCCGAAGCGCAGGTAGCTAATGCGGCGGCCGAACGCGAATCCATGCAGCGCCAGCTGAGCGAGGCCAAGATGCAGATGATGCAGGCCCAGGTGGAGCCGCACTTCCTGTTCAACACCCTGGCATCTGTTGAGCACCTGATCGAAACCGACCCGCCGCGAGCTTCGGCCATGCAACGCAGCCTGATCAAATACCTGCGCGCCGTGCTGCCGCAGATGCGCGAAAACAAGCTGACCAGCACGCTCGGCAGCGAAGCAGATATGGTAGCGGCTTACCTGGCTCTGTTGAAAATGCGGATGGAAGAGCGCCTGACCGTCGATTTCGACGTGACCGAGGGCCTGCGCACCGCCGCCTTCCCTCCGATGATGCTGCAATCAATGGTGGAGAACGCCATCAAACACGGGCTGGAAGGCAAGCCGGAGGGCGGCTACCTGCGAGTCCGAGCCGAGGTGGCGCACAGCAAGCTGCGTGTGACCGTGTCCGACGATGGCCTGGGTTTTGGCGCCAAGCCAAGCAACGGCACCGGCCTGGGCCTGACCAATATCCGCGAACGCCTGAAACTGCTGCATGGCGATCAGGCTTCGCTGAAAATCGAACCAAACCAGCCAAGCGGCGTGATCGCGATTATCGAGGTGCCATACCAGTTGGCGCGCTCTGAATAAGCGATTGCCATTCGCTGCGATCCATTGAATAATTAATACTTCTCTTTTCATCAACTCATTTCATCACATTTAGCATTATGCCCACAGCAATTATTGCCGACGATGAGCGACTGATGCGCGACCAGCTGCGCATGCGGCTGGAGCAAGTCTGGCCCGAACTGGAAATCCTCGGCGAAGCAAAGAACGGCGAAGAAGCCATTGAACTGGTCAATGAACTAAAGCCAGATTTCACCTTCCTCGATATCCGCATGCCTGGCAAAACGGGCATGGAGGCCGCCGCGGAAATCGGCAACAAGAGCAATGTGGTGTTTGTCACTGCTTACGACGCCTACGCTGTGGAAGCTTTTGAGCGCGGCGCTGTCGACTACGTGCTGAAACCGCCTGAGCCTGAGCGCCTGAAAATCACCGTTGAACGTCTGAAGAGCCGCCTGTCGTCGCCAGCCGCCAGCGCTGCCCAGGGTGCGGACATGGCCGCCATCCTGAGCCAGCTGGCGGAGAAGATCGCTTCGCCAAAGCCGAAGTACCTGCAATGGATCCAGGCCAGCATCGGTTCGGATTTGCGCATGATCCCGGTTGAGGAAATCCTGTTCTTCCGCTCGGACGAAAAATACACCTGCGTGCAGACTGACAAATTCGAAGCCCTGATCCGCAAACCGGTGCGCGACCTGGCCGAGGAACTCGACCCTGCCCTGTTCTGGCAGATCCACCGCGCGACCCTGGTCAACGTGAACGCCATCGAAGGCGTGACGCGCGACATTCGCGGCCGCCACCTGGTGATGATCAAAGGCCGCCCAGACAAGCTGGAAGTCAGCCGCTCCTTCCTCCATCTGTTCAAGCAGATGTGACGCAGATCAAGCCGGCGAACGGCTTGGTGTAATACGGTGTCCTGGTGGTTGCTGCCACCAGGAGGCCGAATTGAAAAATCCCCGCTCACGCGCCCAGGGACGCCGCTCCACCGATTCCGCACTGGCGGACATCCGGGAAGATGAACGCGTCCACATTTCCCGAGAATTGCACGACGACCTGGGCCAGTTACTGGCTACTCTGAGGGTTGAACTCACGCTCCTGAAACAGCTGCCGCCAGGTTCACCCGATGCGGCGGCGCGGCTCGTTAGCATGGATGCGCTGCTGCTCAACGCCATCGGCTCCTTGCGCCGCATCGCAGGCAACCTGCGGCCGCGCGCCCTCGACGAAGGCGGCCTGTATTTCGCTCTGGAGTCGCTACGGCGCGAGTTCGAGAAACGCCACGGCATCAGCTGCCTGCTCGACGCCCGGCCCGATGCGCTGGCGCTCGATGAGCGTTACAGCACGGCGATTTACCGCCTGGTGCAGGAATCGCTGACCAATATCGCCCGCCACGCTGGCGCAGGTACGGCGCAGGTTCGCCTGCGGCGCGACGGACGCAAACTGCACATTCAGATCGAGGATGATGGACGAGGCATCGCCATCGGCGACCTGGCTAAGGCGGACGCCCTTGGCTTGCTGGGAATGCGCGAGCGCGTGGCATCGCTACGCGGCAGCATGGCGGTGGATGGCGGCGCCGGCGGTACGCGCATTGCCATTACAGTTCCCCTGCCCGCCAATTCATAAAAAAACGGCGGGTCCGAAGACCCGCCAAAGATCATGAATCACCTCGAGAGAGTGCTACTGCTTACAACAAAAACTGCTTAGAACGCGTGACGAACGCCCAGGTTGAAGGCTTTGTCGCCCGAACCGGCTTCGGTGTTGTTGCCAACGGTGTAGCCAGCGCCATTCTTGTTCTTGATCTTGGCGATCGCGGTGTACAAGGTGGTGCGCTTGGACATGGCGTACAGGTAGCCGATGGCGTACTGGCGTGCGTCCTGGTTGTTTTGCTTGTCATCTTTGTCGATGTAGGAAGCAACCAGGGTGCCGCCGGCCAGCGGCACGCCTACGCCCAGCAGCCATTCGGCGCTGTCGGCGGAGGACTTAGGGGCCACTTTGTAGCCGTAGGCATTGGCGACTGGCAGAGGTGCGCTGCCTGCGCCTTTGTCTTTTTCGTAGCCGAAGTAGACTTTGGCGACGCCGAAGTCGTAGTTGGCGGCCAGCAGGGTGTTCTTCGCGCGGTCTTTCTTCACGGCTGGGGTGGCGCCCACAGCTGCTACGTCGTTGTTCTTGTTGTTGTGAACCAGGCGCACGTTCAGCGGGCCGTTGGAGTAGTTCACGCCGAAGCCAAACTGGCGGCCGGCATCGTTGTCGCCAGCCTGTTCACCTGCGCCGTACAGTGCATCAACGCTGAAGCCGGAGAATACTGGCGAGTTATAGACGATGGCGTTCGACAGGCGGGTGTTCACGCCGCCGGTAGGGAACAGGTTTTTGGCGGAACCAGCGTAGCCGGCGCCGAATGGGTCAGCAACTTGCGACAGGGCGTTGTACAGCATGGTGTACTGGCGGCCCAGGGTCACCTGGCCCAGGTCCTTGCTCTTCAGGCCAACGAAAGCCTGGCGTTGTGCGAACACGCCGGCGGTGTCTTGCTCGCCGGTGTCGATCTTCACGCCGGATTCGATGGTGAACAGTGCGGACAGGCCGTTGCCCAGGTCTTCCACGCCTTTGAAGCCCAGGCGGGAAGCGGAACCCACACCACTGGTCACCTTAGCGACGTTACCGGTCGCGCCGCCGCGTTCAGCGACGAGGCCTGCGTCAGCGATACCATAGATGGTCACATTCGACTGGGCTTGTGCTTGTGCTGCGAAACCGCCGATGACCAGTGCTGCCAGAGTAAGTTTTTTCACTTGTTGTCCTACGTTGTTGAAGTTGAGGGGAAATGTTTCAAACGCAGCTATATTGCCCCTTAATTACTTCAACAATGTGACAGGAAAAATTTACTTCAAGCGTGCTGTCACCACCCAGTAATATTCGGATCGAAGGACCTTGATTTCGCGCGCGGCGATGCCGATCCGCTTGCGCAGCCAGCTGTCGGACGGGTAGTTTTTCATGACTTCGAAGCGGTTTCCGTCGCCATCTTTCTGGAACTCGTAGGTATTTCCGTGCTGGTCGGTGCGCGCGACCGGGAAGCTTTCGCCGTCCACATAGTCTTCACCCATCAGCACCAGCAGCACGTCCTTGCCTACCTTCTCACGCAATTGTTTCAGGAACTTATCCTGCTTTTCACGCCCAAGCTGGGCCCACAGGAATTCAGCGTAGACGGCCGTATATTCGCCCGGCTCGACTTCCAGGCTGTCCAGGTCAAGGTTTTCCAGCTGCAGGACTTCGTGGTCGTCCAGCAGTTCTTCGACGTGCTCGCGCACTTCTTGCAGTTCTTCTTCGTTAATCACAGTTCGTAGTTCTCATGTTCGCCCTTCATCGCCTGTTCGATCAGCTTGCGGTTCAACGTCGGCGCCAGCAGCTCGATGAAGGTATATATATAGGATCGCAGGTAAGCGCCCTGCTTGACGGCCACGCGCGACACATTCATGCCGAACAGGTAGCCGGCGGGGATGGCGCGCAGGTTGCGGTCACGTTCAGGATCGAAAGCCATGCCGGCGATGATGCCGACGCCCATGCCCAGTTCGACGTAGGTCTTGATCACGTCCGCGTCGATCGCTTCCAGCAGCACGTCCGGCTTCAGGCCCCGCTTTTCGAAGGCCTGGTCGATGCGCGAGCGGCCAGCGAAGGCGGCATCATACGTGATGATGTGGTACTCGGCCACTTCTTCCAGGGTGACGGACTTGATCTTCAGGAGCGGATGGTCGGGCGGCACCACCACCACGTGCTCCCATTGGTAGCACGGCAGGGTAATCAGACCGTCGACGGCGGCGATCGATTCGGTGGCGATGGCCAGGTCGGCCTGGTCACGCTGCACCATCTCGGCGATCTGCTTCGGATTGCCTTGCAATAAAGACAAGCGAACCTTCGGGTATTTCTGCATGAAGGCCTGCACCACCTTCGGCAGCGTATAGCGCGCCTGGGTGTGCGTGGTGGCGATGGTGAAGCTGCCCGAATCCTGGGCGGCGTATTCCTTGCCGATCCGTTTCAGGCTATCAATTTCCTGCATGATCAATTCGACCGAGGACAAAACCAGCCGTCCCGGCTCGGTCAGGCCGCGAATGCGCTTACCATGCCTTGTAAATATATCAACACCCAACTCCTCTTCCAGCTCAATGATTGCCTTGGAAACGCCCGGCTGGGATGTAAACAGGGCCTTGGCGGCATCGGTCAGGTTGTAGTTCTGGCGTACGGCTTCGCGCACGAATCGCAGTTGGTGAAGGTTCATTCTCGCTCTCGTTGGACTCCCCAGCGCGTATTTTACGCTGATGCTTATGCCTTATCAGCATATAAGCAAATAAAGACTATGTTGTTTGGAATAAGCCCCCAGTTTATTACCATTGATTCCACTTTGGGCATGCCTTACTGGGAAAGCTATGTATCAATACGATCAATACGACCACCTCATCATCCGCGAACGCATCGAGCAGTATCGCGACCAGGTTCAACGCCGCCTGAACGATGAGTTGACCGAGGCCGAATTCCTGCCATTGCGTTTGCAGAACGGTCTTTATATGCAGCGTCACGCTTATATGCTGCGTATCGCTGTGCCTTACGGCCTGCTTAGCTCCAAGCAAATGCGCATGTTCGCGCACATCGCCCGCAAATATGACCGCGGCTATGGCCACTTCACCACCCGTCAGAACATCCAGTTCAACTGGATCAAGCTGGAAGAGACGCCGGAAATCCTGAGCGACCTGGCTTCGGTGGAAATGCACGCTATCCAGACTTCGGGTAACTGCATCCGCAACGTGACCTCCGACGAATTCGCCGGCGTGGCCGCTGACGAAATCATCGATCCGCGCCCGTACGCCGAAGTGCTGCGCCAGTGGTCGACCTTCCACCCCGAGTTCATCGCCCTGCCGCGTAAATTCAAAGTGGCGATCAACGGCGCCGTGGAAGACCGTGCCGCCATCGCCGTGCACGACATCGGCCTGACCGTGGTCAAGAACGAAGCCGGTGAAATCGGCTTCAAGGTAATGGTCGGCGGCGGCATGGGCCGTACCCCGATCCTGGGCAGCGTGATCCGCGAGTTCCTGCCGCGCGAACACCTGCTGACCTATACCGAAGCGATCATGCGCGTGTATAACCTGCACGGCCGCCGCGACAACAAGTACAAGGCCCGCATCAAGATCCTGCTGAAGGCCCTGGGCGTGGAAGAATTCGCCCGCCAGGTGGAAGTCGAGTGGGAAGACCTGAAAGGCACCGAGCAGACCCTGACCCTGGAAGAGATGGAGCGCATCATCGCCTACTTCCAGCCGCACGATTACAAGGCGCTGCCTGCGTATGACGCTGCCGCCGCACGCAATGAGAAGCCGTTCCAGAACTGGCTGAAGCGCAACGTGAAGCCGCACAAGCAGCAGGGCTACGCCGCCGTTGTGCTGTCGCTGAAGAAAACCGGCGTGCCGCCGGGCGATGCGACCGCCGAACAGATGGATTACATGGCCGACCTGGCAGACCGTTACAGCTTCGGCGAACTGCGCGTGACCCACGAGCAGAACATCGTGCTGGCCGACGTTGAGCAGTCCCAGTTGTACGCCCTGTGGCAGGAGATCAAGGCACACGGCCTGGCCACGCCGAATATCGGCCTGCTGACCGACATTATCTGCTGCCCTGGCGGCGACTTCTGCTCGCTGGCGAATGCCAAGTCGATCCCGATCGCCCAGGCGATTGCCGAGCGTTTCGACCACATCGACTTCCTGCACGATATCGGCGATTTCGAATTGAATATCTCGGGCTGCATCAACGCCTGCGGCCACCACCACGTTGGTAATATCGGCGTGCTGGGTGTCGATAAGGACGGCAGCGAATGGTATCAAGTGTCGATCGGCGGCGCACAGGGTAATAACTCTGCCATCGGCAAGATCATCGGCCCGTCATTCTCCGCACAGCAGATGCCGGAAGTGATCGACCGCCTGCTGCAAGTGTATGTACGCGAGCGTACCCCGGAAGAGCGCTTCGTGGATACCGCGCAGCGCCTGGGCATCGCCCCGTTCAAGGAATTTGTATACGCCACGCCGATTGAAACCGCTGGCCGCCTGGTAGGAGAAGACGAATATGCCTAAGCAAATCATCAAGGGCCGCGAAATCGTGGCCAACGACTGGACCCTGCTGCGCGCACCGGAAGCCGCTGAAGGCAGTGCGGCCGAAGGCCGTACGGCTGAAGACGCGGCAACCGCTACGGAAGCCCTGACCGTGCCCGCCGGCCGCGTGATCGTGCCGCTGGCAACCTGGCTGGCCCAGCGCGATGCGCTCGCAAGCCGCGCCGCAGCCGGTGAAATCGGCGTGTGGATCGCTCCGCATGAAGACCCACTCGCCCTGCGCGAAGACCTGCCGCGCCTGGCGCTGGTGGCCGTCGACTTCCCGAAATTCACAGATGGCCGCGGCTATTCCCACGCCTGGAACCTGCGTTCCCGCCTGGGCTGGACCGGCGAACTGCGCGCCATCGGCGACGTGCTGCGCGACCAGCTGTTCTCCATGCAGCGCGTGGGCTTCGACGCCTACGACACCCGTCCGGACCGCAGCATCGAAGACGCGCTGAAAGGCCTGACCGTGTTCAGCGAGACTTATCAGGCGTCGGTCGACCAGCGCGTGCCGCTGTTCCGCCGCCACGCACGTCCAACGCCAGCCGCCGGAGCCTGATCATGAGCGAGCTTGCAACCCGCGTGCGGGATACGCTCGCCACGCTCGAACGCGTCGCAGAAGAGTTCTCGCCTGCCGTTTTCGCCTCCAGCCTGGCTGCCGAAGACATGGTGCTGACGGACCTGATCCTGAAGGCCGGCCTGCCAATCGGTATCTTCTCGCTCGAAACCGGCCGCCTGCATAAGGAAACCCTGGGCATGGTGGAGCGCGTGCAAGAGCGTTACGGCTACGAGATCGCGCTGTATCGCCCGGTGCAAGCCGACATCGACGCATACGTGGAGAAGAAAGGCTTGAACGCCTTCTACGACAGCGTTGACCTGCGCAAGGAGTGCTGCCAGATCCGCAAAGTTGAACCCCTGGGCCGCGCCCTGAACGGCAAAAAGTCCTGGGTAACCGGCCAGCGTCGCGCCCAATCTGCAACCCGCTCCGACCTGTCCGTGCAGGAGTATGATGGTTCGCACAGTATGGAAAAGTTCAACCCCCTGGCCGATTGGTCGGAGCAGGAAGTGTGGGACTACATCCGCGCCAACGACGTGCCCTATAACGCGCTGCACGACCAGGGTTATCCGTCGATCGGCTGCGAGCCCTGCACCCGCGCCATCCAGCCAGGCGAGGACGTACGCGCCGGCCGCTGGTGGTGGGAAAACCCGGACTCCAAGGAATGCGGCCTGCACCTGGTAGACGGCAAACTGATTCGTATTAAGAAAGCTAGCTAAATGAATGCACTGGTAGAACAACACGTCAATTCGCGCCACTTGGACGCGCTGGAGTCGGAAGCCATCCACATCCTGCGCGAAGTCGCCGCCGAATGCTCGAACCCTGCCCTGCTGTTCAGCGGCGGCAAGGACTCCGTGGTGCTGCTGCGACTTGCGGAGAAGGCTTTCCGCCCAGGGAAATTCCCCTTCCCACTGGTGCACATCGACACCGGCCATAACTTCTCGGAAGTAATCGAGTTCCGCGACCGCCGCGTGGCCGAACTGGGCGAACGCCTGATCGTCGGCTCCGTTGAAGACTCGATCAAGAAGGGCACCGTGCGCCTGCGTAACCCGGCCACCGATTCGCGCAATGCCGCGCAAGCCGTAACGCTGCTGGAAACCATCGCCGAACACGGCTTCGACGCGTGCATCGGCGGCGCGCGCCGCGACGAGGAAAAAGCCCGCGCCAAGGAGCGCATCTTCTCCTTCCGCGATGAATTCGGCCAATGGGACCCGAAAGCCCAGCGCCCGGAACTGTGGGATCTGTATAACACCCGCGTCCACCCAGGCGAAAACATGCGCGTGTTCCCGATCTCGAACTGGACCGAGCTGGATGTGTGGCAGTACATCGCCCGCGAAAAACTGGCCCTGCCGTCGATCTACTTTGCGCACGAGCGCCAGGTGATCCCGCGCAACGGCCTGCTGGTGCCGCTGACCGACCTGACCCCGGCCCGCGAAGGCGAGAGCATCGAAACCCAGGTTGTGCGCTTCCGCACCGTGGGCGATATCTCCTGCACCTGCCCTGTGTCTTCCGACGCTGCCGACGTTGACGCGATCATCGCCGAAACCGCAGTGACCCAGATCACCGAGCGCGGCGCCACCCGGATGGACGACCAGACCTCCGAAGCCTCCATGGAAAAACGCAAGAAGCAAGGATACTTCTGATGAACGCACTGAACGAAAACCTGAACGAACGCAATCTGCTGCGCTTCATCACCGCCGGTTCCGTCGACGACGGCAAGAGCACCCTGATCGGCCGCCTGCTGTTCGACAGCAAGGGCATCTTCGCCGACCAGCTGGCAGCGGTGTCGCGCGCCAAGCATAAGCGCACCGTGGGCGACACCATCGACCTGTCCCTGCTGACAGACGGCCTGGAAGCCGAACGCGAACAAGGCATTACCATCGACGTGGCTTACCGCTACTTCGCTACCCCTAAGCGCAAGTTCATCATCGCCGACACCCCGGGCCACGAACAGTACACCCGCAATATGGTGACTGGCGCCTCCACCGCAGATGCCGTGATCATCCTGGTCGACGTGTCGAAAGTGAAGCTGCGCGAAGACGGCGGCGTCGACCTGCTGATCCAGACCAAGCGCCACTCCACCATCGCCCACCTGCTGCAGATCGAGCACGTGGTGGTGGCCGTGAACAAGATGGACCTGGTGAATTACGACCAGGACGTGTACGACCGCATCGTCAAGGCGTACGGCGAATTCGCGGCCACCCTGGGCATCAAGGACGTGAAGACCATTCCCCTGTCCGCGCTGGCGGGCGACAACGTGGTCGAACAGTCCGACAAGATGCCTTGGTACCAGGGTCCTACCCTGATCGACCTGCTGGAAGACCTGTCGGTGTACGACGAGTCGCACAATTCGGCCTTCCGCTTCCCTGTGCAGCTGGTGGCGCGCCACAACGGCCATGAAGCCAACGACTTCCGCGGCTATATGGGCCGTATCGAAGCGGGCAACGTGTCTGTGGGCGATAAGCTGGTGGTGCAGCCTTCCGGCCAGACCGCCACGGTTAAGGAAATCGTCACTTTCGACGGTTCCCTGCAGAGCGCCAGCGCCGGCCAGTCCGTGACCATCGTGCTGGAAGAGTATGTGGACGTTTCGCGCGGCGACCTGCTGGCTTCCAGCTTGCAGCCGGCTTCCCTGCTCAAACAAGTGAACGCCGACGTATGCTGGCTGTCCGAAGAGCCGCTCGACCTGCGCCGCAAGTACTGGATCAAGCATGGCACCAAGCAGACTGCTGCAAAAGTGACCAAAATCGATTCCATCCTTGACATCAACACTCAGCAACGGCACGATGCGGATGCGTTGAAGCTGAACGACGTGGCGCGCATTGCGCTGAACGTGCAGCAAGCATTGGCGGCCGATGCCTATTCGGACATCCGCGCCACCGGCGCCTTTATCCTGATCGATGAAGTCACGCACCAGACTGTAGCCGCAGGCATGATCCGCCTCGGCGAGTAAGCTTCGCCTAGAAAGGAAACCTGCGCATGCCATACGGGAAAGTGTATTTGATTGGAGCTGGACCGGGGGCGCAGGACCTGATCACCATGCGCGGCGCACGGCTGCTGGCGCAAGCCGAAGTGGTGCTGTACGACGCGCTGGTGACGGAAGAAATGCTGGAACTCTGTCCGCAGGCGGAGAAAATCTCGGTCGGCAAACGCGCCGGCCAGCGCTCTGCCGAGCAGGGCCACATCAACCAGCAATTGGTCGATTACGCCGCGCGTCATGGCATGGTAGTGCGCCTCAAGGGCGGCGATCCTATGCTGTTCGGCCGCGCCGACGAGGAATTGACGGCGCTCGAGCTGCATGGCATCGAAGTCGAAATCGTTCCCGGCATTACTACCGCAGTTGCCGCCGCCGCGGCGACCCAGCAGCCACTGACCAAACGCGGCGTGGCGCGCAGCGTGGCGTTCTTTACTTCGTCTACTGCGCCGGGGCATCCGGAAGAGCTGACAATTCCTTCGACCGACACGCTGGTCCAGTATATGGGTGGGCGTGAGGCTATCGCTACGGCGAATAACCTGCTGTCGCAGGGCCGCTCGCCGGATACGCCGGTGGTCGTGATTGAGAATGTCAGCCGCCCGGACCAGCGTATTGAGCGTATTACGCTTGCTGAGCTGTCGCACGGGTTGCCATCTGCTCATGGGCCGGTGCTGGTCATGCTGGGCAAGGCAATGGCGCCCCGATCGCTGCAAAAACGGTAAAATACCGTCCTCTTGCAATGAGAGGTAAAAGATGAGCCAAGCCCACGAAGTCCTGGAGCGCGCACGCAATGCGCGCCTGGCAGGCAAATACGAAGACGCCCTGCGCGACCACCTGTGGTTCCACGAGCACGCGCTCGAAGAAGACCCAACACTGGCCGGCGTCCGCCTGTCCTTCGCCCTGCGCGACTGGATCTACCTCGCCGAACAATTCCCGCTGGCGCGCCGCGCCCTGCAAGCGATCCGCGACCGCGATGCCCAACGCATCCTGAACGGCGGCGCCACCCTGGCCCGCTTCCACGACGTGAGCGCCATCAACAGCGCGCTCGGCGAAGACCGCGCGACCTATGAACTGTTTTCCCAACTGGACACCCAGTTGCCGGAACTTGCCAAAGATTGCGCCGACCTGGCCCTGCCGGCCCTGGTGGCGGTGGAAGACTTTCCGATGGCGCGCCGCTACTTGCCAGATCCGGTAGCCCGCATCGCGACCCTGGCAAAGCGCGTCAACGATTTCGCCAAAGACCTGGCAAAGCGCGGCAACACTTCGTCTGCCCCGCAGCTGCTGGCCTTCGTCCTGAACTACACCAAGGAAGTACGCCTGATCGTGGAAGTGTTCCGCCGCCTGGGCGAAGATGAAGAAGTAGCCAAAACCAGCGCCGCCGCACTCGACTCCCTGAAATCGGAAGCCCTGCGCGACGCGGTGCAGCGCGAGTTCGACAATCCAGGCAGCACCATCGCCGCTATGGTTTCCCACGCCAAGGCCGGCGCTTAAGCCGCGGCCACCACCCGTCCCTGCCAGCCGCCAGCCGTGCGGCTGGCCAGCACCAGGCATTCGCCTGGACCGCCTTCCACCACCAGCCTCCCGCGCTCATCCCAGAGCGCACTGTGGCCGGCCGATTGCCAGCCGCCGGTTGGCCCGCCATGATTGGACATCAGCACCGGCATCGCGTGCTGTTCCGCATAACCCCGCAGGATTTCACTGTCCTTGGCATATCCTCCAGGCGACACCAGCACGCTGGCGGCATATAGCTTTGTCCCCGCCTGTGCCGCAGCCTGCGCATGACTGGCGTGAGTGAAGTCGGCGCATACCGCCAGCGACACCGGTGCGCCCTCGATATCAAGCGCCTCGCCGCCATGGCCGGGAGTGAATACGGCATCTTCGCCATCATGCAGGTGCTGCTTGGTGTATTCGGCCACGCTGCCGTCCGGAAGGAAGGATATGGCGCCGATGTGCAGCACGCCGTCGATGCACAGCGGCGCGCCAATCACGATGATCATGCCACTGCTTCGCGCCAGTTCGGCCAGCGGTGCAAGGCGTGCATCGTCGCCGCGCATGGCCGTCGCCGCAGCAACATCGGGCTCGTAACCGGTCAGGGAAAGTTCAGGGAAGAGCGCCAGCCGCGCGCCGAGCGACGCAGCCTGCCGGGCAAGCGCCAGGTGGCGCGTGAGATTGGCGGCGATATCGCCTTTGATGGAAGCGGACTGGATCGCCGCGACGATCGGGAATTCAGGCGCCATCGGCCACCGATTTCAGGCAGTAGTCCGTCATCGCCTGCAGCACGGTGGGGTCTTCGCCCACCGCTCCGACGGTATGGATTTTCACGCCAGGATGCGCCAGGCGCATTTCGTCCAGGATCAAAGGAAGGTCGCGCAGCACATGACCGCCCTGTCCCAGGAATACCGGCACCACCGTCACATCATCGCAGCCCTGCGCGGCGAGCGATGCCACCTGGTCTTGCAGGCGCGGCGACATCAGCTCTAGGAAGGCCAGCGACACATCGAGCTCCGGAGCGCGCGCGGCAGTCATATCGCGCAGGCGCTCGAACGGTTCCGCCCAACTGGCGGAACGGGCGCCATGCGCAAACAGGACCAGCGCATGGCGGCCCATGCTAGTGCCGCTCCACCCAGTAAAGGGCGCCAATTGCAAGCAGCAGGTAAAGCAGGCTTGGCATCACCGCCGTCACGAAGGCCGGCAGCGCGGACAACAAACCGATATGTGAGAACAGCGTATTCACCAGCAGGAAGCTAACGCCGATCATGATGCCGATGAATATCTTCAAGCTCACGCCGCCGGCGCGCGTGTGCAGGTAGGCGAAAGGCAGCGCAAGCGCCATCAGCACGAAGATCGCCAGCGGGTCGATCAGTTTTTTCCAGAATGCGATCTTGAAGCGCTCCGTGCCCTGCTTGTTTTCCTGCAGGTGGCGGGTGTAGACCACCAGCTCGCTGGCCGACATGCGCTCGGGATCGGAGGCCGCCACCGACAGGATTTTCGGCGTGATTTCCGAGATCAGCTCCTTGGTGGGCGATTTCTTGACCTCCACCATACTGGTCGCCTGGGCGAAGTTGTTCGCCAGGTTGGCCTGCGCTCCCTCCTCCGCCAACGCCGGATTGCTGAAAATGTTCTCGGTGACTTCGTTCAGCTTCCAGGTATTGTTGCCCTGGAAGTTGGCCGTTTTCGCCAGCGTCAGGGAACGCAGGCGGAAGCTGGTATCGAAGTCATACAGCTTGACGTCGACCAGTTGGCCGTCCGCGCGCACTTCGCGCACATTGAAGAAACGCGTACCCGTCACATCGCCGGTCATGCCTGCGCTCTTGACGATATCCTTGGTCCACATGCCCGAGCGGAACTCGGACGAAACCGTGGTGCCGCGACCGGTCAGCCGGATCTTTTCCGACAGTTGCGCCAAGCGCGGCGTGATCACTTCACCGAAGATGAAGGCCACCACGACCAGCACCACGCCGACCTTGCCGACCATGATCGCCGCCATACGGGTCGACATGGACGAAGCGCGCATGATGGTGAATTCGGAAGTCGAGGCAAACTGCGCCATCGTATAAATGGTGCCGATCAGCGATGCCACGGGCAGGACCTCGGTCAGGTGCTGCGGGATCATGGTCAGCACATACAGCGCGGCATGCTCCATGCCGTAGCCATTCTTGCCGACTGCAGGCAGCTCACCGGTCAGGTCCATGAAAGCCTGCAAGCCTAGCAGCGCGGCCAGCGCAAAGGCAACCGCCTGCAGGATGGAGACGAAGAAGTAACGTTGGAGGATGCTCATTTACGGGAGGCTCCGCGCTTGAAGGCCGCCCACAGGGCGCGCGGGTGATAACGGTGGTTCACGTTAAGGCGCCAGGCAAACATCGACAGCACGACCAGGGCGGCAACCAGGTGCAGCGGCCACCAGCCCATGGCAAAAGTCATCTTGCCCTGCTTGATGCTGCCCTCAAAGACCTTGGTCAGGTTGTTATAAGTGAAGAAGACCAGCACCGCGATAATCAGGTTGATCGCACTGCCCGCGCGAGGGTTGGCAAAGCCCAGGGGGATCGCCACCAGGATCAGCAGCAGGCAGGTAATCGGCAGTGCTATGCGCCACATCAGCTCCGCTCGCGCGAAATTATTGCCCCAGTCGGAAACCAGCGCAGGGGTCGTCATGGCGTTGGCATCCTTTGCGTTTCCAACCTCGGACGATTGCTGCGTCACGCGCATGCTGTAGCGCTCGAACTCCATGCTCTGGAAATCGGCGTCGCCCGGCTTGCCCTGGTAGCGGCGGCCGCTCTTCAGCACCAGGAATTTATCCCCGGTCGGCATTTCCTCCACCACGCCCTCGGAGGCCACGATCACCGAAGTGCCTTTGGCATCGACCTGGTTGACGAAAACATTGCGCACAACGGCGCTGCTGCCCGAGACGCCCTCCACAAAGAAGATGCGATTGGCCGAAGACGATTCCTTGAACTGGCCCGGCGACACCTTCTGCAGGTCTTCGCGTTTGGCGAAGCGCTCCACGTATTCATTGGTTTTGCCGCGCGCCCAAGGCGTTACGTAAAAACTAAGCAGCGCCGTCAGGAGGACGATCGGCAGGCCAAACGTCAGCACCGGCCGCACGAAGCGGGTCAGGCTCAGCCCCGATGCGAACCACACCACCATCTCGGAGTCCTTGTAGGTACGGGTGATCACCATCAGAACTGAAATAAAACTGGTGAAAACGAGGACAGTTGGCAGATAATTCAACGCTGCGAACGCTAATAGCGCGATGACATCGCTGGACGCGACCTTGCCACCCGCGGCGCGGCCGAGGATGGTGACCAAGGTCCACGTCAGGAGGATTGAGAACATCACCGTAAAGGTGGCCCCGGCAGAGCTGAGAAGCTCGCGGCGGAGGGCGCGATGGAAAATCATTCGACGTTTATAATTCGTTCTACAAAATTAAGGAGAATCCAAATGGACTTTAGCATAAAAGCACTCGACGCCAAGAACACCATCGCCAGCGCCAAAAGCGGTTGCGTGGTAGCCGGCGTCTTCGAAAACAAAAAACTCTCGAAAGCGGCTAAAGCCCTCGACAGCGCCGGTGAAATCACCGCTGCGCTGAAATCCGGCGACATCACCGGCAAGGCCGGCTCCACCCTGCTGTTGCGCGGACTGAAAGGCGCCGCAGCCGAGCGCGTGCTGCTGGTTGGCCTGGGCGCCGACGAATCCGTTTCCGAAAAAGCCATCGGCTCCGCCATCAATGCCGCCATCAAGGCACTGGGCACCGTGGCTTCGACGGACGCTATTATCGCATTGCCACTGGAAGAAGTGAAAGGCCGCGACGCCAACTGGGCGATCCGCGCCGTGGTGCTGGCAGGCCGTGACGCCGTGTACCGTACCGACGCACAGAAATCCAAGAAAGACCCGGCATGGGGCGGCCCGAAGAAGCTGGCCCTGGCCGTGGCAAACAATGCTGCTACCAAGCTGGCCCTATCGCAAGCCGTGGCTACCGCCAACGGCATGGAGCTGACCAAGGACCTGGGCAACCTGTCCGCCAACGTCTGCACCCCAACCTACCTGGCCAACGTGGCCAAGAAGCTGGGCAAGGACTTCGGCTTTGAAGTGGAAATCCTGGACCGCAAGCAGATGGAAGCCCTGAAGATGGGCTCCTTCCTGTCCGTGACCAACGGTTCCGAACAAGCTCCTAAGTTCATCGTCCTGAAGCACAAGGGCGGCAAGACCAAGGATGCACCGACCGTCCTGGTCGGCAAAGGCATCACCTTTGACACCGGCGGCATCTCGATCAAGGCTGGTCCCGGCATGGACGAGATGAAATACGATATGTGCGGCGCCGGCTCCGTGCTGGGCACCTTCCGCGCTATCGGCGAAATGGGCCTGAAGTCCAACGTCATCGGTATCGTAGCCGCTTGCGAAAACATGCCTTCCGGCCGCGCCACCAAGCCGGGCGACATCGTCACTTCGATGAACGGCCTGACCATCGAAATCCTGAACACCGACGCCGAAGGCCGCCTGATCCTGTGCGACGCGCTGACCTACGCTGAGCGCTTCAACCCTGCCGCCGTGATCGACGTGGCGACCCTGACCGGCGCCTGCATCGTCGCCCTGGGCCACCATAACAGCGGCCTGTTCGCGCGCGACGACGACGCCGGCAATGCACTGATCGACGCCCTGATGGCATCGGGCAAAGCCACCGGCGACACCGCTTGGCGCCTGCCGATCGGCGAGCAATACAACGACCAGCTGAAGTCCAACTTCGCAGACCTGGCCAATATCGGCTCGCCAGGCGGCGCATCCTGCACCGCAGCAGCCTTCCTGGAAAACTTCACCCGCAAGTATCCATGGGCCCACGTCGATATCGCCGGCACCGCATGGAAATCGGGCGCAGCGAAAGGCGCCACCGGCCGCCCAGTGCCAATGCTGACCAACTTCCTGATCGGCCGCGCAGGCTGAGAAGTGAGATGACGAAAAAAAGCCGGGGCAACCCGGCTTTTTTTTTAATATACCGACGTTGAAGCCGGCTGCTGGAGCGGTGCGCCGCGCGCTGCGGCTCCCTCCCCTCGCTGCAGGATCACCGTCAGCGTGGACGGCAAATCAAAGCCGGCGCCAGTCTGCTTGTCGACAATCTGGCCGGCCCCGAGGGTAAAGATGATATTGCCCCACTTGGAGGCGTTCTGGCGCGCTTCGATCTGGTCATAAGCCCAGACGTCTTCGCGGCGGCAATCGACAACCAGGGGCTGGGTGCTCTTGTGCACCATCACCCGTCCGGGCGAGGTGACAAACCAGCGTCCCCTGTCGTTCGACAAGACGCAGCCGATGCCCGACACTTGCTGGTGGTCGAGCACCGTCTGCACCAGGACAGACTGTTCGGTCGAGTCCATGATGGTCGCGCAAGCGCCCAATGCCGCTGCGCACAACGCAGCGAGCGCTACTCGACTCAGCCTGGATGGCATACCGCCGGGCTCAGTCAGCCGTCGACTGGGCTTTTTTCTGCTTGAGGCCCTGGATGACGTGCATGATGTCATCCATGCTGTTCGCCCCGATGCCCTGGAAGGCGTCGAGAACTTCGTTCAGGACTTCATTACGCACTTCGGCGTCAGCAGCAACGATGCCTTGCGGCCGCTGGGCGGCAGCACGTGCGCTCGCTTCCTTGGCGGACTTGCGGCCGCTAGGCGATTTGCCATGCTCCAGCGCCGCTTGCCATATCAGCCAGCGACGTTGGGTTTCATAGACCAGGTATTCTTCTGGCTTGTCTTCGCGCCGACGAACGATTTGGCCGTCCTTCTGCGCCCATGCTTCGAATGCAGATCGCATGTTATTCCTTTAGTGTGCAGTGCTCTGTTAAATCGGAATTAGTTTCCGCATATTACCACTTATTAATGCAAGACAATATTCGTTTCGTTGCATATAAGCAAAAATACCCAGCTCAGTGGAAACAACTTCGATACCAACCTTTTAAGTATATTGACATTTACGGTTGTTGTTAGCGTAATTTTAGTACCAATGTGATAACTATGAAGCACTAATAGAAATTTTTTTTGCGGTCGCACCTTTTTGCTACAGGAAATCGCAATTTTGATGTCACCGCAGAATCATTGTTTGGCTCAAAAACCACAGCTTCCCTTAGCATAGTGAGTGTTGTTAATATCTGCCCCCACGCAACTGAAAGATCGTTATGAAACTAGCCACTTGCAATCTTCATTGACGTGTCACAGTGTCCCACCGCGACCCACCCATCTATTAGTACCCCTTACAGCTATTGAAGTTCCGTCTCCGCTTGTGTCAAGATATCCCGCTATATCGCACCTTTTTCGGGTAGCTAGGTGGGTAGCTGGAAATCATTGACTACCCATTCTATCTTGCATTTTAGAATTACCCCTGCACTGGAGAACAACTTGGCCAAGCTGAGCCACCTGCTCGATGATATCCAAATCCGCCACTGGATCACCAAAGGCGAAGCTGTCGCCAAATCCGATGGTGACGGGCTGACGTTTACATTATCAAACGCCGGCACGGCGTCCTGGGTGCTGCGCTATCGGTATGCCGGCCGCCGCAAGGAGGTAACTCTTGGTAACTACCCTGACCTGAGCCTGGCCGCAGCGCGCAAGTTAGCACGTGAACAACGGGTCAGCATCGACCAGGGCGGCGATCCCGCAGCAACCAAGCAAGAGAGCAAATCGCGCGCGCGCGAAGCCTGGCTCATGCGCGACCTGGTCCAAGACTACGCGGAAAAGCGGCTTGTTACAACCGAACTGGCGGAGAAGACCATCGAATACCGTCACTTGGATATTAATCAGGTGATCCTGCCCCGCCTGGGCGCCCGTGAGGTGCGGAAGATTTCCCCATCCGATGTTGTCGACATGCTCAAAAACTGCGGCCGATCATGGCTCATCTGCAAACGAATCCTCACCTGCATTAGCCAATTGTTCGACCACGCCTGCGGCCTCCAGATCATCGCCAGCAATCCTTGCACTGGTATCAAGCTGCAAGCCTTGTTTGGCAAACGACCACCGGTCAAGAAGCGCGTCATGCTGACCGAGGCCGAATTGCGCCGCTTCCTGCCAAACATCGACATCATCGGGGAAGAGAATGCACTGGCCTTGTTAATCCTCTTAGCCACCTGTGTTCGCACGAGTGAACTGATCAAAGCAGAAAAGGCCCACGTGGACCTAACAACCGACACCTGGTGGGTGCCGGATCATACCGTCAAAACACGGAATGGTTTCCTCGTGCCCCTGGTGCCCGAAGTGAAGGCGTGGTTTGCGCGACTCATTGAACTGTCAGGCGAATCGAAGTGGCTTCTGCCCACACGCGACGGGCGCCGTAACAAGCGTAACCCCGGCGACAACCACGTAGGCAACACTACATTGCTGGCTGCGATCCACCGGGCCTTCGATGGCGGCAAGCTGGACATTCAGCAGTTCACTCCGCACGATACGCGAAGCACGGCGAAGGGCCACATGCTCAACCTCGGCGTCTCGCGCGAAATTTCTGAGATTGCCCTTAACCATAAGCTGCAGGGCATGGAAGGAATCTACGACGTGCGCCAGGAGATCCCCGAGCGACGCGAGGCACTGCGGAAGTGGGCGAGCTTCCTCATCGCCTGCAAAACTGGCGCGCCTGCTCCGACCAACATTGTGCATTTACGCGCAGCCTAAAATTAACAATCAAGTCAGCATCGTAACGGCAGCCTTGGGGCACTTGACGACTACATTTGGCGGTCAGCGGAGCCGCCATGGCAAAGTCAAAAGGCCAACTTGTCGTTGTAGAACAACCTTGCAACACGGTTAACAAATCGAGCGAACACACCATCCTCTTGCACCCGACCTGGCGGCTTATAAGGCGCCAGCTCAAGACGTGCTCCGGCTGCTAGTTTGGTGATAACCACATGCTTCTTAACCGGATGATATAGGAAGTCAAACTCTCCTACGTGACCTAGGAATCGAAGTCTTTGCTCGTCTGAGATTTGCGATGTTGATGATTTCTCGCGTTCATCTGACTGAACTACCAAGAATTGATTTCCGAGCGTAATTTGTTGAGCGTCCAAGCGACCTAATCCAAAAGCAAGCGGAGGTAGAAAAGTAGCCCAGACTACAACGCCTATGCCGAACCTCACAGTTATCACTTTCGCATGCACTTCGGGCTGTTCTAAAAGAATCCAAGTAGTTCCGATCATGAACACTATGGCGCCAAGTCCCCATTTGCTTTCCCAATCTGGCAAGTAAATGAGGGTAAGAATCATGGCCCAGATCCCAAATGCCGATTTGCTATTTGCTTTTAGCCAACCGCGGAGCCCTCCTGGCCTACCGACCATACGCTTCATGTTTAAGCCATCCAATTCCGGCTGCGCATATCCCATTGCCATTCCAGCCAGTAGAAATCCACTGCCAATAAGTAAAGGGTGAATCGCCGTCCCCACCAAATCGGCGAGGCTGGCATACTGCAAGACGTTGATGCCGAACGAAGACCAAAATCCGAGTAGATATAAGATTCCAACACCAATGCTCCACGGAGCAGCCGCCAACAATATGAACTTGCAGGCAGACCAATATGGATCATTTTCTTCGGTAGGATTTTGAATATTCATCGGCCGTGTCGTCGGAAAAGTTTGTGAATCAAGCATACAATACTCGAGTTTTTGCCAATCAATATCGCAATTTTCTAGGAATAAAGTATGGATGAAGCAACCATGTTTATGGAGGGCGCGAAGCTACTCGTAACGTCAGTCATCACCGCTGTTGCCGCTGGCTTCGGCATCTCAATCCAGAGAAGCATGAAGAAAGTTGCCGAACGACAAGCCGAAACAGCCAGCCAGGCTAAGGAAATCGCCGATCAGGCAAAGGAAGTCGCGACAGCCAAATTGAATCTCGATCTGTTTGAAAAGCGATTGGTGATTTTCGAACATGCCTGGAGTCTCATCGGATGCGCGGCAGCTGGAGAGCCCTACGATATTGCCAAGCTCGGCATGCTCCAGAACAAGCTGCATGAGGCTGGATTTCTATTTGGGAAAGATATCGAGGATTACCTGTTAAATCTACGATCAAAGGCGATAGAAGAACAACAGCTACTATTCAAGCTCAACAACGAGGGCCATTACGTCGACCAATCGATTCGTGACCGGCATCGGGTGTTGAGGGAGTGGTTCTTGAAAGAATCCGAAGAGATACGAATTCCATTTCAACCATATATGAGTTTCAACAAATGGCGGGCGTAAATAGTCGGCAGTCCCAGAGCCTAGACAATGGCTTGGCCTAAGCGTGAATCACAGTACACAGCTAAACAATTTTATTGCACCTTACGGCGTTCTATCTGAAAACTACTAAGCATTTATGGACTCCCTGCATCCACATAGGATCGATTTGCAACGGCAATACTGATTAGCCACAACTGGATTGCGTGACCGCGGAAAGCGATGCAATATTGACATCGCCATGTTGGCATCAACAGAGACCTTGGAGCTATGATGAAAAAAGTCGCAACGATTTGCTTCGCCGCAGCATCGCTATTGGCTGTCGGTACCGCTTGGGCTAAATCCTACTATTGGTGTGGCGATGCTAACTGCTATAACCAGAAGACGTTCGCCAGCAGTAAAGCGTGTAACGATTACAAGAAGGCTAACGGAGGGTGGTGCCGTCCCGCAGAGGATTGACTGGGAGCTTTCTGTGCTTGTCCGCCTCAGCATTGAGTCAAGCAGGCAGCTGCACAGAGTATTTGTCGAACCCGCTCGATGACCGCCGCTCCGAATTGGCGGACGGAGGCCTGAGTATGCTGTTCGTACAGCATGCCCAGGCGCTCTGTCATTTCAGCTACTGTTGATTTCTGTTATGCAGACGTCTGCACATCATTTCAAAACTTCCTGCAGTTTCTCGTAATGTTCCTTCAGCCCAATCGCTAGTTCGCGCCAGGCACGGCAGGCTGTGGCGTTATGGGCATCGGTTTCCGCAACTTCAGCAAGCGGAATTCCGGCGGGCTCGCGGTCAGCGCTAGTGGCAGGTCCGGCAGGCTCACCTGACCAGCCGGCATTGTATGACCGCACGAAACCAAGATTAACGCCGTACTCAGCATCATCAGCCGCTGTGACATAGACTGGCACTTGCTTTTCAATTTCCTCTCCTTTCACATAGATCGTCTTGATCCGGTCGCGATACTTGACTTCAGATCGCACAACTACCTGCGCTTGCGCTGTCGCAATTGCCACTCCACGTGCGGCCTGCTCCTGGATGTAGTCAACATGCGCTGCCCCCGCAACACGCTCACCATGCAACATGCCCAGCATGTACATCGCAACGGCAATTCCTGCAAGGGCAATCCAGCGGGCCGGCGCCGGCAGAATACTGGTCATACGATCCCCTCCGTGTAGGAAACCCGACCGTCAGCGAATCGTGCAGTGAGGGTCTGGCTTCGCGGTGCGCCGCGAGACAAGCCGATGTGCACCCAGTCGCCCTCGTAGATTAGCTGGTCGAATTGAACGCCGGCGGCCATAATCGCAACCGCCAAGTCTTTCGGGGACAGCCCAGGTGCTGTGATGTCCGCAGCCAGGCCATTCATATGCGCGCTGCTTGGCGAACCACCGACTGCACGGTTTAATGCCGCGCAGCGGTATCCACTGGAAACGCGAATCGGAAGCCCAACTGCGGCCCTCACCTGCTCCAACAGCGCGGCAACGCGTCGCAAATTGGCCAGGACTGCGAGCGAAGGCGAGTTATCGATCCCTCGCTGCTCCGCCGTCTTGGATGCGGTCAGTTCTTCCAGCGTGAAATGCGCGCTCAGGTTCACAGCGCACCCTTCACTTCTTTGGCAATCTCGACCAGGTCGGCGTCCCGACGCTTATCGAGGTAGATAAACAGTGCACGGACCAACGCCCAAGCCGGCAAGCCGCAAGCAAACGACAGAGCCAGCATCGCAACGATACCGAACAGATCTTGCGCCCAGTTCTGAATGCCCAGATAGCGCACCAGCGCCGCCCCACCGCCAATGGAACCGACCAGCGTGCTCACCAGGGCCACGCGCCATTCCTGATCAGATTTTGGCTTGGTCATTGCCATGACAACGAAGGCAGCGAGACCGGCGCCAATAGCGCCCATGCCGCCCAGGCCAGCAATGATCTTCCAGCCTGCGACGCCGGCAGCCGTGCCTGAAATCGGTTCGCTCATTGAGTTTTCTTTCATAGTCAGTAGTCTCCGGCGGGGGATTCCCTCTCTCGCATTTCGAGCACCGGGAGCGCACAGTGTCTCGCTCTCGTTGTCTCATTTCTAGGGAAATTGAGACTATTTTGAAACGTTACGGGCCGTGCGCTCGCGAAACGAGATCCCGCTGTGAAATTAGACGTAGACCACGGACGACTTCGGGAGATCGCACATATGCAGGTCAATCGGGCGCACGCGCTTCATCACCGCAGGATCAAACAAGCGTGTACCACCGGCCATGGCGATCGCGAACACCAGGTCGGAGCACCACCAGGAACCGGCATCCGACCAATCCTCCGAATAGGTGAGCGGAATACCGAGCGCACCGAACCAGTCGTAGCCCTTCCCTACTTGGGCCTCTGCAAACCGGATAGCACCGCCAAGATCCGGTACCCAAACCTTCATGTCGCGGAAGACGACAATGCCGGCCATAAGCACTTGAACTGCGCCAGCGCGGCAGCCATGCGTCATCGATGCCTCATACGCCCTGCCACCTATGATCGCGATGGCATGGCTGAACTGGCGGGAGCCAGACAATACGCCGACGGCCAGGCTAATAGGGTTGTAGGGCCAGCGGCTGGTCAGGCGAACCGTGACGTAGCCGCCTTTTCCCTCGCTTCGAATCTGATCAAGCATCAAATCTCCTCAACTTGAATGGTGGTGGAATAAGCCAACGCAAACTGAGGCGCAACCCCTGAATCCTTAGGGCGGCGGCCATAGACCATGTTGTCCCGCTCAAGCGCCAGGTCCGCTACTCCTGGGTACACACTAACCAGGATTGGATAGGCGCGACTATTTCGAACGATGTTGACAAACGTCGTTCGATCAGCGGCAGGCATGAGCGATAAGTCGATCGGTAAGCTGCGGTAGGTATAGCCGGCCTCGGCACCCTGGCCGCCCGCGTCGTTGCGGTACAGCTGCGTGGTATCGACAATGGTGGGTGCAGCATTCGACGCGTTGTACTTGGGTGACCAGTAAGGGCCGGCCACCAAACAGGCGGCCTCGACATAGCCCTGCAAGTTGCTCGCATCCGCGATATCAACTGCCATGCCCACCGCCTGTTGGTTCGACGGGAGCCAGTGCCTGGCATAGGCCCCGCCACCAAATGCATAGGCACTCGCCGCCTGGGCAGCGGTCCATCCACGCAACGACACAGCCGGCGCCGGGCAGGCGGGGATGACACCGCTGTCGTAGTCATAGCTCTGCCAGCTGTCGATGTAGCCAAGCGGGCGTACTCCGTTAGCTATGGTGTAAGCATCAGCCGCGCGGGAGGCCACCGCGTTAGTGGTGGGGATGTACGAAGTTGGAAAAGTCCCATTCTCTACCTGCACACGAGTCGCGAGGACTGACTTACCAACTACGGTGGATGCTGAAGTCCCTGGGTAGAGGAAGACGGCAGCCGTCCCACTTGCGTTATAAACCCTGGAGATCTGCACTACCGTGTCGTCCGTCGCCGTCAGCCCGGTGATCGTGTAGGCGCCTCCAACAAACTTTGTAAGCACCCCTGGGCCTTCAATCATGGCGCACCATGCGTCGGTGTTGGCGCCCCAGCTCAGGTTCGCAGAATCATACAAGCCAAGTGTCAACTGGCTATCGCTTCCCGCCCTCAGCGCCATGGTCAGGGTGAGGGTTTGACCCGCAGTGACGGCACCGATAGCCACACCCCGGTACTCATTCGCGCTGGCAAGAACCTTACTAACCGTCTGATATGTTTCCATGCCTCGAAACTTGAGACCAGACGCCGCCACCGAGCAGCCGGACCAGCCTGTCGTGAGGGTTCCCGATGCCGTCGCGAGATTCGTTGCGGACACTTCCAGTAGCAGCTTGGGAGGCTCAGACAGATTGGCCGGGTTGTATTGGTAGCGCGCTACGTTAGCAGCGGCGACCTTGAGGAGGCTGTCGCTGCCAACGTATGTAGCGGTGCTCGCGCGCGACCCGAAAGTTTCATTTGTTGGGTAATACGAAGAAGGCGTCAAGGTCAAGTCCACCTGCTTGGCGCTGATGTTATCGAACAGGCCGTAGGCGTTGGCAGTGGTCGTAGCAAGCACCACGGACACATAGCTCATATTACCCGTGGCCTTGAAGAAGAACTCCAGCCGCCCCGAATCAGGTCGCGTTGCAACGCCCAGCTCAGCACCTCCTGCGGTCACTCCTGCACGAATCTGATTCCAGGTGGTGTTCCCTTTGGTGACGTCACAGGACACCAAGTAAGTTTTTCCCGCTACGGTCGGAATTGGCTGGGAAGCGATTCCCCCTGAGACGCCTGCCGCAGAGTTTGTCAATGTTACGATCCCGGCGTTCGCGATAAAGGCAGCTCCGTTCAAGACGGTCCAGTTCGATGCATCAACATTGAACGCCCCATTCACGACTAACTCTGCTCCGGAGGTGTATGGCGCTTTCTCCATCATCCAGCCCCAGGTCGCTAAATCATCAGCACCGACGACAGGCGTGTAGAAACGCAAATTTTGACTGGCTGATGTATCCGTGATCGTCGCCGCCATCCATTTTCTGGTGAACCCATTTGGTGTTTGGGTAGCCGTCGATTGAACTGGCCCTGGATTCGCCCCCGTCCAGTTGCTCGGATTCAGAGCCTGACCTGCACCAACCAGCGGAGTGACTGTCTTTTGAAACCACGAAATGATCAGCACAGTGCCATCGCTGAAGGTGTTCGCTTGAAGGGTGATCTGCCACCGATCAGTGGTAACGTCGGGATTCGGCACGACAGCGCTAGACGATCCGTCTGGGGCAAGGACATATCGCACGGTTCCAGGTGCGGAGCCCCAGTTCTCAAACTGCCCACTGCGATAGGGCAGCAGATTCGTTGCCGGCGCCTCGTTGGTCAAACGCACACGCATTGTCGCTGTAGGCGACAGGTTGCAGAACGGAAGTGCAACAGCACCAATCGATTCCGCAGCAGACCATGTCGCAGATAGCTTTGCGGCCAACCCGCTCGCGCGCCACACGTTGGACTTGTCATCCAATTGCAGATTGGATACTGCCAGCACGCCGGCGGTACTCGATGCAGCAAGCACCGCGCGGCTCGCGGCGTTGTCGTAGAGGATACGCATATTGCTCATGCCGGCCACCTGATCGCGTTCACTGCTTCAATCGTTTCAGCCTGGTTGATCGCCACACGGAGAGTCCGTCCAATCGCATACAGGCCTGAAACGAACTCGCCCAACGCCACTCCCAGGGCAATGGCCTGGTCCGCGTCGAGCTGCCGTGTCGTATTGTCGGTTAATGTCCACGTCTCGCTATAGGCAGCTCCGCTAGCTTTGGCAAGGACCGCCAACTGCACTGCGCCATTAATGCGCATGATGTCGGCCTGATAGCTGCCGCTGTCGTAGATAAAGTTGCCTTGTTCCGCCAGGGCGCGCGCTGCTTTGACTGCCGACCAAGCGCGGTCTTTCGCGGCTTGTAGCGTTCCACTTTGATCGGACACGATGACGCCACCATAGAAGTCATTAGGCTTTTCTCCACCATCATTGCCGATTAGCAGGCGCTCCAGCGCGGCAGGCATGCCGTCTTCATTCATCGAAATTGCCCCCAACGGGAAAACCATGTCGTTGAACGCGCAGGCATGTGGCTTCCCCTGCAGGAACGTTTCCTCGCTCGGGTAACTGCGAACCTGCAGCTGGATCACGCCAAGCTGAATATCGATGCTGGCGGAGCGCAGAACGTGGTAAGTGACGCCGACACCGTTTGGCGCCAGGAAGTCTTTGAGAATCGGCATATGCCCCTTTCAGTCGTAAATGTAGCGATCGATTAGAAAAATCGTGAGGTTGTTCGGATTGCTCGCGTAGGTATGGCTATAGCTATTGTTTGGTGGGCTGCCATCGTCCCAGTCGTAATAGTCACGCAGCATGACGGCCTGCAAGCTACCGCCATAAGACCGGTAAAACATGGAACACCTTTCGGTGCCGAATCCACTGAAGCGAACTCCCCATTCCGTGTACCGGGTGTAACCCTGCGGACAGATTGCTGGCGCGGCAGGCATTCCCTTGGGTGGGGCACCGATGTTCGTCACTACCGCTGAGCTCTTATGGCCGGCATCATCATGGCTAACGTTCAAGTTGACGCCGCCATAGATGTACGAGAGGTTGAGGTGATCATTCCCGCTGTCGTAAGTCACGCTCCCGTCCGCGCGCATCGCGCGAATCCCCCAGGACGCGTTTGACTTCGTCACGTAGTCCAATGCAAAGAAATACAACACTGGCGCTGCAAATGACGCGCCAGCCTTGTACATCACACTGCCCCCGTTGGAATATGCATCCTGGCCCGACGATGGCAAAGAGTGACAGGTCATATGTGGTCTGGACAAAATAGCCGCAGGAATCTCAAACTGGTACTCCCGCATGATCCAGCCAGGTTGGGTGCCATCGGCTTCCAACACATCAATAAAGGGATAGCCCGCCAGGTCCATGCGACCAATAAGCTGGGGAACAATGTGGCGGGTATCAATCTGGCGAAATCCCGCCGCGGTGTTGAACCGAATCCCGAAATCACTCATCGCGCAAAAACTCCAAGAACTGTATCGAAGGCACCAGCCGGCCAAGTGCGCCAGTCAGGTATTGGATAACCTTGCGCCTCAACGTAGGGATAGCCGCTCGCATCCCGACCGGTGACAATCTGGTGATAACCGCCTTTCACGACGATGCAGAAAATATTCATCGTTCCCAAATCAGTGAACGTACGACGAATGTACGTCGTACCAAAAGTGACCAGTTCAACGAATACCCCCCCTTCGCCGTCTGGAGCCAATACCGCTTTGCCATTCTTGAATGTCTTAATTCCGTAAGCCATGACTGGAACTCCTATGGATCAAGACGACCGATCTGAACAACCTGGTTGTTGCTGTCGTCGTAGATCCGCTGCTGGTTGTTTTCGATCTCCATGCGTCCGCCCCAAGTAGCCGTACGCAGCAGGCCAATCACGGCGCTCAAAGCAGACAGATTCGCGATGCTCGCGGTATCAATCTGCGCTAAGCCAATCGCTGCAGCCTGGATAAAGGTGGAGATATTGGCCTTAGTGAGCTGTCCGGACAGGTTGGTGCCGATGACAGCGCCTACCGTGGCGTTATCAGCGGGCCGGCCTGCCCCCTTCACATCGCTCCATTGCTGCTCGCTGTTCAGCGTGCCAGGCGCCGCATAAGAGGCAGGAAGTGCCGTTCCAGCACCCAGGATGACATTACCTAATGAATCCTTGATCGCCAGGCCGCGCGTATCGATGGCCTCAGGCAGGATCGATCCCTTGACGAAGACATTGCCGTTGTAAACGTAGTTCACGGTCACCCAGGCTGCACCGTCGTACATCTTCTGTGCACCGAACGTGCGGTCTGCCTTGTACAGCGTGACCAGGTCGCGCGCTTTTGGTGCACCGTAGCCAGCTGCTACCAGCGCGGCCGCAGCCTCAGTGTCCGACCAGACTGACCCAGTGGTGACTGCCGCAATATCAACGTTTCCTCGCGCACCAGCAGCGCCTGGTGCGCCATTAGCTCCATCAGCCACCTTGGTCAAGGTAGCAGTCTGGGTGTACTGCGCGTTCTCTACCGTCAAGGTTGCGGTGACCGTTCCAGAGACCGCCGAGAAGTTCGCATAAGTGACGGTGACCTCGTTGCCGACGACGATCAGCGAAATCCCAGCACTACTGGTGAAAGTGACGGTGCCGGACATATTGAGCAACGTCGCCTTAAAGGTGAACGATGCCGGCGACGCGCTCTGGCCGTCAGCCGCGACCTTGAACACGGCGGACGACGGCGTGAGGAACATCCCGCGATCTGTCGGCGGCGCGTAGCGCGGGATCGTCGCCATGATCAGCACCGTGCGGTCGTTGACGAACGCCGCCATTAGACGGTTACCTCCAAAGTAGAACGAAGTGTGTCCCAATCCGTCGCGCGCGAAGTCAGCAGGCCGACCTTGCCCGCAGCCAGGCCAAAACGTCTGCTGAAGAGCTTGACAGCCTGCCCCAGCTCGAGGAGCAGAAGCGACGGCACTGCGTCGAAGCGGTAGGTGGTTCGCGGCACCTTGACGATCACCAGGCGCCGGTTCGCCTCGGCCTGCGCATCGGCTTTGCGCAGCAGGCAGGTATCGATCTGTACCGGCTCAGCATCGAGCTTGTATGTCGCCTGCACGCCCGCATCGACGGCCGTCACGGACAGCCATTGCTGCGCATACAGCGCCTTGTGCGCATCGGGTAGCGAGGTCTGCAATTTATCCTGTGGGGTCCAATTCCTGCAGTAGCCCACCTTGACCGACGCGGCAACCTCCGTACGCCTCACGATCATGATGCTGCGGTCCAGCTGCTGCGATGGCCGGATCTCGGTCACCGCAGCAGCGGGAATCGCGAACTGAATCAGCCGCAGCTTGCCGGACATTGACGGCACCAGCTGAGCGCCGACGCTGCCAGCCAGTTGTTGGCAGGCCACCAGGACGTTCGTGCGCTCGGTCAGCCACAGACCGACAGGCTGCGGGTTTGCTGCATCGAAGGCGGCCAGCTGCGCTGCATCGAGATCCGCGGCGGTGAACCTGGTCGTCGCTTTCCCTCGCTGTGTCACTAGGTACTGCACCAATTGCCCGACCGTATTGACGTAGTTACCGTTGTACTTCACGCCCTGGGCATCGCATGTAACGACGCCCGGCCCAACGGCTTCGTTGAAAACCAAACGACCCGTGCCAGTCGATATCGTGACGGCACCTCGCGGCTTGCCGTCCGTCCGTACTTCAGCAACGGCCTCATTCACCCCGTCACCAAAGGCGTATTCCAGGGTGACCGGATTAGTCGGAACTGGGCTGATGTTGTGGCATTCGCCCAGCAGGACCGGCGCCAGCGCATCAGGGTTAGTGGCATTGCCGCCGATCTTGACATCGGTTACCGGGGTGTTCAGGCGCTCAAGCTTGTTAACCAATCGCAGGCTCAAGCGGTCACGCGACTTACAACTGATATCCACGACCACGCCGCTGAACACCTGGCGAAAATCGGCCCGATCCCAGCGTACGTCGCCAACGAACACGTTCACTGGCTGATTGACCCAAATGTCGTCCAACCAGGCGTCGCGCGCACCGTCGGCATTGTTGATTTCAATGTCGCCTGCCGACAGGGTTGCTGCCGAATCAAGAGAAATCGATTCCGTTACCTTCAGGCCAACCGAAATGACCGCCTGGTACGGCGTGTTAGCCGAGGCAATGTAGGCCTTGTTTGATAAGTACCGCGTGATATCGACTCCGCCGCTTTTGACTCCGACCTCAAACAGCTGTACACGCTGCGCACCACAATCCCCAAGCCAATCCAAAAACTGCGCATCTGTGATCAAGATAGCGCCCTCGCCGAGTTTGCCTCGATATACGCCGCTTCGGTAACGGCGTGGCGCACGCCATCCACGACCGTTTCGGCGGCTTGTTGCGCCGTTCCGGCGCCTGCCGTAATCAGGTCGCCGGTCTGCCTTTGCTGGTCAGCACGCAAGCCCTTCAGCTCAGCGGCCATCGCCTCGTTCGAAGCACGCAAGGCCTTGATCTCGTCCACCAGCGCGATCATGTTGCTCGTTCCGACGTTCGAAAAATTGATCCCGGCGCCGAGCTGTGCAGACGTCTGCACATTCACGCCTACCGGCGCGGTTGGTAGGCGCTGCGCGCCCTGGGCAATCGACGTCAAGGTCGCGCTGATGTCCGCCAGGGTAGCCGAGGAATCATTCAAAGCGTTGAGGCTCGCCCTGGCCACGTCGACGGAATCAATGGCCCATTGCGCCATCTCATCGTTGGTGCGCATCACCGTCGCCAGGTCGGACGAATACTTCGCATCACTACCGTTGATCTTCTGTGACAGCTGCAGGAAGGTCTGCTCGACCGCGCTGAGCTTGCCCTGCGCGTCCGCGTTACCAGCAGCGGCCAGCTGGCGGGTTTGTTCGAACTGGCGGCGCGCCTCCGCGTACTGCTGTTCCGGCGTGAGCGTCGATAGTCCGCCGAGGGCCAGACTGCCATTCAGGCCGGCGGTCGTCGAAGCAAACGACTGCATCTGGCTCATGAAGCTGCTCAGGCTGGATTTGGCGGCATCTTGGGCATCGCGCACCTTCTGCGCGGCCTGCACCTGGTCGAACAACGAGCGATTGCTCTGATCGAGCGCATCACGCTGCTTCTTGAGGAGTTGCGCCTGCGTCATCGTCAGCTGATCCAACTGGCCGCGCAAGTCCTTGCGCTCGTCGGCGATGTCCTGGGCCGACCGGGTGACGTCCTTGATCGCTTCGTGTGTGGCGGCAAAGGCGCCTTCCAGGTTCATCAGCGCGGCGTAGGTATTCCTGCCAGCTTCGGTGGTCAGGTCCAGGCCCTGCACCACGCCAGCAAACTGTTCGCGCGACTTGACCCAGCCCAGGTTCATGCTCTCGAGCTGCTGGGCCACGAACGCTTCCACAGGCGCCAGCTGCTGCGCCTTGGTCAGGAAATTCTGGGCATAGTCCGCCGTTTTCGACTGGAACTGGTCGACGCCGCCCATAAGCGCGATCAGCCCCTCTCGCGCCGCAATCGAACCGGTACCAACGCTGCCAAACGTCTTGCCGATAGACTGCAACGAGGCGTCGATCTTGGTGTAGTCGGCGGCGACACGCACCAGGGTTTCCAGATAGCCTTCGCCCACCTGCTGGAATTGCTGCAGGCCGCCAACGGCATAGGAGGCCATCTGGTCGCCCAGCTTGGAAAACACCGACTCCAGAGTCTTCTGGATTTGTTCCCCGCTCATTCCTTTCAGGCTGATGCGGCCAATGTCGATGACGAAGCCATCGAGGCGCTGCGTGAAGTCGTCGCCTGCAACGCCCAGCAACTGGCCAGCCTGGTTAACACCGTCGGCGAGCGATTTGATGATCGTGCCAAATTGCTGGTTAGCCTGGGCACCAAGGCCGCTCAACTGCTCGCTGTGTTTATCGCGGCTGAACCAGCCGCCGGAGGTCTTGATGTCGGCATATGACTGCGCATTGACCTTGCCAGCCAGCGCCGCCGCGAGCGACGTGCGGTCCATGGTGAAGCCGGAATCCTCCAGGGTTTGCTTGCCGCCGAACAGCGAAGTCATCATCTTGCCAATCACCGGGATCTTGTTCGCGACTGCCGTCACAAGCGCACCCGCAGCAATGTCTCCAAGACCGGCTTTGACCACGCCGGTTTTGCCACTATCCAGGCTCACGCTCGGATTGCTGATGTCCGTGCTGCGTACCAGCTCGCTGGCAAAACTGGTAATGTTCGACTCAATCGTCCGCAGCGTGTTCAGCAGTCCGGCCAAGTAGTCGATCTGCGTGGAAGAGTTCGATGCAGTTAGCTCGATCGCCTTGTTCAACGAATCCGACTTGGCGCTCCCGCTTCCCAGCACGGTGCCGGTTCCCTGTGCGGCCTGGCGCTGCTCCGACACGCTCACGCTTCCGCCACCCATACCACCCGTGATCTTGGCACCAATCGCCACGACGGCGGCTAGCGTTGCCGCACCGGCGACCAGGTTGTAGGGAAATGGCAGGGAGGCCATCGCCTTCACGACGGCGGTAACGCCCCACGCACTGGCTTCGGTTGCGGCAAGCCCGGTCGAGGCGGCCGTGGTCGTTGCTTCGCCAGTCAGTTTGGTCGCGTTCAGCGCAGTGTGGGCGGCAACTTCCCCCTCCTTGAAGAAGATCTTCCTCGCCATCGACTCCAGCGCCATTGCCATCTCGGTCGCGCGATAGGCCTTCTCCACGCCTTCGAGCACCTTATAGCCCTTCGAATTTTCGGAGAAGAACCCCTTCGCGGCGCCTGCCATGTCGCCGTAGGACTTCATTTGCGCCTGGGCCGATTGCTGGGCCGCGACGGCATTGGCGCGCTGGATCTTCGTCTGGTCGCCGCCGGCATCCTTGGTGGCAGCGGCCAGTTGCGCTGCGATCGCCGCCTGGGTGCGACCATAGCCACTAAGCGCCGTCGTTAAGCCGCCGATGGCCGAGCCCACGCGGCCAAACGAATCGGCCATGCCCTGCGCCGCTGACCGCGCCGATTCGTCCAACGCGCTCATGATCTCCAGGACCGTACGCGCCCTGTCCAGGTCGACGTTGCTGGAGGCACCCTTCAGACGGTTTGCATACCAGGTATCAAATTCTGTCTGCAACTGTTTCTGCGCCGCGGTACCCTCGCCGGCCAGGCGAACGCGCTCGCGCCAGGTGTCGGCCTCGATGTTGAGCAGTGCTTGCTCGCGAGCCCGTGGATCGGAAATCGATTCGGCAGCGGCCCGCTTGTTTTCTGAGGCCAGCTGGGCCGCATAGCCAAGCGCTTTTGATTGCGCCATAGTGGCTTGCTCCACCGCGACGCGCATGTCTTTCTCTGCACGCAATTGCGCTTCCACGTCCCCGCCAATCACGAGGCCCTTGCGGCGTTCGTCAGCCAGGAATCGCTCCAACTCCGCTTCAGCCTTGACCGCGACCATGGCGATTTCGCGCGCATCGGCGCTCTTGCCATACAGCGCGTATTCAGCCGCCAGGGCTGCACTCGACGCATTGCGCGCCTGCGCGCTCTGCTGCATTAGCGTCAGTCCTGCCTTTTCACCCTGGTGCGCCTTGATCAGCGCTTCTGTGGCCGCAAGTTCGGCAAGCTTAGCGCGTACGGACGTCAGCTGCGTCTGGGACAGCCTGAGTTTGCCAGAGGCGAGCTCTTGATCCAGCTTGACTTGCAGCTTCTGGCTCTCGGCCAGCGCCTCATCCGACGCAAGTTCAAGCCTGTTCTGGGCGATCTTTTCGCCGATCGACTTGGTCATCTCGGCGTATGCCTTGGCGCCCTCATCCATGGCGGCAAAGTGCTTTCGAACGCGCGCTTCGTCGGCCGAAGTGAACGTGGCGCCGAGCTCGCTTTTCAGTTTCTTGAGCTCTTCGGCCAGTTGCTCGGGTGCAGCGGCGTACTTCTTCATCGCGTCGTTGTGCTTGCGGGCAGCCTCAGCCGCCTGCTCAGCGGCACTCAGGACCGTCTTGTACTGCGCCAGGTCATCACGACCGCTTGCCTTCTTCGCCGCAGCTTCTTCCGCCGCGGCTTTTTGCGCCTTGGCCGACGCGCCGAGGATCGCCTCCGATTTGGCGTCGACTTCCTTGCGAGCCTGTTCGGCTTCTTCCTTCATCGTTTGGCCGATTCGCCTGGCAAGGCCGAGGTCTCCCTGCGCGACAGCCATGGCCTGGGCGGCCAGGCCGCCGAGCTCCAGGCCAACCGATTTCATCACGTAGGCGACGTTGACGCCTAGTATTGCCACCGTCTCAAAGACGGTTGTCATGGCCACGTGCAGCCCGCTGGCTTCCTTGACGGCCTCGCCTTCCTTTTTGGCAGAGCCGGCCACCGCATCCAGGATGGCGTTCAGGTCCGCCAGCGCGCTTGCGCTCGCGTTCACACTGGAGGCCATCGCGTTGCCAATCCCATTCTGGGCAATCGTGCGCATGGTGCTTTCCCATGCATCGCCCAGGTTGTTAACCGCGCCGTCAAGTGTCGCAGCACGAAGCTCCATGGCGCCACCGAAGTTCTTCTCGCCGATGCCCTGCAAGTAGCCCTCGATCTCCTTGGCGCTGCTGCCAACGGTCTTCGTGACGCCCTGGAAAGTGAATGCGACGTCGTCACCGTTCTTCTTGGCCTTGATCCCGAATTCCTTCAGGCGTTCAAACTCGCCCGTAGCCGCGTCCGCCACCGCCTCGACCATCTGGTCCAGACCTTTGCCCATCGCCGCCGCGGTATTGCCATAAGAGCGCAGCGCCTTCTCGGACGGGTCCAGGCCCAGGTTACGCATCTTGATGAACGCTTCCGTGGATTCCTTAAGGCTATACGGCGTGGTGGCCGCAAATGCCTGCAAGGCCTTGAAGGCCTGCCCGGCATTGGTGACCGAGCCGGTGGCAGTGATGAGCGATGCATTGGTCTTGTCGAATTCACGTTGCGCACTCATCACCTGTTCGGCAAGGGCACCAATGCTCAGGCCAACGCCAGCAAAGGCGGCAAGCTCCTTGACCGAGGTCTTGGCATGGCCGGAGAGTTCATCGAGCGAACCACCGATTGCTCCGATCTGACGTTGCGCAACCTGTGCACCATCGACCACAAAGCTGATGATGGCGCCTGCACCTGGTGTGTATGACATCTATCGCTTACCTATCCTTTGGCGGCCCATTCTTCCAGGGCTGCACTTTCCATCGCCTGAATCAACCCGAACAGCAGGGGGACCTTCTTCTTGGGCGTGCCCCGCATACGCATGCAGGACTCAATCCCGGGGTAGTGAAGGCCGACGGGGCCGGCCATCCCGATCACCCACTGCGTCTGGACCATGCACCAGAGCCAGAAGGCTTCTTCGTTCTCCGGCCAGAGCCAGAATTCTTCGTTATCGATGACAGTTTCGTCATCGCAGAAGAGGCCGAGCGCGGCAAGCGCTTCGGCCATGAATTCATCGGCTTTCGGCTCATCCTGCACGCCGATCTGCAACTGGCCGCGCGCATGCAGGCGCGCAGCCTCCTTTAGTTTTTTACGAACGCACCCGCTTCCTTGATATACGAGTGGTAGCAGACATGCGGCATACCGACCTGATCCAGGACTGCCGACAGATTGTCAGCATCGAAAGGAAGCGGATCCCCCGTTTCGGTCAGCACCGATTCCCAGCCCGTTGTAACAAGCAGGATGAAGTCTTTATAGGTCTTCGCTGTGGTTTCGGACACTTCATCGATCTCCGACTGGTTCTTGCGGTCACAAATCAGGACGAAGTCAAAATTGACTGGTTTGCCATCTTCGCCTTTCAATACGCCCTTGACCGGAACGCGCACCTTCTTACGAACAACGAGTTTGAATGCCATGTTTATTTCTTCTTTCTATTTAGGTTGGAACTACAGGTGGACGATGCGCCATTCGTCGTTGCCGTTGACCGGCACGAAGCGCAGGTCGAAGCCGATCAGGCGTTTGCCGTTGCGGTCGACTTTCTTCGGCGCGATGAACTGGGTCGCCGGGGCGAACACGATGAACTTGTTACCAGCGGTCGTGCCGATGGTGATCGCCAGACTCTGGGTAGTGTTGGCCTTGACGCTGGCCATCATTGCCACTTCCTGGGCGGGGGTCAGGTCCAGCTCCACGCTACCGGTCGACTCGCGGTCGGTGATATCGACCGTTTCAGTGGCCCCCATTGGGTTGAAGCCAACCTGATTGCCGACCTTGAGCTCCAGGCCGGTGCTGGAGTAGACGGTGCCACCGGTCAGCGCGCCGGCGTTATAGGTCGCGCCCAGGGTGATGTCGACGATGTTCGCCTTGGTGATAGCAACCGGCTTTTTCCACGCAGTGAAGGTGCCGGTATCGCTTGCTGCGCTGACACCACCATCCAGGCCAGTCCAGTCGAACTTGAGCAGCGGGCGCTCACCAATCTTGGCCGACAGCGTAAAGTCACCCATGGCGGCCAGCAGCTTGTGCAGGACGCCGTCGTCGTAGTAATACTTGGTGGCGGACTTCAGGCCCATCGATACCGGGGTGTACTCGACACGCGCCGGGGTTGCCAGAATGCCCTCAGCGCAGGCGCAGGCCTGCAGCAGCTTGCCCCATGGCGGAGCTGTGCCGGAGGTGCCGGAGCCGGCCAGTTCGGTCGAATAGCTCATCTTGACGCTCGCCGGACCAACCAACTGTTCGCTGGCGCCGAACGTACCACGAATCAAGCTACGGTCGATGTTCTGCGCATCCAGCGGGGTAATGCTTGCATCGCTGATCAGCACCGCGTTGGCGGCACCAGTCGGCGCTGCATCCTGGCCGATGGTCGCTTCGATCGCAGCGGTAATGAGCGTGTTCTTGATGTAACGTGCCATGATTACTCCTGTTCAGGGTCGTGGTGGATGGCCGCCAACTCTGCCGATGGCTCGTTCTCGACGGTCGGCGCAGGGTCGTTGGACACCCATTTCCACATGGCCTCATCGAAGGTCCAGGAACCACCGCTCGGTGGCGGCGGAATATCGCGATTGTTTTGTACGGTGTTCATGTCCAGTTCAAGGTTGAATTGTTTGTGCAGTGCTCTGCGATATAGGTGAGCTGAACCCACCCTGTTTTCTTGCTTTCGACGCTGTTCTGCGCCTCAATCCCGACAATGCGCAGATCGCCAACCAGGCCGCCCAGCGTGCTGTCTTGCGCCAGGCGCTCGACCACTGCCGACAAAAGACCATCCACTGCGAGGTCTCCGGGATCCTTGACGCTGCGTGCGAGGCACTCGATCGTCACGCGGGTTTGCCAGTTAAGCGGCGCCCCTTTGATCACGAAGGCTTCAGGCTGCGTCTGCTCCCATTGGACGCTGACGGCCTGTTCGACCTGCTCTGGCACCAGGGACGATCGGGCGCGGTCAATGCGAACGCATACCGCTGGCGCGGCCTGCAGCGCCGCAATGATCGCGCCGACAATCTGCGCAAAAGCCGTTTGCGGCCTCATTGGCCGATCTCCAGTGTCAGGAGCGTCATGCCGTCACCATCGGGCGCGTCGTGAAGGATTGTGTACGTGACGCCATCGATCTGGATTACCTGGCCAGCCGGATCATCCGGCACAACGCCAGACGCGACCGACACTGAGGGGCTGGTGTCCGCCGCTCCGACGCCGAGGTTCACCACGCTTGCCGGATTGCGGAAGATCCCGCGCACCGACACGCCTCCGATCAACACGTCGGCGTCTGCCAGGTGCCGCAGCACGCTGGCGTTAACTTGGGCTTTGAGGGCGGCGAAGGTCACGGACGAATCAGCGGACAGTACCGTCGAGGTACACGCGCGCGGTGGTGTCAGCACCGGTCTTGGCGGCAGTCAGGCATCCCACCAGGGTGTTGCCGGCTGCGGTGATGGTCAGGCGCTTGTTGGCGACATCCCAGTACATCTTGGTGCCGACGCCACCGGCGTCAGCAGTCAGTGCGGTGATGTCAAAGACACCCTGCAGCTTGATATCCACAGGAGCGCCGTTCGCGGCGTCACATGCCGCGACACCGAACAGGCTGCCGACCAGAACGGCCATGCCGCTGGTGAGCGCATACGGCGCCGCGACAGTGACGATGCCACCAGGTTGTACAAAGTTTTTCATCTCTATGTCCTAAGGTTTGAAGGTTGGTCAGTTGCGAACCGGCGCCACGTTAAGCGCCGACGCCCATGTACAGGCCACGGTGGTCGACGGCTTTGGCAGCGAAGTCCAGGCGGCACTTCCAGGTGACACCGTCCACTTCGCGGCCATCCCAGCTTTCGATGACCGGACCTTCGGCGCCGTCCAGGTAGCAGTACTCGACCGTGTCGATCATGCTGTTGTTGCTTGCCAGGTACCAGGCGGTGGCGCTCGCCGCATCCAGGATTGGCTCGACGATTGGCTCCAGGGCAGTGCGGCCGCCATTGCGGAATTCGTTCACGTCCGCCTGCTTGGCCGGGGTGTAGTTCGAGCTGGTCAACTGGTAGGCATCCTGTTCCAGGGCTGCTGGCACAATCAGGAAGTTCGGGGACAGGTTCAGCTCTTCTTTTGCCAGGCCTTTTTGCAGGCGCATCGCAGTACGGCCCGCTTTCAGTGCGCTCAGCTGCAGCGCTGAGCCGGCACCGGTTGCCTGGTTCGCATGGGTGGCATGGAACAACGCGTTGCCGTCGCCCATGACAGGGTTCACCGTCAGCTGGCTGTACACCAGGCGATTCTCCAGGCGGCTGGAGCTGGCGCCGAATGCGGCAACCAGGCGTTCGAACGCACGCAGATCGTCGTTAATAATCGCCTGACGGGTCAGAGATACCATGCGGCCGTAAGTGACCAGCGCATAGTTGACGCCGCCATCGGTCATGGTGCCGTACTTGAATTCACCATGTTCGTTGGTCTGCAGCAGATCCGGGGCGCCCGACAACTGCACGACGCTGATGTTCTTGAAGTCAGGAGCGTTTGGCGCGCGGCGGGCCCACTGGGTGTAGGTACCGCGATTCTCGTCGTAGGCGCTACGCATGCGCTTATTGGCCACGTTGGCGAACACAGATGCGAAGTCGCTGGTGCTGTGCATACCGGAGCGATACTGCAGCATATTGGTCGCCAGCGTCATGCGATCCATGCCGCGAGTGTTGACGCCGCGCGCTTCCAGGAAGTCACGACCGATTTCCAGCAGGCTCATGCCGCGGTACTGGCGGCCGTTATCGGTCAGCTTCGTGCCGGCGTGGATGCGGTGCATCATCGCTTCTTCGATGCCGGCCATGCGCACCTGGTGTTCATCGGCGACCACCTGCACGCGGACATTACGATGGCCGCCTGCGGCTGCATCATCGCGCGCCAGCTCATCCAGCACTGCCGCGCGGGCCTGGTCAACGGAGTTGCCGCTGCGGATCAGGCCCGCAGCCAACTGACCCACACCGTGGCGGGTGCACATTTCGGTGATTTCGGCGGCACGCGTTGCTGCCTCCTGGGCGGCACGCGCAGCCGCGTCCTCGCCCGCCGGTGGGGTTTCGGTGGTAGCGCCGGCTGAAGCCGGAGCTGGTGCGGGTGCGGCGGAACGGATTGGGTCGGCGGGAGCGGCGGTCGATGCGCCCGGCTGGGTACCTGGAGTCGGCATATTAGTTTCCTGTTGGGTTGGAGAAGAATGGGCGGGCGCCCGGGTGAAGAATTCGCAAGGGGCACCATTGGCGGGCTGGCTGCGCGTACTTGCGTCAGCATCAGCCGGAACAGTGACAAAACTGATTTCATTGGGCTGCCACGCGACCGCGCGATACAGCGGCATGTTGACGCCATCGGTGCGGTCAATGGCCCGCGTGATTTCGTACTTGCTGATGGAGTAACCAAAACTGATTGCGCGGATAATGCCGGCGCGAATATCAGCAACAATGCCTGCCACTTCTGGGCGCGTGGAGAGCTTCAGCGTTGCCTTGCCTTCGCCATTCTCGATACTGCCGCGAATGGCAATCCCCAGGATGGCGTCCACGCCACCATAGGTGCGGTGGCCATCAAGCACCTGGACCGTACCGGCGTCGAATCGCGACATATCAACCGCTTCCGGCGTGACGGCCAGCTCTTCTTCGTAGGCGGTCTCGGTCCACCAATCGTAGCGACGAACGCGCGCGCCGGTGGTCCAGACGACATCGATCGTGTTGTCCGCCTCGTTGAAAGTAGATGGCACCAGTTGCGCCGCGCGGCTTTGCGGCGGCATGTTCCGGGGATCAGTTGGAGAGCGGTTGGCGTTTGTTGGAGTGGTAGGCGTCGTCATGCTATGCATTCTCCTTTTTGTGCAGTCTCAATTCTCGGAAAACTGAGACAGATTTCGTGCGGCCGAACCGCTAGCCATTTGTGCAGACGTCTGCACATCGGCAGCAGTTTTAACGGCATTCCCAGCTCCTGGTCGGCCCCTGTCTACTTCGATGCGCCGAGGTTCTGGTCACCCGATGCCGTCGGCAGATTGCCGCGCTGCATAAAGAGCATCGTGTCCAGGATGCCCAGCGCCTGCAGCTTGTCGAAGTCGGACTTCCATTCTGCGAACACGACGTCGGGGTCGTAGCCACGCTGGCGAAGCTTTTCGCTGATGGTCGAGAGGCCGGCACCAATCTCCGCCTGGTCCGCCTTCACGTCCTGTTCGGGATTCACGTAATCCCACTTCGGCGGACTGAAGTCGACCGCCATATCGCGCTTCCGAACCTTGCCCGCCAGGTAGGCCGCTTCAACGAAGGCCTCGTGAATTGGCACCAGCAGTTTGGGAATCAGGACCAGCCATTGCAGCTGCTGAACGCTGCGGCGGAAGTCGAGAAGGCGGACGCGGGCGCTGCTGAAATTCACCTCCTTCATGTCGCCGGTCAGCATTTCGTATGGCACGCCCAGGCCCGCCGCAATTAGGTGCAATTGGCTTTTGACGTAGTCGACATAGCCAGGTGCGGCTTTCGGTTCGACGACGGTGAAGTTCATCCCGGGTGGCATGCCAAAGATGTTGCCGCCGCCCAGTTCACCCATGTCGCGCGTCCCCTGACCTTGTGCGCCGCCGTCGCCCATCGACGCCGGGTTCTCTATCTGGCTTGTGTCACCACTGGCCAGCACGCTCAGCCTGGTCTCCAGGTTCTTGCGCGCCAGCTCGGCGTCTTCATACAGCTGCAAATCACGCACGCGAGCGATAACCGGGGCAAAGCGTGAGAAGCCGCGCCCCTGCCCTGGTCGCTCCGGGCGGAATAAGTGAATGATGCTTTGCCCCGGCACACGCGTGCTCTGCGCCCTCTTGCCACGGGTAAAGTTGGCATCGCCGGGATGCTGATCCCAAAGGTAATATGCCGCGACGGCGCCCAGCATGTCGTATTCAATGCCGTTGATGATCTGGTTGCCGCCGTTTGTTCCCATCCGCTCGCTATCGAGCCAGTCGATCTCGAGCAGCTGCAGTTGCAGTGGCGCCGGCAGGCCATCGGTCGGTCGGCGCAGACGTTTGCGCACCAGTACCTCGCCATCCTGCTCCATCGCCAGATAGGCAGCCAGGATCATGCCGAAGTAGTCGAAGCGTCCATCTGCATCGCAGACCTTCATCCAGTCCTTGTACAAAGCGTTCAGTATTTCCTTCTCGGCACCGGTCGCACGCGGCACGATGCCGGTTCCGACGGTAGCGGCACCCAGTCCCGACAGTGCGGCCGTGCAGTAGGGGACGTTCTGCACCAGGGCGCGCGCCTTGTTGCGCAGCGTGCGTGCATCGGCCTGGTGATCCGCATTGGCGCTGGCGCCGGCGCGACGCGGGCGCCAGGAATCGCGGGGGCTGGCTGCCTCATAGGCGCGTTGCAGCTGCTTGCGCGCGAAGTGCCGCGAGATACCGGCATGCGGGTTGATCCAGCCGACGAGCCGGTCGATCAGATTCGGCATCAGTCGCCCCTCGAGGTGGTAAAGCGGAAATTGAATAGCCGCGGCCCGGTGCGGGCGGCGGACTGGTTCACGACGCGGGCTACGTGGTCACGGGCTTTGAGGAGCGCGTCGGTTGATTGAAAGCGCTGTCGGCGGCCATCGAATTCAACCTCCAGGGTGCCGGAGGCGATTGCTTGGTCGAGCGCGTCAAGGTCAGATTGTGTAAGGGCCATACCACCAAGGGTATCGGCCCGACCGTCTCAATTCTCGGAAAACTGAGACTACTTCTTGATGCCGTCCTGCTTGATGATGCGGTACACCGTTGCCCGCCCGATGTTGAGTCGGCGCGCGATCTCGGTGGCGTTACGCCCATTGAACATGCGCAGGACTTCGACGGTCAACTGCTGGCGCGCGGCCATTGAACGTCGGGGAATGTAGACCTCGATGCCGCTGAACTCGCGACGCACGTCCTCCTTGAGCTGGGCGGTGCGCGGCGCAAGTGCGGGAAATTCCTGCTCGATGAATGCGAAGATTGCATCGACCAAGTCGGCATCGTGGAAAAATTCGTCGGTCACCATTGCCTCCCGGTTGGCCGGCGTGGCAGTACGGAACTGGGCTGAGATTTCTGTGTTGGCCATGTTTCTGGATGTGGTTTGGCAGAGTGAATTATTTGTGCTTCTGGCGCGGCATCATCAGCGCCCGCTTCCGGCAATGGCGCCGGATCAAGGAACAGGTCGCGTGTATCGGGATCGACGAACTCGCGCACCTGTGCCCACTGGAAGGCGGTCTTTTTATGCAGGCCCAGGTAATAGGCGCAGGCGATGGCATAGACCATCAGGTCACCAGCTTCGTTGCGGTCGTTCTTTTTCTTCTCCCACACGCGCACTTTATGGCCGCGGCGCCAGACGGTGATGCAATATTCGGCGGTGAGCTGCTCGTAATATTCCTTGGGCAGGTCTTTGGAAAAGTGGATAGCGCCTGGGCCACTGCCAAACTTCCAGCGTGCTGACAGGTAATCCTTCGCGGTATCGGTACCGAGCATCCACAGCTTGACGCCCTGCTGGATGATCTGCCCGTTCCAGTTGACGTCCTGCAGCGAAGGCTTGGCGCCGAGAATCGGTTTGTTTGCCTGCGAGTGGCCCTTGATTGCAAAGATATGGCGATGCTGCCGCATGCGGCAGAAGTTGTAGACGTCCTGGGTGTTGGCGCCGCCGGAGTCGATGAACGCCGCCGAGATCGGCAACATGCGCCCACCGGCGTGACGGTACCGGCCAAGCAGCAGCTGGTCGAGCTTGTCCGTCGTCGCCTGATCGGACGGTGAACCTGCGATGAGCTGGTAATCGACAATCCAGCCTTCCATGCCTTCGCCCCAGGCCACGACTTTCATTTCGAAGCGATCCGGCTGCGTGTCAACCGTCGCCACCAGGATGAGGCCACCAGCCGGCACCGTACCCAGCTTGTATGGCTCTGCGCGATCCTCGAGCTCTTTGGCCTTGGTCTGCTCTTTCTTACGCTCCCAGCTGCGTGCCAGGCGCGTGTTGTAGAAAGTGATCATCAGTTCGTCGTCGCCCGCTTCCAGCTTCGCCTTGGCGGCGCGGTATTCCTTGAGCAGGCCGAGCCAGGAGAACCAACCATACGGCAGGAACATGCCGCTAATGGTGAAGCTCTCGGTTTCGCCGTCACCGGCCACGCCTTCCGTCCAGCCGCCACGCTCGAACATCCTGGTCTTGTCAGTTTCGTACATGAAGGCGCCACACTCGATGCATGGATACATTGCGTGCCCATCGTCTCCCTGCTGCAACCGCTCAAATACCAGAGTCTGCGGATGGCCGCAGTGCACGCAGTCCGCCAGGGCCTCGCGCTGCGTCCCCTTCATGTACAGCGCCTCAATGGTCGACGCGTCCTTGACCGTTGGTGAGCTCGGATAGTAGGACTTCTTGTTGCGCTCGTACGTTGTCTGTCGGGCCTCAGCCAGTGCCGTGGTATCGCCCTCACCGTCGACGTTGGCGTCCGCACGATCGACTTCATCGTAGACCAGGTAGCGGCAGGAAAGCTCGGACAGGTTGGCCGCCGCACCGGAGGTGACGATGGTGAGTGCGCCACCGATGTATTCCTTGGTATCCGTCGTGTTGACGGAATCCCTGGAGCGCGGTTGGGCGACGCGCTCGCGCAGCACCGGCACGGCGGCGATCGTCTTGTCGATACGCTTGCTGGCGCGCTTGGCCAGCTTGCCGGTCGGCAGGATCCACAGGAAATTCGACGGGGCCTGGTGCACGGTCGCACCGAAGAAATTCAACGCCACCTGGGTCTTGAGCATCTGCGATGCCCCCATCACGGCCACGCGTTTGCAAGGGCTTCGCGACGACAGCGCTCGCATGACGGCGCGCGCATGTGGCGTGCGGCTGCTACGGTATTTACCGTACTCGCTCGCCCCGCCGCTCTTGGGGATGACCATGTATTCGTCCGCCCATTCGTCGACTGGCAGATTCGGGTCAGGCTCCAGGCCGCGGCTAAACGCGGCACGCATGACGGGGATGGCCGGCTTTATTAGCATTGCACGGCCTCGCTGATGTCAACGTCCATGTCGGCCAGCAGCGCCTGGTTCATGCTGCCGAGCAGCGCGGAGAGCTCCCGCTCGATCACTTCTTCGCAGGCTTCCGCTGTGGTCAGTGCCGCGACTTCCGCCGCGATGCGGCGCGCGCTGTTGTTCAAGCCATCACGCAGGGCGCGCGCGATCTCGAACGCCGCCGCTTCCACGTCATCCTTGATCAGAAACTTGCCCGCCATCTCCACCAGCTGCAGTTCCGCCTTCGCTGCCTCCGCAGCCTCCCGGCGTGCACGGCTGGAGTCATACCCTGGTACCCGATCTTTGGTTTCCGCACCTCCCGTCCCTCCCGCACCCGCGGTAGCGCCATGCGGCGCCATGGTTGCCGGAGAGGCAGGACGATTACCGTTCGCGCGCTGGCGCGTGTTCTTGCGGTACAGGTGCGTTGCATAATCCGGATCGAGCTTGCCATCGGTCACCGGGATTTCGCAGCGCTTCACCGCGTCGTATGCAGACTGGCGCGAGATCCCTACGATTTCGGCCCACTCGGCGATGGTTGTCAGGTTCGGCATGTGTTTCGTGTACTTGTCAGGTTAGTTGTCAGGAAATGTTTTGGGCACCGGCTAGTGCGAAGACGGGGCCTGAATTACCCTTAACCGCCTTGCCCCAGGAAGAACCTAACCCCGGGGAGGGGGTGGGTGGCCAGCCGCCGACTACTTCCGCAGCCTGGCTTTCGCCACCGCCTTGCCCCATTCGGCCTCGAACTGGCGCGGGAACTGTGCGTTGGCCTCGGCCTGGCCGACTTCGAAGAAACGCAAGCGCGGCCGGTAGTTCAGAGACTGGACGAAGATAAACACAGGGCGCACGGCTGTGCCATGCGCGAAGCGGCGCTTGAGGTAGATGCCTGGCGCCAAGCCACGGTTCTTGCGGGGCAGCGCGAAGTAAGTCACGCCTTGGCGCGCGACAGCGCGGCTCGAACGCGCGCTGCCGCTGGCCCTGGATTCGAAGCCGGTACCACGCTGCAGCTTCAACTGCGAGAGGATCTGCACGATCTGGCTACGCTTGACGTTGCCGTTGCCATCCAGTTGCGCACCAGCCGCCGGCACCGCGAACCATCCCGCCTGCATCAGGTTGGAGCGCTGCAGCAGACGCTCCATACCCTTCATGCCACGGATGCCACCGTAGATTTGCGGCAGCAGGAAGCGATCGGCCGGCGTACCACGCCCGCTCGGGTTGTCCTTGACCCAGAGCTTCGCCTCCTGGTTCTGTTTCGTGGCCGCCTTAACGAACATGCCGTTCAAGGCGTACGCGGTCGGGCGATCGAACGCCCGTTGCATCTCTTCCTTGATGGCGCCCTGGGCCGCCTTGATCGAGCGCGTCAGCGACACGGCGGCCACAAAAGGCGCCTGGTCACCCAGATCCTTCAGTCGCTGCGCAACGTCGGGGAAGTTGTCTTTCACTGTGACCTTCATCATCTGTCTTCCGATCTATGTTTTCACCACTGGTGCAGGGTTTTCAGGCTTTGATTCAAACCCTGCTCCGTTGAAACCCGCACCAATACTCACTTTGAGCACGGTATGCATGGTTACAGGGTTGATTTACATGTGGTCCTTCAAAAAAAATTGATCCAATGATCCATACACAAATTCCCGCACACGTGCGCCCTACCCTGCTAACCCTGCAACCCTGCTACAACCACGCATTCATGCGGGTTTGCGCGGAGCAGGGTTTGTTTTCAACCCTTGCCAACCCTGCATCGAACCCGGCATTACTCCGCCCGCACATCGCCCTTATCCCTGAATTCATCGATCTCCGCCTCCAGCCTGTCCTTGTCGGGGCTACCGATCTCGAAGACCATGCGCGACTTTGGCTGCTTCTTGTTCACGGACACCTTCCGCTTGACCTTGTGTTCGCGGCTGGCGATCAGGCCGGCGAACTTGCACAGCGTCAGCGGCTTCTCACCGCTCTTGTCACACCAGCGCCGGTAGATGCGGTACAGGTCCTCCGACAGGCAGGAGCAGTACGGCGCATCCAGGTAGCCATCCTTCCAAGCGCGGTGGAATGACATCCAGCCGCTGAGCCCGAACTCGATCACGCGCTCTTTCGCCAGCGTCATCGGCGGCTTGGTGTGCTCATTGAAAGTCCCGAGATCCAGCGTGAGGAGGAAGTGGTAGAAGGCTTCGACGGCGCCGGCATCGATGGCCCGCTTGACCTTGCCGTAGAACTCTTCCGACTGCTTCGCCCTGGCCTCGATCACCATGAAGCGGCGGTCTTCCAGTTCGATAGGGATCGGCTGCGGCTCATTGGAGAGGAACACGCTGTTCATGTGGTTGCGCTCGTCACGCAGCGGCAGGTTCTTCTCGTTGATGCTCATCGACTTGCCGGTGATCATGTACTTCAGCGTGCCGTTATGGCTATACCGGTCATCCCGCGACAGCACTTCTTCGAACAGGACGAACAGCTTGCGCGAGCGCCAGGCCGTGAAGGTCGATTCCAACTGGTGCTGACTGGCGACCGTGCCGTAGTCGCCGTAGATTGGCGCAACCACGTCCTGGAAGAACAGGCTCTTGCCGGTGCCCTGCTTTTCGCCGAACATCAGCAGCGCGGTCTGCATCTTGGCGCCAGGGTGTTGCAGTGGATAGGCGAGCCAGCGCAGGATCCAATAGACGCAGTCGTCCACCTTATCTTCGGCGCCGCATAGCGACTCGAGGAGCGCGAGGATCGGCGTGACCAGGTCGGCATTTGGCTTCGGGATCAGCGGCCAGCCCAGGAAGATATTCACGTGCGAGACGGGATCGGCCTGCTGCGTTGGATCGAACACCAGGTTCTTTGCCTCGATGGTTTTTCGCAGCGCATGCTCTTGCCACTTCGAAGTCAGCTCCGCCGTGTAATCAGCGCGCACGGCGCCCAGGCCCATCACTTGCTGGCCGATGCCATCCCATACCGTTTCGGTACCGCGCAACAGCGTCAGCTGCTCGAGCATTTCGCCCAGCTTGCCTCCGGAGCCATTGCCCTCAACCGCACGGCCACCGACCAGCGTCGGCAGGCTTTCGCGCATGATGGTGCGCCGGCCCGCATCCTTTTCCCACTTCGCGGCCAGGTCTTTGCCGACCCAGGCCGTGAAGGCGGACTTTTTCAACCGCTGCTTGCGGAGCGAGTCCCACACGTCAGTGGTCGGGTAAATCAGAGCGAAGTGCGACAGCAACCCTTCCAGCGTTGGCACGATCAGGCCGGCCGGCTCCGCCTGAATCGGGGGAACGGGGGCCCGCTGTTCGGGCATAGGTTCGGGCTCGGCTTCTGGCACAGCCAGCGGCACCTGGTCATTCGAGGCAACCAGGGCGGCCATGACTTGCGCGCGAACTTCGGTCAATGATTCCTGCACGTGCAAATCATTGAAGTCAGTCCATTTGTTCTCGCCACGATCCTTGAACACCGGCCAGACGACCCGCGCATTGCCGACCTCGCGTGCTGCAGCGCGTGCGCTGGCGATGCCCGCGTTCTCGAATTTCCAGACATAGAAGCGGCGGCCTGACCGCACATCGGCCTCGATGTAGTCGGTGCCGGTCACGTCCTTTCGCCAGGTGGCGCGAACGGTCACCTGATCGCCGGCATCATTGTGCAGCACGTGATCCGCGCCATCGATGGCCGGCGCCACCACGCCGAACTCGCCCAACACGTCACGCTCGTACCGCTGCGCCAGTTGCCAGTCGTCGTCAGCGAAGAAGATCAGTTCAGCGGCCGGGAAGTCGTGCCGCAGCTGGCGCGCAACGTGCACCAGGTTGCCGGCGCTGAATGCCAACATCAGTGGCAAAGCCTCGTTGACCGCCATGCGCACGCTGCGACCGCTGGCATACCCTTCTGCCAGGCCGATCTGAGAGGTGCTGGCGGAGGTCGCACCCAGCAAGCAGCCGACGCCAATGGTATCCGCCCCGCCATTGAACTTTTTCTCGCCGTTCGCGTCGATCTTTTGCACGCACATCAGCTTTACGCTGCCGGGCTTGTAGCGACGCGCCGGTATAAGCAACATGCCGTTCTCGTCGATCCGCACGCCCTCGCCGGTCACTTGCTTGCGCACCAGGTAGGCGTGTGTGGCCGCCTCGGTAGCTGGCTTGGCTTGACGCCACTGCATGCGCGCGCGTCCAGCTGCGCGCTCCACCACAACGGCCCGCCGCGCTTCTTCCTGGCGTGCCTTGTCCTCCTGGCGGCGCTTGATGTTGGCAAGCTCGGCCTCGCTGACGCTCGACCAATCCGTCTCCACCTTCGTCGTACCGGGATCACGCCCTTGCCAACGACCAAACGTACCAGTGACGACAACGCGGCCATCGTCGAGCAGGTTTTCAAACAGCTTGTACCAGGACTTCTTGCCCGTGCCGAATTTGCGAAACTTCCCACTGGTATCGAGCGGCGTTGGCGGCAGCGCAGGCAGCACCGCGGCCATCTGGACCAGAACGTCATTAACCGTCGTCATTTACTCGTTTTCCTGACGCGTCGACGCCTTGTATGGCACTTCCTTGCCGCCCATGACCGAAGGAATGTTGCGGTAGTCCAGCGAGCCTTCGCGGACCACCATCGGGCTACGGCTGCGGAGCGGCCGATGGCCACCGCCGACGCGCGGGGCAGCTGGAATGCCCACGTATTGCTCTTTGGGCGGCTCGAAGCCCATGAAGCGACGGCCGTCGGCCGTAATCGTTACGACGTCGTCGCTGATGGCGACCAACCCAGCCACACGCAGGCGCGATACGACCACCCGGCGGAAATCTGCCATGGAATCGTTGGAGTCGATCTGCGTACGCAGTTCATTGATCGTTGCCGGCCGATGGAGGCGATGAAGGTAAGCCAGGCATTTCTCGGCGCGGCTGCCAGCGCGCGGAAGGTCATTCTTAGACATTGGCCACCTCCGCGCTAACCGATACCGCCTCATTGCGCGGGCAATAGATCAGGAACATTAGAGCCATCAGCTCTCGCATCGTTTTATGCATGCGCTGCTCAATAGCTTCTAACTGACGACGCTCCCTTTTATCGATCTCCCCGTCGGCGGTCGCTGCCAGATAGGTGCCGGAAAGTTCGCCGATCTCCTTGTGCAGTTCGTGAAACTTGATCTGCAGATCATCGCGACACATAACATCTCCATCAGGGAGGCGAACAAAAACTCCGCCGGATGCGGTCGCGACGGCTTGGGCGAAATCGTGCGTTCCGGCATACCGTTGAATCGTCATCGCAGTATCGACACGCATGCCGTTTCCATTGAAACCGTACACGCGAGCTTCTAGCATTGCCAGCGACATACCCAGGGTGGCCGCAGTACCTGCCCAACCATGCTTGGTAATCATGGCCTGATAGGCCTTGGTGAATTCGCTCAAAGGTATTTCCTTTCATTCCCTACGTTGTCTAATGCTTGTCGATTCGATAATCTGCACTGATGAAAACTGTTCAGCTCAACAACTCGATAAAAGTCTATTCGGCTCGTATGTCCGGATCCCACGGGAGAGCTCCACATAAACAAACGTCACCTTCGCTGGTGCTCTTCGGTGAGCAACAGATGAGCAAGCACCAGGTAAGGATTTTTGCGGCCACTGTGCAGTTCCTTTCTGTTCGCGAGACGCGCCTTACAATTAGCTGCGGCCCTATTGAGCAACATTTCCATATTGCAACTTATCGGGCAAAAAGAGACCGACGTGTGGCGTCGGTCCATGGTTTGCTCAATTTAGTTTCTCATCCGTTATTTCATCCGGCTCGCCATAGATATCGTCGAAAGTCACGGCCAACCCGCGACCACGCGCAAAGCGAATGAGTCGTTTAGCGACATCTGGAGGCACGGTCTGCCCCCGTTCGTAATTGGAGACGTTGCCTTGCGTTACCGCGAGGCCGACGGCCAATGCCGCTTGTGTAATTCCCAGCCTCGCGCGAATCGTGGAGATCGTGTTCATGGCGAAATATTAGTCTGACTGATTAATATTGTCAACAGTCCGACTAATTGCCAAATATTAGTTTCGCTTATATTGTTGCCTAATGCCTGCCATGCCCTTAACTGACGAACAACGCGAAGATGCTATGCGCCTAAAGCAACGCTTTAGCGCGTGGCAGCTGCGCAAACGCGAAGACAAAGAGCCGTACTCCCAGGAAGCTGCGGCGTCGTTGCTCGGCTTTAATCAAAGCGCTCTTAATCAGTACCTCAACGGTAGGATTCCGCTGAATGTGGACGCCGCCGTGAAAATGGCCGCCGTCTTTGGGTGCACTGTCGCGGACTTCAGCCCGTCTTTGGCGGAACAAGCTGCAAAGTATGCGGCGGCCTCCCCTGGCGATCACTCTGTATTGAGTAGCCTCCAGCGCGTTGCAGTTGGCGAACCAGTTGAGACCATCGGAATCAAGAAAGTCTCCTTAAAGCTCCAGGCCGGCATTACTGGGTTTGAGACAGATTTGGGCTTTGATGATGGCGGCACCATCCATGTCCCAAGAGACTGGATTGAGAAGAATGACTATGTCCCGCAGTGTCTATTGGCGATCAAAGTCAAAGGGCAAAGTATGGAACCTGCCCTATTCGAAGATGACACTGTCGTTATTAATATTGCTGACACCAAGCCTGTTTCGAACGAACTTTACGCAATCAATTTCAACGGCGAGGCGGTGATCAAGCAGCTCGTAAAGGAAGGAGCAGACTGGTACATGTACTCCTTCAACCGAGCTCCGCAGTACGGGAAACGCCACTGCCGTGGTGGCGACTGCATCATTGTCGGCAAAGTCGTCTGGCAAGCAGGACGCCCTCTCTCAGGCCGCCTTTAAACAACAGAAAAATCAGCGTCAGTAATTTTTTCATTCGCGATTATTAGTCGGACTGTTGACTTAATTAATTAGCCCGACTAATATTCGACCATCTGAACAACGAAGAGGACAGATGGTCATGCAACAGAATACTGTGGCATCCCTGCGAGCCGTCATTGACGAGCTCCTTACCGATGCTTTTTCCCCACGACTGAACCGGTTCGTACGTAGCACTGAATTTGTAGACGGCGCTCGAGCCGCGATGCTGCAGCGCATGATCGGCAAACCATTTGCCTGCCCACACCAAGAAGGCACTGCGGCAGCCGACGCATTCTTTGCAGGCGCTGAAGAAGGCCGCTCAATTCACGCTGCGCATCTTTCGTCACAGAAGCCAGAAACCACAGTCACTGTCGACTCTAGCCTCAAGGGTCACGCCTACATCGCCGCACGAAACCTGAACAGGCCCGTTGTACGGGTGCAGACGTCTGCACAAAATTCCGACCGCACCGCCCTCGAGGTGTGCAAATGAGCGCCCCTCTCACCATCGCGACCATGTCGACGCCGGAATCAACGCTAAGCGATCACGCGGCAGCGCTGCTGGCGAGCATGAAGCACCTGCAAGCTGCCGCCATCAACGTTACTGAGTTGCTTCAACAAGCCGGCTTCGCAGGCCTCCGCGGCGACACGGCCGACGACCTGCGCCAGGCACTGGCTATCCATGACCACCTTGTGCAAGAGTTCAACGTCAAGGTGCGCACCAGCACCGGTACCGCCACGTTCTGCACCTGCGCCGCGAATGCCGCCTGCGCAGCCGAAGCCGAATTGGAGCGCCAGGGCGACACCCCTTGCGGCATCACGGTCACGCCGGCCGATCCCGATCGCCAGTCCCTTGCAGCGGCGCACCGCCTATTCCAGGTTGCAGGCCCATTGGACGCTGCGCTGAAAGACCCTTCCCTCGGCCGCGCGCTGCGCTCCTACGCACGCAAACACCCTGTGCGCCGCATGCCGACCACCGATTTCAAATCCCTTGCGGCAAACGACCGCGATTAACTGAGAGACCCACGCCATGAGCAAACTTGTAGTTCTTCCAGCGCCGGTTGTACCGGCTCCCGCCGACCAGGTGATCGTTGTAGGTGAACTTGTTGTTGAGGGCTATCGCGACATTCCGCTGCACCTGATCCGCATTTCGTACACGAACCGGACCCGCTTCAACCCAGAGGCGCTGCAGCAGCTGGCGGACAACATCGCCGAGGTAGGGATCCTGCAGCCGATCCTGCTGCGCCCGGTCACGCCGACCACCAATGCTCCTCAGATCTTCGAGGTTGTCGCCGGCGAACGTCGCTTCCGCGCCGCGGTGATGGCCGGCCTGCAGGTCGCGCCAGCCAGCATCAGACACCTGACGGACAAGCAAGCTGCCGAGATCCAGCTGCTGGAGAACATCCAGCGCGAGAACCCGCACCCACTGGAGGAGGCGATCGGCTTCGAACAGCTGATGCTCAAGCATGGCTACAACGCCGACCAGCTGGCCGCCAAAGTGAAGCAAAGCCGCTCGTATGTCTACGGGCGCCTGAAGCTCTGCGCCTTGTCGCTCCGTGCACGTGAAATGTTCCTGGACGACATCCAGCATTTCCCTGCCTCGACTGCCCTGCTGATCGCCCGCATTCCGACTCCGGACCTGCAGGACAAGGCCCTGGGCGAAATCATGGCGCCGCTGTACAACGGCGAGACGATGTCGTATCGCGCTGCAGCTGCACACATTGCGCGCCGCTATACGCTGGACTTGGCCGAAGCCCCGTTCGATGCAAAAGATTCGAAGCTGTTGGCCTCCGTCGGCAATTGCACGAAGTGCCCCAAGCGCGCCGGCAACCAGCCTGAAATCTACCAGGACGCCAAGAACGCCAATATCTGCACGGATCCCGACTGCTTCCAAGAGAAAACGGCAGCCCACTATCAGGCTATCGTCGTATATGCGAACAAGCGCGGCATTCCAGTTCTGGAAGGCAAGGACGCGGGCGCCATCCGCTCGAACACTTGGAGCAGCAGCACCGAGTTTGTCCTCGCCACAACGCACCTGAGCACTTTTGAGCGCGTAGCTCCGGCTACAGGCATGAGCGGCTATATCAAGGAGCTGCTGAATGCTGACGAGCTCCCTAAGCCAGTTAAATACATCAAGGATTCCGACGGCGAGGTTGTCGAGGTGTACAAGCGCAAAGACGTCCAGGCGGCACTGGAGAAGAAAGGCGCTTGCGAAACTGAAAGCGTTCGCGCCGCACGGCTTACGGCCGAAGCCGCCGATCCATCCAAGGCTGTGAAGCTGACCAAGCAGCAAGAGGCCGCGTTGAAACAACAGAAGGAGCGCGAGGAACGCCAGCAGCGCTGCGACGTGATCACGCAAGAGCGCGTGATCCGCTACCGCAAGATCCGCTCGCGTGCCGCCGCAGGGCTCACGCTGCCAATGCTGCGCGAACTGACCAAGGCGCTGGTATTGGACAGCCAGGACCACAGCCTGCCGGACGACCTGATTGGCGACCTGTATCCATTCCAGGATCGCAGCGACGATGGCCTGTGCGCGTACATTGACCAGGCTGATATCACGACCGTCCAGCTGCTGCTGATGGACTTGATCGTCGGCGAAAACCTCAGCATGTCCACCTGGGATCTTGACGACGAGCCACGCCCGACCGCGCTCGCCATGCTGGCCATTGCGAAGGCCGAAGGCATCGATGTCACGGCAACCGACCTCGCCATCGCAAGCATTGACATCGAAGGCCTGCAAAATCCAGAGGATGTACGCGAGGCGATCGCCGCCAACATCGACCACCTGACCGCCGTAGCCGCGCACATCATCGACAAGGCGCCGTACCACCTGCGCAACGTCGAAGCTGCTGCCAACGGCCTCGGCTACTTCTACGGCACCAATGGCTGGCAGAAGAAGGCGATCCAGGAGCCCTCCACCGCCGATGCAGTGACCACCGATGGTGCGGAAGAACCCGCCAGCGCGCCGGCGCCGCGCAAGACGATCACGCTCAAGGCCAAGCCGCAGGCGCAGCAGGGCGACGAGGCCGGCCCAGTCATCAAGGTGCGCAAGAACCGCTCGGCCCAGGCCGAAGCCGGCGGCGAGCTAGTGCCAGAAGCCGCCTGGCCATTCCCAACACCATCGAGGATCTAACCCATGTCCCGAGAAGGAATGCTGGACGCAGTGATGTTCGCAATCCTCGCAGCCATCAGCGCGTTGATCACGCTGATGGCGACCACTTAACCAAAAAATCGCTAGCGCAACCCATGAACGCCTTTAAGAACCACACAACAACGAATACGGCGGCAATCGCACTTACCGCCGACCAGGTCATTACGAACTTGGTGTACGAGCTGCTGACCGCAGGCGAAATTCTCCAGACGCTGCGTTACTACGCGTCGTCGCAAGAACTGTTGCACGCCAAGATTGCGCTGCGCGAGCGCGGCGTGATCGACGAGCACTTGCTCCGCACCCCTGAGCGCGATGCAGTGCTGAATCTGGCGAAACAATTCCGGAGCCGGCCGCATCCGAAGCGCGGCAACACCACCGCCGTCAGCGCCGACCTGGTGCGCCGGCTGCGCACGGTTGCCGGCCAAAGCACCATCAAACCGCCGGCACTGGATCTGGAAGCCGCAGATCACATAGAGCGCCTGGAGCGCGGCATCGACGAAATGCTAATAGCGACCGCAGCATAACAACAAGCACAGGAATCACAGATATGAACATCACCGCACCAACCACCTACCGCGTCAACGTCGCAATGGCCAAGCTGGGCGTCTCGCGCAGCACCCTCTACCGCCTGGTCGACAAGGGCCACCTCGAACTGATCAAGATCAGCGCGCGTGCCAGCGGAATTACCGCATCCAGCTTCGTTGCCTACATCGAACAACAGCAAGCTGCTGCGCGCAGCACTTGACCGAATCAAGCCATGCAAACGTGGTCATCGACATTGGCCACGTTGCTTCACAGTTTCGCCTTACCTGTACTGATTTACTTGACCTGACACATGGCGCCCGGCGACCGGCAGGTTCCGCCCCAACTCGGACCTTCGCTTCTAATATCGAATTCGCCCCTTCTCGGACCTTAGCATTTATATTGCATTCGCCCCAA
>NZ_JBXARE010000021.1:0-92514 GCF_058807935.1 Pseudoduganella sp. GW821-FHT11H04 | reverse complement strand
ATCGCAAGCACGCAATCCCAGCCCCTGAAGGCCTAAAGGCGGCGCGAATGAAAGTCGTGCTTCCTATTTCGACAAAATAGAAAAGGCCCCGTAGGGCCTTTTTTACGGGTGTGCGGGTCTTTACTGGCGTGCGTCGACCACGTCGATGGTCCGTCGGTTTTTACTCACGCGGAAGTCCACTGCCGGGACGGCGGATGCGACTTGATTGAGGACCTCGAAGAACGTCCCCGTGTAGGTTGATGTGTACGTGACTTGATATGGATTCGATGCTGTCCAATTCGGTTCAGCATAGCCGGCAGTTACTGCCCATTCCTTGAGGTTGTCGCGCAACGACTTGTTTGCCGCAAGAGTCCAAATCCTTGGTACTTCGCCAAACGGGACAATTTGGCTTGGTGCCGGCTGGATCGCCGATCCGGTTTGGGACGCCGTGGCCGCTGCGGGCGTCTGGGGCAGGGGGGGGGCATTCGGGCCGAGATTAGCCAGGTAGTCGCCTACGAGCCGTACTGCACTCTCCTGCGAAATCATCTTCGACGCCGCCATGGACATTATTTTCCTCACGAATTCCAGTTTCGCGCTATCTGCATTCTGGGACTGGGCTTGCGCATTGGCGATCGGGACTGGAGCTGCTGCCGCCGGCGGCACGAACCGCGCAGTGCGCAGCGTGTCGGCGATCGCACGTTGAGGTGCCGAGCGAAAGACGATCTGAACGTCCGTGTCGAGGGGGTCAGTGTCCGGATCGACGTCGGCATTGACCTTGATGCGGTCGGGTGCAACCCCTTTCCTTACTAGCCAAGTTCGTACAGCCAGCGCGCGCCGGTTGGCGGCCACCAGCTGTTGTTTATTCTTTGCATAGACGTTCACCGCCACAGTGTCCGCATCGAGCGGGGCGTCGCCGAGGTTCTCCAGATCCGTGCGGGATGCCCTCGATAAGCGCGTGCCGGTGAACGACGCGTAGACGGTCTTGGCTTTGCGCGCCTGTTCCGGATTGGCGGCCGTTATGACGGGCGCGTCATCGTTGACGTAGAAGCCCGCTTGGGCATGCTGTGCGGCAGCGGTCACCAAAATTGCCAAAATGCTCTTTTTCAAATTCATAGCTTGTCCAATCCGTGAAGGGTTTGATGATTTCTGACGTCAGAAAAATCACAAAAATTTGTTGTTCTCATCCAATATTATATTATGATATCATTGTGGTACAAAAAAAGAACGCGACTTTTTGAATTTTGATGAAATGAGAGGCCCGGCAATGACAGGGATGAATCAGGGAGCGCCGGTACTGGCAATCAGTAATCAAGACTTGTCACTGGCGCGAAAGATGGAGGGGCTGCGCCGGGACTTAGGTCCGGTCATCATGCGCGAGTTGGAGGACCCAACGGTCATCGAAATCATGCTGAATCCTGACCTTAAAGTGTGGCGCGACCGCCTGGGCGAGGGCATGTCTGACACCGGATATGTGATGCCACTCTCGCAAGCTGAGAAGCTCATGGGCAGTATTGCGGACATGTTGGGTACGGTCGTCACACGGACCAACCCAATTCTGGAGGGGGAATTGCCCCTTGACGGAAGTCGATTCGAGGGATTGATTCCGCCAGTGGTCGCGAGGCCCACATTCGCGATCCGAAAAAAAGCGTCCATGATCTTCACGCTCGAAGACTACGAGTCGCGAGGCATTCTGACCGATCTGGACGACCCTCGAAACAAGAAGAAGCGAGCCATTGCAAGCTTCGTTGAGCTGTGCCGTGGGAAGAGTCATGTGGAGATTATCCGCATGGCGATCCGCATGCGCAAAAACATTCTGGTTGTGGGCGGCACAGGAAGCGGTAAGACGACGCTCGTCAACGCGATCTTGCACGGTATTGAGCACATCACTCCCGACCATCGCATTGTGCTGATCGAGGACACGGGGGAAATCCAGTGCTCGGCAAAGAACTATGTGCAGATGCGCTCGAATAAAGATGTGAGCATCACGCAACTGCTCTCGGCGACGCTGCGTATGCGGCCGGACCGGATCGGCGTGGGCGAAGTGCGGGGCCCTGCAGCGCTCGCGCTGCTAAAGATGTGGAATACGGGTCACCCTGGCGGGTTCGCTACGATCCACGCCGACGATTGCGAAAAAGGCTTGGTGCGCATGGAGCGTCTCATTGAAGAGAATCCAGGTATTCGAGCCAACCCACACGAAATCGCTGATGCGATCGATCTTTGTATTTTCATCGGAAAGGACGAGGAGGCCGCAGCCGGCAGGAAAGTAAGTGAAGTGATGGTAGTTGAAGGGTACGACGACGCGAGAAAGAAATATCTCACGACGCAGGTTTGACTAATTTTTTTAACGGAGAGTGAAATGCATATTAAAAAACTGAAATCTGGTGTCCGCGCGATCGCGCAAAACGTACGCGGCCGTATCGGGCGCAACGCGACAGCCGCGCTGGCAGCGGTCAAAAGAATGCCCCGTCAAATGTCCTGGTCGAAGGCCTGGACGGTCCTGTGGCTGGGAACCTATGCAGGCCTCGCCGCGGCGCAGGTTAGCGACGGTTCGGCGCCGTGGGACTCCTCGCTGTGCGGGATCGCGGGTTGGTTCAAGGGTCCGACCATGATCGCTGTCGGGTCGATTGCATTCGGCGCCGCCGGCGCTGGCTTCGTCTTCGGCGAAGAGCTGACCGGTATTCTCAAGAAGGTCGTCAACATCACGATGGGCGTTTGCCTGGCTGTGGGCGGCTCCGCAATTCTGGGCTGGATCGCGATCAAGGCCGGCGCCGCTAAATCCACCTGCGGCGTCTAAAGGGACGATTCGCGATGAGCGAGCGCAAACGGAGTGAATTGACGCGAGTGACGATACACGCCTCCGGTGTTCGTCCGCTTACTTTCATGGGCGGCGAACGCAACCTGGTGCTCGGTGGGCTGCTGTTCGCGCTGTACCTGGCCTTCGTGGTTTCTATGCGATATGGCATCTGGTATGGAATTCCCGTCAGCGCGTTGGTATGGGGCGTCTGGATTTCTTTAATGCGTAAGCTCGCGTCGGTCGATCCGATGATGTGGCAAGTGCTCAAACGTCATCGGAAGTATCGCGCCTTCTATCCGGCGCGAGGACGCATGAACGCGCCCCTGCGTGCTTTCAAGGACTTCAAATAAGGTTGTAAGAATATGAGCGGCTTTTGGACAAGCATTGTATTAATTGTCGTCGGCATCGTGTGGTACGCGGTGGCATCGGGCAAGGCGGGCATGCAAAAGGAGTACCGGGACGAGGACGAGGGTTTCGCGGATATTCTGCGTTACGCGAAACCAATTGAACCTGGCGTGATGTTAGGGAAGGGCGGCGAGTTGATCGCCGGCTTCTACTATCGCGGGACCGACACTGAATCGGCGAGCGTAGGCGAGATGGAGTCCATCTCGGCGCGCGTCAACGACGCTGTGCGGCGTCTGGGGTCCGGCTGGATGGTGCACATCGATGCGAACCGATCAACCGCGATTGGCTATCCAAAGGACTCGGCGTTCATGGAGCCCGTGGCGAAGCTGATGGACGATGAGCGAGCCGCCCAGTACAACCTGGAAGATTCGCACTTCGAAAGCGCGTATTCGATGATCTTCACCTACCTCCCGCCGTTACAGCTGGAGAGTCAGGCGACCGCATTGATGTTCGAGCGTAGTGAAGATCTGAGGAAGAACCCGAATGCGCTGCAATCACAAATTCTGTCCCGATTCGAGGACATGATCGCGGATATGCAAGCCCAGTTCTCGACGGTGTTCGAGGGCATTACGCGAATGGGAGAGCAGGTGGTGCGCAGCAAGGTGGACGATACCGAAGTGGTGATCGACCACCTGGCGGGGTACTTGCACTATGCGGTGACGGGCCTGAACCAGCACATTGTGAAGCCTCCTGAAGGCTTCATGTACGACAGCATCATTGGAAGCCAGGACTTCACCGGGGGCAACAACCCGAAAGTGGGCGAGAAGCATATCAAGTGCATCGCCATCGACGGCTTTCCAGCAGAGAGTTTTTCGGGAATTCTGTCGGCCCTAAATTCTCTGCCGGTGGCCTATCGCTGGAGCACGCGGTTCATTTTCATGGACCCGGAAGAAGGCAAGGGTCTGCTCGACAAATTGCGCAAGAAATGGCGACAAAAGGTACGCGGTATCAAGGATCAAGCCTCGAATTCGGCTAACGGTCCTATCGATCACGACGCGCTGGCGATGGAGGTCGACGCAAGTACCGCGATGGCGCTCTCCGCTTCGGGGCTGGTACGATTCGGACACTACACGAGCGTGGTCGTGCTGATGGATGAGAACGAGGCCCGCATAAAGCAAAGTGCGGAGGATTGCATGACGCTCATACGCAACCTTGGGTTCCCCGTCCGCCTTGAAGACGTGAACGCCGTCGAATCCTATCTCGGTACCCTGCCTGGACACGGCTATGAGAACGTCCGGCGTCCTATCGTGCATTCGCTCAATGTGGCGCACCTGATTCCAACGACGGCTACATGGCCGGGACTGACGACAAATCCCTGCGCGTTCTATCCGCCAAACAGCCCTCCAATTGCAATGGCCAAGACGACGGGCAATGCCCCATTCCGTCTCCATCTGCACGTCGAGGACGTTGGCCATGGTCTAATCATGGGCCCGACCGGAGCCGGCAAGTCGGCGTTGCTTGAATTTCTTGAGGCCAGCTTTCTGCGCTTCCCGAATGCCAAGGTGCGTAAATTCGAAAAAGGCTATTCGTCGTTCATACTTTGCAATGCAAACGGGGGTACTTACTACGATATCGGCGGAGAGCACGGGGGCGAGCTTAATTTCTGCCCGCTCGGGCGAGTCGATCGTCCCGTGGAGCGGGCCTGGGCGGAAGAGTATGTCCAGACGTTGTTGCGCCTCCAAGGCTTCGTGATATTACCGGCGCATAGAACGGAGATTCGCCTGGCTTTGGAAAAGCTTGGAAAGGGCGATGCGGATCGCCGTACCATGACCGAATTTTCGCAGCAGGTCCAAGATTTGGCGATGCGCGAAGCGCTCCAGGCGTACACGCTGCAGGGCGGGAACGCGATGCTCGACGCGGAACGTGACAGCATTGCGCTTGATCGCTTCGTGGTATTCGAAATGGAACACCTAATGAGCATGGGTGACGCTCACGCGGTGCCTGTGCTGCTGTATTTGTTCCGGTGCATTGAACGGGGTCTGGATGGTTCGCCGACGCTGATCGTGCTAGACGAGGCGTGGTTGATGCTGAACCACCCACTATTCCAGGAGAAGATCCGAGAGTGGTTGAAGACGCTCCGTAAGGCGAATTGCTGTGTCTGGTTTGCGACCCAGTCGATTTCTGACGTTGGAAAGAGCCCGATTCGGGACGTGCTTTACGAGAGCTGCCCGACCAAGATACTGTTGGCCAATCCCGAAGCCAGCACCAACGAGGACTCCGCGGCGCCGTACCGGCTCCTCGGTCTGAACGAACGCCAAGTGGAGATCATCGGGCGCATGGCCAAGAAGCGCGACTACTATTACATGTCGCCTCTGGGCAGGCGGAAATTCCAGCTGGGGCTAGGCCCGGTCAATCTTGCTTTTGTGGGCGCATCGGGGCGCGACGACATCGCGAAGGCGCGTGAGCTGATCGCTCGCTACGGAGTGCGTTGGCCGGTTGAGTGGCTGCGCTGGTGCAATATCCACAAGGACTGGGGCAAAGGAAAGCTCAGCACGTGGGCCGACTACCTCGATAAGCAAATCATTGAGCGAGAAAACGCGGCATAGAAACGATATTTTGATATCTTTCTATGTATCACTGTGCTATAATAAAGTCATAGAAATGGAAAACCACAAAGGAGTTTCAAATGACCATCTTAGTGATTCTTGCCATCATCTTTACCCCTTTGATCGCAGCGGCTGGCCAGGTCGTCGGCTTTGCAGTCGCTTTTCCCTTGGTGCTGGCCTTTCATGGTCTGCGGGGCGTAGCACGCTTCCTCGCAAACCGCGCGCGTACCTGGGCGGTGAAATTCGCATGAACACTTTACGATCGGGCTTTCGGGCGGTGGTGTTGGCGGGGCTCTTTGCTGTATTGCCCGCGACCGCGCAAATGTCGGCATCGCCGCCGAATTTGACGGTTGTAAGTCTCCAGGTGTACTGCCAAGGTTTGCAACCCTATGCCAGCTTCACCTTGCCGGTACTGGGGCAGGACTTGGGTCGTCCTGGGATTGTCTACGTTGGCATGCACGATGCTTCTCGCACCCAAGCCAAGTTTCTGAGCGGCGACAGCTGGTATGACTGGCAAAGTGGACTTTTTCCGGTGTACGCCGTCAGGGCCAGTGGATTGACTCACCTTCAGTTCTCCATTCCCTTGAACGGTTTGCTAGCCGGCGGTGGTTGGAAACTGTACGTCGGATATGGTGCGCTTAGCGATCAGGATGAGGCGCGAGTCCAATATGGAACCGATGCTGGTAATGCGGTCCGCGCAGTGCGAGGTAGCGCTGTGGTGAGTGTAGATCCCGATCATCACCGAAGGACGCTCGTTCAAACCGATCTTGTGCGGTTTGGCAAGTACGCTTACGTAAACACGGGTGTGGAAGCAAACGCCAAAGTATGTCAACCGCAAGACTGAGGGAGGGGCAATGAAAACACAATTGAAGATTTTGGCGGCTGTTAGTGTCTTAGCGCTGGTTACTGCATCGCAGAACGTGAAAGCGGGTGCGGTTGTTGGGGCGACTGAGTTTACTCAGATCGCCAACATGATCCAGTTATTGCTTTCGTACGTCGAACAGGCGCAGCAGACGGTGACCCAGATCAACCAGTACCGGTCGATGCTCCAGAATCTTGAACGTACGACCCCGAGCAGCCTGTTGAACCAACAAGCCCGAATGCTGTGGAACGACCAAAACATGACGCAGACATTCCAAAATTTGCGCACGCTCGTGGTCAATGGTCAGAAGGTCAGCTACTCGCTGCAAAATCAAGACCAGATGTTCAAGCGGTTGCATCCTGGATACGGCTCGGAATTCAGTTCCAAGAACGAATACCAGAGCTGGTCGGATAACACGCATTCTGCCGTTCGCAATGCGTTGGCCGTATCCGGTGCGCAGGCAGAAGCTCTTACCAACGAACAGGATGTCGTGCGCGAGCTACAATTGCGCTCGCAGAGTGCCGATGGGCAAATGAAAGCCCTCCAGGCCGGCAACGATATTGGTGTCGCTATGGTTGGTCAAATGCAGCAGCTGCGGCAGTTGCAAATTGCCCAGATGTCAGCGCAAAACCAATTCATGTCGAAGGATACGAGCGTGGCGGACGAAAAGAAAAAGTCGCTGGGAATCGTATTCGGCAATCTGCGTTCTTCGAAGGTGACCCAAGGCGCCAAGACGGTGCCAATCGATCCCAATCCGTAAACGCACGCAAGGAGGTTCTATGAAATATATCGTAGCTGGTTTGATGGTGGCCCTGCTGGCCGGATGCAGCGAATCTGACCCGGCGCCTCGCCCCGCGCCTTCGGCGCAGGCTGTGGTGACGCCGAGCGCTCCGCCAACCGAGGCGGAAAAGCAAAAGGCGCTGGATACGGTATTCGGTAACCTCCACAGCACAAAAGTTGTAAGGCCGTCTGCCCCTGACAAGAAACCATAGGAATCTAGTATGTCGATATTCCCGCCTTTCCGGCTAAAGCTGACCGTACGTCAGGTCCGCATTCTCGCGTTCATCCTCGTAACGTTGATGATGTTGTCGACCTCACTGTCGTCGTATGCGCAGACGACGCCGGCGCCGCTGGGCTTTAACGTTTTGAACGGTATCGGCGATGTCTACAAGGGTAGCTATAAGGGGTGGGGTGATGCGATCCGCGTTTACGCGATCCGTCTGTTCATGATGTTGGCCACGATCGACTTCGGCTGGATGTGCGTGACATTCATCATGGACAAAAAAGAATTAGACGACATGATGTTTAGCGTCGGCAAGAAGCTGATGACGCTGTCGTTCTTCATGTTCCTGCTGATGTCTTCCGGAACCTGGATTCCCCGGATTATTGACTCGTTCACGCAGATCGGCCGAGAAGCCGGGCACGCGTCGGCTGCTACGCCTGACGGCATTGTTGCCGATGGGTACGACGCGGCATTAGGGGTATTCCAAATTCTGCACGAATTGAAATTGTCGGAGCAACTTGTCGCAGTGCTTCCTGCAGCTGTGATAGCCCTGCTGATGTTCTTGTCTTTTCTCTTCGTCGCGGCGCAACTTCTCGTGGCCCTGATCGAGTCGTACATCATCATCGGCGGCGGGGTCATCATGATGGGCTTCGGCGGCTCGCGTTGGACAACAGACATGGCATCGAAGTACATGCAGTCGGCAGTGGCGATCGGCATCAAGCTCATGGTGCTCTACCTGATAGTCGGTTCCGGTCAAACACTCTTTGCGAATATTCATCTTGAGAGTGGTAACGAATTTTTCCCAAGCATGCTGAAGGCACTTGGTGCGGCATTGGTCTACGCGTATCTCTCCATCCAGGTTCCTGCGATAGCCAGCTCGATGATGTCGGGCAGCCCGAGTCTGTCTGCTGGGGGAATGGCGGGTGCGGCCATCGGTGCTGGAGCTGCCATTGCTGGTGTCGGGGCCGCTGCTGCGGCGACGTCCAAGGCTGGTGCGGGTGCGGCCGGTGGGGCGGCTGTCGCCGCTACCGGCGTGGCGAAGGCAATCGGAGCAGGTGTCGATTCAGGCATGGACATGGGCAAGAGCGGCGCAGGCCTGGCCGCCCATGCGATTGGCGAAGCTGGAAAGCATGGGCTCGGTTTGGCTGCCGGTGCCATCGGCGACAAGGTGGCTGGCGGGGCGTCGAGTTTCGCAGCCGCGGTTGATGGTTCTGCTGGCGGTCAGGTCGCGTCGAGCATCCAGGCATCACGTGGGGGAAGTATGTCAGGAGTGCCCGCGACTCCACCATCGGATAGCGGCGCGCTTCCTGTCCCTGGTGGGCAATCGTCCGGTGATGTGGGTGCGGCGCCGGCTGGGGGCGCATCGGCGGCATCTCCGAGTAATGTGTCGGGATCGCCCGGAGCGACAAATGCACCTAGCAGGCCTGCAACGGCGCCGGTGGCTGGGCAGGGCGGCGTGCCACCAGGTGGTCAAAGCGCTGCGCCGGGTGCCGTTGGCGCGCCTGCAACAGGGGCCGCGCCAAGTACCCCAATGTCGGCGGCCACGGGAGGCTCTGCTCCTCCGGCAGGTGACGCGAGTACGGGGTCTGTTTCCGGTGGCGGCCAGCAAGGACAGAATCAGGACGCCGGTTATCGCGGTAGGCCGGACCCTCTGCATCGGCAGATTCAGGACCTGAAGGGATATGTACCGGACGATGCCGCGCATGCGGCCTCGATCAACATCGATATGAAGCACGCTGAGTAATATAGTTATATTGGAGCAATAAATGTTCAGTAGAAAAAAAGCAAGTGCGACTGGCGAGCAATCACAGACCGGCAAAAAAGTGTCGCCTTTTATTGCACCGGAGCAGACCGATTCCAACAAGGATCGCTACATGCAATTGGCTGTCGACAAGCGTAATTGGCAAGTCGCATGGCGTATTACCGCCGCGATCTTGGCTGTCTCGGTTGCGTGCAACGGGTATTACATGACGTCGAGCAAATTCGTGCCTTATATCGTGGCCGTAGACAAGCTTGGGCACGTGGTATCCGTGGGTGTCGCCGATCGCGCTAATCCAATCGACTGGAAACGCGTGGTCCATTCGGAAATGGTGGAATGGGTTGAGAATACGCGCCGTGTGGTCAGCGACCAGGCTGCGCAAAAATACTTCCTGCGCAAATCCTATGCAAGGGTGGAGGAAGGCAGCCCTGCGAAGAAATTGCTCGATAAGTTCATCCAGGACACCAAACCATTCGAAAGCGCCGCCCGTCAAACTGTAGACGCCCGTGTCAGTTACGCTTTGCCGCGCGATGGCTCCACTTATGAGATCGAGTGGACGGAAACGAAAATCGCACCGAACGGTGACAAAATCGGCGAGGAACGCTGGAAAGGTGTGTTCACGTACAAGCTGGTGTCGGCGGATTCGGAAGGTGCGATTCGTGCAAACGGCGCTGGCTTCTACATCACCGAAGTCAAATGGTCCAAAGTTATCAGCTAAGGCGAAATTAAAATATGAGCATTAAATCGATAGTAGGATTGCTCGTCTGCGCCGCGCTCAGTTCCGGCGTTCACGCGCAGGGGCAGGGGCAGAGCAAGCGATTTCTGACGTTGGAAGATGCTGCGGTGGCTCAGTCCAAGAAATGGCAGCAAACCGGCGTTGCAAAGCCAATCATGAGTGACGATGGCCGTGTCATGTATCCGTACGGGCAATACCTCCCAAAGCTCACCTGCACGCTGCTCCGGGCATGCGACATTCAGCTTGAGCCTGGCGAACTGCTGACCGACAAGCCGGTAGCAGGCGATACCGCTCGGTTCCTGATTTCGAAGAAAACATCGGGCAGTGGCGAGCGCGCAATCACGCACGTGGTGGTTAAGCCAACCGATGTCGGTATCGAAACGAACCTGATCGTTTACACGGATCGTCGCGTCTACCAGATCCAGCTGGTATCGGCGACGAATGAAAAGGATTACTTGAACGCGATCGGCTTCTACTATCCCGAGGATCTGGCTCAGGAATGGGATGAATCGGCGAAGATACGGGAAAAGGCCCAGAAGGCGCAAGAGAAGGTCGCGGCAGCGCAGGTCCCGTCTAGCTGCATGGAGGGCTTGGATTTTGCGTACTCGGTAGAAGGTGGTGCGGCCTTTAAGCCGCTGCGGGTCTACAACGCGTGCGGTAAGGTCTACATCCATATGCCCGATGTTGTTGCCACATCCGAGACACCTGTGCTCGTCAGCATAGGCAAGGACGGGCAGGCCGAATTCCTGAATTGGCGCCCAAAGTCGCCGACCGTGTACGAAGTGGACAAACTTTTCGATAAGGCCATGTTGGTGATCGGCACAGACGGAGACGAGCAGAAGGTAACGATTACCTGGACAAAAAATAAGAAGAAGAGTTGGTTCTCGTGGACGACTTCGGAGGCGAACTAAATGGCAAGCGCATTTGATTCTCCGGACACCGTCCAGCTGAAAGGCAAGCCAACAGGTATCACAAGGCTGTCGCGGAAGGCCAAGCTCGGCATGACGATGGTGGGCTTCGCGGTGGGCGGCTTCATTCTCTTCTCGATCATGAGCATGGGAAGTGATGAAGAGGTGGCCCCGGCGCACGGCGGCGTCCCTCCGGCAGGCCAAGAGGCATCGGGGGAGAAACCTCCGACGGTCCAGGCGGCGAAACCGAACTTCGACAACGTCGGCGATGGGCAAGCGGCAGTCGCAGCTGAAATCGCCGCCGCGGCAGAAAGCGGTTCTGCGTCCCCGTCGCTCGGTGCCGCAACTGCCACGCCGGTGCAACTCGCATCGGGGGGGCAGAGCGGTCAGAGCGGCCAGAATGCTGGTCCGGCGTACAGTGTGGGCTCCGGAAATGGAAAAGGCGAAGTGCCTAAGCTGGGGCCGGCAGCAATGGGGGCGGGCGCCGCCGCGTCTACGGGCAAGCCTGCAGCGCCTGGCGAAGTTCACCTGGCACGTGCCGGTGCGGCCGGCGAGGCGCAACAGTATCAATCGGCCGAAGAGCGCGAGGCGATTCGGATCAAGAAGGACATTGCTGATCGTAAGCAGGTCGCAGTGCTTTCGTCGCTCGATGCACAGGGCTCGGGGGATATGTCCGCGTCGGCGCAAAGTGGTCTGGGCGCTGGAGGAGCTGGCCTGGGCGCCAATCCGAACGCGGCGATCGCTGCGCAAGCAAAGGCGCTGCTTTCCTCAATGGGGCAAGCGGGGCAGGCGCCACAGGGCCAGGGTATGCCCGCCTTCGGTATCGGTGGTGGTCTGGCGCAACAACAGGACGACCCAAACAAGCAAGGTCGCAAGGAACAGTTTTTGAAGTCGAACGAGACGTCGGCGAAGACATATCTGAAAGATGGCATTCAGCCCGCTATGTCGCCCTACGAGATCAAGGCAGGTTGGGCTATCCCGGCCGCGCTCCAATGCGGCATTAATTCGGATCTGCCTGGCCAGACCTGCGCTCGTGTCACCGAAAATGTGTTCGATTCGGCGACAGGTCGACATTTGCTGATTCCGCAAAACAGTCGATTGGTTGGGACCTACGATAGCCAGATTGCCTACGGCCAGGAGCGTATCCTGGTGGTTTGGAACCGGCTGATTTTTCCGGACGACACGAGCATCAGCTTGGAAGGAATGCCCGGCTCGGACAAGGCCGGCAATGCCGGCTTCGACGCGGACGTGAACAATCACTACGCCAAGGTTTTCGGCAGCGCAGCCTTCATGGCGACGTTTTCAGCAGCGGTGTCATTGACGCAGAAGCAAAGCACCAGCGTCAACGGTACGTTGACGAACTCGCAGACGATCACCCAGTCCCTCGGGCAACAACTGGGGCAGACGGGAACTGCTTTCATTCAGCGCGGCATGAATGTTCAGCCGACATTGACCCGCAAACCTGGCTATCGCTTCAATGTCATGGTTACCCGAGACATTCTTTTTCCAAGTGCTTACCGTGGGCGATATGCCAAGGCGGCGGTCGTCAACGAGTGAACCCAGCGTCTTCTGATGGAAATGCTGCCTCAGGCAGCATTCTACAAAGTGATTGTCCCGATTCTAAATGTGAGCGATAATAATTTGAGTGCGTGAGGCGCGAGATGGCTATCGAAACGATTACGCACACTAATTTGGCTCAGCTGGTCGAGGCTGGAGCCATCGAAAACACGGTAGCTGTCGGAGTACATGGTGGTTGGGTGATTGTCGTTAAATATGGCAATGCCGAACGGTTGGTGGCGACACAGCGGAGGCATCCGCGCAAGTTTCGGCGGTTTGAGGGACTCGTGAATTATTTGCGGGCCCTGAATATCGACCAGTTCTCTGTCCACTCCAAGTCATTCGATCCCACTAGGCCAGTGTCCGTCAAGGCCGAGAGAGCCGCTGAGCGTTTGCGCGCAGTCCACAAGGCTGCCGCGAGCAGCCTGGCCGGTCGGAACAGCAAGCCGGACGATTCAAAAGGGTAGATGTTATTTTCGTGCAACTTCCAACGTCAGAAGTAATGGCGCGGTAGTGTGAGAATGTGTGAGAATGTAAAATTCTGCAATCACCGTTGTACGAAAGCATCATTTTCTAATATGATTGCAACATTTCAATAATTTAGAGCATTTGTTCAAGGCCAACACATGACCGCAAAGAAGGGTTCCTTGCCAAAGGGTGATTCGCGGCAGTCGACTCCTGCGAATGCCGGGGGAGCATCGACGGAGTCCGCGACAAAGTCGTCACATGGCCAACGCATCGGGCGTCCAAAGACACGCCTGGAGGATTTGAAAGCCGTTCCTACCCGCTGCCCAGCACAGATTTACACGTATTTGAAGGGGATCACACCATTTCTGTATCCCTCGTTGACGGCGATGTTCGAGGATATGATGAAACGGTTCCTGGACGAGCGTCCGTGGGAGCATGGACTGCATTGGAGGAAGCCGAAAACTGCAATGACGTTCGCCGGCGGCACAACGGGCAAGACGGGGTGGGAGCAGGTGAATATCCAGCTTCCACAAGAGCTTGCGCAATCGGTTGCAGATACGGCGGAGTCCTGCGGTGTTTCGAGTGCCGCGCTTTGCTATACGGCGATTTTCTGGTGGGTGCAGTATATTTATCCTCCAGCGAAAATGACCGCTCGTCAGACGACGTAGAGTTAGTTTGAGTGCCGCTTCGAGCGGCATTTTCACATCCAGATACTTATATAAATAATTCACAAAATTGCTTGCAAGGCGCGTGATAGCTTGATATCATGCGATCACGCTACAAAAGGAGTTGTAATGTCTGACACGAAAGCAAAGAAGCAACAAGTCCTGATTCGAGTTACCGACGAGTTGTATGAAAGCTTGTTCGAAGAATCGCTTGACGAGACGCGTCAGCGACGGACGCGGGTGTCGGTGCCGTTCCTGGTAGTCGAAACGCTGGAGTGGCTGCAACGCTGGAAAGCAGACTGCCCAGATGCCTACAACGCGGTGAAGGCCGAAATGGCAGCTAAGATCAAGAGCTGAACCGGCTAACTAAAAAGAGGATACCTGGGTAATGGGTAAATTGATCGTGGTCACAAACCAAAAGGGCGGGGTCGGTAAGACGACGGCAACAGTGCATATCGTGCACGCCGCGTCCGAGCTGATTGCCAATAATCCAGACGACGAGGTGTTGGTGGTCGACCTGTGCGGCCAAGGCAATACCTCGCAGTACCTAACGGGGAATCTGGATATTAACAAGCATCCGGGTGGCGCTGAGACGTTGTTTGACGACGCTCCGCTTGTCTACACGGATACGCTTCTGCCAAATGTGAAGCTGCTCCACGGACATCGAGCCCTTGAGGCGATGGACAAGGATGACTCGCTCTTGCCGCAGGCAGTGGCGCTGCGCACGCAGATCCGCAATCTGCCGTTCAAGTACATCATCTTCGATACCCCGCCGGCATTGGGGACCCGTATCGCGGCGCCTTTGCTGTGGTCTGACCTGGCCGTGCTCATGGCGGAGCCGCACCTCTCGTCCCTGACAGGGCTTGATGATACGTTCGACACGATCAAGGCCGTCAAACGGAAGAATCCAGGCTTGTTGGTGAAAATGGCGGTCAACCGCTTTACTAAGTCATCGAAAACGCAGAAGCATTTCCGCGAGCTGCTTCAAAAGAAGTTCGGAAAGATGATTGTTGAAGAATTCACTTCGAGAACGGCCGTAGCCGATGCTGTCCAAAACTACCTGCCGGTCTGGCGGCACTCGAAGGACAGGGCGCTTGGAACGCAATGGCGAGATTTCGCCGTCAGTGTCCTGTCTTGAATGAAACGGAGAATACCATATGAAAAATACTAGCCCAGCAGCCAAAAAAACGGCACCCAAGAGCACGCTCGATTTTCTGAACGACATGGAAGCCCCAGCCGAAGCTGGCGGTGGCAGGCTGCTTGATCTGGACGATATCGATCCTGATCCGAAGCAACCGCGCTCGTCCTTCCGTCCTGTGGACGGCCAGATTGCTCTGGAAGTGTTGGAGGCGTTGCAGGACCTCGCCGACGACATCGCAGCCAATTCGCTCATCCAGCCGATCGTGGTGAGGGAAGAGGCCAATGGGCGCTATACCATCATCGCTGGTGAGCGCCGCTGGCGCGCGTTCCGGTTGAACCGCGAGAATGGGGTTCCAGATTCCGAGAAAATTCCGGCGATCATTCGGCAAGATTTGACGCAGTCCAAGTTGCGCCTGGCGCAGCTGGCCGAGAATTTGCAGCGTAGCGACCTGAGCGATATTGAGACTGCAGTCTATATTCAAGAGCTGCTTGACGAATATCCCGACCTGCGCAAGAAGGACATTGGCCAGTTGGTCCACAAGAAGGGTTCCGGCAGTGGTAGCCAGTATGTGTCTCGCATTCTGGCCATGCTCGATCCCAAATGGGCGGACGTGGTTCAAACCGGCATTATCCCGTTTGCGTCTTTGCTGGAACAGTACCGCCCGCTTCCTGAAGCGCAGCGTGAAGAATTGAAAGAACTGGCGAAGCGCGAGAACCGGTCACTGACCTCGGGCGACATCCGGGCGGCGAAGGCGAGGGCCGAAGCCCCCGCTGCGGCGCATGCCGCGGCCCAGCCACCGGCCGGCGGCGGGGCACGAAATCCCGGTCCTGCTCCGATCGATCCGGACCTGGCGAGCCAGATCAACCAGTTCATCGCGGCAGCGGCACCGCAAGGCGAAAGCTATCAGCCCAGCGCGAGCGCAACGGCGCCAGCCCCACGTCCGAAGTCGCCGCAGATCAAGGATGTCGGTGGTGATGCTGTCATCCCTTCCGGTACCGCAGCGCTGAACCCGTCCATGTACGAGCGCCGCGAAGCACGCTTCACCCTGCAGCAGCTTGAGAAGCTGCTGGCGCGTGGAGCCCTGTCGAATAAGGTCCACCAGGTATCCATCATGTTGCCGGTGGAAGAATTGAAAGCTGCGATCACGAGTGTAGGTGGTGCGCTTCCGGAGGACGACAGTCACCTCGTAATGAAGCTGCTCGAAGTTCTCAACCAGTTGCCGCAGTAACGTATGAACGATCGGTCCGGGAAGTCGGGCCTTTCGTCACAGCACAATAATATTATTATGCCAATAAGGGCGTTGACACGAGGCTTGACGCCTCGATCCCTCAAGGGGCACTGACGTGGAAATGATTTTCGGAGTTGACGCAAAGACGAGTTTGGACGTCGAATGGTCGACGTCCAAACTTGCCAATCCTCATGTGGCAATCTTCGGCGACAGTGGGATGGGCAAGAGCACCTTGCTGAGGCGCTTTGCGAAGGCCATGGAGCAAACAGGTCATCCGCGTTTCCGGATGCATATCGCTGATGGCCACGGAGATATGGAGATCGACGGTGAGTCGGCAGTTCGATTTCACGAATCCGCAGACTTCGGTTTCAACCCCCTGGAGCTGAATCCAGATCCTGAATTTGGGGGCGTGCGCAAGCGCATTCAATCGCTGATCGCGGCGATGAACCGGACGTCGGTGAGACTGGGGCATCGGCAGGAACGTCTGCTTACCAAACTTCTTGCTGGGCTGTACGCAAGTCTAGGATTCATTGCAGATGATCCTTCGACCTGGTCGCAGGACATCCCGGCCGGCAAGCTCTATCCAACGCTGACGGATGCAATCGAATATGGTAAAGACCGCATCAAGACGATGTATCTTGGAACCAACCAGAAAGCACTCTTAGCATTTGCCGAAGTGAACCGTGCGACCAAGCAACTGCGCGCGAAAGAGTCTGCTTTGACGAAATCCGACGATGTTAATGCCATTGCACGCCTGGAACGTGAAGTGGACAGCCTTCGGGAAAAGGCGATCGACACCTATCGCGAGGCGGTAAGCTACGTGCATTCTGGCGAGGAGCTGGATGACCTGCTGGAATTCGACGGACAGCAAGAGACGATGAAATCCGTTGTCGACCGGTTGGAGAATCTCTACGCAATCGGAATTTACAAGAGCACGCCTCCGCCTCTCGATCCGCGTTGCCGCATCTGGCGCTACATCATTACTTCCCTTAGCCAGGAAGAAAAGAAGCTGTTTGTAATCACCCGTTTGGAAGCAATATTCACTCGTGCCGTCCAGCGCGGTCTGGTGGACGAAGTGTTGGATGTGGTCGTGCTCGATGAGGCGCACAACTATCAGGACAAAGACGAGGACTACATCGTCAACAAGATGGTACGGGAAGGACGGAAATTCGGCATCGCAATGGTCTTCGCGTCGCAGTCGCCTACCGATTTCGCCGATGTGCTCATCTCTAATCTCGGCACGAAAGTAACGTTGGGCCTCGATACGAACTATTGGCCTATGGCGCTCCGAAAGCTGGGCCTGACTGAGGCAGCGCAGAAATTCATCATCCCGAGAAAACGTGTCATCGTGCAGATGAAGTTGGCTGGACAGGCGCAAGTTGGGGCATACCATGTGATTCTCCGGCCGTAGGAGAACCAGGAGCTTTTGTGAGCATGCCCATGCGATACGCAAGGAACGCGGTCGCGAAGATGCCTTTGGTTTCAAAACGCTCTTGAAGCTTGCGTTGGTGGTTTTCGATGGCGGACTTGCCAATCGTCAAAATGTCGGAGATCTCACCAGCAGTCTTCCCGTCAAGCACCCAGAGCATGATTTTGATTTCCGTCGGTGTCAGCGACAGTCCCGACTGGGGCAGATGTTTGGGCAGCAGTATGCGGGTCATTGACGCGCTCGTTAGACTGATGAGAGTGTTTGTGCGCTCGGTATCCGGATCGTGTGATTTGCGGGGGGCCAGCGCGAAGTAGGAGGTGCAACCTGCTGGAGCTGCGAAACGCGCGATCAAGTGCTCGGCGATCTTATTCGCCGCGGCTTCGCGATAGAAATCATCGCGAGTCCAAAAGGCGCTGTCGCCTTCGTGGACCGGCGCTGTGCGTTTGCCATATGCCACTCTCGCGCCGTGATGTTTGGGGTGTCGTTCAATGAATTTGTCGTGCCAATCTGGCGCGTAATTAGCGAAAAAAACAAAGGCAGGCGCCGCGACGGATGTTGGAATTTCTAGACCGTACGAGACCTTTTCGAAACCAAGAATGCCAGAGAGCAGAACAAATTTGAGGAACACATCATTCTCATGAGGCATGGCAAGCTCGCTGGCACAGTCGCTTTGCCAGTCGCTCAAATCTTCACTCATTCCGTTAGCTTCCATGTGGTAATGATACACACATATCACAGTCGCTAACATACTTGCAGTATTTCGTCTAGCCGAGAAACTGTGTTGAAGGAAAAGTAAAGATTTAGTACATTACCGTATTGCAACAATCTTACCTATATGCAACTAACATGAACACGGTTTCAATAAATACTAAAGTGGAGTTGTCCAGGCTTCTGGCCTTGGATATTTTGAATGTGGCACTAAGGGGCGGTTGTGAATCGTGGGCCACGGTCACTGGCGAGGCGCAAAGCCTCACTGACGCTCCCCTGTACGAAAGTGCGCATTTCATGCACCGAGAGCGACCTGAGTTCGGCGCTACGGTGTCTACCGCTGAAGTTGGCGCCGGCATCGATGCGCTGTTAGGCAAGCCAGAAACGCCCCAGTGGTTGCGCATGCGCCTGCTGCGGGCCGTGATCAATAACGATATCACGGAGATAAATCCGGCAGTGGCGAGCGCCGTTGTGCTTGCCTATGTTCGTCCGGATATTGATGCAGGGAAGCAACAGCGGTTCTGACGTAAGAAAAGTAAATAGTAAATTCTTCCGAAAACTCTTTACAACTCTTTACTGTCATGTGATTATAGTTCTCAGGGGAAAACTGAGAAGTCCAACTTCAGGAGTAGTCAGGTATGTTGAACGAAATGCGCGCGGTAGAAGGTCATGTTTTTGCGGGTGAGGCGGCGTACGTGCCCCCCAATTCGGCTGTGGTAGCACCGGGCGTGCTTGCTGAAGTGTTTCAAGACGGCGTACTTCCATTCACCACGAATGCAGACGGTTCGGTGGATACTTCGGTGTACATGGCCTGGTTGAACGAGACCTGGGCGGCCGGCATGGCTCAGTTCGAAGACCAGTCGGATGAGCAGCTGCCCGCAGGCGAGGCGAACGGCAAGCAGCGCGCCGCAGCGTGAATCGTTCTTTCTGTAAAGCCATGGTCTTCCGATGAATGAACAGCAGTTTTTGGAAATCGCTCAGCAAACCCGGTTGAGCGCGGTGAACCGCGAAGCGGCGCGTCTGCATTTCGTTGAAGGTGTCGCAAAGGGCGACGCGGCGGCAGAAGTCGGTATCTCGAAACAGCGCATGAGCCAGATCGTCAAGGTCATTGAGTCCGCCCAGGAGCGGGGTGCCGAAGTTGAAAAGCTTGGATCGACCGCGCGAAGCCAAGAGGCCACGGGCCTTAACTATGTGCTCGCAGTTAATGCAAGTTATGCGGTCGCCGTGAAGTCTGCACGGGATCAGTTCGGCGACGACGCCAACATTCAAACCCCAGCAGCGAACGGTGCGAGCTTAGGTGATGTGATCGGCCGTACAGATTTTCATCTGGTACAGTCGAACGGGCGCGGTGCAGTCACAATTCACGAGCTTGCCAAACTGGACCGAGTGCCAGCGCTGGGCAAGACGGTCTTGATCGAGTATGCCGCAGGCAGAGGGGTCGTTTCGGAACGCGGACGTGAGGTCAACAGGGGCCTTGCTCGTTAAGTGAGCAACTGCGCAAGCGACCTTTGGTCGCAACTGCTCGGTTGCTTTTTCTTTTTTGGTGAGTAATACAATTAAATTAGATTGGAGCTTATATGATTTCCGATGCACCAAGCGAAAAAGCAGCGGCTGGGCGCAGGGGTAAGGGAGGCAGTAAGTCTGACCCTCTCTCGCAATTACAGAAGAATACCCCGCTCGATGGCAACATCGACGGCGTAGACGTGGCTTTTGACGGGCAGAGCAAATACTCCGTTCGTTTTGCGTTCAATCCTGTACTGGTGAATGAGATCCGCAAAATCGCCGGCGCCGAATTCAATGATGCTGAGGCCGCCTGGCATGTGCCGTTGTCGCAGTATGAGCCGCTGCGCGCGGCGTTGGTGAGCATGCGCAGCGAGTTTGTGCAGACCGAGCAGTCCAAAGCTGGCATTGAAGCGCTGGCCATAAAAGCGGCCAGTGCGCGTCAACAGGCGAATGGACAGCCAGGTGTGCAACCGCGGCTGTCGTACTGGCAGCAAAATAACGAGTCGACGCGCGGCGAGATTGTTAGCCTCAATGACCGTTTCGCAGCTCAGCTAACCGGCTTCGGCGCGAAGGATGGCGCTGCTTTCATCACACTGCATCGTCTTTCCTCGCTGTCGGAACAGGTCTTCAAGGGAGACGTCGTCGCGATCAAATACGACGGTAAGGGGCACGGTGCGGTGACGCATCCCAAAAGCGCAGAACAGAAACTGGACGACTCGCTCGGGCGCTCCGTCGATGGCGTGAAGGTTACTCGCGACGGAGAGACCTACAAAATCGAGTTTGAATACCTGCCTGCACTCTCGGAGCGGATTGCACGTATTGACGGCGCCGCGTTTGACCGCGACCAAAAGGTGTGGTCCGTCGATGCGGGGCTGAAGGAGTTTGTCGCGCGCGCAGTGAGCGACATGCGCAAAGAAGTTATTGCCGATCGCGCCGACCGCGCCCAGCTCGAAACCATTGCCTCAGAAAAGATCGACAACCCGGTCGTGAAGGACGCATACGTCGCTGACGGCAAAAGCTACACGGGTGCCGTGCTGGCGATGAACGACCGCTATGTCCTGCAGCACACCGGCCAGCAATACGCCGCACTGCACCGTCGGCCAAACCTATCGGCACAGCCGCAAGAATCGCATAGCGTGCGGATCGCCTACAAGGATGGGCGTGGCGCAGTATCGGACAAATCGAAAGACCGGGCGGAAGGCATTTCGCGTTAATCCTCGGCGGGCATTGTCCGCCGTTTCAAATTTAGAGGAAATTATGGGTGCAAGAGAAGATTTTGAGCAGGCAGTTCGTCGCGGCGACTTCGTGGGCGCCGCCGCCGTGTGGACCAAGGGGGATCTCGAAGCTAGTCCAAGTCTCGATGCTTTCCAAACGAAGTTGCGGGCCTCGCTGGAAGACCGCGAAGTGACGATCGGGCGCACACTTGTTGCAGCTGGCGGCGATTACGAGTATCTCGGCGACGCCGGGCAAAATGGCGCTCGTCTCGCCTTCGTGCCAAGCTCCGGATCGCTGGACCAGATCGAATACATCGCAGACGTGGGCGCGCTGCAGGCGCACTTTGGGCGCTTGAACACGTCGCCTACGGATAAGGAGGCGGTGGCAGCGTTTTTCGCCATGAGCGAGCGCGCGAGTGAGCGCGGACGCCAGGCAGTGAAAGGACAGGATCTGCCTACGGCTGAACAACCGGAGGCGCCAGCTGTTGCTGATGTGCCCGCCATGGCCCCGGTCGATGCACTGCGCCATCTGCTGGCCGGCCACGGCGACAGCCCAGAAATGATCGCAGCCGCTGTGTCGCACGTTGCGAAGGACTTCGTGAACGACCGCGTATATGTTGGCGTGCTTCGTGATTTCGGCCCTGCACCATACCTCCACGAGAAGGACAATACGCAAAGCTATTTCGTCACTTTCCAAGCTCCTAATGGCAAGGAAGAGACCGTTTGGGGAAAAGACCTGGCCAGTGCAGTGCAGGCAGAGGGCTTGCAACCAGGTGGCGAATTCGTGCTCGCGTTCCAGGGTAGCAAACCTGTTACCGTGAAGGTGAAAGTGCGTGATGCCGAGGGAAAGCCGACCGGTGAGGAGATCGATGCGCCTGCCGTCCGCAATGAATGGCTCGCGATCTCGGTGGCGCGACTGCGCGCAGAGGTGGCGGAACTCAGTCCAGCTGAGCTGGATCAGGCGGCGCCGGCGTCGGACACTATTGAGCAGGCAGAGCGGCAGTCGCTCGACGCTATCGCCGAACCGCTGTCTCCAGAAGCGCTTGCGCCTGTCGCAGCGCAAGTCGACGCGATCGAAGGCGTCGCAAAGCGCGCTCCGGCGGTCGAAGCTGAACAGCAGGTTGAAGATGCGATTCAGGGTGTCCCTCGCGCAAAACGTATGGTCGATGGCGATCGGCATGCATCCGAAGATGCAATCGTGCGCGTAGTCAAAGATGGCGAAAAAGGTAAGGATGCCGACGGCAAGAAACCTCTTGCTACGCTGCTAAACGGGCGCTTCATCTTGCGCGAAAATGGCGAGTATTTCCGCATCACTGAAGGGGTCGAGAGCAAACGTGTCGCCCTGGTCGATGAAGAGACCAAAATCCGCTTTGTCGACAAGCAAATGGATACCTTTCAGGCGGCGATCGAGCTGGCCAAGCACAAGGACTGGGAGGCGATTCTTGTCACCGGCTCGGAAAAATTCCGAGCGGAGGCTTGGCATCACGCGCGCATGGCTGGTCTGGAAGTTATCGGATACGAGCCAACGGAAAAGGATCTCGCATCGCTGAAGGCGGCACAAGACAACGAAGTGAAGCCGAAAGCCGGGCAGCAAATTGGTGCGACACCGGCCGCGAGCAGCGTCGAGGTGGCGCACGCCAAATCCCTCGCCGAGATCAACAAGCTCGTACTTGAAGCAGGGTTCGGCGCTCGCCCAGCTGCGCTGGACAATAGCAAGAATGATGGGAAGATCATTTTTGAAACGGACAAACACTTCGCGCAGGATACCGGACGGAAGGTGGCAACCATCCATGACAAAGCCAATTTCGACAGGTCGGCATTGCGGGATAACATCGAGCTGGGTGTATCGATGAAAATTCAATATGAAAGCGGTCGTGCCACCATCGAGAGCAAGAAGGACCGCTCGCAATCCCGTGGCCGATAGCATCAAGGCAAAAGAAGGCGTGCAAACGATGAGCGAATTTGACGGCAGCGTCCGAGCAGGTGCGGGGGAAATTCCAACGTCAGAAACCAAATCGCAGGCGGCGGCCGCTTCGCCGGCCAACGGCGGTGCAGCGCAAACCTACATTTTTGTCCCATACAAGGACCGGGACGAGGCCTACGCGCTGGGTGCCAGGCGGGACAAGGTTAAAAAAATGTGGTACGTCCCAGCGGGCGCTGATATCGCCCCATTTGCCCGTTGGGTGGACGAACCTCGCCCGCCTTCGGACCATGAAATCCATAGCCAATTCGGCGATTTTTGCGAGGCTTATGGGCTGGTCTTAGACGGGGCACCGATCATGGACGGAGAGTGGCACACAGTTCCCGTGTCCACCAGTAAAAGCACCAAGGCCAAAAAGGGGGCATACCGGGCTGAGAATGTGAATGGGGTGGCCAACGGCTACGTGAAGAATCACGACACCGGCGAGGGGCATCCCTGGTTTCTGGAAGGGGTGGTTGTTTCCGAAAAAGATCGTGAGGCCAATCGCCTTATCGCCGAGGAAAACCGCCGGCAGCGCGAAGCCGCCCTCGCTGCCGACCGGCGCGCCGTATCGCGTCTGTGCACCCAGAAGTGGGACTCGTTTTCTGACGTGGGGGAGCACCAGTATTTGAAGAACAAGCAGGTCGAAGCTTTCGGTCTGCGACAAGACGGCGATAAACTGGTGACGGCTATCTGCGACCCTGACGGAACGATTTGGAGTCTGCAATACATTGACCCGCGGGGCGGCAAGCTCTACGAAGCTGGCGGGCAGAAGACCGGCAATTTCCACGTCCTGGGCGACCTGAGCGTGGGCAAGACGGTTCTGTTTGGCGAAGGGTACTCGACGTGCGCCAGTCTTCACATGGCAACGCGTCTTCCTGTCGTCGAAGTGTTCGATGGCGGGAACATCGAATCCGCTATGGCCGCGCTCGCGGATAAACTCGCAGGCAAGGAGCGAATCATCTGTGGTGATGACGACGTGCTCACCAGAGGACGGATCGTGAAGACGCTTAATAAGCAAATAAATTCCGACTTTGCGAAACCGAAGCTGCTACTGCCGTCTATCGAGGAGGGGGAAGTCAGTGTCGATGGGGTTGCCCGAAAGCTCAAAGCGAACCCGGACTGCACCATTCAACTCGGCTATCAATTGAGCCCTGAGGGGGTGCAGCGGGTAGTTGGAGAAATCAGAAACGAGAAGACGGGACAGCGAGTGGCAGTCAAGATCGTCAATATTGGGCGAGAAAAGGCGCTTGGCGCCGCCGCTGTTCATGGAGCCAAGACGGTTTTCCCGCAGTTCGATTCGTTGGAGGGTGGGCCGACCGACTTCAATGACCTGCATGTGCGTGAGGGCATGGCCGCTGTACGGAAGCAGATCGGGCGGGCAATGCTGGCTCGGACAAATGCGCCAGTTGCCGAGCGTAGTCCCGACGAGGTGGCCCGTTCAACATTGGGCGCTGGCGCCGTGGTGAAGCAGGCAGAAATGAACAGGCGCTACGTGGGCCAGGTCGTAGGGAACACCTCGACACAGGCCGTACAGGATGTCGGCCGGCAGACGGCAGTAACCCACGACCTGGAGCGACTCAGCAAAGTCCCGCGCGTCGGCGAGCCCACACGCATCTCTTATGAAAACGGTATTGGACAAGTCATGTCCGGAGGGGCGCGCGCGAATGGAGGTATTGTCCGGTAGCAATTCGCGTAGCGAGGGGGCGATTTATAATGTATCATTCTGATATATATAAATAACTCTCAGCTGGAGCATAAATGCGTACAGGGCAGCGCAACCGATCGGTCCATTTCAGCGGGACCATCTTCGTCGTTTTCTTCATTTGTCTCGGCATATCGTCGTGGATCGCGACGCAGTATTTCGCGCACGCGGTCCAATATCAAGATGGGCTGGGGGAGCCGGTGTGGCGGATCGGCTCCCGCATGAAGATTTATCAGCCCTTTGCCTGGGCAGAGTGGGCAGCGGAATGGACAAATTCAACCGGCGTGCTCGCCGGCTACGTGTCGCGCATGCTGATCATTGTCTGTGCAGGTGGTGTCGTCAGTCTGTTGTTCGGGTTCTACCTCTACTATCGCCGTAGTCTGAAGACGGAAACGCCAGAGAGCCTCCACGGATCGGCGCGCTGGGCAACCGTGTCCGATATCGAGAAAATGGGACTGATCTCGTACGAACGCGTTACCGGACCTTGGTGGAACAAGAAGCGTACAAAGTGGCAGGCCAGCGGGCCCTACGTGGGTGCGTTTGACGTGAACGGTATCCGCCAGGTAATGCGCTACAGCGATCCCGCTCACTTGCTCTGCTATGCCCCATCTCGAAGCGGCAAGGGCGTCGGCCCTGTCCTGACCACGCTGCTTTCAAATCCCAACAGCATTTTTAACAACGACATCAAAGGCGAAAATTATGCGCTTTCAAGTGGGTTCCGGCATTCAGCTGGCTCCTTGGTGGTGCGTTTCGACCCCACGACCGTCGAGCAAAAAAGCATTGACGGTCAGGCACGCTACAACGATGCGGCGTACTGGAACGCGCTGGACGAGATCCGGATCTTCACGGAATACGACGTCATGGACGCCCAGAACCTGTCCGCAGTAATCGCCGATCCGAAAGGCGAGGGCATGGACGACCACTGGGTAAGCACTTCTTACGAACTGCTTGTGGGCGTGACGTTACACGTCAAGTACGCCGAACGCGACAAAACGCTGACCGGTGTCTCAACCTATCTGGCCGACCCGACATTTACCGATCCGGAGCAGATGTTCAATCGGATGATGGAGGCGGAACACGATCCCACCCTGAGCATGGGTTGGACGGACTCGTTGGGCAAGCCAACCAAGACCCATCCCGCCGTGGCGATTGCAGCTCGCTCGATGCTCAATAAGGAGGAAAAGGAGCGCAATAGCGTCCTTTCCACGGCCAAAACGAAACTCGGTCTGTACACCGAACCTATTGTCGCGCGCAATACCTCCCGTTCGGATTTTTGCCTGAACGATTTGATGAATCACGACAAGCCGGTGAGTTTTTACATGGTCGTTCCGCCCTCGGATAAAGAGCGATTGAGGCCTCTTATCCGACTGCTTATCTCATTCGCGTTGCTGCGCTTCACGTCCGACATGGAATTCGAGGACGGCAAGAGTGTCAAAAATTATCGCCATCGCCTGCTGATGATGCTGGACGAGCTGGCCTCCTTGAAGAAACTTGAGCCGCTAACGGATAACCTGGGTTACCTGGCCGGTTACGGCATTACGGTATTCATGTTCGTTCAGGATCGACTACAGATCAAGGATATCTACGGAGACAAGGAAACCCTGACGGCAGGGTGTCAATTGCAGATCGCATTCGCACCAAATACGATCGAAGGGGCGGAAGACATTGCGAAGAAAACCGGGCGAACGACAGAAACCCGGCAAAACGTTTCATACAGCGGCACCCGCATGGGGGCAATGCTGGGTCAAATGAGCATTTCGGAAGAGCTGCACGAACGCAATTTGATGACCGATGATGAAGTGGGCCGTCTCGATCGCGACAAGATGATTGTGTTTAACACCGGTCACCCGCCAATCCTCGGATACAAGCTCAAATACTATCAAATGCCGATTTTCCAGCAACGGGCTGAAATTCCGAGCCCGAGCAAGGTCACCATGACCTACATTGGCGAAGACAAGAAACTGATCAGCAAGTGGTTCATGATTTCGTGCAAACGGCGCGCTGGTAGTAACGAGTTTGACCTGGTGATCAATACCTATTCTGACTTCCCCGCAGTCAAGCTCATTCTGAAACAGGAACACGTCGACCGGGAAGTGGTGCAGGAATTTGAATATTTGCTGTGTGGCGCCGATGGCGCTGAAATATCGCGGCCGTTAAGTCTGGACGACCTGAACTTCACTGCGAAACCAGTTGGCGAAACTGCCGAATTCGATCCGCTTGAGGCGTTCGAAATGCACTTTATCGTGCGCGATCCCTCCCCGTATAAGTTTCCGTCGCAGACAGGGTTCTATAAGGACATTTCTGTTCATGAGCGGAAGGCGCGCCGCGCCGTGCGCAACCACTTCCACAAGCTGGAGGAGGACGAAGGCAAGCCGACTGAACCAACGATCGAGCGCGTCAAGGCCGATTGCCGATACAGCGGCCAGGTGTTTCTGGTCACGGAACACTACGTCGCGATCCATCGGGTCAATGATCGCGAACAGGTTTCATTGCATCGTCTTTCCAAACTGGATCGCTGCCCCAAAGCCGGGGAGGTCGTCACCATTCGCTACGCGGGCAAGAAGGGCTCGGTAGTCTAATGGTGACGACCGACGAGACGGTCGACAAAGCGGCCTCGCCCATCCATGTCAATATCTTTGGAGGGGCGAATAAAACGAGAATGTCGCGCGGCGCCGCGCTACATTTGTATCGGCTCCTGCAGCGCTATTCGTGGTGCCTGGCGGTGAATGATTACGTGCGCCGCTGGATGCAATTTTGGCCGTCAATTTCGTCGGCCGAGCGAGTTCTAATTGTTCGCACCGTGAAGGCGAATTGCGGTGGCCAGTTTGGGCGTCGGATGCTCATCGAAAACATGCCGGCTGACTTCGAACATTTCGAGTTTGACGCCACGCCGGTCCCCATCCCTGCCGACGTGGAGCGAGAATATGCAGCTCTCTTGTCCTCGTACTTCGACGCGTACGCCGGCGCCGCAAGTGCGCGCGATTGGGTGCGCGCCAGGTGCAGAAAGGAATTTGCCTTCTTGTCCGCCGTGGGTGCGCTGGAGCGGGTCTTCGGTACTGGCGCCTGGGTATGTCCGGAACGCGCAAGGGTCCAATGCCAAGCCGCATACATGGAAAATGGGTGGGACAACGCCTCAGCCCTCAGCAATGCGACGGCGATCTCAAAATGCCTCTTTTGGTTCTATGAGTCCTGGGAGGCCTAGCATGAATCTGCATGCCGCCTCCTTGCTCTTCGCCGCGGCCTTGCCCCTCTGCTTTTGTGCACAGGGCGCTGAAATGGATGCTACTGAGCTTATGAGCCGATGCGCCCCCAAAGTGAACTATGAGACTTTGGGGGCGATCGTGCGGGCGGAGTCGAGTGGGCGGATGTTTGTACTTTCAGACGACGGACCGAGAGGCCTTCCATGGAGTAAAAGAAAATTCATGATTCGCAGCATCTACCCCGCCAATGCAAAGGAGGCTGCCTCGATTGCGGCATCTTTGATCGATAAAGGGCATCTGGTCGGCATCGGGCTCACGCAAGTAAACAGCCAGCATCTTGCTCGCCTCAATGTAACTGTCGAAGAACTACTGGACCCATGCAAGAACCTTGCTGTGGGCAGCCAGATCCTCAGCGATCTTTTCGAAAAAGCGAAAGCGTCTGGCCGATACGCTAATGAGCAGCAATCGCTGGGCGCTGCAGTTTCGGCGTACAACACCGGAAACTTCCAAGACGGCTTCGAAAATGGCTACGTCAGGAAGGTGTTGAACAACATTGTGGCAGGAGTCCCGAAACTTACCTCGGTCGCCCCGCCCACGCGCAATGCCCGCAACCTCCCCGCAAATTTGACGCAGACCGGGCAGCCCTTGCGCGCGCGGTCCGCGAAAGACGAGGCACGGTATGCCGGCCTGGATGTCGAATTGAAGTAGTGTCCGGTCCTGTCAATCCCCCCTTACTGGAGAACACAAAAATGCAAGAAGTTGCTGAACAAATTTGGTCGATCACAGTCGATCTTGGAGGGCATCGCGTACCCTGGTGCTTCAACTTGGAAACAGAGGCGGAAAAGGCACGTGGCATTGCGGGTGAACTGGGTATTAAGATCCTTGACGCTGGCGTTGTGCGCGATCCTGTTGCCGGCGCAGTCGTTATTGAAGCCGAAGAATTTCGGTCAGGTATATTGTCTGCGCTGACCAAAGGGACAGCGGCAATGCGGGCGCAGCATGCGGACACGCTCGATGCGCTTTTTCAGGTTCGTATCATCGATGTGCGAAACGCTTTGCGCGAGCTTGGATGGGACGGAGAGCAATACGCGACCCTCACAAAGGGCGGCGCGGATGCGGTATTTAAGTTTGAGCACGGCGCGCACCGAAACGTGATTGGACTGTCCGTGAACGACATCGCAGACGACCTGGTGCTGCCTGCCTCGAAATTCGCCGAATTGATTGACCGCGGGGCAGGGCAACATTTGTCGGAAAACCGCCGCGTCGACGTCACCTTGATGACCGAAGATGACTGCGAGGGAAAATTTAGCGTACAACTCGGGCCCACCGGCATCATTCGTCATAGTTCTATCGAGTGGACGCCAAGCGAACCTGACGCCCAGACGCGCGCGGTGATGCTGAGCCGGCGGCGATACGGGCGAACTGATGGAAAGTACACCTTACCTGGCGATTTGTGGCGTGACATTGAAGACCGCGAGCAGAGTAGTGATCTGTGGCGTGACTTGCTGTCCGGAATGCCAATGCAGGACGCGGTCGATCTCGCCCAAACTCGTATCGATCTGTCTGAATCCGCACAAGCTGGGCTTTTTGTCGGCGCCGACGGCACCCCCCATCTGACGGGGGCTCAAACGGAAGCCTTTAAGTCGCTACTGGGAAATTCCAAGGTGGTGGACGAGGCCGGCGGCCCGCTCGTGCTGTTCCATGGAACCAATGCGCAGTTCGATGAATTCGAGCGAAACGGCGGATGGTACGGCGAAGGCATCTACTTCACTGACGATCGAGATATCGCGATCGAGTATGCCGCCGGCGCCGGCACCATCGTTGCTGCATTCCTCAAACTCGAAAACCCTTATCTGTTTACCGAGTCAGACCAGGAGTCGGCGTCTAACGTTCAGTTGATGCGCGCTCTTGGTTTTAGTGCAGAGGAAGTCAACCTGGCCCTCAAGAACGACGCAACGGCTTCCAAATTGATTCGTATTGCTCTGAGTGAGGCAGGATTCGATGGGCTAATTGTGAGGACGATCGCAGATGGAAATGAATTCGTAGCGTTCGAGCCGCACCAGGTCCTGCGAATTGCCGCGCTGCCGCTAGAAGCGCAGTTGTCGGGCGCTGATGCGGCCGTTCAGCTCGCGACGACCAAAGGATTCGATGTGGTTCGTTTGGCAGATCCGCATAGCGGGCTCAGCTATGCCGGCGAGGCCGTTGCGGAAACTTCGACTCACTGGATACAGAATGCGGGGCGGTCAACGGCGGTCATTCATGAACGGTCGCGTTTCTCTGAGCGAGCGCCCGTTGGCACGCGCGTCAACGTTCAGTACAAGGATGGTATGGGCCAAACTGTCGAGAGGCCCCGTGGGGCGTGCTCCTCAGAGCAGCAGCGATGAAGGTAAGGACTTTGCGCCGATGAAAAGGTTAGTTCGGCCCTCGGAGGCGCTTTCCCACGGATACTTGACGCAGCACCATGCGTAGGTAGAATGCTGTACATGCATACAGTATCGAAAATGATAGTAAGTCTCCTTGAACTATATGAAGAAGGGGGGCGCCCCAAGGCGAATTGGCGCCTCGGGCTGATGCGCACAAGTCAGCAAACAAACGGTCATGTGGAGGGTGAGTTTCGCCTGAGCACCGAATACGTTCCTGCGCTCAAAGACCATATGAAGGTGGCCACCTTTACCTCTGGTAGTGAAGTCTTGAAGCTATACCGGGCAGATACATTGATCATCGCCGATTTGATGATTCGGGTAACGGGCTCGGAGCACGAGGAATTCAAGAACACCTACACAACGCAAACATGGGAATTGCAAATATTGCGTTTGGAGTAGCTGCTTCGGTGCACCGGTCGAGACCGTCCAGCTGCTGCTCGGCTACGCGCAGCTTAACCATGTTCGCCCTATTCCCAGGTGTCGCAAAAAAGGCTGGAAACGATGTTTGCGAGCGTGCTATGATCGGTGCGATAAACGCACTCAATCTAGGCAATAATGGAACAAACACCGCAGTACCCCAAGGGGGACTTACGCCGGATGCTGGCGGTCCTCGGGGCGATCGACTCGCTGGAGTCAGCTACGCTCGTCAAGCTCGCGGAGCGTACTGGTATCGACAAGAAGACCGTCACCAATCTCATCGAGCAGGCGCGAGAGCAGGCAGGCGTCATCGTTGCAAAAAACGGCGCGGTATATTCGATTGAACAATGGGGGCCAGTCATCAAAAAAGGGGGCGCTAAAATGTGCTTGACAGGTGCGTTAAACGCACCTAGAATGTGAAGCATAGGGCGGCGCATTGTGCGCGGCACGCATGAGGGAACGAACATGGTTAACGCCAAAGAAGCATACGCCAAAGCGATCATTGACTTGCGCAACCTGCTCGCAAAAATTGGGCGCCATGAGTTTCGGGCGTACGGCTACGCCAAGCAACTGCGCGCATACCGTACCCGCGTTTCTGCGAACTGAGGAAAACGAATGATATCCGCTCGAAAAGCCGAAGACGAAACATTTGGAGCAAACGAAGATGAGCAATAACAGTGAAGTTGCGGGGCTGATGGGATTGGCAAAATCAGGGCATCCTGGCGTAATCATGGGTGGCCCAATTCGTGAGGGTATGAGCAAAACTTTCGTGTCCCCGGAACTGTCCCGCTTGTTCGATGCAGCAGCACGGGAGAGCAGAAAAAAGAATAGCCAGTCCGCGTCCGATGACTCCGACCTGGTCGCGCACAAAATGGTGATGGGGAAGACCAGCGACGGCATGAGCGGACATTTTAATTCCTTCGGTTCCGCCCCGAACAAATCCCGCGTCACCGGCCTGTTGGCAGGCCTGATGCGTCGCATCTGATCTAACTTGGAAATTAGGATGCCACACGACCTGCCTCAAGAGCTGCTGAAATGGAGAGTTCTGGATACTGGGCCGGCATTCAACTGGCAGCGTGAGTTCGTGATTAAGGCGGCGTCAGAGAAGCTTGCTAAGGAGGCGTACGTTGCTCACTGCGAGGGTGAGGGGCACGTCCCCTATTCTATCCTGGTGTTCCGCACCCGATAAACGAACAAGGAAAATCAATCGCCCCACAGCAGCACCCAAGGCCCGCACGACGGGCCTGGTGCATTGAGAAGGTTGGCATGGCGCCGGCCAGTGAGGAAGACAGCATGCCAAAGAAGTCGATACCGATCATAGAATTGCCCGAATCGAATCAGATCAATTGCGAGGTTTGCAGGCACTTCACTGGCTACTCCTATAAGTTTTTGTGCGACAAGGGACATGAGGCCCAGCAGTCCTGGACATTCCTGCGCGATTCTTGCGCTGACAATTCGCCGCTGCGCCGCGACGAGCTGATCTTCAAGCGTTTCAAACTGTTCTGGTCAGGTGGTGAAGATAAACTCAAAAATAAGAGGGCTGTTGTTCGCCGCACGTCCACCAGCTTGCGCGCCGCCATGACCGACTTCGAAAAGGTCCTGGACTCCGAACAGATCGCCGCGATAAAGGCCGCTGCTAATGCATTCGATCGGCTGGGCGACGATATTGGCCGCGCCGCTCAACTGGCAAAGCAGTACGAGGCGGATCAAAAAGCGAAATATGAGAAAGAGCGCCAAGATAAACTGGACGAGGTCGCCAGCAAGTACCTAGGTATCGCTGGCCCAGCGAAAGTCCTTGAGATTGCTCGCGACATGGCCGCTTTCGTCGGTTCCGAAGGTCGGGCATGGTACACGCCGATTTCAGGTGACGGACAGGGCTACATTCCCGTATACGACCGAGGAATATCGTTATCGATCCAAGACTATGAGGCCAATCCATCGGACAAGAATCTTCGCGAGGTAAAGACTTGGTTTGCGAAAAACTTGGAGGAATTGCAAAGACCGATGCAGCCGACATTCACGGCGAACATGAATCATTTCGAGCAATTCAGGATCTGGCGTGCGCAGCAAATGGAGATAGCAAGATTGGCCGCCGCTGATCCAACAATTGTCCAACTTAAACCCAAACTGAAATAAGCCGAAAAATAATATGCTCACCTTAGACCATCTTTACGAGCGCGCGAAAGCGGATCTTGAAAGCTTCGCACAGGCCCGCGAAAACGCAGTTCAACGCGGTTCGGAAACTGCCGAATTGGCCGGCCTGCTCACACAGAAGTACGGGTATGGACTCGCCAAGGCGCTACAGTTGGCTGCGGATTTGGGCGACGTTCCTAACCCTAGCTTAATGGCCGATGTAGACCGGTACGTGGCCAAGATCGATCCCCATTGGCGTACAACTTTCGACCTACGCATTCAGGCGCGGCCGGCGGCTCTGCTGCTGTCACCACCCGACCCCGCGCCACGGTAACTCTCGGAAAATTATGAGATTGCCGCCCAATGCTCTTGGCCTTCTTAGCAAGGGGGCTGAAACCGGAAATCCGTGCACGTTGGCCTGTCATCGCTTGGCTTATTGATTTGTTGGTGGTGGCGGGTCAGGTGCAACTGTTGTACTGGCTCTACCGCGCCATTTCGGGCTGATACTGTTCAAGGAAAAACGTTGAAAACTATTTACATCATTCTCGCTGTTTTAAGCGTCGTGTATGTCGGCGATGCTGTTTATCCCAGCTGGGACTGGAACTGCTCGGGACATCAAACGAGCGTGGGATTGTGGATCAACCCCGACCAACCGAAGGCATTTGCCGATGGATCACAGCGCGCGTTTAGTCCAGACCGTCCAAGGGGCTGCGCTGTTCGCGCCAATAACTTCGCGCGACGGGTATTCGATTGGATGACCATTTAACGAGGAAGAACAGATGAGCAATTCCAAAAAACTGCTTGGTTTCGCACAAGCAAAGGCACGCGCCCGCCAGCGAATCATCGATGCAGTCATCATGACTTCGCTCAAGACCTTTGGAGCGCTAGGAGCCGCTATGGTTTTCGCAGCTGTATGGCCGCCGAAGTTCCCTGGCTATGAAGAGCTTGCTGACTGGGTCGTCCAGAATCGATGGCCTCTTCTCGGCGTTGGTGGCGTACTGGCTGTACTTCCCTTCGCAGCGATTTTCTGCTGGACGAATCGCGCAGAGTAAAAGAAAACGACCATGAGCTATCGCCCACTCGTCCGCTGCACCAGCTGCGGTATCGAAACCACGAACCAGCCCGAAGGTGACGGCTGCCACTCCTGCTTGCGCGGCGTGATGCGCCTCGTCGGCTGAGCGAAGGAAATCAGCATGTTTGAGCAGAACACGATTATCAAGAGTTCGGCAGATGCAGAGGCGTGGCTACGCGCAGTCGTTGAAGCCTACGGTAGCTTTGACGTGGTTTCATTCCCGGCCGACTGCGCAGAGATTGTTGACCATTTTGCGCGCGCCGGCGTGACGATTACGATCAATGACGCGAACAGCTTTTGGAACGCCCACAGCGACAACCAGCAGTCGGGCTGGGTTACGTTGGCCACCGATTGCGTCGCTGCGCTCGATTGGCTCGTTGAGGACATAGAATCCGGCGCATGTCTGGTCGGCTCGCTCAAGCGGCTTCGCGGGACCGTCCGCGTTACAAACTGAGGTCAACGAAAATATGATTACCACGGAAACGCGATGCAAAACACAATGGTGAAGATCACCCGACAAATGTGCGCAGCACTGCTCCTGGCATTCGTAGCCAGTGCGGCAAGTGCGAACGTCGGTACCGTAATCCTGGACACTGGACACACACCGCAAAGGCCCGGCAGCATAAGCGCGACTGGCAGTCCAGAATATGCATTCAATCTTCGGCTCAGTACGTATGTGGCGGAGTATCTATCGCAGCGGGGGATAAGCGTTCTCCGCGTGGCCGCCGATGGCAGGGAGATCGCGCTGAACCAGCGCACAGTGGCCACCGAAGGTGCTGCACTTTTTGTCTCAATCCACCACGATTCTATGCAACAGGAATGGATCGACCAAGGTAGGCGGCGGGAGTTCCGGGGCTACTCGGTCTTCATATCGGAGAGAAACCCTTATCACGATGCGAGCCTTGGGTGCGCAAGGCTGATTGGCGCGAAAATGAGGGCCGCTGGCGAGCCTCCTTCGCTTTACCACGCGACGCCGATAAAAGGAGAAAACCGACCACTGATCGACCGCGATCTTGGCGTACATCGTTTCGATGACCTGGTGGTCTTACGGACCGCGAAGTCGCCTGCAGTTTTAGTCGAAGTGGGAGTGATAGCCAATCCGGATGAAGACGTTCGGCTCGAAAAGGCGGACGTCGCACGGCGGCTGGGCGGCGCCATCGCTACCGCGATCAGCGAATGCATTCGCTGAAGCAGGGCTGCGACGGTTAACGCTTTTGGATGGAGTGCCCAGTCGCCTTTTCTTACGTCAGAATTCTTACCAAGGAGCAATCATCCTTTAGCAAAAGTCCTTTTTTTATATTACAATGTGATCGAGAGTTGGACGGGCTTGCGCCCGTCCGAAGGAAGGTCAAAAGGTGCGTCAACACCTCTTGGCCACAGGACCACAGAGTTGCGCCTGTGTGCCCGCATGGTTTCCTGCCGAAAAATCGGCAGCGAGAGCCTATCAGAATTCTCGATACATTCAAAGGACGACAATGAAGAGAAGCGCGGCGCAGGGGCAGCAGCAACAGTTAGGATTCGACTTTACCTTTAACGAAACAATTGCAGCGATCGATCGCATCACGCAAGATGCTGCGGTCGACCAAATTGAAGATCAACCAGGAGCGAACAATGCAAGAAGGCCAACACAAACCACTGGACCTGGCCAAGAAGGTCCTGCGCCCGGACACGATTTCGGCAGTTCGGATGCCACAATTCCACCTGCGGGCGTGGCTCATTCTGGATCGATGGGCATTCAACTCGCCAGCGAAATTGAGAGCGCTGGAGCAACAGGGCGAGGTAGTGCTGCTGGGCCGACTGTTGGAGCAGCAGAGTCTGGAGCACGCGGTGTTACTCGAAGCGACGGAAACCCTGAACTCGGGAACGTCCGAGAGCGAAATCCTGGAGATGAATCACGTCCAGACCGAATTGCTGTAATTCCAGCGCCTGACTACGTCATCAGCGCGGCAGACCAGCTTGGCGCCGGCGGACCAAAGTCGAAGTTTCGCGACAATGTTGCGGCCCTGCGCCGCCTGAAACAGCTGGAAGACGAGCGGCGGGCAGCTTCCGTCGATGACCAGGCTGTGCTGGTCAAATATGTCGGATGGGGAGGCATGCCGCAGGCGTTCGACCACCGCAACGCCGAATGGAAGTCCGAATTCCAAGAATTGTCCACCCTCCTCGGCAAGGATGAATACGAGGCGGCGCGGCGCTCGACGCAAGACGCGCACTACACTGCCGAGCCTATTATCACGGCGATGTATACGGCGCTCGACCGTTTCGGATTCAACGGTGGACGCATTGCGGAGCCGGCCGTCGGAACCGGGAATTTCATCGGCCTGATGCCAGTCGCGATGCGCGCAAAGTCGCAAGTTACAGGCGTTGAGCTGGACCAACTCACCGCGCGGATCGCGTCGCACCTCTACCCTTCGGCCTCGATCATTAACAAGGGTTTTCAGGACGTAACGATCCCAGAGCGCTATTTCGACCTGGCGATCGGAAACCCGCCGTTCGGGAATCAATCGGTCTTCGACTCGAACCACCGAGACATTTCCCAGTTTTCCATCCATAACTATTTCATCGCCAAGTCCTTGGACAAAGTGCGCCCTGGCGGCCTCGTTGCAGTCGTTGTGTCCAGCTATTTCATGGACGCCGCCGACAGCCGGGCGCGCGAGCACATTGCCTCGCGCGCGCATTTCCTTGGCGCTGTGCGTTTGCCCAATAGCGCATTCAAGAAGAATGCGCTCGCAGAAGTGACCACCGATATCGTTTTCCTTCAACGCGCGGGCGACGAAGCGGAGACTGATCGTGCGTGGGTGAACACGTCCACGGTACCGGACCCGAGCGGCGGTGAGGAAATCCCCATCAACAGCTACTACACGAGGCATCCGGAAATGCTCCTTGGAACGATGGAGAGGGTAAACCTCTCGTTCCGCGGAGGCTCCGCAGCTCTTGTCGCGCATCCCGAGCAGGACCTGGAGGCTGCGTTGGCGACAGCGGTCGCCCGTCTGCCACAGTCCGTCTATCGGCCAGCGCGCGACGTGCGCGAACTGGACGCTGCCGAAATTGCCGAGGAAATCGACGTCCCAGACGACGTCAAGATCGGCGCCTACTTCGTATCTGAAGCAGGCGTGGTTGCACAGCGTTTGGACGACCTGCTGGATCAGCGCCAGGCGAGAAGGGTCGAGGGCAAATCTGAAAAGGCGATCGAGCGCATTAAAGGGATGGTCGGTATCCGGGCGGATCTTCGCTCGCTCATGCGTGCGGAGCGCACGCTCGAACAAAACGATCCCTCCGTCGAGCAACTGCGCAAGCGACTGAACGTTGCATACGACGGATTCGTTAAACGCAACGGACATATCAGCTCCCTGGTGAACAAGCAAGCGATGGGGGAAGACCCGGACTATCCGCTGCTCCAATCGCTTGAGCGTGACTACGACAAAGGGATTTCCAAGGAGACGGCGAAAAAACACGGCGTAGAGCCCCGCGAGCCGAGTGTGCAAAAGGCAGCGATCTTCTCGCGTCGTGTCATGTCGCCGCGGCGCGAGATTACCAGCGTCGCGTCGTCGAAAGACGCCCTGGTCGTCTCCATGAATGAAACCGGCGGCGTGGATATGGACCTGATGGTTCGCCTTTCCGGCCGCGATGAACTTGCTATTGTCCGCGAGCTGCAGGGGCTTATTTTCCTCAATCCTGACAGCGGACGCTGGGAAACGTCCGACCGCTATTTGACGGGTAACGTGAAGGAAAAGCTGAACGCCGCCATCACCGCCGCTGTGGGCGACAACCGCTATGCGGGCAATATCGAGGCCTTAAAACTGGTCCAGCCGGTAGACATCGAGGCGGTAGACATTTCCATACACTTGGGCGCGACCTGGGTGCCCAGCGCAGTCGTGGACGAATTCGCCGGGCACCTGTTTGGTAACGTCCAGCGGAGCATCGTGTACCAACCGAGCCTTGGCAAATGGGTGGCAAAGATCCGGCCTGGCGATCAGACGACGATGCGTTCGACGTGGGGCACGGCACGAATGCCGGCGAACGAGATTTTCGAGGCCGTACTGACCAATCGCGCGATTGAAGTGGTCGACGTCATTGGCTATGACGAGCATAGAAACCCTATTCGCAAAACGAATGAGGCCGAGACGTCTGCCGCGTCGCAAAAGGCCGACGAAATCCGCAACGCTTTTCATGATTGGGTCTGGGACGACAAAGCCCGCCGCGAGGCGCTCGTACGGCTCTATAACGACCGTTTCAACACAAACGTGCCGCCGCGCTACGACGGCTCGCACTTGACCCTGCCTGGTGCTTCGGACGCCATCCAACTGCGGCCGAGCCAGCTGAATTCCATCTGGCGCGGCATCCAGGATGGCACAGAGCTTTTCGATCACGTCGTAGGCGCCGGCAAAACCTATGCTTGCATCGCTACCGCGCAGGAAAGCAAGCGAATGGGGCTGACAAAGAAACCGATGTTCGTCGTCCCTAATCACCTCCTGTTGCAGTGGAAGGACGACATTTACAAGCTCTATCCCGAGGCAAAGGTATTGATCGCGGAGAAGACCGACTTCATCAAAGAAAACCGTCAACGTCTTTTTGCGCGTATCGCCACTGGCGACTGGGACGCCGTGGTCATCGGCCACTCCAGTTTCAAGAAGATCGGCATGCCGCCGCAGATCCTTGAAGATATTCTTAACGAACAGATCGATGACCTATCGGACGCCATTCTCGCGGTCAAGGCGGAGAGTGGGGACCGGATTACGATCAAAGAAATGGAGAAGACGCGCGATCGCATGAAGGCCAAGCTTGAGCGCGCTTCTGAGACAGGATCAAAAGACAAGGTGGTGACGTTCGATGAACTCGGCGTAGACGCGCTCTACGTGGACGAGGCCGACGAATTCAAGAACCTGTTCATCACCACTTCGCTTTCCCGCATCTCTGGTCTGGGGAATCTCCAGGGCTCCGACAAGGCATTCGATCTGTTCGTGAAAGTGCGCTACCTCCAGAAGGAGCATGGCGGCCGTGGCGTGTATTTTGCGACCGGGACTCCGGTTGCGAACACCATCGCGGAAATCTACACCATGCAGCGCTACATGCAGTACGACGAATTGAAGCGGCGCGGCATCCATCATTTCGACGCGTGGGCCAGCACCTTCGGCCAGGTCGTAACGGGCTGGGAACTGGACGCGACCGGCGTGAACTACCGACTGAATTCGCGCTTCTCAAAATTCCAAAACGTCCCGGAACTGACGGCACTCTATCGCTCGTTCGCCGATGTCATCACTCGCGAGGACTTGCAGCGCCATGCCGAAGAGCAGGGCACCCGCTTCCCCGTGCCGCGCGTGCGCGGAGGGAAGCCGACCAACATCGTCGTTGATCGATCGCCGCTGCAAGCTCAGTTCATGGGCGTACAGGAGGCAGTCCTCGATGACGAGGGTAAGCCGCATCGACGCGCCGACGGCGTAATTATCACCAAGTGGACGGAGGGTTCGATCATCCACCGGATGGAGAATCTGCCCAAAGACCCTAGCATCGACAACCCCCTCAAGATTACCAATGACGCGCGCAAAGCAGGTTTGGATTTCCGTCTCATCGCGCCCGACGTTCCCGACTTCGAGGGCAGCAAATCAAACGTCGCGGTCGGCGAGATGGTCCGGATCTGGGAGAAGTGGGAACACAAGCGTGGCGTCCAATTGGTATTCTGCGATCTTTCGACGCCGAAGCTCGAAAAGGCGGCATCGACGCCGATCATTCGGAACGATGCGGACCTGGACGAGGCTGAAACGGACCCACTGGAAGTCTCCATGGATGAGATGCTGGCGGGGACCAAATCCGCCAAGTTCAGTGTGTACAACGACATCAAGGAAAAATTGATAAGCCGCGGCGTCCCTGCAGAAGAAATTCGCTTCATCCACGAGGCCAAGACGGACCTGCAACGCGCAAAACTGTTTGAGCAGGTCCGTCGGGGCGATGTTCGCTTCCTATTGGGGTCGACGGCGAAGATGGGCGCCGGCACAAACGTTCAGCGATTGCTGGTCGCAGAACATCATCTTGACGCACCTTGGCGCCCGCGCGACCTGGAACAGCGCGAAGGCCGAATCATCAGGCAAGGCAACGCGCTCTACGAGGAAGACCCGGATGGCTTCGAGGTCGAGATCCTCCGCTACGCCACAAAGCAGACGTACGATTCGCGCATGTGGCAGACGATCGAGTACAAGGCCGGCGCGATCGAACAATTCCGGCGTGGGGACAGTCTTTCCCGAGTAATCGAGGACGTAGCGGGCGAAGCCGCAAACGCCGCAGAAATGAAAGCTGCCGCGACCGGTAATCCGCTGATCTTCATGCAGGTGCAATTTACCGCCGACCTGAAAAAGCTCGAAGCGCTTTACTCGAATCATAAACGTACACGCCACGCGTTAGAGTCGCGCATCGAATGGCTGTCCGATGCGGAGGAGCGCGCAGAAAAGGAAGTGGCGATGTGGCGGAAAGAAATCGAGCGCCGCGACGCGAACACTGGCAAGGACTGGTTCGTGATGGTGGGCGACAGGCGCTATACCAACGAGACGAAAGAACAACTTCAAAACTCGATCCTTGGCAGCATGCAGCACGCCATAGAAGGACGTGCAAAGACCCTGAGCGATAAGCCACAGGTGGTGCACGTCTGCAAATACCGGGGCTTCTCTGTCAACGTCGAGGTGATGAAGGATCGTATCGAATTCAGCATCAAGGGCGAAAAAGTCTATCGGCCAGACAACCTTCAATACGACAAGGACGACAAATTTAGCGCGACTGGTTTCCTGCAGCGCATCGACAACTATGTCGATGATTTTGAAAATTGGATCACCAGTTCTAATGACAAGAAGGAGCGGGAAATCGCCGAGTGTGCGAAGGCGAAATCGGAACTCGGACGCCCGTTCGCACAAATGAGGGAGTTGGAACTGGTGCGCAAAAATGTAGGCGATGTCATGAGTGAACTGCGCAAGATGCAGGACGACAATGCTTACGTATCGACGTGGACGCCTGCGACGCTCGATGCGATCCCTGTGCACGAGACTGATCTATTCGCCGAAATCGACCCGCTTGCCGAGGCGCGCGCGGAACGCGAGTCGAGCGCGCAAAGATTCCTCGCAGGCGCAATCGAAAAGGCTGCCCAAGACTACCTAGATGGCTACCGCGAACCGTCTCGCTCTGACGAAATCTTCAACCGTGCACATGAGCGCCTTTTCGAAGATGGGGGAGAGGAGGTCCACGCCGGCGTGATTGCGCGCATAGGGCGTGATCCGATGTTAGCGCAGGCAGTGGCCTGCGCACCTGGCAAGCGGTTCGCGAGCGAGGCCATGCTGGAAGCGGCCGAACGAGTTACGCAATTCAAAGCTGTCGCGATGTCGCGCGCCTCCGAGGACGGCTTCATTGCGGAATTGGCCCGGCGCGACGCTGGCATTCATGCGGGGAAGATTGTCGCGCAATCGTCGCACTACTTTATTCAGGATACGGGCATGGGTAAGGCCGTGCTGCACCATCGCGACGACCTGGTTGTCGCCAAGTTGCAGGTCGGTGAAAACGTGCGCATCACATACAAGAATGGGCATGCAATGGTTCGTCCGATGGAGCGCGAGGTGGCAGCCGGAATAGCCAGGTAATTCTGACGTTGGAAAGCGCGGCCGTGATTTGCGTCCGCGCGACATAAAATTGGAGAATCGTATGGACGGTTACTTTGTCAAGAAAGTAGGGAACAATCGCGGCGCGCCACGTGTCTGGCTGGAAGGGCTGCAAACCGAACGCGCCGGCTTTACGCCGGGCGCCAGGTACGACGTTGTGGTTCAAGGGCAGACGGTCGTCCTGCAAGCGAATCCAGACGGCACGCGAGTCGTATCGTCCAAAATGGTCGGTGAACGTGCGAATCCGGTAATTGATCTGAATAGCCGGGAACTGCTCGCGGTGTTCGATGGGATGGCGTCCATCCGCGTCGCAGTAAAGCAGGGCGAAATATATCTTGTGCCCTTGGCCTCCGAGCTGAAAAAGCAGGAACGATACAAACGCTTGCGCGAGAAGCTGGAGGCCGGCGAGCCGCTGGCCAGCGGCAGCCTGGCGCACGGCGGCGGCATCCTTTCGCACGCGGTCCACACCGGTCTGCGGAACGCAGGCATTGAGACGGACCTGAAATTCGCCAACGAGATCCGTCCGGAATTGCTCGATCACGCTGCAATCCACAACGACGCTTGGTCGGAGAGCACCGTTCCATTCGCGGCACCTGTCCAAGAGATTGCGTTTGACGAGCGCGGGCTCGCGCAAATCCCACGTCTCGAAATACTCGAAATGGGACTTCCGTGCAGCGGCGCCTCTGTCGCCGGCTTGGCCAGCCGCGGACATAAGATAGCGGAAGCGCATCCGGAAGTCGGCCACCTCGTGGTCAGCGCCCTCATCATCATCAACAAGGCGTCCCCTGCGGTGGTACTTTTCGAGAACGTGCCGAACTACGCTGGAACGGCCAGTGCAGCGATCTTGCGAAACCAGCTCCGCGACCTCGGCTATTCGACGCATGAACGTATTCTGAACGGCAAAGAATGGGGCGCTCTGGAAAACAGGGACCGCTGGTGCATGGTTGCTGTAACCCACGGCATCCAGTTCGATTTTGATCAGTTGATGCCTCCGAAAAGCCGCCCCCAACAACTAGGAGACGTGCTCGATGCCGTCGCGCCAGATGACCCAGCATGGAGCACAATGTCTGGCCTGAAGGCGAAGGCAGAACGCGACCTGGCCGCCGGCAAGGGATTCAAAATGCAGATTTACGATGCCACTGCCGACAGCGTCGGCACGATCGGGAAAGGCTATGCGAAAGTCAGGTCCACCGAGCCCAAGATTTCAAGTCCAGACAATCCTGATTTACTAAGACAGCTTTCAGTGAGCGAGCATTCGCGCGTAAAGCAAATACCGCCCCATCTGATCGATGGCCTGTCCGCGACAGTCGGACACGAAGTCCTGGGGCAGTCGATCGTGTACTCGCCATTCCGCGACGTTGCACATCACATTGGCAATGCGCTCAACCGATTTGGTGGGCGTGCTGAAGTGGAGATGCTCGATCGCGATATGAACGTCGAGGTCGACAAGCCCGCGCCGGAATCAGAACCTATAGCGGACTTGGCCAGCGAGGTGGTGGCCACGCTCAAACGTCCCGATACGATGCGAGGGAGGTACTCCGGTCGCATCGTCGCCATTCAGGGCGACACGATCATTCAGGAGACTGGACGCGATGAAGGTGTCGCTCACGCCAGAGCGGCGTTCGACAAACCGCCTCTGCTCGGTTGGGACGTGTCGGTGCAGTATCGACAGGGAAGGGCGAGCCAGCAGCGTCGCGAAAAACCGCAAATGAGCCTGTCCTTGTAGGAGCCGGACAATGCAGCCCTTCATGCTTATCCACGGCGACGCGCGCGATCGACTGCGCGCGATGCCAGACAACTCCGTCGATTCGATCGTCACCGATCCCCCCTACGAATTGAATCTAATGGCGAAAGATTGGGACCGCTCCGGGGTGGCATTCGATCCAGCGGTATGGGCCGAATGTCTGCGAGTGCTCAAGCCTGGAGGGCACCTGCTCGCCTTCGGCGGTGCGCGTACCTGCCATCGCATGGTGAGCGCGATCGAGGACGCTGGCTTTGTCATTCGAGACCAGATCATGTGGATTTTCGGTTCCGGCATGCCTAAGGGCGAACGTTGGACCACGGATAAGGCCAAACGCGGAGACGAAGTCAGCGCGCGCATGATCGAAGCCGGATTCGAGGGGTGGGCGCGAGGCGGCCTCAAGCCGGCGCACGAGCCAATATGCGTCGCGAGAAAGATGCCGATCGGGCCGATTGACGAAAACATGCGGCGGTTCGGGGTAGGGGCGCTGAATATAGACGGCTGCCGAGTTGATTCGGGAGTGCTAGATTCCACCAGCGACGAGACCGACCAGTTGGGCCGCTGGCCCGCCAACGTTATTCGTGACGACAGCGATGCCGTCAAGGCGTTGTTTCCGCCCGCACCTGGTCAGAAAGGCGACGTGCGAGGCACCGAGCCGTCGGCTAGCAGGTCCAACGTGTACAACGTGGCCCAACGTCGCAGCTTCAGCAGACACGCGAACGACGAAGCCACCGCGACGCGCCGGTATAACAAGTCTTCTGCGGACTTTTCTGCCACGCCAGGCGAGCGCAGGCTTGACGTCGGTTCGGCAGCCCGTTTCTTCTACTGCGCCAAGATCAGCTCGCGCGACCGGCACGAAGGGCTGGTAGATCCGGGCCCGCAGTTCAAGCGCGGGGTGACATTGCGCGATATTGAAAACCTCAATAGGGAGCGGGCGATAAAGGGTAACGTACACCCGACTGTCAAGCCGACGATGTTGATGGCACACTTGTGTCGCCTCGTGACACCAGCCGGGGGCATTGTGCTCGATCCCTTTGCCGGGTCAGGATCTACCGGTAAGGCAGCGGTTCGGGAAGGCTACCGTTTTATTGGAATAGAGCTGCAAAGTGAATTCGTGGAGATTGCGCGCATGCGCATTACGTTCGAGTGGACGCGTATCTTGAATCGAAGAAAGGCAGCTTAAGCGAAATGCCCTTGACTGTATAGGCACATGTGCCTATACTGAAATACTACAACCTTTGAAAGGAACGAAGATGCTGCTGTTGATAATCGTTGCGATGGCCGCATGCGCGGTTTTCGGTTTGCCATTGCTGCCGGTCCTGGTAGTGGGCGCATGCGCCATGCTGATCGCAAGCTATATCGTAAGCCGACTGGATAGCGTGCGTAATCTGGGCTTAGGTTTCGGAATGTTCGTCCTGCCGCACCTCATCATGCACGGCATCATCGGGCAAGGCCAGGAGCCGTTCCAATTGCCTGCATGGGGGGCCTGGATCTTTGCTGATGCGACGCTCGGCGCGGTGTCCGTCGTGATCATCTGTGCAGCGGCTTTTTTGGGTATTTTCGGTGTCGCGGGAAAGCCTCATAGCGCAGACTTGGCGGAGGCCTTGGCGCGTGTTAAGCAGCGCGAGCAAGACCAGAAAGAGGGGCGGAAGTGATGTGTTTTTTATTGAGCGACGGACAGTTTATCGCGCGCGTACAGACGAGGAATCATGTTGGATTCCGTTGAAATCGATGACGGCCTTCAAGGCGGATTTCCGCTTGGACGCCGGGCACAGGATCAACCCGTGGTAGGAGACCTGGTGCAAGGTCGCGCCGGCGCACTTGGGCGCCGTGTAGTCGCGCGGGATCAGGATTTGGTGGGTTATGTAGTGGGGAGCGGGACAGGGGTTGTTGCCTGGTGTAGCGTCCTCGCATGGCAATTCTGGTGCGACGAGTACGGCGAAACATAGGCGTAACTATTGGCCTTTATTTTCAATGCATAAATATATTTATTTTAGAGTGAGATACCATGAGCTATAAGATTGCTGAAAAGCTGTACGAACCTAACGACGCGCGGCTTAAAGAGGCCTTGGCGGCGATCTATGGCTCGCCCAACCGCCCGCTATGCATGTGCCGTCACCCTGGCGTCGAAATGTACGTGGCCAAACTTGGCCACCAGTACATCATCAAGCGCATGCCGCATAGCGGCGCGCTCCACACCCCTGCGTGCGATTCGTACGAGCCCCCAGCAGAATTGTCGGGTCTCGGAGAGGTCATGGGCGGCGCGATCCAAACCAATCTCGCTGACGGCGTCACCACGCTGAAATTCGATTTCGCTTTGTCTAAAAATGGCGCCCGCGCGGCGCCCGCGCCGAGCGGCGCAGAACATGACAGCGTGAAGACAGATGGCAAGAAATTGACGCTACGTGGCACGCTGCATTACCTGCTGGATGAAGCAGGCTTGACGCGCTGGTCGCCCGCCATGGAAGGCAAGCGGAGTTGGTGGGTCGTACGGAAGTATCTGCTGGAAGCGGCTGCCGACAAGGTCGCGAAGGGCGGTTCCGTCGCGGATCTGCTCTACATTCCGGAATCGTGGAGCATGGACAAGAAGGACGAAATCGCGCGCCGGCGCCTGACCGTCTTCAACCAGCTAGCTCAATCAGATGGCGCTTCGCGTCGCCTGATGCTGGTCGTTGGCGAGGTGAAGGAAATCGGCGACGCGCGATTCGGCAAAAAAATGATCCTCAAGCATTTGTCCGATGCCCATTTCATGATGAATGAAGACCTGTACAAGCGCCTGGTCAAACGTTTCGAGAATGAGCTGTCGCTATGGGGCGGTACTGAAACCTCACATTTAATGGTGGTGGGCACGTTCGGCGTGAGCGGAGCTGGGGTGGCTACAATCGAAGAGGCTTCACTGATCCTGGTGAATGAAAACTGGATTCCCTACGAAAGCATCGATGAGAAAATGCTTATCGACGCTCTGACCAAACAGAAGCGACGTTTCGTCAAAGGCTTGCGCTACAACCTGCCGAGCACGGCGCCATTGGCCAGTGCCGTACTTTCCGACACGGCGGAGCCAGTCGCAATGTACATCATGCCTTTCGGTGCCACAGATCAGTTTGCGAAGGAAATGGCAGACCTGACTAGCGGTAGCTCGATCAAGTCCTGGCAATGGAGCACTGCTGACGACATTCCCGAATTTCCGGCTCCGGCGCCTTTCCGGAAATAACTAGACCGCGACACGTTCCCGAAAGAAGAGGAAATAGGGTAGAATAGGCACATGTACCTATTTCCTCGATTAGCATGAAGCCCCTGACCACACTCGAAGAAGCGCGGAAAAATCGCGAAGAATTTACCAAGCTGCTCGCCGAAAGCGAAATCACCCAAAAGGCGGCAGCCACGCTCATCACAGAGCAGACCAATCGTAGTTGCTCCGTCAGGACGGTACGCTCTTGGTTGAATGATGAGGAAAGCGTCAACTGGCGGCCGTGCCCACGCTGGGCCGTAGTGGCGCTCGAAACCCGGCTGATGACGCTGAAAATGAACAAGCAGTGATCGAACCAGGTTAGTGCCGGCCCGGTCGTTAGTTTCCAACGTTGGAAATGCTAGTGTCCAGGCCTGCTATTGCGCGTAGTAAGATTCGGTAAATTGTGATATATTTAAATTAAATTACGGATAGTTGGAGAAGGCAATGAGCAAAAAAATCGCATATGGGGAATTGGCGTCGCTCGTCCGTGGACCTAAGGCGGCGCCTTACTTCACTCCGACGCTGTCCGTGATTCCGGGTTTCGGTTGCAGGCTGTTTGTCGCCTGCGATGGCCAGCAATTCATTGTGGTCGATGACGATGGCGAACCGATCTACTTCCCCTCGATCGAAAGTGGTGTACAGGAGCTGGCGATGGTGCGCGGCGTCGATCAGCACATCACCATCGACATCATCAGCATGCTCGGCTTCTCTTCGCGTTTCTCTGCGCGCGCACTGCGGCCAAGCACTCAAGGGGGCAGGGCAGACGGCTCCTCGCAAAATCGTTTGCGCCAAGAAATCGGCCCGCCGGCGCCACGACCCTTGCAGCCGTGCCCCCAAGACTGACGACGTCTATCCCCCTTCATAACCCTCTCCGGTATTCGCTATGACTCCACTGCACGAAATGACCTTCGCCCAATTCGCTGAATCGATTCGCCCATCGGGCGGGATGAATCGCTGGCCTCAAGTCGGCACCTCCCACGATGTCGTGACTTACTCGGTCAGCATGAACGGTGACATGGCCGGGAAGCTTGGCGACTCGGCCCGCGACCACGAGTTTCGCGATGTTGCGATTCACGCTTTGACCGAAAAGTTGGGACTCGATCCACATTCGTTTCGGGACAACGTCAAGGTTGCCGAACTTCTCGCGTTGCGCCATGCGTATCTGGCCACGGTGCTCGATGCGTCGATCATGCACGTGCTGACCCCGACGGTTACCGCCGAATACGAACTGGTAACCCAAGGATTTTCACATCCATTGGTGGCCCAAGAAATTCAATCGCAGCGCGAATTCGGCTCCCTGCTCAAGCCAGTTCTGGACGACGCGGTTAAGGCCCTCGGCACCCCTGTGGTGGAAAAGTCCGCCGCCGGCGTATCGCGGGGCGCCATCGTCTCGCAAAACGCGGGGTTCACCGTACAAAGCCTTGGCGACGGCGAAATCGTCGTGCACGAGAATCGCCGCCTCGAAAGTCAGCCTGCCATCGGCCAAAATGTGACGGTCGCGTATTATCGCGGCAGGGGCCAGGTAATCGAAAACATCTCCGAGCTGACCATCGGCGAAGCTTATGTCGAGCCAAAGAGCGGGGATCTGGCCGTCAACCTCACGGCGCAAAACGGCGAAGTCTCGCACGTCGTGATGTTCAACAGCATGGCCATGGTTGCCGAGTTTGCCGCGGAGCATGCGCTCGATCGGGAGTTTGTCGGTCGCGCCATGGAAGCGCGCGAAGCGACGCCAAAGAGTGCAGCCGTCCGCCCGCACCGCGTGGCCCTGGGTGATCCATATCTCGATTATGAAACTGGAAGCCTGGCGGTCGACTATTCCGAAAATTCGTTGCGCTTTACTGCCGTGTTTTCCTCCGCCGAAGAAATGGAGAAGCATCGCGGCGCACTGAACCTGTCGCCTGCAGCGTTGTCGATTGCGAAGACGATCGACACGCAGACGCGCGAACAGAGTAACGCCAACGTAAGCCGCTCGCTGCAAAGCGCGCTAGCACTGGTGGCGCAAAGCGACGTTAAAACGGTGGATGTTTCATCCGGACGGTATTCGGGCGTAATTATTGCGCAGACTGCGGTACACGTTGTGCAGGACCGTGGCCGCAATGAGGTATCGATCCACGACAAGCGGCTGCTGGACAAGGTCCCAATGGTCGGTGAGCAGTTGACGATCGCCTACAAGGGTGGGCGTGCGGATGTAAAAATCAAAGAGCCGGCCAAAGAACGCGGCCAAGGGCGTGCCTGAAATGAGCGAGATTGAAAATCCGCTGAGCCAGGCTGTTGAAGAATTCGCCTGCGAAGTCATGGCAATAGCGATGTTCTCCAATCTGCCTTGGCAAGATGCGGTTGCGGCATTGGGCTTGGCCAGCAAGCTGCTTGCAACGCAGGCCGCCCACGCCGGCATGGGCCCGTCCAATGTTTGCGTTCAGTCCCAAGCCATGGAATTGCTTTTCGCGGGAATGAAGGGGGCAGTCGCGGTTGGGCAGTCGCACTAGAAAAAACTTGCGCCCTGGTGGTGCCCGACTGCCGGCCGGAAGCCGGGCAAGAAAGGATAATGATGCAACTGCCAAATCAAAGCACCACCTGGGGCCGCCCAATCGAATCATTCGAAGCTTGGCGCGCACGGCAGGCTGCCAGCTTCGCCTCCGAGGTGACAGCTATCTGCTGCTATCTCCAGGACCAGCTGCGCAACGAATCCGTCGATATGAAACAGGTCAGCTTCAACAACCAGATCCTCGGAATGGTGTCCTATCTCGGGGAAGCCAATAACCGCGCCCAAGAGCTGTTGTATGCATATCTGGCGCTGACCGTGGCAGGTGACCAAGGCCCGGCCCAACGGATGCTTGACGGCCAGCGGCTGAATCCGAACCTCCACCCTGAATACGTTGAGCGTACACGCTGCTACGGCTAAGCGCTTCACGAAGAACCGCGTCCAAGACGCCCGCAGCTGGCCGGAAGCCAGGATAATGAACGGAAAAGATGATCATGCGATTGATGCTTGCACTCGTTACGATTTTCGCGTTGTCGCCAGTTTGGGCGCAACCCTATACTGTTGTCGGCATATCGGATGGGGATACAATCAGGGTGTTGAGCAACGAAAAGCGCGAAGTGAAATGCCGCTTGTACGGCATCGACGCGCCCGAAAAGAGCCAGCCATTCGGACAGGCGTCTAAGCAGTCCCTGTCTGACATGATCTACCGCCAAACGGTTGATGTCAAAATAGTGGACCAGGATCGGTACGGCCGGTCCGTCTGTCAAGTTTCCTTTAACGGCGTCGATGTGAATCGTGAGCAGGTCGCGCGCGGCTATGCTTGGATGTATAGAAGGTATTCTAACGACGCCAGCTACAGTCAAGCTGAGACGACGGCCAAAGCAAAACACATAGGACTTTGGGCCGAGGATCGACCTATCCCACCTTGGGATTTCAGGAAAAGGGCGAAGTAACATACCTTTGTTTCTGACGTTGGAAAAGCCTTCCTGCACGCAATACCACTCTACCTCCCCCCCTCAACTCTCGTCACTTCGGGCGGCGCCGACCAGGCGCCGCAACGGATTCAAATCAAAGCCTTGCCATTATAGGCACATGTGCCTATAATGGCTTGTCAAAACTCTTCCGGTGATATGAACATGAGCATTGAAACGCGGTCCAGTGCCAACAAGATGACCTGGGTCGATTGGATCGATCGCGTCGAGGCGATCATCGGTCGCGATATTGACGACGCTACTTTCGCAACCAACGAGCGTTCGCCCCTCGATCAAGCATATGATGCGTACGAAGCCGGAATGAGCCCAGCGGGATACCTCGGTCTGTCGGGCATTCAATGCACCAGCGCCGCCGATTAGTTAAAAGAGAAGAGCAGCCATCCATGAGCAAAAATGACTACAACGTAGACAACCTTCGGGTACCACCGCACTCAATAGAAGCGGAGCAATCGGTTTTAGGTGGACTACTTCGTGACAACACCGCGTGGGATCGAATTAGCAGCGCCGTTAGCGCGCCTGATTTCTACCGGTACGACCACCGCCTGATCTTTCAGGAAATTATCCGGCTGATCAACAGCGGAAAGCCCGCCGACGTGATTACCGTGTTCGAGCAATTGACCCAGCTCGGCAAGGCTCAAGATTGCGGCGGTCTGCCGTACCTCAACGCAATGGCGCAGAACACGCCCTCAACTGCGAATATCACGCGCTATGCGGAAATCGTTCGCAATCGCGGCGTTGCACGCAAGCTCATCTCCGTCGCGAATGAGATATGCGAGGACGCCTACACGTTGCACAACGAAGACATGATGGGAATGCTTGACCAGGCAGAAGCGAAGATTCTGGCAATAGCAGAAGAACGGTCCCGCGGGACAGGCGGGGCGGTGCCGATTCAACCGCTGCTTATCCAAGTCGTTGAGCGCGTCGATGCCTTGTATTCCCGTGACGATCCTAGCGAGATTACTGGGGTCGCAACTGGCTTCACCGAATTGGACAAGATGACGTCAGGCCTGCAACCAGGGGACATGGTTGTCGTCGCTGGACGGCCGTCCATGGGCAAAACCAGTTTCGCCGTCAATATCGGGGAAAACGTGGCGCTTACGGCCGGCAAGCCTGTCGTCATATATTCGATGGAGATGGGCGATACCGCACTTGCACAGCGCATGCTCGGTTCCGTCGGCCAGCTCGATCAGCAGCGCCTTCGTAGCGGCAAGCTTATTGACGAGGACTGGCCAAGGCTGACGCACGCAGTTCAGAAATTGAATGAAGCGCCCGTATTCATTGACGAGACGCCGAGTCTGAGCCCGATGGAGCTTAGAGCCAGGGCGCGCCGGCTCGCAAAGCAACAGGGCGCATTGGGGCTGGTCATTGTCGACTACCTGCAGCTGATGGTCGGCAGTAATAAGGATCAAGGTAAGCCAGAGAACCGAGCAACAGAAGTCGCTGAAATCTCACGCGGTCTCAAGGCTTTGGCGAAGGAGCTAAAATGCCCCGTGATCGCGCTCTCGCAGCTGAACCGCTCGCTGGAGAGTCGTCAAAACAAACGCCCCGTAATGTCCGACTTGCGAGAGTCTGGCGCCATCGAACAAGATGCTGACGTAATCCTCTTCCTGTACCGCGATGAAGTCTATTACCCGGATTCGCCTGACAAGGGCACAGCAGAAGTTATCATCGGCAAGCAGCGATCTGGCCCTATAGGTACGGTTCGCCTGACATGGAACGGTGAATATACTAAATTTGGAAATTACGGGAACACAAGGCGAGTTTGATTTCATGAGGCAAATCAGCTCCGCTTGCATCACCCTGGCATATGCTGGCCGTATTCAAATACGTCAGGGTGTGTATCATGATTTCTACGCCAGATCGATATCGCACTGCGCGGAAAGCGCGCATCCGAAGCATCCTCGCCGAAGCTGCCCCGTCAGCACCGTGCGAAGAGGAATTCGAACCCAGCGAAGAAGTCTTGCCGAGACCCGGCCAACCTGCGCCGCAGCGGGACAAGGAACGTCGGGAGCCGCCGCCAAATGCTGTGCCTGAACCCGCTTAACGCCGCCTATACGATCTGCTGAACATTAAGTAGCGGGTTCGGCGCCGGCGAAAAAATGACGGCGCCAGCAGAGACAGACAATGCGCGCACAACGGCGCTTACTTGGCAGGTTTAATCTGCCCGCGCAGCTCCGCCGCCGTCTCGATCGCTTCGCGTTCCCGTGCACGCGCCTCGCTCGCGGATTCGCGCGCGCTCTTGATTTCGCGGTCTGCAGACTCAAGTCGCGCGTTGGCCGCTTCCACTGCCACCCGCGCGGCCGTCAGCTCCGCCGCCTGGCGGCGCGCGCTGTCCTGTTCCTTGGCCAACTGCGCTTCCAGCGTCTCGATGCGCGCCTTGTCATCGGACAGGCGCTCCGCGAGACCTTCCTTTTGCGCCGTGGCGACGGCCGCCGCCTGTTCGGCCGCGATGCGCGCGCGGCGCTCGGTGTCGCATTCGCCGCGCGCCGCCGCCAGATCGCTTTCCAAGCGCGGCATGGCTTCCAGGCGCAGCAGCGCCACGGCCAGTTCGGTTCGCGCCTTCTCGGCCTCGCCGCGTTCGCGCACGGTCTCTTCTTGCGCGGCCAGCAAGTCCTTGTCGAGCTGGTCGACGCGGCCCTGGAGGCTGGCCAGCCCGTCGAGCAGCTTGCTGTGCGCTTCGGCCTGGTCTTCGAGCTCGCCGGCCTGGCGATCGTTCTCCCGCGCCAGATCGGCGGCGGCCTGTTCGGTCTCGGCCAGCTGGGATTCCAGCGCCGCCTTCGCGCTCGACGTTTCCCGATTCACAAAATCGAGCAAGGCCCGCTGCAATACCGGCGACAGTGCCGGAGCGGTCTGCGCCGGGTGCTCCTTACCCGCCTCCCAATTCTTGAACAGGGGATAGACCGTCCCCTGCGCGCCGCTGCCGTGCTCCTCGATGATCCTGCGTACGCCCGGCCTGATTCCTTGGGCCTGGAGGCGGTCGCAAATGGCATTGACGTCGGCTTGGGTGATCGTGGGTGCGCGGGGCATGTTTTCTCCAGGTGTTTTAGCGGGGTTATCGATACATTGTAACGATACAATGTATCGATACGAATGTACCGATACAATCATACGATACAAACTGACCGGCGTCCACCGATTCCGGCGCGCCGGCGGCGTGCATTCGCGCAGCCCGGAAACGCGCGCCACGCCTCGCGCGCACACCTTGAGCGCGCCGCTTGCAAAACGCCGTGCGCGGTCTATAGTCAACGAAACTCGCCAATTCGATGGAGGACGCTGTGGCCGATCTGCCGCCCGATATCTTTGCCGCCCACTGGATGCGCCAGCTGGGCGCCGGCGAATACATTTACCAGGGCGAGCGGCGCCTGGCAGACGTCGAGGCGCTCCCGCCCGGTCGGGCCGGGGCATTCGTGGCGGTCGAGATCGAGCGCCAGCTGTTCCACGGGGTCGCCGATGGGGGCGCCCTCTACCTCGAAGACATGTCGGGCGACCGCCTGCGCCTGGGCGCGGCCATCCTCACCACAATCCCCGGCCACGTCACGGCCGCCCACGAGAACAGCGCTCTCGCGCGCAACTGGATGCTAGCCAGCCGGCACGGCGGCGGTCGGATATGCCTGGCCAAGCACCTGAGCTTGAGCGAGCAGGGGCGGCAGGCGCTGGCGCACGTCTTCGGCCTGCCCGTACTCCCCTTACTGCCACGCGAGATCCGGCACCTGGTCGAGCCGCGCCACTTTTTTCTCCATTCGCCCGCCCGCGCGGCGCTGGGCGCGTGGTTGGCGCGGCAGTCGCCCGGCTCGGTGCCGGCGCCCGGCGATCCGCTGGGCGACTGGGCGGCGCTTGTCGATTGCGAGCGTGCCGCATGAAAACCCGCGCCGAAGAATACAAGCTGGCGCGCGCGTGGATGCGCGCCCTGGCCGACGGGCCGCTGGCCGCGGTCGCGCACCGCCCGCCCGCCGGCCAGGTGTTCATCGACGTGACGATCGAAGGTCTGCGCTTCCAGGGCATGCGCCGGGGCGACACGCTGTACGTCGAGTGCCCGGACGGCGCTTGCGCGCTGGGCGTGGCCTCGATCAACGAGGCGCAAAAGTACCCGCACATGCCGACGCGATGGCATATCTGCAAGTATTGGCACGAGGCGACATGCGCCTTGCCGCTTACGCGGGCCGGCCTGCGCGCGCTGGCCGTCACCTTCGGCCTGCCCATCGTGCCCGAGGCGCTGGCGGTGACGCGGGGCGACCTGTTCGAGGCGGAGCACTTCTACGATTCTCCCGCCTTCGCGGCGCTGCACGCCTGGGCCGTCAAGGCGCCGCGGCGCCTGGCCAGCGCCTACGGCGACACTTATCTCGGCCTGTGGCCGCTGGCGGCGCTGGAGGGGCGCTACGTGGCGCCGACGCCGGACAACGTGGCGCGCGCCCGCGCGCGGGCCGACGGTGCGCCTTCCGGCGGGCCGTCGCAAGGGCGGAAGGCCGCAGCGGGGCCGGAAAAGCATGCCAGCCCGTGAAAAATCGGCAAGGGAAATAAAGGTGCTTGCACCCTTTTATAACTAAACTTATCAAAGGGTGGAAAAATTGCGCTAAACTCGGGGGGCTTTTTTGACGCTCGTTCCGCCGGACACGCGATTTTTCCAAATCACCAGCGTTTTCAGGCACTTGGAAACGGCGGCAGGGACTCGATGGACCCCAAACCGGAGCGCGCATGACCCTCGGCAGCACCCCCACACCGGCCACGCCGGGCAAATCGAACGGCTCGGCGCGCGGCGCCGGCAGTGGCAGCGGCGCCAGCCTGGCCTCCACCTTCAATGTAGACCACGCACGGCCCATTCGCCACCTTCGACACGACGCGGCGCCGCCTGGCCCCCAGCTGGCCGGCCAGCTGCTCGTCGCCCCCGCCGGTACCGGAACCTGCCGCAACGGGCGCCCGGCATGACGGGGCGCGTGCCGCAAGATTTTACCCTGAGCGACGTCGAGCTGGACGAACGCGCCGAGTTCGAGGCCTGGAAGCGAGAGAAGGCGGAGAAGGCGCGCCGCGCGGCCCTGCAGCAGGCGCAGGCCGATCCCGACTTGGAAGGCGAGGGCGCGCCCGACGCCGATAGCCAGGTTGAGGCCCGCGCCGTCGACGCGGCACCGCCCGTCAAGGCTCCACCCAGAACGACGCGGCGCCTCATGCTCCACATGGGGCACTTCGCCTTCTTCCGCAGCTATATCGAAGGCCTCGACATCTTCGAGCGCTGGGACCACTACCTGTCCCAACACGGCGCAGTGACCGATGTCCGGTCCATCAACAGCGCGGTCAAGCAGCTGCGCGCGGATCTCGCGGCCGTGGCGCTGCGCCACGCGCGCCCCGGCATGGCGCGCCTGTTGCACTTCGACGTGAACAAGATCGCGCAGCTGCGCCCGGCCAGCGAAATTCCAACGTTGGAAGCATTCGCGTTCGAAACGGGGATGGAGGACTTCCCGATCAAGGAGCAGCTGCGCGCCTATACGGAACAGTACGGCGAACAGACCAAGCGGCAACAAGCGCACGCGCGCCTGCTGCGCAAGCAGATCGCCGCCTTGCACTGGCTCGAAGGCCTGGCCGCCGGAAAGCCGGGCCCGGACGACGCCGTGGCGGCCTGGCTCATTCCGGAGCTGGCCGATCCCATCACAGAGGCGGGCGTCGTGACGCTGCGCCAGCTGGCCGAACGCATCAACGGCATGGGCCTGGGCTGGGCAGCCAGCATGCGCGCCATTGGCGCCGGCAAGGCCGCGCGCGTGGTGGCGTGGATGCGGGCGGTGGCCAAGGACACGCAACTGCCCATCGGCGCGCACGCCGACGTCCCGCGCCGCCAGCAGAAGGCGGCGGCGCTGGCGATGGTGGTTGCGCCGGCGACGGCCGTGGTGCCCATTGAAAAGTTCGTCATGCCAGTGTCGCTTTCCGGGCGGGACGGGCGTTTCAGGATGCCCGCCGCGCAGTGCATGCTGGGCGTGGACAACGATTTCGACGCGATGCTGGAATTCATCCGCGCCAAGCCGCAGCGGCCCCAAGCCGAAATCGACGCCATCAAGGAAAAATGGCTGCGCGCGCATCCCGGCGAGCAGCTGCCCGACGGCCCGCTGGCCTGGACCATGTTCCTGACCACGACGGCTTCGTCCTACCTCAATGAGGTCTATCGCTTCCTGCTGTGGGCGGTGCTCGAACGACGCAAAGCCTTGTCCTCGATCGACTTCGCGGACGCGGCGGCGTACCGGGACTTTATGGCCAACCCCACACCGTCGGACACCTGGTGCAGCAAGGCGCGCGGCAGGGAGCGCTACGGGCCCGCCTGGCGCCCGTTCGCCGGGCCGCTGGGTGCCACGGCCGCCACGCGCGCAATCACGATCCTGGGCGCGTTTTACGGCTTCCTGCGGGACAAGGGCTACATGATGGCCAATCCCTTCTCGGGGCTAGCGAAGCCGCGGGCGGCGCCTGCAGCGCAGGGTAGGGGCGACACGGGCCGCAGCCTGACGGCGGCGCAGTGGCGCGTCATCAACGACGCGCTCGACGCATTGCCGGAAACGTCGGCCAACCTGCGCCTGCGCTTCGGCCTACGCTGCATGTACGCCACTGGCCTGCGGCGCGCCGAGGCTGTGGCGGCGACCGTCGCCGATCTGCGCTGGGTGTCCTACCCGCCCGACGACGACGATCCCGAGACCGTGGAAGGGTGGGAATTGCATGTGGTCGGCAAAGGGAACACGGCGCGCATCGTGCCGGTGCCGCCCGGTGTCATCGAGGATCTGCTGAATTACCTGGCCTCGCGCGGACTGGCGCCGGACTTGCTTGCCCCGGAAAACAAGGCAGCGCATCTGCTGGGCCAGGCCGTCGATATTGCTACGCGCGCGCCATGGGCGGCCGGCACGATCGGCGCGGTCGGCGCGGTCGATCCGCACGCTGGAATCGGCGCCCAGACCTGGTACGACCAGCTGGTGGGATTCTTCAAACGCTGCGCGCAGCAGCAACTGGCCGCTGGAGATGCCGAGTCGGCCGCGCAGCTCGATCGCGCAACGACACATTTTTTACGGCACACGAAAGTGACGCACAGTCTCGCGGCGGGCACGCCGGCCGATGTCGAGCGCCAGCTGGCGGGGCATCGCAGTCTCGACACGACAAGCCACTATTCCAGTGTCGAAGCGAAACGGCGCATGCGTGGGAGCGAGCGGTTTTTCCAGTCGTGGGGCGTGCGGCGTGGGTAGCGAGTACCGCTGTCAGCTCAGCGCTCGATGACGTTTGAGCGCGAGTTAGAAAGCGAGAGCGCTGCGCCATGGGCGTAGCGCAGGTGCAGTGACACGTCGTGCGCGGGATTGTTCACCTCAACCGGTAATCGGTGTTTTTCGTGAATTGCCACCGTCGCGCGGCCAAGGTCCTGGACCAAATGGTGAGCGGTCGTATGCAATGGCTTTCCGACGTAATTGCCGCGCTCCGTGTCCACAGCCTGAACCGAATATCCTTTATCACCGACAAATTGGCGTGCTTGCTCTGCCGATCGCGCCAAGTCCCGATTCATGCTATCGAAGTAAGCCAGTACCTTGCTGGCCGCGTGCTCGAACGTCGGTTGATAGCTGCGGGCATCAATATCCATGAACTGCCGAATAAAGCCTGCGCTGGGCGCTTGGACGTGCTCGATGAATTTGCCCGCATGACGGTAGAAAAATGGCTGCGCTTGGCTGAGTGCAGCTGGTTCGCGCTCAATCACCATCGCCAGGTCGAACACGTCGCGCGCCGTGGCCTTATCGCCTCGGTGGAACATCTTCTTCGCTACGATCTCGGCGGCAGTCTCGACCCGCACGTCGTGCCCAAACAAGTTCCACATTTCAAACGCGTGCTGCGGCGCCAGTAGATTGGGGGACGCCACGAAATCAATCTCCCCTTGCGGCAGTTGCAATTTGACGTAGTTGTTGGCCTCGACATACTGCGAGTCGCACAGTGAATCCGCGACGTCGCTCAGGCGCGGCGTCACGAAACCGAGGCTCTGCGGGTCCGGAACAAAAAGGTCGATGTCCTTGCTCACCCGGTGGTCGTACCGGAGCATTAAAACCGTACCCCCGCCAAACGTCACGAATGGATCGGACACGCCTCCGTGCTGACGAATCTCATCGATGACCGTCAATGCTTGTTGGAACAGCACCTCCCACGGCCCACTGGGCAACGCGCGCGTTGGCATCATGACCATAGTGCGCTACGTACGGCGCCCAGTTGCTGCGCCAGCTTGGCAACATTCGACCAGACTGCGATCGGATCGACCTGTTCGCGCTGAGCGGTTTCCTCGATCGCCATCACTACCAGCGGCATCGGTGCCTCATCAAGAAAGTGCAGCAGATGCGATTCGCGTCCGGCGGGAACCTGGCCGCTCGCAAGCGCGTGCTGCAATTGATCGCTCGTCAATTCGGCACGATAGCTGACACTGGACGTCTTGGCGGCCATCCATAGGCCGCGCTTGCGCTGCCGCGCGGCAAGGGTAGGCTGGTCAAAACTGAGGCCCAGCACGCCGAGCAGCGCGGTGAGACGCTGAAAACTTAGATCTTTGATTGTGCCCGCTTCCAGTCGCTGCACCGTCTGACGCGACAAATTCGCCAGTTTGGCCAAGCGCTGCTGAGTCAGGCCAACCGCTTGGCGCCGATGGTGGACTTCCTTGCCGATTACCTGGATATTCATGCTGACCTCACATCAATGTACAAAATATTGTACTCCATTTGATCCTTATGCGCTTACTGTCCCCGCCAGGGTCGACCTAGCGAGCTGGGCGCGTATCACGGACCTTGGTCGCACTGACAGTCGCTTTCCCGGCGCGGTAGCGTACAGAGACGTGTGCACCATGCTCCGGCGTGACTGCGAACGCGCTTCGCTCGTGGACCACGAATGAACCCTTACCGATGTCTTGGGCAATATGGCGCGCGTTCTGCGCGACGATAGGCCCCACGTAGGTCTTGTTTTCGGTCACAGCGTCAAAGAGCTTAGCGCGACGGTCCACCCCGCGCACCAACTCGTGGATATCGTCGTCTCGCACGCTTACAGCCTGGAGGAGGGGAGCACTGCTATGCCCCGGTGTGCTGGCTGCCGGCTTTGCCGAACGCCCAGCCATTGCGTCCAATTCGGTCTTGATTTGCTTTTCAAGGTCGCGCAATTCAATATTGCGGACCTTGATACCCAACATGACCGCGTGCCGCACGGCCCGCTCCTTGAAAGCAAAGTCGCCGCCGGCAATATGGATACCTTCGCGCCATTTGTCGGCGCCGTATCTCAGCGTAAGAGCCAAGGCATCGTCCGATACCTCCTTGCGCCCGAACGTGAGCCGATCACCTTCGTCGCGAAACGCCGGATTGCCATCGTTAAAGGTGTAGTGAACGCTTCCGTTTTTGGAGACTTTCCACACCAGATCCGCGAGGCTACGAATCTGAGGATCTGTGTCCTGCGGATGTGCCGGTCGGATTGCGTCTTCGTTCGCTTGAGCTGCGTCCCTCGCCTGTTTCTTCTTGAGGTCGCGGCCGTCCTGATAAATCATCCCACGCAACGCACTGATAGCGGCCTCATCCCCGAGCTGAGCCTGTTCTTCAACCCATGCTCGCCATGACTTCACCGGCGGCAGCAACTGGCGCCGCTGATCGCGCTCCGCACCTATCTGCTTGGACAACTGGTTTCGCGCCTTGGTCATCGTCAGCTTGGCCAACATATACATTTGCTGCTTCTGAGCTGGTGACAAACGGCTATCTGCACGGATGGCCAAGCGCTGCGCCTGGTACGCCGCCTGCAGCTGTTCATGCCGCGCTTTATCTCCCGCTGCGAACGGTGCCAAGGCCTGCCGCGCCAAGGCCTGACGTTGCCGCGCTTCCTTGTCCTCGCCCTTAAACCGCTTTTGCAGCTCATCGCGCAGCGCCTTACGTGCAAGCCTGGACTCAAGGCGCTTATGCGGATCGCGCTTGTATGTACGCTGCGGCTCATCCAGTTTGAGGTCGTGCGCGCGCGGTTGGAAAGCGCCAAGGCGCTCTTCGAGGTCCTTCCGCTTGAGAAAGCGAAACGCCGCCGAAGCCCGCACAGCCATGGGCTTTCCGTCCTTTTCCTCGGTTGCCGGGCTTACGTCTACGACTTTTAGGCCGCCACCGCCCGTGTCCATAAGTTCCAGTCCGTGCCGGCCGAGAACACGGTGAATGTCCTGCCAGGACGAAGTGCTATCATCGTCCAATACCTTCCGAAGGTCCGTCGCTGGCACTCCCTTGCACCATGTCTCCAAGGATTCTTCACCGGACCAGACTTCAGCGCGACTGGCGCCCGGCCTCGTCGGCACCAAGTCCGGATCAATGTAGTCGGTGCTGCGAACGACCGATTTCTTCCCGTTCACCTCAACGACCTGGTAAATACCATTGTCGTGATGCCATCCATATTTGATCTCTGCGTGCCGTGCAGCTTCGTGTAGCGTCGCGTGGTCCCAGTTCAAATACTGAGGCTTGAAGGTCTTCGGATGCACGCGATTCACCTCGATGTGGGCATGCAGATTGTCCGTGTTCGCATGAATAGCGATGATGTATTGGTGATCCTCCATCCCGAGAGCCCGCAGCGTGTCCCTCGCGGCACTGAATATGTCTTGCGTGGCAGGCCTTTCATGCTCCGGCCACGACAAGATGTAGTGGTAAACAGGGTTCTTTACGTGGATGGCCTTATTGGCGACCGCGTACATTTCCGCCGGCGCCGTGGCCAATGACGTCACGTTCCCAATCTCTACGCCGATGGTCTTTTCCACGTTGTTGCCCAATGAGTCCAACACACTCTGGGCAGTAATGTACTGGGTCAGATTATCCCAACTCGTCTTCTGCGGCGCCTCGCCGGATTGCTCAATACCTTGGGTCATGTACTTCGCGAGGTCCTTGAAGGAGGATTTTCCGTCGCGTCTGTTCTCGGCGATTTTGACAATCATTCTTCGTTCCCGCCATTGTTCCACACCCGTTGTATTGCGGCAGTTATTGCCGCCATCTGCTGCTCAAGCGCCGCCGATGGAATTAGCTGGTCTCCATTGGCGATTGATTTAAGCAGGTGGTGGATGGATTTGAGTTCGTCTACGCAAGCGCGCAACTCATTGATGGCATCGACGTCGGCCCGCTGCCGGGTGGCGCGGCCAAGGCCAGCGCGCGTCAGAAACGCAACAACGGTCATGTTGCGTTCGCTAGCCTTCTCCAGGATCGCAGCCTTTTCCTCTGGTGAGAGTCGAAGGTCAATCCGCGCGGTCTTGACTACATCGCGTGATTTTGTCATTTCGGTATGCTATTTCCAACGTCAGAATAACCCGATTATGACATATTTAATTTACTATGCTGCTCCGTCAGACCCCAGAACCGCCACCTATCACTATGAAATTAAGATGGCAGCATGATCAGGTGCAATAGGTTGCCTTGGAGTCCATGAGAACATTGGGCGTCTAAGCAACGTCCAGGAGGCGCTATGGTTGCGGTCTATTTCGTAGATTTCACCTGTGACGGGATTGACTGTCCGGAGTTCCCAAGAGTGTATGGACAGGCTGAACCAGCCTTTGAACGGTTCTTCGGCACAAGCTGGCCTAACTGCTACAGCCAGGCCAAGAAAGCCGGCTGGCTCGTGGCGGAGGGTATAAAGGGAAGCTTATGCCCAGTATGTGCCTGTGCCAAGAAGGGTAGGGCAGCGCACTAGCGGCGTATGGGCGATGCTCGAAGATGAGCGCACAACGCCGCCGGCATGCCTGCCCAGTTAGCGACTGAATTGGTCTGAACACACAAGGTATCGCCGCCACAAATCGAGACTGTTCGTCGGCAGCTGCCTATTCGATCCACAGCCAAAATTTACCCTTCGAGTGCGTTAAGGCCCCACTAGCTAAGCCCACAGCAAAATCGTCCAATGATAATTCTCGCGCTGGCCAGCCTTTAGGAGGCAGAAAAACGCTGACTCTCGTTGCGTCGTCTGTCGGCTTTCCCTTAGGGCTATTGAACCTAAGGGGAAAAGCGGGAAAGGAGCTATGAAATTGTTCACCGTTGACGATAGGACCATTTGAATATGACGCCCCCCATCCATTGCTTCTCAGGCAACCGAGCGTGAAGTTCTCAAAGTGCCGACTGCTAACAAGCCATACAACCTTAATGCCCGACTGAAGGTATTTCTCAGACCTGCGCAAATACTCGTCAAAGGTCTGTTGTGACAATTGCACTTCGATCGCTATCTTACGGCCCAGACATTCGACAAAGACATCCGCTTCCCAACGCTCGCCTGCAGGCGTATGACCGGGTTCTTCAACCCGTGCGCTATAGCCCGCGGTGCGAAGCGCTTTAACCATCCGCACCTGTGCGAACTCATGCTCAGGCGATGTCGGTTTCCATTCCGGATCACTCTCACCTGGGCGGGCCGCAAACCAGCGCGTGCCGAATATATTCTGCTTGAGAATAGCAGGGAGACTGCTGCGACGGATGAGATACGAACCTGTTGGCTCGCTCTTCATCTGGCGCCACTGCTCTGCCGATAGGTCAAATGCCTCGACAATTTCCCCAGTCGAAGCGCGAATTGCAGTCAACGGCAACTAAGCGCTCCTTCCCAATCTTGTCGCAGTCGCAGAAATAGCAGGCTGAGCATCACAGCGAATAGGAGAATGGAAGCAGCACCGCGAACACGGCCAGGACCGGAGCTGCGACCAGCGACAACGCAGCACTCCAACTTTTGAACAACGACGTAATCAGGGGCGCACCCACGAACGATGCCAAGGCAATCCACAGCAGCCACCACCAGGATGCTTTGCCCGACCATGCCCATCCGAACGCTAGACCCAGCACGGTCACGGCCACAATCAGATAAACGGTTGTGGGGACGATACCGCGCTCGAATAGATGACCCACAGGCCATTGCCGTTGCCTGGCCGTCGGAACATAGGCGGCAAGCGCACCTGCGAACGCCGCCGCGAGTAAAGCGCAAAGTTGCGGAATTGTCATTATCATCCTCTAAAGAAATAATATCCATTTTCACATAATCCGCCAAGTCGCGGCAGACTTCCCGGCGACACCTTAGACATCCAATCCGAAGCCGTTATCCGCGCGCCAGTGCCTTCGTCGGATCGTCGCCGCCAAAGGTCTACCTAATCTCACAAGCCCCGTCTCAGCGGCCCGCAAAACGCCCCTAAGCGACTTTCATCTGGACAGGCACCGTTGGCGCATCATCCCTGGCGGTGTTGCCTTGTGACAACTCAACACTTAATGAAGTACGGGTCTCGGGGCGAAGCCCTGAGCAGGCAGAAAAGGAAAAAATGTGAAGGGCGCCGCAGGCGACCGAATATTTTGACCGGCATCCGGGCGCGACTTGTCGCGTACGGATGTTTCTCATCCTGTCCTAGACTTGTCTTGGCGTGCCGTGTATGGAATCGTGTACGGGCGGGTGCACGGTTTCGGGGGCGCTGCGGGGTGGGAAGGGGTGGGCTGTCATGTGTGAGAGGCGGTGGATTCTTCGGGCATCGGATCGTCAATTAGATCGAAGTTGGGCAGGGGTCGCCTGGGCAATGCTTTATTAATCTCATTGTGATGGTAAGATGTGCTCATTCGTAATTGGCACAGGGTGTGAAAGGAGTTTCGATGGGTGCGCTGCAGAGGGTAGAGAAGACCGCAATCGAGAAATCGAGGCAGAACATCATCGCTGCAACGCTCAGTGAACCTGCCGACGAATTGTTCTTGAAAAAAGGGGCCGTGCGCCAACTTATAGGAACGCTCATTGCGGCCAGGGAGCGCGGCTTATCGTTCGAGAAGCTCGCCGAGTTGATGGCCGAGGGCGGGATCGAGATCGCCACCGAAACGCTGAGGGCCTACTTTTTCGAGATGAAAACGGAGGCCGAACTGTCGGCGGAGAACGCTGATCACGCGCGGAAGATTGCAAATCTGCGGAAGGAGTTTGGCAGCGGAGCCTTGGCGGAAGACCTGGAACATGCCGAAAAAGTCGCGGCCAATCGCGCCATGCGGCTGGCCGCGGTGCGTCCACGTGTAGACGCGTTCGCCGACGACGGCCTTCCAGCACGTCCACCCGGTCCATTGCGTGCTCCGCCTAAGCTGGTTCGTCCGCGCCCCAAAGCAGCACCACATCCAAGCCCGCAGGCGTCAACGCCATCTATCCCCAGCGAAGAGCGTCACGAAACCGCTTCTGGGGTATCGTCTGAAACAGGTACGACGAAAACCGACCGCCAGGCCGTCCAACAGTTTGCGAGCGTAGCGCCGCCTGGCCCTTCGGCTGCGGCGCAATCGTTGGCGGAGCCAGTCCAGACGCACGCGGAAGCCAGAACCATCGACATGATCGAAGCCGATAGCGCGGGAAAGGACAAGTCCGAGCTGGACGAAGACCTGCACCTGACCGAATCGCAGCACGTCGTCGGCGCGTCGGGCAGGCCATTCACGGGATTCTTGAGCACAAAGCAAATTTTCCTGCTTCGCACAGTGGGTAAGTTGGTTGCCCCGACCAAGGGAAGATCCAGCAAGGACTTCGTTCCCATGCCCTCACGCCTGTAAGGGCGCGAATTCTTACGTCAGAAGACTAGGCGGCGAAGCGGTCCAGCAACGGATGCAGCTCGAACCCATCGGCCTGGTGGAATCGCCCGGTACTTTGCGCCAGGTATTCGACAATGGCTTCCGTGACCAACCACCGCCGGCCGAGCCGCTCCGCTGCGAGGCCAGTCTTGTTGGTGCCGCCGAAAATGTCCACCACCAGGTCATCGGGCTGGGTGAGAAACTTGATGAACAATTCGGGCAGCGCCGTCGGAAACACTGCCCCATGCGTGGGCAGTCCATACTCGGCGGCAAAGCGCCTCGTGGCGAGAGTGTCCGCGCACGAGGCTCCACGCATGAAAACGTTTTTTGGAATGCGGCCTTCGGTGATGCGGGAAAAGGACTCCGGACGCAAGGTGTAGGCGCCATCGCCATAGCTCGCTGTTCGCTGCTCGCCGCCGGATCGCATCAGCTTCATCTGGCTTTCGGTGTGGGGCTCCAGAATGCGGCGGTTGTCGGAACGAATTCGCTTCGGGTCATTGGTGAACCAAAGAATGATCTCGTGGGCGCTGTTCATGTGATACCGATGTACGGATGCCCACTGCGTAGGCCCAGGCGGCTTGGCCAGGTTAACCCATGGCAAACGGTCCATCAAGGCCAACCCCAGCCGCTCATGCAACGCGATAACCATGCGCTCCACATAAAGCGACCGCGCCGGTGATTGCGTTTCGAAAATATCGTTGCTTAAATTCAAAATTATGCTGGCTCCAGGCAGCAAATTCCGAACGATAGGTTCGAGCGCCAGCGTGATGAAGTCGTTGTATTCCGCAGCCGTTGGATTGCCGTATGCACGCCCTTTGGCGAGGGGGTAGGGCGGACTGGTGATACAAAGCGCGATCGGCTCGTTCAGGGCGGGGAAGATGCTGCTGTTCTGTGCCCAGATAGCCATACCCAGATTGGTGCTGTACGCGACCAACTTGACGCTTGCCAAAGCGCGATGCAGGTGTTCGCCAATCTGTTCCTTGATCTGCCATACCCCTCGGTCCACCCGTTCAAGAATGCCCAATTGCCGTAGCGTCTGCTGCTGCCAACGGATGGCCCGCTTTTGCAGATTGTGGCGTTGTCCGGACTTGCCGATCGGAACCCTGCTTTCGAGTGAGCGCTCATCGGCGACGGCGTTATACAGGGCGGTGTTGTCTAATCGTCCGTCTTTGGATTCCGCATAGGCGGCAGTAACGCGTGCAAGCAAATCTTTTGAGGTCATAGGCATACTCGTATTTTTAATCGGGTGCGTTGCGGTGAAGTTGCCGCCTGGCTGACTGCGCGACCGCACTCGCGCATGCAGCAGCATATCGTGAAGTTCACGCCACGATATGCTGGATCAGGCAGCCGATGAGACTATTCCGCCGCTGGGATTGGCAGGCCCGCGATCTGCTTAAAGTGAGAGAAGTTGTAGAGACGAACCGGATTTGCCGCTGGGTTGATGATCTCGCCGTCCTTGTCGGCCGGGTGGCCCAATACTTCGCCAGTCAGCCGGTCGACGGCGGCCACAATGACGTAGACGTTGCGACCACTATGGCGCCCGTGATAAAGACGGCCCACGTCAGCGCGCTGCGCCGCGAGATAGTCCCGCTGCGAATCGGCGATGAGCTTCAAGTAAATGGCCAGTTCATCGAGCTGGGCGGGCGTCAACTCTGTGTCAACGCCGTTTTCGTTCTTGGTCAGACAAGAGCCAAGATACGTGGCATTAGGAGTGACGGAAAGGCTGTACTGCATGTTTGGGGTAGGGGGAAACGTGTGCATGTCGTTTCTTCTTTCAATAAGGTTGAGGACAGGTTATTCGGCGTACATCGCCTGGTGCGCGAGATGCCATTCCGCCGTCAGCGAAGCAACTTGGCCCTCGGCCCAACTCCGCAACATCTTCTCGACCTTCCTATTACGGGGGGGTGGGCGTTTGTAGGGGACCAGCGATACATCCAGGTGTGATGCGACGTAGGTTGCGCGGTACAGAACACCACCGACGTTCATCACGGCACTCCAGCCACTTCCATCTGTTTGAGCTACTTCATCAACTACCTGCATTTGGGATCTCCTGAGCAATCACAACACCAAACAGTATAGGCACATGTGCCTATTTGCGCAAGTGGAAATTGATTGCAAAATAGGAATAAAAGGCTTGACTTGATAGGCACATGTGCCTATACTAAACACATGTACTTAACGGAGGATTTATGAACAAATTTGCTCAAGCTGGCTTCGATTTTGGCGACGAGACCCCGGCCTTTCGCGCAGACCCATACGGCACCTGGAGCACGAAGAGCTACACGTTCCAGGGTTACACCGAACGCTTCGCGCTGGCGCAATCGAACCTCGCCTCATTGACTGGCTTGGAGCATGCCGTTTTCGAAGACGCACTTCAATCGGCTATTGAGGAACACGCAAAGCAGGTCGCCTGGTGCAACTACGGCGAGAGCGATAACGAGTATTCGCTTTGGGGCAGTAAGATCGACTATCAGGCTTCCGACATTGAAAGCATCATCGCTCACTGTCGCAAGAACATGGGCCGGACAAGCTGCCGCACCGAATACAAGGTTACTGAAGACGTGCGTGGCACGATCTGCGCAGGGATGTATGTCCCTGGTGTCGGTAGCGTGGTTGTGAGCAAGTGGACGCGCAACGATGGCGGACATTCGATGTCCTACACCCTTGATCGGGATACTCACTTCCTCGAATGCTATCTCGATTCCGCTGAACGGGTGTACTGCAACCAGCTGGTCTGGGAACCGGCATATGCAGCACAGGCGATCTGCGAATCGGGCGACAAGATTGCCTCCGTCAAGACCTTCACGATGGACGGTCGTCGGTACGTCCATAAGGGCGCAACGTGGGGCCGCGACATGGCCGAATGCACCGCCTACTCGATCTGCCTGGCCAGCGAATGGAAGGGCGACACCTTCACCTACAAGACGCTCACCAAAGCGTGGGATGACGGCACGATGGGGCGCGGCGACTCGCGCGGCCTCCTGGTCCGTGTCCAAGGAACCCTGTGCGTGTTGGAGAAGTACGTTTGCGTTTATGACGACCAGCCGCGCACCGCGCCGATCTTCTCGGGCGCTGAGGAAGAAGACGAAGAGCCGCTGTTCAATGAGCACGACGAACAGGAAGATCAAGACGAAGCCGAAGCTTTGGAATTCGCGTAACTCTGTCGATTCATTATTTGAAGCATACGCCGCGTATATTACGCGGCGTCTCCGGAGACGAAATGAACAAATTTGGATATGCCGAAAACTTGGCATACTTTCTACTAGAAAGAACCGGCTCAGTTCTTGGCCGGTGCGCGGTCAGAATGAGCGCCGCAGAACAACGCGCACTGTTTGGACGACTTATCGGCAAGGGGCGGATCGTCATTGATGGTGAAACGGAAACGATTTGTAATCGTGTGAAGGTGTGCTTTGGCTTGGATTACGACGACCGCAATTTAACTAAGTGGAGCGAACTCATATGATCAGAACCAACTTTGCTGATGTCACCGCGTCCGCACATATCCCTCAAGTCATCACCAAGGAACTTGGTATTGTGCGTCAGGCTGACCGTCGCAAGGTTCGTTTGTCCACCAATTTTCTGCCACTTATGGGCTTTGAGGCCGGCTGCCGCCATTCGGTAGAGGTATTGCCCAGTTTTGGGGGCATTCGTCTCACTTTCGACGCCAGCGGCCCGCAACAGGTCTACAAGCGGCAGTACAAGACTCGCCGTAACAATCCCTTTGAGACGGTAGTGGAGATCGGCGCCCAACGCGTACTGGACGCAGCGCTGCCCGGCTATACGGAACGCCTGCATTTTACGATGCGCCATGGCGAGATCCTGATTCGCCCCCTCGCCAATCGGACGTTCATGATCCGCCGCAATTTGGCCAAAGCTGCCGACCCGTTCGCCGCAATGGTGGCGATGACCAGCGGCGTCGACGTGCGCTGTTTGCAAGACACTGGCTTTACGATAGAGGCCGTGCTGGAATACCGCCCCCAGGAAGCCCGCGATCGGCGCGACCTTACCGAATCAGGCATGTTGACCGTGCTGGCCAACAACGCGCCGCGCTACGCCTTCAATGAGGACATTTCGGCCATCGACTGGAGCCGTGTTGCGGCTGTCATGGAAGGAGGGCCGCAGATCGCTGTCGCACATATCTCGCTACAATGCGATGAATTCTCGACCGTGAAGGCCACCAGCCTCAAACAGCGCGCTCTTGAAGATCTATCTACTTCGGTGGACCTGGTGTTTGATGCCCTGCGCATGATCGAAACGATCAACCCCGCCGTGGTGGTGCTGGAGCAAGTGCCAGGCTTCGCTCGCTCGGCGGCGGGCGAGTTGTTCCGCACCAAGCTACGCAAGTGGGGCTACCACGTCACTGAACAAGTGTTCTGCGCTGACCTCTATGGCGGCAAGACGCAGCGCACGCGCATGTACCTGGTGGCATCGGTCTTCCCCGGTTTCGAAATGCCGCAAAAACAGGCGGCGCGCGCCGTACCCATCTGGAACGACATTTCGTCCTTCCTTCATGGATGCCGCGACGTCAGCCACACGCGCGCCCTTGTAGACGGCCTGCAAACGGGACGTGCGCGCCTTATCACTCCAACGTCGATGTGCGCACCGACCATTCTGAAATCTCAGCCCCGCCAGACCAAGGATTCGGTCTATATTGCGACGCCGGACGGGCGCTATCTGTTGCCAAGCTTGGACATGCTGCAGTACCTGAACGGCATTCCAGACGATTTCGATTTTCAATCGGTGGCCAGCGAGCAGTGCGCGGAGCAGATCGGCCAAAGCATTGAGTATCCGCTGCACGAGGCGATCTGCAAGGCTGTCCATTCACACATCGCTGCGAACGTGGGCAAGCACACGGTTTTGACTATCGCGAAAGCTGCGGAGCCAGCGTCAAAAGCATTGACCGCGCCGATAACACAGATGGCATTGTTTGAGTAAGCAAAAAAGGAAATCCAATGACAACCAAAGCTTCCATTAGTACCGGACAGAAAAAGGTACTCGACCGATTCAAGCCTGGTGTTCGTCTGATGCTCGATCCCTCCACCGGTTGCTATGCTTTTTTTGAAGGCGATTCAGTCACAACCGTGGATCAGCGGCCCGTCGAGGCAATGCTGCGCAGTGGCGTCCTGGAGAAGGACGCGATGGGACGTTGCTATGTGAAGATTGGGCTTGATATCGCTTCTAATCTCTCTACCCGCAAAACCCATCTGGCGGACGCGAATGGCAAGCCTACCGTCTGCCGGTATACGAAACATCCGCGGGCGCGCGCAACTTGGGTCGTCGCAGCCGAGTTCGCTCTGTTGCCGCCCGATGACAAGTGTCCGGATTGCGCGGGACGGCTGCTACCCCCTGCATAAGCCGCAAGGACGGGCGCTCACGCCCAGCAGCTGGAGGACGCGAACAGATCCGGTTGCCGCGTTGCCTTGTCGAGCGGGGGGAGGGTCTTGGCGAAGCGGCTTGCGGAGCTGCCGTCAAAGCTATTTGCTCCAGCAGCGGCACAGATCGCAATGCGACGCGCCGAGTTAACACGCCCTACGTGCAAATAGCAATTGCGCTTCCGAGCAAGCGAACCCCAAGCGACGGCGGTTGCCTCTTTCCACTGGGTGTCGCCCCCTATGAAAATTCCCACAGACGGGGATAGGAAACCGCGAACATCGTCCTCGTCCATGCCGTTCTGCACGGCGATCAACAGGGGCGCTGGCAAGCCGCGCAGCCGGTCGAGCCATGCCAGAGAGTAGTCCAGGGAACGCATCCCCCCCGAGACTATGTCTGGGAGGACGATCCAGTCCGCCTTCTCGCCCATCTTATCGACGGCGCGCATGAATGCCTTCTCGTCAAATGGTGCGTTCTGCTGGAAAGCGGTCCAAGCGCCGTTATCGAGTCCGTAGGGCATTCCCTCGGCGCGCAGAGCACCGGTTGCGGAAACGATGAGGCGCCAGCCGGCCGCACGCATCGCTTCAAGGTTCCGCCGAGTCCCCGTGCGACTCGCGTATGCGAGCATATGGGGACGATGCATGGACAGGCGCTCCAGCGACTCGTCGCCAAAATCGTCTGCGATGCCGTCTAGGCAGTAGTAGTTGGCATAAGCTTTCAGCGCCTGGGCGCGACCGACACGAACCCCGGTTACGTAAGGGGTAGCCCAAGCTGGCAATTCTTGTTTAGAAGCAGATCGCATAGGTTCGATGATGGTTGGAAAGAACCTCCATTATAGGCACATGTGCCTAGCGCCACAATAACAACAGCCGTTTTTTTATTGCGAAATCGTAAGAAATATTGGTTGCATATATAGGCACATGTGCCTATAATGAAGACCTACATGAATGAAATCGACGAAAATGACAGACCCTAGAGAATTGACCGAACTGATCGCGCGAGCCAAAGCAAGAGGCGCACATGTCGAAGTCGAATATGATTCAGAAGCGCTTTCGCGGGAAGGGCGAACCGTCCCGACAAAGCTGACGGTTTCGGGATTGCGCGGCTGTGGCCCCGGCGCCATGTCACCGATCGCGGCAGCCGAGCGGCTCCGTGAACTGGTCTAATCTTTCCAACGTCAGAAAGAGAGTGCCTTTGATGAAGCAATTTATCGGTCACTGGGGGCTTTCCCCTGCTCTGCCTGGCCGAACCGCTCTAATGTCAGAACGATCATTGAGTAGGGAAAACGGATATGACCATGCAGACCTGGAAGTCATCATGAGCTTGCCGGTCCACGGTGCCTGGATGAATTCCCGTGGTCCTGGCCATACGCTCCAGCGAATCGAGGACGATGCGGCGATGGTACTGTTCACTGATCAGTTTTGCATTGAAGAGCCTGAGCTAAGCGGTTTCGTCTTGGTGACGGCAGAGCGTGCCGATTCGAAAATGGATCTAGACCACGCGACATTCACCTACAACGTCTATGGAACCGATTCGAGAAAGCCATCTGTAACAGTACGGGTTGCGGGGCGCGCTGGGCTGAATAGACAGTATGAGACCCTCGTTGGATACCGACCTGACGCCGACGAACGATGCCTTACACCGATTCGGGAATTGCTTTGTTCCGTCGGCAGTGCACTGCTTTTCGACTATTCGAGCGGTCTATAGTGAAATAATTAAATCGTTCTTTACAACCGTAGGCACAGGTGCCTATAATCCTTGGAGTTGCGTAATGGTAATTTTTGAAGGGAGGGTCGAAGAGCGCGGCACCATAAAAAATGCCTGACTCGACGGCAATCGAATCAGGCATCCAGTTCAACCTAACTTGGAAGCTAACATGAACTCACATAATTTTATCGGAATTCGCATCAAAAAGGCTGACTATTTCAAGCTGCCACCCACGATGCGTATGCAGGCTGAAGGCCCCTTCGTGCTCTCCACTGTCAATGGTCGCGAGACGTTCGTACCGGCAGTGATCATTGAGTAAGTGATGCAGCGGGAGCCTTCGCGACGGCTCCCGCACGCTGGGCCATTTGCCCAACAATTTGGAGAAATGATGCGACAAAACAGATTTACTGATCCGGTGGAGTTGAAGTCCAAGATCATTCGCGTTGAACACTCGATGGTCGACGGTGCGCTTTTCATGGAAGTGATCCTGGCAGGGCTGCGCCTCCGGAGCGCCGCCGAACTCTCCAGGGCCACCGAAATGCCGCCGCCTGTCTTCAGCAGGATTCGCTGCGCGGGCAAACACATTTCCGACTCGTTGCTTATTGCATTACATGAGGAATTCGATCTGCCCATTGGTGAATTGAAGCAGTTGGTCAACGCATGTGCCGTTCCTTTGGACGAAGCCGACCGCAACGGAGCGCGCCATCAGGAGCGCATCCGCGACCTGGCCAGCGCCCCCATGTTTGCCAAGCATCAGACTGCGCGCCAGGTTGCGATTAATGGCGGCAGGCCGACCTCGGCAAACTGGCCGCGCCCGTCGGCTGCACTTTGACTCACTACGAGGACCGCAGGATGTTCAACATCATGGAACTCGAAGCCGCAATCAACGCGGCACGCGGCGCGGAATTCGCCCCAGAACACTGTTTGCCAGCTGATGCACGCTGTCTGGCAACAATCTACGGTGAAATGATCTATTCGCGGGAAACCTTCCGCAATTTGACCTCCCTCACCGAAACACAGCGAGCAACCTTCGAGCGTTGGCGTTCGAAATAACCACCAAGGAAAACACATGAGCAAAATGACTGAAAACCCGAGCAAACCCGCGACCGCTGGCGCGATCATCTTCGTTGACGGCGACAAGGGCGGCGTCGGCAAGAGTTGGGCCAGCTGCACCCTGCTCGACTGGATGCAGAAGAAGCAGCTGCCCGTAGCGGCGGTCGATGGAGACACCCGCAATCCGGATGTCTCCCGCATGTTTGCCGACTCCGCTCCCGTGCTGAACGCCAACTTGAGGATTCACAACGGTTGGATGGACATGATCGACTTCCTGGTGGCACACCCATCCGCGAACGTGGTCGTTTCCATGCCAGCCGGCATTGGCGACGTGCTCAAAAAAGAGGGCCGCGCCTTCCTCCAGACAGTCAAGCTGTTGAATCGTCCATTGGGAATGCTGTGGGTGATGAATCGTCAGGCCGACAGCGTGAACTTGCTGAACGAAGCGCTGGCCGCGATCGGCGACGGGCTGACCTTCAAGGTCGCGGTGAAGAACCTGATGTTCGGAGAAACCGATCAGTTCTACCGTTGGGAAGGGAGCGAGACCAAGAAGCGCTTCGAGAAGTCGGGCGGGATCACCATCGACATGACCGAGTTGCACGAACGCACCGTGGATAAGCTCCTGGGTAACAACGACGCAGTGATGCCTTTCTCGCAGGCTGTCATGCCGGTCAACGATGTTTCCAAGTCGCCCCACAAATTGACGCCGAGCGAGAACATGGAACTGATCACCTGGCTGCAAGAAAACCATAGCGCGTACGAAACGAACGTAGCAGCGCTGCTCGCTTAATTTCTGACGTTGGAAATCTTCCACCATGGACCACATACCATCCGCTGCGATCTTCAAGAAAAACAACGCCGTCGTCTACTACGGACAGGGACGACCGCAGCGGCTGTTTATGGGTGGGAAGACAGGCGGCTACCGCACCCTGTCTTCGGTAAAGGGCAGCGATAGCGGGGTGTGCGTACCCATAGACGAGATGGCCCGGCAAGTATTCCCTGCCCCGAACGAGAGCGGTGTGTTCGTGGACGAAGTGTGCAATGCCATCCAATACCGACTCGACCATAATTTCCATGTCGCAGTTCGGTATGTTCAGTGGAGCCCGACAAACTGGTCGGTCGCGAGCAGCATGTCAGTCGGGAACAGCGGCTTTTCATCGCTGCCATGCAAATCGCGCAGCTACCCCAGCCTGCAAGCGGCGATGCTGACCTATCTGCCACCGCTGCTCCAGCGTCTGGCGCATTTGGCGTCCGGCGTGGGGCGCGACATTGAGTTCAATGTCGCGAAGTCCAGTCGAGCGAAAGCAAAACGTTTCGGGCGGGATGCGCTCTATCAGATCCTCGGCGCCCTTCCCCGCGAGGTTTCCAATGATATACTTAAATCACTTATGATTAAGCCTGAGGGTTCAAATGGATAGAGTTGTTTGGCTGATTGCTGGCAACAAGGGCGGGTCCGGCAAATCGGTCACGTCCAAATCGCTCATCGATTGGCTATATAGGCTGGACCAACCAATCACTGTCGTTGAGGGCGACATGCGTACGCCGGACGTCGCTTCCGTATTCGCCCAAAGCGCCCATGATGACAACGGTTCGCAAGAACGTATTACGCTCCCTTGCATTCGCTTCGATTTGCACGATGCTGCTGGTTGGCCTGCCTTCTCTGACTACCTGTGTACCGCCGACGAAGACGGCGTGCTCGTGAGCGGGCATGTCGTCACAAACCTGCCCGACGGGATCAGCGACCGCGCGATGCTATTTTTCGAACGCTTCATGCACCTGGTGCAAGCGTACGGGTTTCGGGTGCGCGTTCTGTTTGTAATGAACACCCTTCCTGATGGACTTCACTTTTTCGGGCGTCTGGCCCAGACCTTCCCTGACGTCACGCCAGTAAAGAATCTGGCCTTTGGCAAGGTGCGACAGTTCGAACACTTTGATGCGGCGTACGGGCTGGAGTTTGATGATCGCGTGCTTCTGCTCCCCGCGATGGCTCCGCGCATCATGCAGGTGGTGCGGGAATCGAACTACTCGTTCGCGGACTTCATTGCGCAACGTGGTAACCAGCGCAGCAACACCCTACACGCAAAACTCGTAGTCGCGGAGTGGCGCGACAACATGCTTGAGGCGCTTGACGACGCCTTGTACACGGACTAATCATGAATGACTTATCTAAAGCAAAACCAATCGACCTGGCACTGCAAACGCTGATCGGGCGAGAGGCCACTACCGAGGAAATTTCGAAGTTCTATCAGATCCGTGATCTGTTAGGGTTCGCGGACCACGACTCTGCCTGGGCGATGCTACTCGCATTTGGCCACTACGAAATCCTGTATTCCGACATCGCGAAGAATATCGCAACGCAGGCGCGCGAAACTCTCGCTGACCACAAGCTCAGCCTGGAGGCGACAGCCGAAGCCGCAGAACGAGCGGTGAAAGGTAGCCTGATTAACACCGTGAACAAGGTCGCTCAGGAGGCGATCGCGGCAGGCCAGAAGCTGGCGCAGGCCAGTGCCGACAAACAGGCGCGGCGCAAGAGCATGCTGACGCTCGCCGTCACGGTGGGCGCGGCGGTGGTGCTGTCGGGAAGCCTGGCCGCTTTCATCGCATACACCTCCTATCAAGCCGGGAAGAAATCCGGGCTGGACGCCGCTGGCGTCGATGCCGCTTGGGCCGCTTCCGGGCAAGGACGTGCCGCTAAGTCGTTTTCAGCGCTAAATCCCGTTCAAGCCATGCTTGATTGCCAAGCGAATTTCCAAACCCGAAAAGAGGCCAACGCCACGTATTGCATACCGTATGACGAAAAAAGCAAGCTGACCTCCGGTTGGCGAATTAAATAACCCACTTAGGACCTGATGATGACCCAAGATATTCTGGCAAACAATGCCTCCGCCCAATTGGTGATGAACCACGGCAGCCCCTGCAGCATCGCCGAGTTCGCGCTCTTCCTGGAGCAATATGGCTATACGCAAGACCCTGCCAACGCGCACCGTTTTGTTTTTACCGACACCGATGCCGCAACCGCTGCGACCGACCCGTGCTCGATCGTACTTCAAGACCTGTCTGCACCTGTCGAGACGATGGATATTTTCGGCCAGGATGCAGAGCATTTCACCAACCTAAACTATCTCATGCAGAAGGCTGGATGGACTGGTTGCGCCGTGGTTAGCGTCGATGACGACGTTGCTGCTAAGCTGCTGGCCCGCTTGGTGAGCGTCGAGGTTACCGGCACCACCGTTGCCATGCCAGCGAGCAGTTTCCGCGCGGCGGCAGAGCCTGCCGGCATGCAATCGAACGTGCGCCCGCTTCCAGTGGCGCAAGCTCCCGCGCAGGTTTCCACTCAAAACAAGGAAGTCGGCCCGGCGAGCGCTGCTCTGAGCACCCTTGAAGAGGGGCATGCGCGCGTCCGCGAAATGACAATCAAATGCAATGCACTGGAAGAGCAGAACGCCGAACTGCAAAGCTCGAATCAGGATCTGGCGCTTCGAAACGAGCAGCTGGAGCGCCAACTCCACGAGGCGCGTCAACTCGCCGCCCGGAGCGCGGGCCAACAAAGTGCGGAGCCCGCCCTCGATCCTGTACCGGCATCTGACGGACTGCTGCGTATCATCGAAAAACACTTACTACCCAAACTCGACCAATCCGCTTATGGATCTGCGGAAACGGTCAAGGAACTCCGTGCCATTGGCTACGACATTCAATTACGTCTGGTGAAGGCTTCGTAAGCGGTCCGGGCCCGCTGGCCGCTAGCGTTTTCCAACGTCAGAAAGGACAGCCGTGTCACATGACCTCGCCAACAATCACTTCTCGACATGGATTGTGAAGCTCTATCTCGAATTGTGCGCAGGACTAGAGTTGATCGGCGATGCCGAGGCCGGCCAGGCGACAGCAGACCGAATTCGCGAGCTTTGCCGCGAATTGGAGGACCTTCTGGACGGAAGCGAAGGCGGCAGCGAAGAGGGTGATTCCCCTTTTGCCCGTCGCATACGAACGGTTGAGGAACAAATTATTACTGTAAGAGAAGCGATCGCCGTTTGGAAGCGGGGTGGGATTCAAAAAGGGCGAGAGGATACAGGATGTGGAAGGTGAACAAGGCGCCAACGTGGGCCATCTCGGCACTGGCCGGTGCTGGCGTGGGATTAATAGCCTGGTCTGGCAGCATGGTCGGGTTATTGATGGCACCAGCGCTTGTATTAATTTGGAGGGTAAGCGGTAACAGGTCGACGGCCTTCATCATGGCGCTCGCCTACTACTTGGCGGCCGGGCGCGGAGTCGTGCTCGGCGCTGGTGTCTTTTTCGGAGAATTAGGCGCCCTCCCCTCAGTCGCCGCCGGCATTGCATTGTGGTGTAGCTATAGCGTGATCTTGGCCACAGTATGGGCGTCATTTTGGGGCGCCAATTACCGTGGAGCACGGCTACTTGCAGTAATGTGCGTGATTTCAATTCCGCCGGTCGGCATTATCGGCGGCTTTAATCCCCTGCTGGCCGCCGGCGCGTATTTCCCCGGTCTCGGGTGGGTCGGCCTGGCGCTGTCATGTGCCGCGCTTTACTCCATCGCCGCCGCTCGCCGCGGTCTGACTGCCCTCCCCTTCCTTGGAATCGCTATCGCAGCCAATTTTGCTTACACTCAACCGGTAGCGCCAAACTGGACGGCAGTGAATACCTCGATGGGATCAGCAAAAGACATCTCGGCCCAGTATGACAATATGATGGACCTGCAGCAATTGGTACTCGCGCGAAGCAAAGCAGCTGATCCTGGTACCGTATTTGTCCTGCCTGAATTGGTTGGCGGCGATTGGTCGCTAAATGAACAGCGATGGCAAAGCATAAGAGCCCAACTCCAAAGCCGCAAACAAACGGCATTGATCGGAGCTTATATACCGGACGACACCGGTCCATTCTATGAAAATACCATTGTCTCAATAGGCCACGAGGATGGAATAACGGTACCCGACCGGATACCTGTGCCCATCGCGATGTGGGAACCATGGAGCGGTAAGGGCGCCAGAGCGCGCTGGACCGATTCTGGGATAAGAACCATAGCGGGTAAGCGAACGGCGACATTGATCTGCTACGAGCAGCTCCTGGTCTGGCCCGCTCTTTTGAGCTTCTCCAGTCGGCCCGAGATCCTGATCGGCCCCTCAAACGATTGGTGGGCCAAGCAGACCAGTATCCCAGCAATCCAAGCAGGGACATTCACCACCTGGGGGCGCCTTTTCGGAGTGCCCAGTGTATGGGCCAGCAACATTTAGCGATTCGCCACAGTTTTTACACAGCGTATAAAATTATTTTTGCAATTTTTGGTACTTAGTGTAAGATCTTCCAAAATTTCATTGCATAAAGGTATGCGACATGACCCGGACCACGCCAGTACAACTTTCGTTGATGCAACAAGCGAACGATCTGTGCGACCCAGATGGTACGCCAAATGCTCGCCGCATCCGCAAAATCGTCTTTCCAAAAATGTCCGCAGAGGATTTCGCACATCTGCTGGGGGTGTCGGCGAGCACCTATCGCTCGTGGGAATACAACAAACGCCAGCCGTCGGGCGCGGCACTCTCGTTGCTGAAGATGGCGGCGGCGGCGCCTGAGCTGGTCCAGGATATTTTGGGCGTTAGCGGGGCCGCAAACTCGGCGCTGGTCGCTGGTGCAAGGAATAGGGTGGAATATATGGCAGCGTGAGGCCAATAGACAAAAAGCCAAGGTGGCAGCCTTGGCTTTTTAGAAAAGTTTGACTTAGGTCTTGGGAAGAGCACTAGGTCGGGAAGCGATGGGTTAGATCACTCAGGACGAAACTCGCCCTGTTGGACCGATTCTAATCCGTCGCCTTCCGGTTTGCAAGAAAAAAAGGAAGACAATGGGACAAAGATCACTTCGCGCCTCTTGGCGTTGCAAAAACAATACCTGCGATTATCTCGTCTGCCCGCATGAGGCGGCTCGATGAGAAACCGCATCCTCTCGCTCACCAGAAACACGATCCCCTATGTGAAGGAAGTCATGCCTTTGGCCGGTTCGGTCACAGGCTGCATCCTCATGCAGCAGCTCGACTACTGGTTCGAGCGGTACCCTGATGGGTTCTACAAATTCCAAGATCCTGCACCTAGTCATCCAATGTACAAGGAAGGAGAAAGTTGGACCGAGGAGCTGGGATTCACCTTGACAGAGTTCCGCGGCGCGTTCGATCGCATAGGCGTCAGGCACAAATCGAAAAGTGACTGGACAGCAGCCGAGGATAAGTTCCAAGGCAAGTTCTACTGCTGCTTTACTGATCGCCGCGCAGGTGTAACGTACTATTTTCGCAATCACGCGGCCATGGACACGGCACTGGATGCGATCGTTCGTCGGCAGGAGAGGGCGCCTGTGCCGCAAAGCGGACCTGGCGGAGTGCCAGCGAGGGCTCCAAACTGGCAAAAACCACCTGTTTTACCCCAAAAACCGCCCGCAAACGCTGTGAATCAGGAAACCCCATCCACGGGAAATGAGGTTTCCTCATTTACAGCAAACGAACAAACGCAATTCACAGGAAATGACGGAAGCGAATTTACTGGAAACGCTGAAATCCAATCTACTGGAGATGCGTTTACCGTAGCCGCTGGAGTGTCAAAAGCACATTCCCAAGAAGTCGCAAAAGGTCATACCGCTTATACAGAGACTACGGTTTCAGAGATTACCAAACAACAACAACAACAGCGCGACGGATCACGCCATAACCACATCGGGGCGAATGAAGAGCGTAGTGGTTGTGATTCTTCTGATTTGGAAAACCTTGTGTATCCCTCAGGGACCTTGCCTGCCGAAAAGGCTGCTTTGTTGAAGCTTCTTGGCGATTGCCCAGCTGATTCGCGCCAGGCGGTACTGGACGAAGTCGAAGGCGCGCGTCTGAAGAAAACACTTCGCACCGGTATCGTCCCATTTGCTCGTCATCTGATCCTTGCTGCCCATACAGGGGATTTTACCCCGTCACTCGGTGTGGCAGTTCTTGCCGGCCGCCAGCAAAGTGTCGCCCAGACCCGTGTCTTGGAAGCGAGCGTGATGACAACCCCAAGCAAGGCGCCGAGCGATTATTCCGACGAGGAGATCGCGGCGTTGCCTTCTAGTGCCCTGCGGGACCGCATGACGAAATTGAAGCGCGAGCAAATGGCGAACGTTCGCGCTTAGAGTTTTTCTGACGTTGGAAGTGGAACACTTGATAACGTATTTGCCAAAGTGGGACAAGATGACGGCGGGCTAGTTTTTTTGTTTGACTAGCTCACTTTGATGTATCATAATGATATAAAGATATTTAAGTATTTTTGATTGCAGCGAATCGATCGTAATTCACAGTGGATACTTCTTCTGACGTAAGAAGGCCCACAGAAAAAATAAGGATAGCAATGAAGAATCTTCTGTTGGCCTTTGCGGTAGTCCCACACCTGGCATTCGCCGGGGTCGTTATCGTTGACGACAAGCCGCCTGTTCCTGTCAAAGCAGCGACAACTGCCGTGACCGCTTCGTCGGCCTCCGCCGGCACTTCTGTAGCCCCTGTAGATACATCCAAACAGTATTGGGATGTGCGTCTGGAGGACCACTCTATTTACGGCACCCTGCAGCGCTGGGCTGTCCAGGCGAATCCAAAACGCCAGATCGCATGGGAGCTGCCTCGCGAATTCGTGGTCGCGGCCAGTGATTCAAACGCCCCATTCTATGGAACGTTTGAAGAGGCAGTCGATCGTGTATTGGACTCGTTCGAGGCCTCGGATTACCCGCCTAAAGGCTGCTTCTATTCAAATGGCGTTCTGCGCGTCGTCCGTCGTATCGGCGACGGCCTCGAATGCAAGCGGTAATGGCCAGAATTCTTAACGTGAATGGATTAAAGATGAAACGAACACTGGCACTCACTATGCTTGTTGGTCACCTGGCCGGCTGCGCTACCGTCGCGACTGATCGCACAAACGTCGCAGTGTCCGACGGTCTGGCGCGTGTAGCCGCGCTGAAGGAGCAGGCGGGTATTGTTCCCGCTGCTGACAAGAACTCTGCGACCGTGAAGGTGAATAAGCCATATTACGGCTCCAAATCGATGCCGTTTCGTGCGCAAACGGTCCTGCCGGAAAAGTTCAAGGAACGCTACGAGTTCCGTTATCCAATGGTCTCCTTCATGCTTCCGCAGGCGGTCGAAAAAATTGCGTCTGTTACGGGCATCCCGATCCGCCTGGCTCAAGACGTGAACGTTCCTGTTGCTGGTGACGCAACCCCAAAACCAATTCAGCTGAACGCTTCGGCCACAGCCGAGGCCATGCTCGACCAGATCTGCCGATCCCAAGGCCTGAATTGGGAATTCCGGGATGGCGTGGTCGTGATCCAGCGATATATGACGAAGACCTTTACCCTGATGGTGCAGCCAGGCTCGGCGGATTTCGATTTTTCGCTTGGAAAAAATGGACAATCTCAGGCTTCCAGTGGAAGCGGCACCGGAACTATTTCGACCGGTTTCACCTCCCAGGCGAAGGTCGGCAAGCAGGCGAAAATGACGCCGATGGTGTCTGTAGTCGAAGCGATCAACAAGGTCATTTCTAAAGAAGGCAAGGTCATCGGATCGGAAGCGACTGGCAGCATCGTCGTGATCGACACACCGGATGGGATCGAGCGTGCGTCGCGGATTATCGAACGCGAGAATGAAGTGTTAACGCGTCAGGCGATCTTCCACGTTGAAGTTATCTCATTCCGCGCTAACGAGACGGACCAGTCGGGTGTGGACTGGCAAGTCGTTTTCAGCAATCTGAACAAAGTGGGGGCGACGCTGACGTCGCCGAAATCGTTGGCGAACTCAATCGGCGGCAATATCGGCGTCCAGCTGCTGACGGGCACCGGTAGCGTAGGGCGCTTTGACGGCACCAAGGCGTTTGTGACGTTGCTGAACGAGTATGGCAAGACCTCTACTGTGTATAAGAACGATATCCGCACGCGCAATCGCTCAACGACAACCGTGCAGTCGCTCGCTCAGACCGTCTACATTGCCCGTACAACGCCTGCGCCGCCTGGGATCAATGGCGCCTCCGGCGGCACGCCAGGGCTTGAACCCGGCACAGTAACGGCTGGTGTCGATCTGAAAATGCAGCCATACATTTTCGACAGCAACCAAATTTCGCTGCTGTTCAATCTGGGCATCGTGGACTTGAGCGACATCGTGCCGTTGAGCAGTGGTGTAGGCGCGAACCAGACGACGATCGAAGGCCCGGAAACGAAAGGCTTCGAGTTCCAGGAAGAGACATTCCTCACGCCTGGTGTCACGACTCTCATTACCGGCTACGAGCGTGTCTTGGAGTCGTACACGCGCCGCAAGCTCGGGCGCGATGTGCCGCTCGCACTGGGAGGTTCTTTCAAGGGAGACAGCCAGAAAGAGCACCTGTTTATCTTGATTACGCCAACGATGGTCGGTTCGGCCTACTAAGGGATCGTCATGGCAGCGTTTATGGAAGCAGCTGGTGTCCGGGTCGCCTTCGGGGTGGTTTGGAAGCAGGTCGATGAGAAGCACGAGAAATCGCAAGCTGCGGCTCTGGTGCGAAAGCACAAGGCCGCATACAAGATTCGTTGGACCAGCGGCGGTGCCGTTCGCTATGGCGTTGCTACGCAGGCGAAGTCGGCGGCGGAGAACAGAAAGAAGAGCGCAGTTCTTTCCGGGGCTGCGCTGTTTGCCAGCCAGGTGGGCGCCGACGGCAATGCGCTATTGATCCTTCCCATGGACGCGAAGCATAGCAAATACGCGCTCGTGGCACTGGTCGATGGGGCACCGTATTTGGATTTGGTGATTGCGCCGAACCACGTGCGCGAAAGGGTCGAAAGTCTTCGGGAAGAGGGGCACGGTTCATATGCAGAATTTGGCACTCACCCTGATTTCCCCGGTGCTACCGATTGGAAGATCGGTGACCTCATAGGCGAAGCAGCGGCTCAGGCCACTATGACGAAAGCCGTCGTGCGTCGTCCGTTCGCCATGAAAGTCGCGATGGGGGTCGTACTGCTTGCCGCGATCGGAGGCGTATACACCTGGGACTACATGGAACAGCAACGCGAGGAGGAAGAGGCCAAGAAGACTGTGGTCGATCCGGTCGCGGACTACAAGAAGTTTCTGTCCCAAGCGCTCACTGGCACCTCAGTGTCCGGCAACGCTGCTTTCAACGCTTTCTGGTCGCCGCTCGCGGAGCGTCAGGTGACGGCAGCCGGATGGGCAATCGAGAAGGTCGCTTGCAACCGGACGGCTTGCGTCGAAGACTGGGTGCGTCGTGGCGGGACCAATGAAACATTTATCGAACAGATTCCGAAAGGCGCCAGGTATGACCTCGGTTCGGGCAAGGCGAAGCCGGATGCCCTGAAGGTGGTTCGTGCTTTTGAAGCGAAACCGGTTTCTGTCGATACTGCCAAGCTCCCGGCCGGCGACGTGTTTTGGGTCAGGATCACGTCGCTGGCGCAGCGTTTGGCGTTCGAGAAGGATCTCATTGGCGAGTTTGGAGTGGACTATTCAATCGAGTCCGCCAAGGTGCTGGGGAACGCGAGTGGCGTCCCCAAGAATCTGATTGTCGAACAGGGGCAATTCACAGTTACCGGCCCGCTGGGGCTGCTGAAGGAAACGCTCACTACGATGCAGGACAACGTGTCCATCGATGAGATTTCTCTGGAGCTGGCCGGTGGGGTTATGGCGGCAAAATTCACTGTTAAAGGTTCGTACTATGTCAAAAATTAAATTTGTAGCTACCGTGCTCGTCATGGCTTGGTGCGCCAATTCGTCCGCGGTGACTTTTGCGCAGCTGGCGGACAAAAACGCTCGAATCATCGAACTGAAGTCCGATCTGGCGATCGCGAAAGCGGAAGCTGAACTCGCCGAGCAAAAGCTGAAGGCGCAAGGTCCTGTATTTGGTGCAGGCGGCGCGAATGTGCCAGCGATCCAGGTGAATGGAGCGCTCGCGGCGAAGGCTGCGGCACCGAGCCCAAAGGCACCAGAGCCGGCGCCCGAGAAGGAAATCTTCCTCAATGCGATCCACGGTTCCGCAGCGAACCTTGAAGCAGACTTTCAACGGCAGGGCGAGGCCATCAGCCGGAAAAAGGGTGAATACGTATTCGATGCCTGGGTAATTTCATCCATCGGGTATCCTCGCGTAACCCTGGTCAAACGAGCTGCAAACAAGAAGGAAAAGGATGTTTGCAAGAGCGTTGCAGTTGGCGCTTCGATCACCAACTCGCCGAATTGCTGAAAGGCGCTACGGACATGATCAAAAAACTCATCGCGAAACTGAAAGGCCGTGGTGCCGAGACTAAGTCCTCGAAGCCACGCGCCGATCGGAGCGCAAGCAAAGACCGGCGCGCTGCTGCTTCCGTTCCAGAGAATGTGCAGGTATGCCGCAAGCCGGAAGACATGCCCCAGTTCGAGGCCGTAATTAGCGGGACGGGGAAGGACGCATTAGTACGCTTGCGCGCATCTGATGTGGAGCATGTCGTCGTCTTGAAGTCCGGCGCTGTCGCTACGATTCTGATCAGCGTTGAGATTTACCAGACGGTCCAGGCGAAACGCATCTTCGAAGAGATTCGCGAGGCGCTGGGCCCGAAGTTTGAGCGAGAAAAGACTCAGTGGGCAACCGCCGAGATCGTGGAAGGCGCGCGCAACCGGAAAAAGATCGTGGTCACTGGAGGCGAATCGATCGCCACTGCAGACACAAAATTCGCCAACGAGTTCGCGGAATGGCTGGAATACGGCATGCGCGAACGAGCGACCGATCTTCACCTGGAAAAGGACGGCGATGTCGCGCGTTTGCGTTTCAGGATCGACGGCCTGTTGGAACCAATGCGCAACGGTGCCGATGGACAGATCATGGGCGACTTCGCAAAAGACGTTATCGCCTATGTGTACAACAAGCTGATCGACAAGGACTCGAATACGAGTTCAGCTTTTAACGAGCGCTCCTATTCGTCGTGCACGGCCACCTATGACCTTGGACGTAAGAAACTGCTTCTGCGGTGCCAAGTCAATCCTACTGTCGATGGATTCGACTTCATTGCGCGGTTCCGCGTCGAGGGCGAGAAGGGCGCGGACGCTCCGAAATACACGCTGCGAACCATGGGGTATACCGCGTCGCAAATTGCCCTGATCGAGCGTGCGGCAAAAGGAAGGCGCGGCCTAATCATCGTCGCCGGCATCCCGAATTCTGCGAAGACGACGCTGGTTCAGGTCATACTTGAGAATTTCGAAGACCGCGAAGACTATAAATTTGTGACGCTGGATGATCCGGTCGAATTCAAGCTGCCGGGAGTGTCGCACGCCACCATCAAGGCCGTGCCTGGTGACGCGGAAGAAAGCGCAAAGCTCTATACGCAAGCGGTGGAATCGTGGTTGCGCGGGAATCTTGACGTTCTGTCGAGTGGTGAAATTCGCAATTGGGCTTCGGGGATCACTGCGGTTACAGCTGCGCGCATCGGCTGCCTGGGCTTGGCCACGATCCACGCGAACAGTTTCATGGGCATCTTCGAACGGCTGACGGACCCAGAGATCGGCCTTGGGATGCGGGCGATCACCTCGGACGGCATCATGGCCCTAGGCATTTACCAGTCGTTGGTTCCGCTGCTCTGCAAGGACTGCGCTACGACCAGTGACAATATTCCTCTGGCACTTCGTAAGCAGGTTAAAGCGATTGGTGAGCGCTTCGGCGTCGACACGTCGAGGATGCGCTTCAAGGGCGGATACATCAACGGCCAGGCGTGTCCCACGTGTAAGGGACGGGGCACCAAAGGGCAGAAGGTTGTTGCGGAAATGTTCGACCCTTCGAGCAATGAGGAGTTCCTCCGCCTTATGCGTCAAGGTGACGATTTCGGCGCGCGTGCACTCTGGCGTGGCATGAGTGACGGCAAATTCGACAGTGCCGACATGACAGGCAAGCCGGTCTTCCTTCACGCGTTGAAGGATGCTCTCGATGGTCTGATTGACATTCGCGCATGCGAACGCTACGGAAACTTCCAGACCTTCGATCTGGGACCACAGCGCAGCAGCGCGATCGCAAATCGGGTGCGATCCGTATGAGCGCCGCATCGAAATTCAGGGGTGCGCGGGACGCCTTCTATCGCGATCTCGCGGAAGCATTCGCCGCCAGTGAAAGCCTCTACCTATTCCTGGCCCGCCGGCGCGAGTTTTGCGACGAGCAAGGGCAAGCGGCGATGGCCGAGCTGTATGAGGGCATGATCGGCAGGATGGACGAATCGTCCAATATCGCCGATATCGTCGGTGACGCCGTACCCGCAGAGGACACGCTGTCGCTGTTGAGCATCGACGCGGCGAAGAACGACGTCGAGCGGGCGCGCATGCTGCGCAACCTGGCGGCATCGATCCGCCGCCGGCGCGAGATGACAAAGGTTCTGTGGAAGGCCTTGAGCGGCCCGGCGATTGCCGCTCCGATCGTGCTCGTAATGCCGGTGCTGAGTGCGTTCCAAATGCCGATGTACGAAGAAATGGTTCCGCCGTCGCAATGGGGTTTCTGGGGTCAAATCTTCTATTGGGTGTGCTACGTGATCCGTACCTATTGGTTTGTGATCGGGGCGGGGCTGGTCGCGGGTGGCGTATGGTTCTACCGCTCTTTCCAGAAATGGAGCGGCCCTTTGCGCTCGCGATTCGACCGGCACCTTCCCTATTCGATCTACCGTGATATGTCGGCCGCAGGTTTCCTGACGGCGATGGCCGAGTATATGGCGAACAAGACACCCATGGTAGCGGCCCTGGAGGCGCTCAAGGAGCGATCGACGCCATGGATGGCAGCAAGAATCGAAGCGACACTGGACAAGCTGGAAGAAGAGCCCGGCAACTACGCTGCGGCCTTCAACAGCGGGCTGTTGTCGCCCGAATTGCACTTGCGCCTGGTGACGTATGCGGAACGTGGAAATTCGCGTGTCAGCGATTCGAATGATGCTTTTGCTGAAGGCCTGATCCAGCTGGGAACCGACGGACTTGAGCACGTGGCCGAGAGCGTAGACAAGAACGCGGTCTGGTTGACCCTGGTGTCGACCATCGTGACCGTTGCGGTACTGGTGATCTTTTATGGTGGTAACACGGCAATCGGCACGCTGATAAGTGACAAGTTCACGCAAGAAGCTGATGGCCTGCAAATGCAGTCAAAAGGGAAGTAAAAGAAATAGATGTTACAGGGCAATATTTCAGAGTAATATTTTAAAATTAACCATGGGAATCCTATGAAAACGAATCGCTTCACCGTCAAAAAACAAAAAGGCTTCACCCTCCTCGAACTCGCTTTCGTCCTGGTCGTCGTGGCCATTATCACCATCCCGATTTACAACCGATTTACCGAGAATCGCGACAAGGCTGCGACGAAGGAGGAAGTCGATAGCTGGCTGTCCATCGCCGGAACAGCGCAGGAAAAATATACCAATGCGACCGACTACACCGGCGCTTCCGAAACCGTCATGAAGAACAACAACATCTTCCCCGATGCAATGCTGGTCGGGGCCATCGTCCAGAACAAGGCCAAGGGCACCGTGACCTGCGCCCCAGTCAACCTGACGGGCACTAACGACGGCCTGGAATGCACCTCGACCAATTACCCCAAGTCCTGGTGCACGTCGTTGGCGCAAAAGGTCGACAAGGTGATGCGTCGAATTACGGTTGGCGCCACCGTGGTCAAGCCCACTGACGGCGTGGTCGATCTGACTGCGCTGGGTACTGCCTGCGTGGCCGGCGCCAACACCATTAAGTTTGCCCTTCCGAAGTAACTCAACAGATCGCCCGCACACACTATGAAACCTTTACGAAAATTCCCGAGGCGATCGCAGGGCGGCTGGATGCTGATCCAACTGGCGTTCGCCTTGGTCATTCTTTCGATCCTGGCTGCGGGCGATTTGACGAAGCAGTTCAACGATAAGGCTGATGTGCGCGCGCTGGCGATCGCATCCGGTCTTGACGTAGCCCGCAACGCGGGCAACGACTATATTGCCAGCTACTACAACCTCATCAATGCGAAGGCGGCCGGGCAATCCATCACCGTCGGCGCCGTAACGGTGGCAAATGCGGTTGCGCCGACTGTCGCGGAGCTGGTGCAACTTGGGAAGATGCCTCCAAACTCCACAGGTACGGCGCTGATTCCGGGGAGTAGCTACAAGTTTTTCATCACCACCAACCCGACCAGCTGCGCATTGCCGAGTACGCCGGGCTCGCTGTGCAATCTTGAGGGTCTGGTTTGTATCGACACAGCGCTCACGACCAGGGGGAAAATCGATTACGGTAGGCTTGGCCTGGCCGTTCGCAAGCTTGGCGCCGACGGCGCGTACTCCACCTTCGAAACGCCAGCCATCGTGTCGGGACTGGGCGGCACCTGGTCCGCGGCGAATCCTGTCGCCTCCACGGCAAAGGGGATTCTCTGCGCACGATTCGGATACTCGTCCTCAACGTTCGCGCAATTTGTCCGCAAGGATGGCACGGTCTCGATGACCGGCAATTTCAATGTCGGCGGCAATTCGATCAATAACGTGCTCGACGTCACCAGCACCGGCACCGTCAAAAGCAGCAAGTTCCTGACTGACATCAAGTTGGCCGGGACGCCGTGCACCGACGTTGGCGCGATAGGCAGCGGTGACAAGCTCGCGATGGTTTGCGATGGCACCGCTTGGCAGGTGGCCGGCAGTCCGCGCGCAGCGCCTGGCATTGATTGCGGCGCCCAGCAGGGCGTAACCGCTGTCTCAACGGTTACCGGCGAGACCTTGGTATGCAAGAGCACCGCGCTGGGCAATAAGTATGTGAAGTTGGTCAGCCTGGTCGGCAAGAAGGTGCTAATCACCAACGTGGTAGTGCAGGACGGCACGGTAGTCAATATGCCGACGTGTGACGTAGGCGGAGTGCCGGATTTCTCATTTGACGCGACTCAAGTCACGCTTGATCTCACCACAAGCCCTCCGAAGCAGACGATGTATTGGACTGCGACGAACGCCAGCGCAACAACGTGGGCAGTCAAGATCCGGCTGAAGGACAACTTTGGTGCGGAAGTGTCGGGCAATACGGTGGGGCTGACGAACATCATGAATCTCGAATGCAGGTACTAACTAGAAAGGTAATAAAACCCATGAAAAAAATATTATCAACGATCTACTTCTGCGCGCTGGCAATTGGCGGCGGGGGCGGGGTGCAGGCGCAAACGCTGCCTTTACCGCAACCTACCGCCGTCGTGTCGGGGGCGGTGAATGTTGTCCAACAAGCTGGGGATACCAGGACCTCGGCAAAGTTCGCGGCCGACTGCGCGGCGGGGATTGGCTTGAGCAACTGCGTGGCGCCATCCACTCCCAACAACTGCCCGGCCGGGAAGCACTGGACCAGCGCCGGCTCGGGTATCGCTCACTGCGTTGCCGATGATCCAATTTGCCTGAGCCCAAACACATTGGAACACGACGCGCTGGGGAATCCGTCGTGCGTCGCACCAGTTATCACGTACGACACCCAATACAGGACGCTGTCGTGCGCCTCCGGTTACGAAGGCAATGGGAAGGACCAGGAACGTACTGTGACCTACACCAACGGCGTGGCGTCCTACGGTTCCTGGAGGACAGTGTACAACGACTGCACCGCGATCCCATCTACGCCGGCTCCAACGCCTACGTGCTCGAACGGCGCCTCTGACTATCCTACTTGCACGCCACCGTACACGCCACCTGCAACATGCGCGAACGGCGCGAGCAACTATCCGACCTGTACCTTCCCGTCAGCAACGTGCGCGAACGGTGCAAGCAACTATCCGACCTGCACCTTCGCTCCAACGCCTACGTGCTCGAACGGCGCCTCGGATTATCCGACCTGTACGCCGCCGTACACGCCGCCTCCAACGTGCGCGAACGGCGCGAGCAACTATCCGACTTGCACCTTCCCTCCGCCGCCGCCACCGCCGCCGCCGCCAGCGTGCCCGGCGACGATGTATTCGTGCGGCTTTGAGCAATTGGGCGTGATCAAGATGACGATCTATACTACGACGTTCTCCGGCCCTAGCTGCACGGCAAAAACGACCACGCAGACGTTCTATGTTGATTCGCCCGATTGCCCTTACTGACATAGCGGGCAAGGGCTGACGCAGCAATTCAAAGTACGTGGCCGGTGCCGCGTACTTTTTATTTATCTGAATTGTGATCCCGCTATGACGACCAAAAAAAACGAAGCCTCCATCGATGAGGTGCGCGATGCCGAACCGAAAAGAGGACGACCATCTCGCGGAATTTCTCGCGGCGAAACGTTCAAGCGCGCATCAAAGGCTAATCGAGCAAAGCAGCTCGAAAGTGGAAAGGTTGAGCTGAAATGCTTTGTAAGTCCCGAAACTAAAGAATGGTTGGCGGCCCAGAAAGGAGCGCTCTCGTGTTCGACGGTAGGCGAGGTGCTCGATCGGCTCGCACAACAGGCAGAAAAAAAAGATGGATAATTATGTTGATACACTCAACAAAAGTGATATAATGATTCTCAGCAGCAAATCAAATAACCGTCCAGAAAAGGGTATGAACATGAAAGCAAATTATTCGTTGACCGCCGTGGCTTGCGCATTCCTGTTGGCTGCTTGCGGCGGTGGTGGCGGCGGCAACGGCGCTTCGACTGCGCCCGTCACGCCGGTCACGCCCCCTGTTGTAACGCCCCCTGCATCGGATATCCAAACCAGCGTTGCGGCTCCGACGTATGCCGCTGGCTCGCAAGAACTGGCGTTCTTCACGATCTTCAACGACTTCCGCTCCAAGCTCGGCCTCGGCCTGGTAGCTCAGAACACGAAGCTCGACACCGCCGACCAGAACCACATGAAGTACCTGATGACCAACACTGACGTGGACTTTTCGGCTGTTGACCCGAAAACTGGCCGTCCCTACTTCCACCTGGAAGACCCTGCACGCCCGAACTACACCGGCGTAACGGAACTGGACCGCGCAAAGTTCACCCAGTACCCTGGCGTGTATGTCGGCGAATTCGGCGCATACGGCAAAGGCAAGGGAGCAGCGGTGGCGATCACGGATCTGATCGCGACGGTGTATCACCGCTCGGGTCTGATGTTCCAGTTCCCTCGTGAAGTGGGCATTGCCGTCGCCAACGATCCGAACCAAACCATCGTCGTGACACTCGGCTACCAGACCACGAAGCAATATAACGCAAGCAATTTCTTCGGGACCTATCCGGCCGACAAGCAGACCAACGTGCCGCGCGTGGCCTACATCGAGACGCCAAACCCGTTCCCTGATGTCGCCTACGCCGACTTCAATACCAAGACTTCGTTCCCGATCAACGTCGTGTCGGAAGAGAGCACGACGCTGGCGGTTACCTCGTTCACGGTAACGGAGGCGGGTCAGAGCGCGCCTCACGATTCGCGCTTGCTGACTAAAGACACCGATCCAAACAAGCAGCTGGCGGCCAACACCGCATACCTGGTCGGCAAATCGCCATTCAAGGCTAACACTACCTACAACGTGAGCTTCACAGGCACCGTCAACGGCGCCGCCGTCGCGAAGACGTGGAGCTTCACGACCGGTTCGTAAGCAAGGTCGAGTTGGTCAAATGGGAGGCACGACAGTACGTGTGCCTCCTTTTCCTCGTTTGCAGCCGGCGTTCCGTTATCCCTCATTCGGGCTCCTCCGTCTTTAGCTAGGCATTCGTCCATGTCAATTCAATTTATTCTTATCAAGGTACGTCTCGGTGCGATCTTGCTTACGCTTTGTCCGTTTGGCGCTCAAGCTGCAGGCAACGAAATTGCCTCCTTGATGAGCCGGTGTGCCCCGAAGGTGCACATCGAAACCTTGGGGGCCATCGTAAGGACCGAATCTAGTGGCCATACGTTTGTGTTATCCGATGACGGCCCGCGTAACCTACCGTGGGAGAAGAGGAAGTACATGGTGCGCAGTCTGTATCCTGCGACGGCGTTGGAAGCATCTGTGCTGGCGCGCAGCTTAATTGATAGCGGGCACCTGGTGGGAATAGGGTTGACGCAAGTTAGTAGCCAGCACATGGCGCGCTTCGGCGTCTCCGTAGAGCAGCTGCTTGATCCCTGTACGAACTTGGCGGTGGGCGGCAGAATTTTAAGCGAGCTGTTCGAAAAGGCTACACCTAAATATCCTGATGAACAGCTTGCGCTGGGCGCGGCTATATCGGCATTCAACACTGGCAACTTCGAAGACGGTTTTGCAAATGGATACGTCAGGAAGGTTCTTATTAATGCCGGCGCACGCGTACCTGGATTGGGCGCCTTTGCGCCAATACAGCGGCGCAATCCTAGGCCCAGCGCGAAGACGAAGACGACGGAACGGGTGATCATTCTCCCTGCACCGGACGGCGTGCAGCAAGCGCTACGGTGATGAAAGAACTCGTCTCGGTGGGCTACATTCATGGATTTGTCCCATGATTAGCCGTTTGCTCGCTGGCCGATACCATCGGCGCCTATTCGTCTGTGTTGCAAAGTTTCCCGACCATCGGCTTTGGTACGTGTTGGCATCCATTGCCGCAATCGCTTGTTGGGCGTGTGTCTGCAACGCCCAGTTGGGCTGGCCAATTACCGCCGGCGCCGGCGTCCTATTGATCGCTTTAGTGAGCTGGGCCTTTTTGGGAGTGTTTTGTATTCCGTGTGCCGACGTGCCAGCAGTCGTCCTGCAGCTGGACGGATCTGGGACATTTTCCGCCCATCTGCGGCGGCATATACCGAGCGCGAAAATGTTGGAGCAGGCGGTACGCGAGACGGTCGTCCTCGCACAAGAATTAAAGTACGACGGCGTGGTATTGCGGTCGCCCTTGTTTGGTAGGGCATCCAGGGCCGCAGTGTGGTGTAGGTGGCTTGGGCGTACCGTCGCGCGGGTGGCGCCAGGCGCTGTGGTCGCAATTGAAGACGACCGACCCATTACTGGCTATGCCGCGGCCAGTTACTTATTCTGGTACGACCAGCATCGCAAGCACGCAATCCCAGCCCCTGAAGGCCTAAAGGCGGCGCGAATGAAAGTCGTGCTTCCTATTTCGACAAAA
>NZ_JBXARE010000020.1:0-93912 GCF_058807935.1 Pseudoduganella sp. GW821-FHT11H04 | reverse complement strand
CTGATCTCCCCGATCGCTATGGAAGAAGGTCTGCGTTTCGCAATCCGTGAAGGCGGCCGTACCGTCGGCGCGGGCGTCGTAGCCAAGATCCTGGGCTAAGGCGAAAAGAATCCAGCCAAGACTAGCGCCCATCGCTGATGGGTGCTAGAATTACGGATTCACTGTAAAGTTTTACGTAGGGGCGTAGCTCAATTGGCAGAGCGTCGGTCTCCAAAACCGAAGGTTGGGGGTTCGATGCCCTCCGCCCCTGCCACCGAATCTGGTGCAGGGCACCGAAAGTAAAAGTTAAATGTCTAATCAATCCGTGCAAACCGTTAGCACGACGAGCGATAAGCTCAAAGTCGTGTTGGCAGTTGTGGCGTTGATTGCAGGCGTGGTCGGATTCTTCATCCTGACCGGTAAACCAACCCCTGTGCGGGCAGCCGCGCTTGTGGTTGGTTTGCTCATTTCCGCCGGCATCGCGTATACCTCTGCTACTGGTCGTGATTTCCTGAATTTTGCGAAAGAATCCGTTCGCGAGACCAAAAAGGTAGTTTGGCCGACCCACAAAGAAGCCCGTCAGATCACTCTGATCGTCTTCGCTTTTGTGCTGGTCATGGCGATCTTCCTGTGGGGCACGGATAAGATCCTCGAATTTGTGTTGTACGACCTCATCCTGGGTTGGAAGAAATAATGAGCGAAATTGTACAAGACGAGCCGGGTCAGCCTGAGCAGTCGCCTGTGTCGACCCCGGTCAGCAACAAGCGCTGGTACGTCGTGCACGCCTACTCCGGTATGGAGAAGAGCGTTCAGCGCGCCCTGACGGAGCGCGTCGAGCGCGCCGGTATGCAAGAACAGTTCGGCCAGATCCTGGTGCCGACCGAAGAAGTCGTTGAAGTTCGTAACGGTCAGAAGTCCGTTACCGAGCGCCGCTTCTTCCCGGGCTACGTTCTGGTGGAAATGGAAATGACCGACGAGACCTGGCACTTGGTGAAAAACACCAGCAAAGTGACCGGCTTCATCGGCGGCAAGTCGAACAAGCCAACTCCGATCCCTGCGCGTGAGATCGACAAGATCATGCAGCAAATGCAGGAAGGCGTGGAAAAGCCGCGTCCAAAAGTGCTGTACGAAGTGGGCGAACAAGTCCGCATCAAGGATGGTCCGTTCACCGACTTCAACGGCAACGTCGAGGAAGTCAACTACGAGAAATCCAAGGTGCGTGTATCTGTCACCATCTTCGGCCGCGCAACGCCTGTCGAACTCGAGTTCGGCCAGGTTGAAAAAGTTTAACGCCTGCCAGCGCGTCTAAGCTGGCAAAACCAAGAGGAGCCCCGCCGCGTGCGGGGCGCTACTACTCAATCCAACGATAGGAAGTGCCCAAATGGCAAAGAAAATCATTGGCTTTATCAAGCTGCAAGTTCCAGCTGGTAAGGCAAATCCATCCCCTCCAATCGGTCCAGCACTGGGCCAGCGCGGTCTGAACATCATGGAATTCTGCAAAGCGTTCAACGCGCAGACCCAAGGTATGGAACCAGGCATGCCAATCCCAGTCGTGATCACTGCGTTCGCGGACAAGTCCTTCACCTTCGTGATGAAGACTCCTCCAGCAACCTTCCTGATCAAGAAGCACTCCGGCGTGCAAAAAGGTTCGCCTAAGCCACATACCGACAAGGTAGGCAAGCTGACCCGCGCACAAGCTGAAGAAATCGCTAAACTGAAGACCCCGGACCTGACCGCTGCTGACCTGGATGCTGCTGTTCGCACCATCGCTGGTTCCGCACGTTCGATGGGCATCACCGTAGAGGGCATCTAATCATGGCAAAACTGTCCAAGCGCGCTCAAGCCATCAAGGCTAAAGTTGACCGTACCAAAGTGTACGCTTTCGACAACGCTGTTGCTCTGATCAAAGAACTGGCTACCGCCAAGTTCAACGAATCGATCGACGTGTCCGTTCAACTGGGCGTGGACCCTAAGAAGTCCGACCAGGTTGTACGTGGTTCCGTGGTTCTGCCAGCTGGCACCGGTAAGACTGTTCGCGTTGCTGTGTTCGCAACCGGCGACAAGGCTGAGCAAGCTAAAGCTGCCGGCGCTGACGTTGTTGGTATGGAAGACCTGGCTGAGCGCGTCAAAGCCGGCGACATGCCTTTCGACATCGTGATCGCTTCCCCAGACACCATGCGTATCGTTGGTACCCTGGGCCAGATCCTGGGCCCACGTGGCCTGATGCCTAACCCGAAAGTTGGCACCGTTACCCCTGACGTCGCTACTGCGGTTAAAAACGCGAAAGCCGGCCAGGTTCAGTACCGTACCGACAAGGCTGGTATCATTCACGCCACCATCGGCCGTAAATCGTTCGCTGACGCAGATCTGAAGAGCAACCTGGTTGCCCTGATCGACGCACTGAACAAGGCTAAGCCAGCATCGTCGAAAGGCGTTTACCTGCGCAAAGTATCCCTGTCGTCCACCATGGGCGCTGGCGTACGCGTAGACCACGCTGGCCTGTAAGAACTTTTCGGTGTCAGGTGCTGACACGCGCAGCGTGTTGGCCCCTGATACCGCTGTATTAAATTAAGTCCTATCCGGAAGGGTAGGCGGATCTTTGGGTGGGCGGCGGTGCAAGCTGTCGCCAGACCTTCAAAGACCGTTGGGCTCGGAGCATCAGGTAGGCTCTGGGTTAATAGCGAAGGCTCCCAGCGCAGATGGTGATCCCGAACAAGTTTATGTAGTCCCTTTGACTCCTAAACCTCGGACGCCGTTGTTCGAACCGATGCGAAGCGTAAGCCAAGCATTATTTAAGGAGATAGACCGTGGGTCTCAATCTGAATGACAAAAAGGCCGTCGTAGCCGAAGTTTCCGCAAAAGTAGCAACTGCGCAAACTATCGCTGTGGCCGAGTACCGTGGCATCCAGGTTGGTCACTTGACTAAACTCCGTGCCAATGCGCGTGCGCAAGGCGTGTACATCCGTGTTCTGAAGAACACCCTGGCACGTCGTGCAGTAGAAGGCACGCAATTCGCCGCTCTGGCCGATTCCATGACCGGTCCGCTGATCTACTCGATCTCGGATGATGCTGTTGCTGCAGCGAAAGTCCTCGCCGACTTCGCTAAAACCAACGACAAACTGGTCCTGAAGGCTGGTAACTATGCAGGTAAGCAGCTCGACGTAGCTGGCGTTACCGCACTGGCGAGCATTCCTTCCCGTGAAGTCCTCATTTCGCAGCTGTTGGGCGTTATGCTGGCTCCGGTGTCGGGCTTTGCACGTGGCCTGGCTGCTCTGGCAGCCAAAAAAGAAACCGAAGCCGCTTAATCGCTGGCTTAGTTTCTTAGTCAATACCAATTCTGTAGTACTACAAACAAATTAGGAGTTTCAAATGGCAATTTCCAAAGACGACATCCTGAACGCAGTATCCGAAATGTCCGTAATGGACCTGAACGAACTGGTTAAGGCATTCGAAGAAAAATTCGGCGTGTCCGCAGCTGCAATGGCAGCTCCTGCTGCTGCTGGCGGCGGCGCTGCTGCTGCTGCTGAAGAGCAGACCGAATTCAACCTGGTTCTGTCCGAAGTCGGCGCTAACAAAGTTGGCGTGATTAAGGCTGTTCGCGAAATCACCGGTCTGGGCCTGAAAGAAGCCAAAGACCTGGTTGACGGCGCACCGAAGACCGTGAAAGAAGCCCTGTCGAAAGCTGACGCTGAAGCCGCTAAGAAGAAGCTGGAAGAAGCTGGCGCCAAGGCCGATCTGAAGTAATTGAACCAAGGCGGGTGACTGCCTTAGTTTAGGAAGCCAATGCGGCGGATCTCACCCGGAAGGGTGGGTCCGCCCTTGGCTCCTTTGTCGTCTGTGAAGTAGTTGTTGTTGTTTTATAGTGAATTGAGTCTTGCGAAGCGCGCCCGCAACGCTGAATTCTCTACCTTTTCCTGTCTCACACGGAGTGTCCATGCACTACTCATTTACTGAGAAGAAACGCATTCGCAAGTCCTTTGCGAAACGCGCCAACGTCCACAACGTTCCGTTCTTGCTGGCTACCCAGCTCGAGTCTTACGAGAACTTCTTGCAAGAGCACACTCCTGTTGCAACACGCAAGAACGAAGGCCTGCAATCGGCTTTCACGTCGATCTTCCCAATCGTTTCCCACAACGGCTTCGCCCGTCTGGAATTCCTGTCCTACGTCCTGGGTGACCCGGCGTTCGACGTCAAGGAGTGCCAACTGCGCGGCCTGACCTTCGCTTCCCCGCTGCGCGCCAAAGTGCGCCTGGTGATCCTGGACAAGGAATCGCCAACCAAGCCGGTCGTGAAGGAAATGAAGGAACAGGAAGTCTACATGGGCGAACTGCCCCTGATGACGACCACCGGTTCCTTCGTGATCAATGGTACCGAGCGTGTCATCGTCTCGCAGCTGCACCGTTCGCCAGGCGTGTTCTTCGAGCACGACCGCGGCAAGACCCACTCGTCCGGCAAGCTGCTGTTCTCGGCACGTATCATTCCTTACCGCGGTTCCTGGCTGGACTTCGAGTTCGATCCGAAAGACATCCTGTACTTCCGCGTCGACCGCCGCCGTAAGATGCCTGTATCGATCCTGCTGAAGGCGATCGGCATGACCCCGGAACAGATCCTGGCGAACTTCTTTGTCTTCGACAATTTCAACCTGCGTTCGGAAGGCGCAGAGATGGAGTTCGTGTCCGAACGCCTGCGCGGCGAAGTCGCGCGCTTCGACATCGTTGACCCGAAGTCGGGCAAGACCATCGTCACCAAAGACAAGCGTATCAACGCCAAGCACGTGCGCGAAATCGAAGCAGCCGGCATCCAGCACATCTCCGTGCCGGAAGACTACCTGCTGGGCCGCGTACTGGCCAAGAACATCGTTGACCAGGAAACCGGCGAAGTGGTGGCCTTGGCGAATGACGAGCTGACCGAGGAAACCCTGGGCAAGCTGCGCGACGCCAACATCAACACCATCCAGACCCTGTACACCAACGATCTGGACCAGGGCGGCTACATCTCCCAGACCCTGCGTATCGACGACACCGCCGACCAGACCGCTGCCCGCGTAGCGATCTACCGCATGATGCGTCCTGGCGAACCGCCAACCGAAGAGTCGGTGGAAGCCCTGTTCAACGGCCTGTTCTACAGCCCTGACCGTTACGACCTGTCGGCCGTGGGCCGCATGAAGTTCAACCGCCGCATCAGCCGCGATGAACTGACCGGCGCCATGACCCTGTCGAACGAAGATGTGCTGGCCGTGATCAAGATCCTGGTTGAGCTGCGCAATGGCCGCGGCGAAGTCGACGATATCGATCACCTGGGTAACCGCCGCGTACGTTGCGTGGGCGAACTGGCCGAGAACCAGTTCCGCGCCGGCCTGGTGCGCGTTGAACGCGCCGTCAAGGAGCGCCTGGGCCAAGCCGAAGCCGACAACCTGATGCCGCACGACCTGATCAACTCCAAGCCGATCTCGGCTGCTATCCGTGAGTTCTTCGGTTCGTCCCAGCTGTCGCAGTTCATGGACCAGACCAACCCGTTGTCGGAAATCACCCACAAGCGCCGTGTATCCGCGCTGGGCCCTGGCGGTCTGACCCGCGAACGCGCAGGCTTCGAAGTGCGAGACGTTCACCCGACCCACTACGGCCGCGTGTGCCCGATCGAAACGCCTGAAGGCCCGAACATTGGTCTGATCAACTCGCTGGCACTGTACGCCCGCCTGAACGAATACGGCTTCCTGGAAACCCCATACCGCAAGGTTGAAGGCTCCAAGGTCACCGACAAGATCGACTACCTGTCCGCCATCGAAGAAGGCCGCTACATCATTGCCCAGGCAAACGCCAAGATCAACGATGCAGGCCAGCTGGTGGACGAACTGGTGTCGTCGCGTGAAGCCGGCGAAACCATCCTGGTATCCCCGGAGCGCGTGCAGTACATGGACGTTGCTCCAGGCCAGATCGTTTCCGTTGCAGCATCGCTGATTCCATTCCTGGAGCACGATGACGCGAACCGTGCACTGATGGGCGCCAACATGCAGCGTCAGGCCGTACCTTGCCTGCGTCCTGAAAAGGCGCTGGTCGGTACCGGTATCGAACGTACCGTGGCGGTCGACTCCGGCACCACCGTGCAGGCACTGCGCGGCGGCGTGGTGGACTACATCGACGCGGGCCGCGTCGTGATCCGCGTGAACGATGAAGAAGCACAGGCTGGTGAAGTCGGTGTGGACATCTACAACCTGATCAAGTACACCCGTTCCAACCAGAACACCAACATCAACCAGCGTCCTATCGTCAAAGTGGGCGACCGTGTTGCCAAAGGCGACGTGATCGCCGACGGCGCATCGACCGACCTGGGCGAACTGGCACTGGGCCAGAACATGACCGTGGCCTTCATGCCATGGAATGGCCTGAACTTCGAAGACTCGATCCTGATCTCGGAAAACGTCGTTAAAGACGACCGTTACACCTCGATCCACATCGAAGAACTGTCCGTTGTCGCCCGTGACACCAAGCTGGGCGCGGAAGAAATCACCCGCGATATTTCGAACCTGGCTGAGAACCAACTGGCTCGCCTGGACGAATCCGGCATCGTGTACATCGGCGCTGAAGTGCAAGCCGGCGACGTGCTGGTCGGTAAGGTGACCCCGAAAGGCGAAACCCAGCTGACCCCGGAAGAGAAGCTGCTGCGCGCGATCTTCGGCGAAAAAGCATCCGACGTGAAAGACACCTCGCTGCGCGTTCCATCCGGCATGGTTGGTACCGTCATCGACGTGCAAGTCTTCACCCGCGAAGGCATCCCACGCGACAAGCGCGCCCAGCAGATCATCGACGATGAACTGAAGCGCTACCGCCTGGACCTGAACGACCAGATGCGTATCGTGGAAGGCGATGCCTTCCAGCGTCTGGAAAAGATGATGATCGGCCAAGTTGTCAACGGCGGCCCTAAGAAGCTGGCCAAAGGCGCCAAGATCACCAAGGACTACCTGGACGACCTGGACAAGTTCCACTGGTTCGACATCCGTCCTGCCGACGAAGACATGGCCAAGGCCCTGGAAGCCATCAAGGAATCCATCGCCGAGAAGCGTCACCAGTTCGACCTGGCCTTCGAAGAGAAGCGCAAGAAGCTGACCCAGGGCGACGAACTGCAGCCTGGCGTGCAGAAGATGGTCAAGGTTTACCTGGCCGTTAAACGCCGCCTGCAGTCCGGCGACAAGATGGCGGGCCGCCACGGTAACAAGGGTGTTGTCTCCCGTATCGTGCCGGTGGAAGACATGCCATACATGGCTGACGGTACCCCGGCAGACGTGGTGCTGAACCCACTGGGCGTTCCGTCCCGTATGAACGTGGGCCAGATCCTGGAAACCCACTTGGGTTGGGCAGCGAAGGGCCTGGGCATCCGTATCGGCGAAATGCTGCAAGCGCAGATCAAAGTCGAAGAGATGCGCAAGTACCTGACCACCGTGTACAACGAGTCCGGCGCCAAGGAAGACATCGCTTCCCTGTCCGACGACGAGATCATGAAGCTGGCATTCAACCTGAAGAAGGGTGTGCCGTTCGCGACTCCGGTGTTCGACGGCGCGCACGAATCGGAAATCCGCCGCATGCTGGACCTGGCGTATCCGGACGATATCGCCAAGCACCTGGGCATGACCCCGTCCAAGAACCAGGTCACCATGTACGACGGCCGCACCGGCGAAGCGTTCGAGCGCAAAGTCACCGTGGGCGTGATGCACATGCTGAAGCTGCACCACTTGGTCGACGACAAGATGCACGCTCGTTCCACCGGTCCTTACTCCCTGGTGACGCAGCAGCCTCTGGGTGGTAAAGCCCAGTTCGGCGGCCAGCGCTTCGGTGAGATGGAGGTGTGGGCACTGGAAGCGTACGGCGCGTCCTACGTGCTGCAAGAAATGCTGACCGTGAAGTCCGACGACGTGAACGGCCGTACCAAAGTGTACGAAAACCTCGTCAAGGGCGACCACGTGATCGACGCCGGCATGCCGGAATCGTTCAACGTGCTGGTGAAAGAGATCCGTTCCCTGGGTATCGATATCGACCTGGAACGCAACTAAAACCGGCAAAGCGGTGTCTGACCCACAGGGTCAGACACCAGGCGCCCCGCGGCTGCCGCGTATCGGGTGTCAGACCCTGAGGGTCTGACACCGGTTTACCGGTTTAAGTAAGTAAAGAATTCATCACTATCTGGAGTGATACATGAAAGCCCTGCTCGATTTATTCAAGCAAGTACAGCAAAACGAGTCGTTCGACGCGATCAAGATCGGTCTGGCCTCTCCTGAGAAAATCCGTTCGTGGTCCTATGGCGAAGTTAAAAAGCCAGAAACCATCAACTACCGTACCTTCAAGCCAGAGCGCGATGGCCTGTTCTGCGCCAAGATCTTTGGCCCGATCAAGGACTACGAATGCCTGTGCGGCAAGTACAAGCGCCTGAAGCACCGCGGTGTCATCTGCGAAAAGTGCGGCGTTGAAGTGACCCTGGCCAAAGTGCGCCGTGAGCGCATGGGCCACATCGAACTGGCATCGCCGGTTGCGCACATCTGGTTCCTGAAATCGCTGCCGTCGCGTCTGGGTATGGTCCTGGACATGACCCTGCGCGATATCGAACGCGTCCTGTACTTCGAAGCATACGTTGTGACCGATCCAGGCATGACCCCGCTGAAGAAGTGCCAGATCATGTCGGAAGACGACTACGCCGCCAAGTACGAAGAGTACGGCGACGACTTCACCGCCTTCATGGGCGCTGAAGGTATCCGCGAACTGCTGCGCTCGATCGACATCCACCGCGATGCCGAAGCCCTGCGCGTGGAACTGAAGGAATCGAAGTCCGAAGCGAAGATCAAGAAGTACGCCAAGCGCCTGAAAGTGCTGGAAGCATTCCAGCGTTCCGGCATCAAGCCGGACTGGATGATCATGGAAGTGCTGCCGGTGCTGCCGCCGGAACTGCGCCCACTGGTCCCGCTGGATGGCGGCCGCTTCGCGACCTCCGACCTGAACGACCTGTATCGCCGCGTCATCAACCGTAACAACCGTCTGAAACGCCTGATGGAGCTGCGTGCTCCAGAGATCATCACGCGCAACGAAAAGCGCATGCTGCAAGAAGCGGTTGACTCGCTGCTGGACAACGGCCGTCGCGGCAAAGCGATGACCGGCGCCAACAAGCGTCCGCTGAAGTCGCTGGCTGAAATGATCAAAGGTAAGGGCGGCCGCTTCCGTCAGAACTTGCTGGGTAAGCGCGTCGACTACTCCGGCCGTTCCGTGATCGTGGTGGGTCCACAGCTGAAACTGCACCAGTGCGGTCTGCCAAAGCTGATGGCCCTGGAACTGTTCAAGCCATTCATCTTCAACAAGCTGGAACTGATGGGTCTCGCGACCACCATCAAGGCCGCCAAGAAGCTGGTCGAAGTGCAAGAGCCAGTGGTGTGGGACATCCTGGAAGAAGTGATCCGCGAACATCCGATCATGCTGAACCGTGCACCAACCCTGCACCGTCTCGGTATCCAGGCTTTCGAGCCTGTGCTGATCGAAGGTAAAGCGATCCAACTGCACCCGCTCGTCTGCGCAGCATTCAATGCTGACTTCGACGGTGACCAGATGGCAGTCCACGTTCCACTGTCGATCGAAGCACAGATGGAAGCCCGCACCCTGATGCTGGCTTCGAACAACATCCTGTTCCCATCGAACGGCGAACCATCGATCGTTCCTTCCCAGGATATCGTGCTGGGTCTGTACTACGCGACCCGCGAAGCAGTCAACGCCAAGGGCGAAGGCATGATGTTCCCGGACGTGTCCGAAGTCATCCGTGCTTACGACAACAAGGAAGTCGAACTGGCCACCCGCATCACCGTACGTATCGTTGAGAATCCAAAAGATCCAGCGACCGGCGAGTTCGTGCGTACCCTGACCCGTTACGAAACCACCGTTGGCCGTGCCATCCTGTCCGAGATCCTGCCGAAGGGCCTGCCATTCAGCGTACTGAACCGTTCGCTGAAGAAGAAAGAGATCTCCAAGCTGATCAACACCTCCTTCCGCAAGTGCGGCCTGCGCGCTACCGTGGTGTTTGCTGACCAGCTGATGCAGTCTGGCTTCCGCCTGGCAACCCGTGCCGGTATCTCCATCTGCGTGGACGATATGCTGGTACCGGACGTCAAAGCGACCATGATCGCCACCGCCGAAGCGGAAGTGAAGCAGATCGAGCAGCAGTACGCTTCCGGTCTGGTCACCGCCGGCGAACGTTACAACAAGGTCGTCGACATCTGGGGCAAGACCTCCGATGAAGTCGGCAAGGCGATGATGGATCAGCTGAAAGTCGAAGACGTGATCCGTCGCGACGGCTCCAAGTCGACCCAGGAATCGTTCAACGCGATTTACATGATGGCCGACTCCGGTGCGCGTGGTTCCGCAGCACAGATTCGCCAGCTGGCCGGTATGCGTGGTCTGATGGCTAAGCCAGACGGCTCGATTATCGAAACCCCGATTACCGCGAACTTCCGCGAAGGCCTGAACGTTCTGCAGTACTTCATCTCGACCCACGGCGCTCGTAAAGGTCTGGCCGACACCGCGCTGAAGACCGCGAACTCCGGTTACCTGACCCGTCGTCTGGTCGACGTGACCCAGGATCTGGTGGTGATCGAAGACGATTGCGGCACTTCCAACGGCACCCTGATGAAGGCGATGGTCGAAGGTGGTGAAGTGATCGAAGCCCTGCGCGACCGTATCCTCGGCCGCGTGGCAGGCACCGACATCGTCAACCCAGAGACCCAGGCTACCGTGTACGAAGCCGGCACCCTGCTGGACGAAGACATGGTGGAAGACATCGAACGCATGGGCGTGGACGAAGTCAAAGTCCGTACCCCGCTGACTTGCGACACCCGCTTCGGCCTGTGCGCCAAGTGCTACGGCCGCGACCTGGGCCGCGGCATGCTGGTCAACTCCGGCGAAGCAGTCGGTGTTGTGGCAGCACAGTCGATCGGTGAACCTGGTACCCAGTTGACCATGCGTACCTTCCACATCGGTGGTGCGGCATCGCGTGCAGCTGTGGCATCCTCGGTTGAAGCCAAGTCGAACGGCACCGTGCGCTTCACCGCCACGATGCGTTACGTCACCAACGGCAAGGGCGCACAGATCGTCATTTCCCGTTCCGGTGAAGTGCTGATTACCGACGACCACGGCCGTGAGCGCGAGCGTCACAAGGTGCCGTACGGCGCGACCCTGATCGTTAAGGATGGCATGGTCATCAAGGCCGGCGCTCCTCTGGCAACCTGGGATCCGCTGACCCGTCCGATCATTACCGAGTACGCCGGTACCGTGCGCTTCGAGAACGTCGAAGAAGGCGTGACCGTAGCTCGTCAGGTCGACGACGTGACCGGCCTGGCAACCCTGGTGGTGATCGACGCCAAGCGTCGCGGTTCCCCAGGCAAGGCCCTGCGTCCACAGGTGAAACTGCTGAACGAAGACGGCGCTGAAGTGAAGATCGCCGGCACCGAACACGCAGTAGCGATCGGCTTCCAGGTCGGCGCACTGATCATGGTGAAAGACGGCCAGCAAGTGTCCGTGGGTGAGGTTCTGGCGCGTATCCCGACCGAATCGCAGAAGACCCGTGACATTACCGGTGGTCTGCCACGCGTGGCTGAACTGTTCGAAGCACGTTCGCCGAAAGACGCGGGCATGCTGGCGGAAGTCACCGGTACCGTGGCCTTCGGTAAGGAAACCAAGGGCAAGCAGCGTCTGGAAATCACCGACATGGACGGCAACAAGCACGAGTTCCTGATTACCAAGGACAAGCAAGTGCTGGTGCACGACGGCCAGGTGGTGAACAAGGGCGAGATGATCGTGGACGGCCCGGCCGATCCGCAAGACATCCTGCGCCTGCTGGGTATCGAAGCGCTGGCACGCTACATCGTTGACGAAGTGCAGGACGTGTACCGACTGCAGGGCGTGAAGATCAACGACAAGCACATCGAGGTGATCGTTCGCCAGATGCTGCGCCGCGTGCAGATCACCAACGCCGGCGACACCGACTACATCGTCGGCGAGCAGGTGGAGCGTTCCGAGCTGCTGGAAGAAAACGACAAGGTCAACGCCTTGAACAAGATTCCAGCAACCTACGAAAACGTCCTGCTGGGTATTACCAAGGCATCGCTGTCGACCGACTCCTTCATCTCGGCGGCATCGTTCCAGGAAACCACCCGCGTGCTGACCGAAGCAGCGATCATGGGCAAGCGCGACGGTCTGCGCGGCCTGAAGGAAAACGTCATCGTTGGCCGTCTGATCCCAGGCGGTACCGGCCTGGCCTTCCACCGCGCCCGCAAAGAGAAGGAAGTGTGGGAAGCCGAAGAGCGCAAAGCGCTGCTGGAAGCAGAACGCGCCGCCATCGTGGCCGAACTGCCAGCGGACGAACCGCACCACAGCGACGAAGCGTAATCCGCTTCAACGCCAGCAAAAACGCCACCCACGGGTGGCGTTTTTTTATGGCCGAGCCCGTGTCAACCGTGGGGTCAGGCTCTTTGGTTGACACGAGCTCGTCAGTTAATCTTGGCCTTGATCAGTACCGGTAGATGATCGGATGGGAAGCGGCCGTGGAAAGAATCGGTCAGTGTTGCGTAGTCCAATACCTTCACTTGCGGGCTGACGAAGATGTAGTCGATACGCTCTTTCAGCGGGCTATCGATTTTGAATCCGTTGAATGTACCAACCGGGCCATAGGCTGGCTTTGCGCTGATATCGAATGCATCGGCCAGTTGCGACTTCATTGTGCCGACCTGTTCAGTCTCCGGCACGGAATTGAAATCGCCGGCCACGATCACCGGCTCGGAGCCGGCAATTTCCTTGACCTTTCGCAGCATCAGCTTGGCCGATTCGCGCCGCGCCAGCTCGCCCTCGTGGTCGAAGTGAACCGAGAAGAAGTAGAACTTGCGGCCAGTCTGGCGGTCCTGCAGTTGCGCCCAGGATGCGATACGGTGGCAGCAAGTGGCATCCCATCCCAGCGAGGGGCGATCAGGCGTCTGGCTCAGCCAAAAATCGGCATGACGCAGCAAGGTGAAGCGCTGGCGCTTGTAGAAGATGGCAGAGTGTTCACCGGCATGCTTGCCATCATCGCGGCCGACGCCGACGTGCGCGTATTCCTGCATGCCGTCCAGGTCGGCGATCTGGTCCGGCAACCCTTCCTGCGTCGCGAACACATCAAAATCGTGATAGCGCACCAGGCTCTTGACCAGCTCCTTGCGCTGCGGCCAGGCGTTGAGGCCGTCGCTCGCGGTGTTCATGCGCAGGTTATAGGTGGCGATATTCAGCGTGGCATCCTGCTGCGCAAAAGCTGAGGGGGCGAGAACTGCCAGGAAAGTCAGTTGCAGTAAACGGCGGCGGGTCGTCATCATGCTCCAAGAAGGAAAGTCGGGCCCACCAGTATATGCGACGGAAAATTTGAGGCCACACCGTGGCCTCAAATTATGTCCCCCAAGTGGCCAATTATTTTGCGGGCTCGATGCTCTGCTGATAGCGGAAGCGGTTCTCCGGGTCCCACTGCGATTTCACTTGTTGCAGCTTGTCGTAGTTCTCACCGAAGTAGCCGTGCTGCCAGTCCTTGTATTCGGCATTCACATAGTTCTGGTAGTAGCGGTTGGACCATAGGCCTTTCATCTCCGGCGACTCGTAGTAGTCCTTCAGCCAGCGGAAGGCCTCGGCTTTTTCGCTGTCCTGCATCCAGAACGAATCGGTGAAGATGTCGAAGTAGGCGTTGCGGTGCACGAAAGCTGTTTCGTGCGGCGCCACTTTGTTTATCGCGCCGCCGTAGGGTTCCATCGATACGATGTTGTAGGGATTGGGGCTGGTCTTGAAGTAATCGACCATCTTCTGGAATTCCTGCTCGCTCAGCGCGCGTTCGATATAAGCGCAGCGTTTGGTTTCCTTGATCGTGTCCGGAATGATGCCTTCGACATTATCGAGCAAGTGTTCGTTGGCCGCGGCGTACGGGATCTGGCGCTGCCACAGCGGACCGGCGGGGAAGCTTGGGGTGCCGATATCGAGCAGCGGTTGCATGGCCGCTTGCGCTGCCTCCTTGCTGGCGCCCGAGTAAATGCCGCGGATACAGAAGTAGGGGCGGTTGATGGTGCAGCTCTCGCCGCCTGGCGCCTTGCCTGGCACCTCTTCGACGGCGAGGAAACCGAGCAGGCCGAGGTCGAGATCCTGCAGCGTCTTGGTCATCTTGTCCTGCCAGGTCTTCAGCACTTTGGCCGCGTCATCGATAGGCCAGTTGACCTGGATGGGCCAGACGTCTTTCAGCTTTTGCAGCTGGTACTTCATGCCGACCACGATGCCGAAGTTGCCGCCAGTGCCGCCCTGGTGCGCCCACAGTAGCTCGGGATTGGACTTCGCATTCGCGGTCACGATTTCGCCGGTCGCCGTCACCATGCGCACCTCGATCAGGCTGTCGCAGGCGATACCCCAGCGCATGCTGGTGTAGCCGTAGCCGCCGCCCATCGTGTAGCCGGCCATGCCGACCGAGTTGCAGCTGCCGCCGGGATTGTGCAGGCCGTAGGCATTCAATTCCTGGTTGTACTCGCCCCAGGTGACGCCCGCGCCGACCGTGGACGTCATGCCCGCCTCGTCGACGAAGATGCCCTTGATTTGGGAGACGTCGATCAGCACGCGGCCATCCTGTACGGAATAGCCCTCGGTGCTGTGACCGCCAGCGCGCATGCAGACAGCGAGATTCTGGTCGTTGCAGAACTTGATGCTCTCGACCACGTCCGCGCTGCCGGTGCAGTAGACGATCATCAGCGGGTAGCGGTTGAAGGCGTTATCGCTGTCCATGCGCCCGCTGGAATAGGGCGGATCAAATGGCGTGACAACCTGCCCATTCAACTTCTTCGTCAAGGCCTGGAAGGCGGCAGGGCTGATGCCGTGTTCCTCAAGATAGGCGGTGAGTGGCGGTGTATAAGTCTTCGCGCCGAGAAGCGGACGGTTGGGATTGCCGGCAAGAGCGAGTTTGCGCAGCGGGTGGAATGCTGTTTTCTTCATGGTTCTGCCTTTCTTGTTGGTAGGTGGTCAGACGGTGAAAACAGGTCAGCCCGGTAACGCTACAGCATTAGGCCCGCCGCAAAAGGCGTGCTTTGTCACGAAGGGAAATGTTCTTGAGAAATGTCCACCTTGGGGTCAGGAACCAAGGTGGACATTTTGTGAGGGCTACTTCTTGGAATCGTCGAGCATGTCGAATTTGCCGTCGGAGCTCATGAAGAAGGTGCATTCGGCGCCGGCGGCGCAGCCGCTGACGTGTTTTTTGCCGGCGGCTTGCATCAGGTAGGAGCCCGGGCCGAGCTTGGTTTCCATGCCGCCGTCGGTTTTATGCGTGAAGGTGCCAGAGATGATCACGATCTTCAGTGCGTGCGTATGGTGGTGCAGGGCATTGATCTGGCCGGCGTCGAATTTCACCATCACGCCGTAGGGGCCGCCTTTCATCCAGTCGCCCCAAAGCTTGGCGACCTTCGTGCCGGCAACGGGGCCGGCCTCCCATTTGACGTTGTCGGCTGGCCAGACGACATCGTCCTTGGCCATGTCTTTCGCCAGCGCGCCGGCGCACAGCAGGGTGGAAACCGCGAATACCGCAAATGCCTTGGTCTTCATGATGGCGCTCCTTGTTGGAGGTGGTGGGGAAGCGGGAATCCAGGCTTAAGTTATAGCCCATCCGCACCATTTCACAAGGGCATGCCGAGGGCCTCGCGCTGTTTTGCTTTCGATAGCGACGACAGGGCTTTATCGTAGGACCACTGCACCAGTTCTACCAGGTAATCGGCCGGGAAGCGCCGCACATCGACGATGGTGACCCAGTGGTAGCGCCCCATATAGCGGGCAGGCTTCACACTGGGCATGCCTGTCAGTTCGAGGAAGCGGTCCGGTGTCGTGCGGAAGCTGAAGCGCCATTGCTCAGGCTCACTGGTCTTGAAGTAGGCGAAAGTTTTTCCGCCCACCTTATAGCTCAGCACGTTTACCGGCGACGCGTGCAGCAGGCTTTCGGCGCCGGGCAATCCGCCACAGTGCACTTTCAATTGGGAGGTGTTCATGCGGGAAATGATAACGTTGTTGACCTCCCTCTGCATTTCCGGCTAGACTTGAAGATAACGTTATCATATTGGCGAGGCAGGCTATGCGGTTTGCGGTGTTTGCAGTGGCGTTAATCATGGCCGGCTGGCGCGCCGATGCGCTGGCGGCGGCGAAGACTTTGCATATCGACTGCTCCTCGACCGCCGACAAGGTGGATGGCAGCTTGCGCCGGCCCTTGAATCGCCTGGAGCAGCTGAACGCATTGCAGCTGCAGCCCGGAACGCAAGTGCTGTTCAAGCGAGGCATGACTTGCCACGGCAGCTTCAAGCCGCAAGCCGGCAGCTCAGGCAAGCCGGGCGCGCCTATCGTGGTGGATGCTTATGGCGAGCGCAGCTTAGGCCGTCCTGTCATCGCTGCAGGCTGTCGTGCCGCGCAATCCGATCCCGACCAATACCAGACCGAAGCCCGTAAGACCGCCAGCGGCATCAGCCCTTACCACTCGCTGTGCACCGCCGACGATGGCGTGGTGCGCCAGGCAGCACTGCATCTGCAGAACGTCGAGCATTGGGAGATCAATAGCCTTGAGCTGAGCAATGACGGCCTGGCGGAAGCGGGCCGTGTTGGCTTGCTGGTGCAGCTGGAAGATTTCGGCGTTGGTCACCATTACCGCATTAACGATGTCTACGTGCACCACGTGCGCGGCTACCTGAACGATGTGCCGGGCCGCGAGCTGGCATACAAGGAGACCGGCGGCATACTATTCACTGTGACGCGTACGCAGGAGCGCGCGGGCAGCAAGCAGAAAAAGACCAGCTTCGATGATGTGCTGATCGAAAACAGCGAGGTCTATCAGGTGGATGGCATTGGCGTGTCCAATCGCTCGGCGTGGATGTGCCGCCAGCGTGGCGCACCTTGCGGCGACTTCGCTCCTTACAAAGGCAACGCCGAATACCTGAAGGCCGCCGGCACGCAAGCTTCCAGCGATTTCTTTCCTTCGACCCGCTTCGTGATCCGCAACAATAAGATCCACAATATCGGCGGCGATGGCGTGGTCGTGCGCACCGCGGTGGCGCCCAGGGTGGAAGCGAACCTGCTGTACGACATCTGGATGCGCGCTCCCGGCAACAGTGCGGGAGCTTGGGCCATCAATACTGACGACGCCCTGTTCCAGTACAACGAGGTGTACGGCGTCCGCCATCGTGAAGAAATCGAACCTGGCGACGGCATGGCATTCGATGCCGACATGGGTACGCGCAACACGCGCTTCCATGCGAACTATAGCCACGACAATGCCGGCGGCATGATGTTGTTCTGCGCTTGCGGCCGTGATGGCTTGGGCAATCGCGCCACGGCGGAAGGTGTTCTGGTGGAATCGAACCTGAGCATCAACGACGGGCGCCGCGCGATCATGATGGCGGGTGTCGACACGGCACTGGTAATCGATAACCTGATCGTCGCGCATGAGGCCACGCCGCTGATCGAGAATGGAGACTTCAAGAGTCCGAATGCCGTCGAGTTGCATGGCAACCAGTTCATCAACACCAGCAATAAAGGCGTGCTGTACCGTACCAAGAATAAGGAAGGCAGTTACGCCGCCATGGTGTGGGGCGAGAACAGCTTCCACGGCTATCCAACCAGTGTGTCGGCTGAGGGCAAGGCGGACGCACTGGTAGAGCGCTGGTTCGCCACCACCAAATTCCGCGAGAACAGTTACAAGAACTAGGACTACGGCCGAGCCCGTGTCAACCAAAGAGCCTGACCCCGAGGTTGACACGGGCTCAGGCGTAGGGCTGGAGGAACAGCTTAGTTCAGCGGCTTGCCATCGGCGTCGAGGCGCACGATCTCGCCCCAGTTCAATTCACGGATGCCTGGTTCGATCTTCTTGACGTCGCCGATCACCACCCAGACTACTTCCTCCGGTTTGATGTATTTCGGCGCGGCTGCGGCCAGTTGCTGCTCGCCCAGCTTGCCGATATTGCCGGCATAGTTGGACCAGTAATCCTGCGGCAGGTTCTGGTTGACCGACATCAGGGCAGCGTTCTCCAGCGAGTTCAGGGTTTCGAAGCGGCCAGCCATGCGCGAAGTCATATTGCGCATGATGCTCTGGTACTCCTCGCCTGCGATCGGACGGGCGCCGGCGATGTCCTTGATCTCTTTCGCCAGTTCCAGCATGGACTCCTTGGTCTTGTTGGTTTGCACCGGTGCGTTGATCGAGAACGCGCGCTGGCCGCGCACATTATTGAGGCCACCGTACACGCCGTAGCTCCAGTGCTTGTCCAGGCGCAGGTTGCGGTTCAGGCGCGAAGTGGCCATGCCGCCGAAGTTCTGCATCACCGGCTCCATCGCCAGGTCTTCCGGCTGGCCCTGCGTTTGCGACAGGTGGGTGGCGATGATGACGGACTGCGGCGCATCCGGCTTGTCGATCAGGTAGACACGCTTGTTCGACAGGCTGGCCGCCGGCGTGGCCTGTTTGGCCGGAGCGCTGCCGCCGCTCCATTTGCCGAAGGTCGCCTCCAGCATAGGCTTCAGCTTCTCCATCGTGGTGTCGCCGCTGACCACCAGGGTGGCGCTGCCCGGCTTGAACCAGTCGGCATGCCATTGCACCAGGTCGGCGCGGGTCAGGCCATCCACCGTTTTCTCATAGCCGCTGGCAGGACGGCCGTAAGCGCTGTCGCTGCCGTAAGCGGCGAAGGCGCCGGTGCGTTGCGCGAGAGAGAACGGGTTGGATTTCTCCTGTCCGAGCTGCGCCAGGCGGCGCTGCTTCTGGAGCTTGACCTGGTCTTCAGGGAAGGTAGGCGTCAGGGCGGCTTCGGCCATCAGGTCCAGCGAAGCTTTCAGGTTCGGCGCGGTGGCGTTCAGGCGCACCACGGACTGGTCGGCGGTGGTATTGGTCAGCAGGTTGGCGCCTTGCGATTCCAGGGCGTCGGACAGCTGGAAGGTGTCGTGCAGCTTGGTGCCTTTGTTCAGGCTATCTAGCGCCATCATCGCCAGCCCGGCCTTGGCCGGGGTGTCCGAAGCGGCGCCGGCGTCGACCGCCAGCGCGACGTTGACGATCGGTGCGCTATGGCGCTCCATCAGGATCACTTTCAGCCCGTTGGACAGCGTGGCGCGCTGCATGGACGGGAAGCCGACTTCCGGCGCGGTGTTCAGGCTTGGCAGCACCTTGCGGTCGATCTGGGTAGCGCCCGCAGCCAGCTTGGCGACCGGCGACACAACCATGGTGTAGTGGTTTGCGCGCAGCCATTTGTCGGCGCTGGCCTTGACGTCGGCCGGTTGGGCATCGGCCTGGGTTTTCATGCTATGCAGATAGGCGTCAGGCGCTCCGCCGAAAGTCATGGACTCGGCCAGCACGTCGCTGCGGCCGCCAAAGCCGCCCAGGCGTTCGATCTTGCGCGAGAAGGCGGCGAACCTGCCAGTCTTTACGCGCGCCAGTTCGGCGGCGGTAGGGCCCTTGTCCAGGAGCTCTTTCAGCACCGCGTCCATTTCGCGCTCCGCCTCGGCCGGATCGACGCCCTGCTTGACGGATACCATGATCAGGAAGGTGCCGGCGATTTCACTGGCATCCGCGCCCGCGCTGACGCCGGTCGCCATGCCTTTTTCGAACACCAGGCGCTTGTTCAGGCGCGCGCTGTTGGAGCCCGCAAGCACAGCGGCAAACAGCTCCAGGCGGTCGGCATCGGCCTCGCCCCAGCCCGGAATGTGGTAGCTGCGGAAGATGCGTACCTGCGGCACCTGGTCTTGCATGGTGTCGCGGATGGTGCGGTCAAGGCTGGGCACCCAATTGTCGGTGCGGATCAGGGCCGGGCCGGCCGGAATGCCATCGAAGTATTTTTTCACCAGCTCCAGCGCGCGTTCCGGCGTAATGTCGCCGGCCAGCGAGATCACCGCGTTGTTCGGGCCGTAGTAAGTGCGGTACCACTCCTTCACGTCTTCCAGCGAAGCGGCGTTCAGGTCGTCCATGGAGCCGATCACCGGCCAGGAATATGGGTGGGAGAAAGGATACATGCGCTGCACTTGTTCGTCCCATACGCGGCCGTAAGGCTGGTTCTCGCCTTGGCGCTTCTCGTTCTGCACCACGCCGCGTTCACGCTCCAGCATTTCCTTGGAAATGTAATTGGCCAGGAAGCCCATGCGGTCCGCTTCCAGGTACAACGTACGCTCCAGTGCCGAGACCGGCACATCCTCGAAGAAGTTGGTGCGGTCGTTGTTGGTGGTGCCGTTACGGTTGGAGGCGCCCAGGTCGTCCATCGCTTCACGGAAGCCGTGCGGATAGTTTTCCGAACCATTGAAGAAGAAGTGTTCAAACAGGTGGGCAAAGCCGGTCTTGCCGCGCTTCTCGTTGCGCGAGCCGACGTGGTACCACATGTTCACGCCCACCAGCGGCACGCTATGGTCGGTGTGCACGATCAGCGTCAGGCCGTTCTGCAGCACGAATTTCTTGTAGGGGATGGTGTAGGGTTTGAGGTCGAAAGCCGCGGCGCTTGCTGCTGGTTTGGCTGCCGGCGCGGCATAAGAAGGCATGGTGGCTGCAACGGTGATAGCCGCGGCGACGGCCAGGCGCAGGATATTGCTCATGGAGGTCCTTATTGGTTGAAGGGTAAAGGCTTCGGCCGTAAGGATGCATGCTTTTTTACTAATTGGCTAGGGACAGCGTGAGGGCCATGCTAATATTTGGCTCATGATCGCTTCGGCCCTGTTTACACCGGCCCAGCAAAAGCTGTTGGGCTTACTGTTCGTGCGCGTGAATGAGGGATTCCACCTCAATGAAATCATGCGTCTGACGGGGCTGGGCAGCGCATCCGCGCAGCGCGAGCTCAAGCGTCTGCACGAGTCCGGGCTCATCATCTCCGAACGCATCGGCAATGTGCGCCAGTTCCGCCCCAATAAAGACAACCTCGTATACGCCGAACTGGCCAGCCTGGTGAAGAAAACTTTCGGCCTGGTCAGCGTGCTCAATTCCGCGCTGGCGCCGATGCGCAAGCAGCTCAGCGTGGCATTCGTGTATGGCAGCACGCTCAAGCAGGCCGAGGATGTCAGTGTGCCGGTCGAACTGCTGCTGATCGGAGAGAACACGACATATGGCGAGTTGCTGAGCCGGCTGCCGGTGGCCGAGCGACTCCTGCGCCGCAAGATCAATCCCAACCTGTATTCGGTCGACGACTTCCAGCGGCGCATGCGTGAAGAGCAGCCATTCATCCTCAAGATGCTGTCCGAACGCAAGGTGTTCGTGCTGGGCGACGATACCGACCTCGATCACATCATCAAGCAAGTGCACCCGGAGGATGAACATGGAGACGCGTTTCCAGACATTTAAGGAGTTCTACCCCTTCTACCTGAAGGAGCATTCCAACAGCACCTGCCGCCGCCTGCATTTCGTCGGCTCCTGCATCGTGCTGCTGCTGGTGGCGACGGCCATGGTCACCGGCGAGCTGGCGCTGCTCTGGCTACTGCCCGTGGTTGGTTATGGTTTCGCCTGGGCCGGCCACTTCTTCTTCGAGCACAACCGCCCGGCCACGTTCAAATATCCCCTGTTCAGCCTAATGGGCGATTGGGTAATGTTCCGCGACATGCTGACGGGACGCGTGGCGTGGTGAGGCCAGGGTGCGTGGCAGGCTGATTGCCATCCGCGTGTAGCGGCCCGCCTCCGATTCGCAACCGATTTCGCCGCCGAAGGCCGTCACCACACGCTTGCAGAAGGCCAGGCCCATGCCGGTGCCGCCGCCGCTGCAGTGTGTGGTGTAGAACGGCTCGAAGACGTGGGGCAGCACGTCGGGCGCGATGCCCTGGCCGTTGTCCGTTACCACCAGCCAGTTAAGTTCGCCTCGCGAAAAGCATTCCACTTCCACCGCGCCGGCACCTTTGAGTTTCACCGCTTGCAGTGCATTCTTCAGCAGGTTGTACAGCACGAACATCAAGAGAACGTCCGAACCGTGGAAACTGAATTCGTTGCGAATGGCCACCCCCACCTGCGAGCGCTCGGCGCCTGAGAAGGGATAGCACGCCATCGCTTCGTCCACGCACACGCTGACCGAATGCACGGCGAAGCTTTCGCGCTTCATCACGCCATCACGCGCCGAAGCGAGCAGCATGTCGACGATGAAGTTGGAGCGCGATACTTCAGCATCGATGCTGCGGGCGATCTCGCCCAGGTGTTCCAGCTGGCGCGCACCCAGGGCGCCCTGGTGCTCCGGCCGGTAGCCCGCGATCAGCTCCGGCAGGCTGCGCGCCAGGATGCGGGTCTGGCTGCGGATGCTGGCCAGCGGCGTGCGCATCTCATGCGCGATGGTGGCGGCGGCAGCCATCGGATCGGCCAGCAGGTTATGCCGCACCATGGCTTGCGCGATCAGTCCCAGCGAAGCCACGATGAAGGCCACGCCCGGCGGATACATTTCCACCCCGTAGTTGCACAGGTAATCGCTGGCGGCGCCGAAGTAGATCAGGATGCTGACCAGCACATAGCGCAGCCGCGTGCGCTCGGTCGACACGGCGCGCTGCTGGCGGCGGTACAGCAGCCACACGGCGCGGCCAATCACCAGCACGGTCTGCGCCAGGTGCAGCGGATGCAGCAAGCCAGCCTTGGGATAGGCGCCGTAGAAGTAATGCTGCAGGCCGGCCAGCATCAAGTCGGTGGTTGGCAGCAGAATGCCCAGGCCGCAGGCGAACAGGTAGCTGATGTAGAGGCCGGGCTTTTCGTCGCGGCTGCCGGTCAGCTCGATGATGAAGTGGTAGAGCGTGGTGGGCAGGAACAGGATGGGCAGGTAGCCAAGGCGCGCCAGGACCATGGCGGTGTCCTGGTCGCCGGTCAGGAACAGCAGCGCCCACGTGGCCTGCCAGAAGAAGGTCGTGGCGCACACTGCGAAAAAGGTCAGGCCGACCCGGTTCGGGCCGCGCGAGCGCAACACATACAGCCCATATCCAATAAACAGGGCTGAGACCAATGCCGGTATTAGCGCATACATTGTGTTTCCTCAGCTGATGAACAGATTGTTAACAGCTTATTGTCAAGAAATTGGACAAGTATTGAGGAATATCAAGAGTTCAGCGCGCAGATAAGAAAAAGTAAGGGCTGGCACTAAGCCGTTTTACTTTTATGGAGAAATAGTCCTATGTACGTGCACGTCCCAGCCCCTGACGCCTCTGCAGCAGCCGAAATGACTTTCCATCATAAAATCGCGATTTTCCTCAAGGATTCAAACGCTTACGGCAATACCTATTTCGCGCGGTATTTCGAATGGCAAGGCATTTGCAGGGAAAAATGGTTTTATGACTGCATTTCCCGCGACATGCTGCAGGCAGAGGGAGTATTTATCACCAAACACGCCGAGAATGATTATTTGCAAGAGACTTTCCCATTCCAGGAAGTCTCTTGCGAAGTAAATACCTACGACGTGAGGAAATGTTCGTTCTGGCTGGAATTCCGATTTCATGCCGATGGCCATCCCGTCTCGGTAGGTCGCCAGCAAATTGTTTTCGCCGACCACGCCAAGCAGATCAAAGCGCTACCCGAGCTCGTCCTCAAGCGCATCAAGCGCTACGCCCTGAAAAAGTAATACAGCCCAGCCCGTGTCACACCTTGGGGTCACACCCTAACTGTGACACGAGCACAAGCGTGGTAGCTGGCTGAGTCCGTGTCACACTTGGGGTGTGACCCCAAGGTGTGACACGGGCGCGGCTGTTAGCGGGTGGCGGCGATCCAGGCGTCGACTTTGGATTCGAGCAGGGCGAGCGGGACCGTGCCGTCGCCGAGGACGATGGCGTGGAATTTGGCCAGCGTGAATTTGCTGCCCAGCGCTTTTTCGGCTTTCGCGCGCAGTTCCTGGATTTTCAAGGCGCCAGTTTTGTAAGCCAGCGCTTGCGCCGGCCATGCCATGTAGCGCTCGGTCTGGTTGCGCGCCACGCTTTCATCGCCCAGGGTTTCGGTCATGTATTTGATCGATTGCTCGCGGCTCCAGCCTTTGGCGTGCATGCCGGTGTCGACTACGAGGCGTACGGCGCGCAACATCTCGTCGTTAAGGTGGCCGAAGTATTGGGCTGGATCGTCGAACAGGCCCATTTCTTTGCCCAGGGTTTCTGCATACAGCGCCCAGCCTTCGGTGAAGGCGGTGTTGCCGCCGAACTTGCGGAACTTCGGCATGTCCAGTTCCTGCATCAGGGCGATGTGGAAGTGGTGGCCTGGTTTGCCTTCGTGCAGGAACAGGGTGTTCATGCCGGTGCTGCCGTACTTGGCCGGGTCGGTGACCACGGACCAGAACACGCCAGGGCGCGAGCCATCCAGCGCTGGTGCGGTGTAGTGGTCGGAAGCGGTGTCGCGGCTCAGTTCAGGCTCCAGGCGCAGGTCCAGCTTGGCCTTCGGGATCAGGGTGAACATCGATGGCAGTTTGGTGTCCAGCAGGTCGTTCAGCTTGCGGTACACGCCCAGCACTTCGTCTTCCGTTTTGAATGGGAAGAATTTCGGCTGTGTTGCGACCCAGCCCGGCAGGCCGGCAGCCGGGCCGTTATAGCCCAGCTTCGGTCCGAGCTTGGCATATTCGGACTGGATGCGCGCTACTTCGCGCAGGCCGGTCTGGTGGATTTCTTCCGCGCTCTTGCCGGTAGTGGTGGAATCGGCGATGCGCGCCTTGTACCAGGATGCGCCGTTCGGCAGCGCGCTCCAGCCGGTGCTGGTGCGGCAGGCCGGGATGTATTCCTTCTCGACGAAGGCGGACAGCTTGGACAGCGCTGGATTAAGTTTGTCGGCCACGGCGGTGCGGTAAGCGGAGGTCAGGCGCTGCTTGTCGGCCTCGCTGAAGCCGGCCGGGAATTTGCTCACCGGCGTAAAGTAGATATTCTTTTCAGGCGTGTCGCTGACCAGCTTCTGGAACTGCGGCAGCGCGGCTTCCATGATGGCTTTCGGTTGGGTGATGCCCTTGCCCATGCCTTCCTTCATATTGGCGATGGCCTGGTCGATCCACGCCGGCAGCTGGTTCAGGCGGCTCAGGTAAGCTTCGTATTCCTTGACCGTGGTCAGCGGCTGCGATGCGTCGCCGCCGGAGAAGTTGGCCAGCGTGACCGGCATGGCGCCCATCTGGTCGATCGGCAGCAGGTGCTCAGGGAATGGTTCGTAGGCCAGGTAGGTCTTCAGCTCATAGGTCATCACGTCGTAGCTGGTGCGGTCGCCGGTGTTCAGCTTCGCGCGCGGGACTGCTTGCAGGCGCTTGCCGAAAGAGCGGTACAGGTCGAACTGCTTGGCGCGCGTGGCGGGCCAGATGGCGGTGCCCAACTGGTCGTCGAAGCGGTTGTCGCCGTTCTGCGTGGCGCCGACCGGATCGTATTTGGCGATCGCATCGTAGTACTCGTCGGCCAGGGCCCAGAACTGCTTCTTCGCCGCTTCACTGCCCTTTGCGGGAGCTTTTGCAACCGCAGCAGTTTTGGCCGCGGCGGCATTGGCGTGGACAGGGGCATATGCCAGCAAAACAGCGGCAGCCAGCGCGCCGAGGGTGATACGAGTTTTCATTTGTCTTTGGTCCGGGGTAAATGAAGGAGCGACAAGCATAGCCGAGCAGGCCCGCTGCTACAATGTTGCGAGGCAGCTAACTATGAGGAAGGGGGGCAGCATGTCGTATCCGCACATCGTTCGAAAAGCCGCCGCGCTGGAGGCGGAGGGCACGTTCTCGCATCCATGGAATCCGAACTCGGAGATCACTGGTTCGCAGCTGTCGCGCATGGGTGGTCTGAAGCGCACCGGCGTCAGCATCGGCCGCCTGAAGCCGGGCAAGGAGTCGTTTGCCTATCACCTGCATCACAACGAAGAGGAATGGGTCTACATCCTCTCGGGGCGCGGCATCGCGCATATCGATGGCGAGGATTATGCTCTGGAGCCGGGCGATTTCGTGGGCTTCCCTACGCCGTCGAAAGCGCACCAGATGATCAACCGCGGCACGGAGGACCTGGTCTACCTGATGGGCGGCGAGAACCTTGAGTGCGAGGTGGCGGACTTCCCGGCGTTGGACCGGCGCATGGTACGCACGGGCGACAAGATCAAGGTGTATCAACTTTCGGAAGGAAAGGACTTCGGCCCCGTATGAAGAAACTTTTGCCATTGCTGGCGATTGCGCTGGCCGGCTGTTCCACCGTACCCGCGCCGCACGGCTGCGGGCAGGAGAAGTTCGATGCCTTCCTGCCGCGTTATATGAAGGACCGGTCGTTTGCGACCGAGCGCACCGTATTCCCGCTTGAATCGATCGATACGGTGGAAGAAAAGAAGACGCTGGCATCGCGCGAACAGTTCGCGAAGTCGACCATGCTGGCCGACCTGATCAAAACTGAAAAACTGTCAACCGGCCAATCCGTCACCCCGGCGGGCGTGGAGCTGAATGTGTTCCGTCCCGATTCCGACTCGCTGGTCTATTACTACCGCTTCCGCCAGCAGGAAGGCTGCTGGTTCCTGTGGCAGTTCGAGGACGCCTCGCTGTAAATCAGGATGCGGCGTCGAGCGACTCGGCGCCGGTCATCAGCGATTCCACCGCGCGTTCGAATAGCGGCGCATATTCCAGCGGCCGCAGACTGCCTTCGCGCATGGCTGCCAGCAGCGCGGCGCGCGAATATACCAGCGGCGCGGACTGGCCCTGCGCGGTGAACAGGAAGCCCGCCTTGCGCGGCGCCACTGCGCTCAAGCGCCATGGCATATAGCTTTCGTCGGACAGAAGTTCAAAGCCGTTGCCGGCGTGCGCCCAGACCAGCAGCTCATCGTCGTTGGAAGCGGCTGTGGCCAGCGCAGGATCCGGCTGCACCGTGGCGAGGATGCCGTGAAGGGCGAATTCGGCGCGGAACTGGCTCTGGCCCGGCAGCGCGTCTGCGCGCATGCCATCCGCCGCCAGGGCGAGCGGCTGTTCCAGGTCGATGGAGCCAAAGCGTGCGCGCAGTCCCGCCACGCTCATGCGCGGCAAGGTTGACGGCGGCAGGCTGTTGGACAGTACGTCCATGTGCAGCGATACCAGCTGGTCCAGCGCCGCCTGCGCTGCTGCTTCCTGCATGCCGATCATCGCCAGCCCGGCGCGCAGTTCGCGGCCCAGTGCAGGCAGCATTTTCATCAGCGCCGCGCGTTCTTCCGGCGCCACCTTTTCCTGTGCGCTCCAGACCAGCTCCGGCAGCAGCTTGCCGTAATTCGGCTCGCGGCCATGCGTATGCACCATCACCTGTGCCCAAGTGCCGGTGATGAAGTCCATCATCCGGCGGTCGACGTGGACCGATTCCAGCTGGCCGCGCAGCGCATCGGCGACGGCGGCCAGTTGCGGCGCCACTTCCACCGCGCGTTCGAAGGCGGGCATGCTGCGGCGTACGATCGGGTCGCATTCGCGCAGAAGGCTGCTCAGGAAGCCATCCAGCTCTTCCTCGGCATTCGCGAAGACCGCGGCGTCGCGTTCGTATTGTTCGAGCACCATGGTGACCAGGCGTTCGACTTCGCCTTGCAGCGGCTGCAGAAGCGGCGAGTCGGCGCCGATGCCGGCGGCGGCGCTGCCGATGCGGTCGAGCAGGCGGCGGCCCGGCAGGTGGGCGCCTTGCAGCACGTCCAGGTCCTGCAGCGCGGCCCGCAGGAAAGGCGCGTGCAGGCGGCACAGTTGTTCGCGCATGACCTTCGGCAGCAGGTCGTCGTTGAGGATGAATTCAAACAGCATGCCGACCAGCTCCACCACGATGCGTTCGGAGCCGGGTGGCAGGTTGGCCAAGCGGTCAAGCAGGGCAAGCGGTGCTTGCGGACCGGAGCTGAGTTGTTCGCGCTGCAGCTGGCGTAAGGCGCCGTCGAGCTGTTGGCGCAGCTGGCCTTGCGCGGGATGTGTGCCGTGCTTCATGCCGGACGGCGTGAAGAAGCTGTAGACCAGCTCCTGCAGTTCAGGCTTGGCGAACGCGTGTTGCGCCATGCCCGGCTGACCGCCGTGCTGCGGCATCGCTGGCAGCCCACCCGACAGCCCGCCCGGCAATACTCCTGGCTGCATACCCTGCGGCATGCCAGGTATTACGCCTTGCGGCAGGTCGAAATGCTGTTGCTGGATTTGCTGCTGCAGGGCGGCGAGGCGCTCCACGCGCTGGCGCATGGCGGCGTCGGCATCGCCCTGGCCGGTGACGGCACGCTGCCATGCCAGGCGTTCTTTCTCGCGCTTGTTCAGGGCAGTAGGCCGCGCCAGCAGACGCGAACGGATGCCGCGCGATTCGAACACTTCGCGCAGGCGGGTGTAAAAGTCGCCCAGTTCGATGGTCATGGCGTCCGACAGCACGTCGAACAGCATCTTGCCCTGCGCCTCGTCGGTCACCATGGCCTGCAGCCCGTCGTACAGGGCGCGTGCCAGCAGGTAAGGGCGGAATGGGTTTTCACGTTCGCGCACTTCGCTGTCGCCATGCATCTGGGCGATGATCAGGTTCAGGTGGCCCAGGCTCAGTTCATCCGCGTCGCGCAGGCGCAACAGCAGGCGCTCCACCTCGATCTGGCGGGTCACCACTTCATCTTCAACCAGGGACAGGGTGTCGGCGCGGAAGTCGTGCAGGCCGGTGCGCAAGTCGGTGTGCATGGTCTGCATGGCGCGCGTCAGCAAGGCGGCATACGCACGTTCCATGCGCGCGCGCAGTGCGGCACCTTGCTCGCGCAGGAAGATGCGGCAGGTGCCAGCCATACGCTGTTCCGCCATTGGCGCCGTGCGCGTGGTTTCACCAAGCGCCGCATCGGCCCGATCGGTCATCCGCCTGCACAGGGTGCCAAATCCGGTTTGCGCTTCTTCGAGGGCAAGCGCGAGCACCCGTTTCAACGTTTGCATATGCTTCAATTCTATCGAAATGTTGCACTCGAAAGCCAACAAATTAACGGTTAAAATGTGTCTAAATGCAATTTTCCATGCTATTTCTACAGGAGTTTCCTGCATGCGTACAGCGTTATTGGCCTCGCTGGTCTTCGCCGCAGCGTCGGCCCATGCCGAAGTTGGCCTGGTAGGAACCCTCAAGGAGAAGGCCCTGCTGACGGTCAACGGCGCGCCGCCCAAGACTTATCCGGTAGGCGCCAGCCTGCCTGATGGCAGCAAGCTGGTGGCCGTGTCCTCCGGCGAAGCGACCATCGAAGAACATGGCAAGCGCTACTCCATCCGCCTGGGCGAGTTTGTCGCCCCCGCAGGCATCAGCAAGAACCTCGTGCTGTCGCCCGACCATTTGGGCCACTATAACGTACAGGGCGAGATCAATGGCGTCCCCGTGAATATGCTGCTCGATACCGGCGCGTCGCTGGTTGCCCTGCCGGCCGATATGGCGCGCAGGATGGGCATCGATTACCGCAAGAAGGGCCAGCCCGGGTGGACTTCCACCGCCAATGGCAATTCCCAGGTGTGGATGGTCAAGCTCGATAAAGTGAAGATTGGCGATATCGAATTGAACTATGTCGACGCCACGGTCAGCGAAAGGGGGCTGGACGTCGTCTTGCTTGGCAATTCGGTCCTTAAGCGCCTCGACATGAAGACCGAAAACGGTTCTCTCACCCTGACCAAGCGTTAAGCGGCCGTTGCCTCGGCCAGGCGGTTCTCGTACAGGGCCGCCACAACGTCGGACTGGGTCACGATGCCGGCGAAGCGGTTTTCCATGTCCACCACGGGAATGTGGTGGAAGCCCGAATCGGCCATCAGGGGCACCAGCTCCGTGATCGGGGTGTCGACGCGCGCAGTACGCGGGTTCTTCACCATGATCTGTCCCACCACTTCCGGCTTTTCAGAATGCGTGGTGCCGCTAGGGCGCAGGAAGTCGCGCAGCTGGCGGCGCATGCCGTGGTAATCATGCAGCCCGCCGTGCGTCATGAAGTCGCTGGTGGTGACGATGCCGATCACGCGCCGTACCCGGTTCAGCACCGGCACCGCGGCAATGCGGTGATCATGCATCTCACGCCAGGCCTGTTCCAACGGTGTGGCAAATTCCGCCGTCACCACATCCTGCGACATGATTTCGCCGCAGGTGATGATGCCGAAGCGGCGCTGGTAGGCGCGCATTTCCGTTTTCAGGAACAGTTCTTCCAAATCGTCGCGGCTGATGTCGAGCACCTGGTTGTACTGGCGCAGCACTGCGTTCAGGTCTTCAGGCTGGAAACCCAGGCGCACCGTCGGCACCTGGTCCTTGGTGGCGTGCGGATTGGGATGGGCCAGCAGCTGCATGTGCGGATAGCGGCGGCCGGTCAGGTTGTTGTAGGCGATGGCGGCTGCTACGATCACCACGCAATCGAGCAGCACCGGGCCGAGCGCAAAACCAAAGCCCATGGCGTGGATTTTCGGGCCGCCGATCACCACCATCAGGGCGGCGGCGCCGCCAGGCGGGTGCAGGCAGCGCAAGGCGAACATGGCGGCGATGGCAAGCGGCGTGGCAAGGCCGATGGCCAGCGTGCCGGCGCCGAACAACTTAACGCACAAGGCGCCCGTCAGGGCCGACACCACGTTGCCGCCAATGACCGACCAGGGCTGGGCCAGCGGGCTGGCGGGCAGGCAGAAAAGCAGCACGGCGGAGGCGCCGACCGGGGCCACCATCCAGATGGCCTGGTCTCCCAGCATGAAGTGGGCAACGACGGCGGTGAGCAGCAAGCCAAGCAGGGCGCCGCAGCTGGCGCGCAGGCGTTCGCGCTGGCTGGTGTTGCTGCGGGCGGGGATCAGCGAGAGAAGCAGGGATTTCAGCATCCGGGCATTATCCCACGGATGGCGGTAACTCTCAGCCGCCCGCCCCGTGCGACACCAGGTCAAGCGGCAGGCTGGTGGTGTACTTGATTTGCTCCATCGAGAAGGCGGACGATACGCCGGTGAGCTGGGCGGCCTTGATCAGCTTTTTGTAAAAACGGTCATACCCTTCGATATCGGTGGTCACCACTTTCAGCAGGTAGTCCACGTCGCCGCTCATGCGGTGGAATTCCTGTACCTCGGGCAGCGCCTCCACGGCGGCGGCGAACTTGGCCAGCCACTTTTCATCATGCTGGCTGGTACGCACGCTGACGAAGACGGTCACCGGCAGGCCGGCCTTGCGGCGGTTGATGATCGCCACGCGGCGCTCGAAATATCCATCCTCCTCCAGCCGTTTCAGGCGTTTCCAGCAAGGCGTGGTCGAAAGGCCAACCTTTTCCGCCAGCTCTGCCACAGACAGCGTGCCATCCACCTGCAAAGCCCCCAGGATCGCGTAATCGTAACGGTCGAGATCGTTCATTTTTATTTATAACGATATTTGGAATGATTATTCTACATTGTGGCTGCTTTGGAGTAATTTTGGAATGGGCAATTCGGCGCCATTTCGTAAACTATCCCCATGAGCAAAGAAATCTATCTCGACGGGAATGCCACCACCTGCGTACTGCCGGCCGCGATCGACGCGGCAGTGCAAGCCATGCGCGAGTGTTTTGGCAATCCAAGCAGCACCCACGCCACTGGCCTGAAGGCCAAGGCCATGATGGACACCGTGCGCCAGCGCGCCCGCCGCCTGCTGGGCGTGGGCACTGGCCGCATCATGTTCAATAGCGGCGCCACCGAAGGCATCCAGACCGCCGTCCTGTCGGCGCTGTGCGCGCTGCGCGAACGCCGCGAGCGCGGCGAAACCATTGGCAGCCTGCTGGTCTACGGCGCCACCGAACACAAAGCGGTGCCGGAAGCGCTGGCGCACTGGAACCGTTTGCTGGGCCTTGGCCTGGAACTGAAAAAGCTGCCGGTCGACGGCGATGGCCGGCATGACCTGGCCGCGCTGCGCGCGCTCGCGCCGCAAGCGGCCTTCGTCTGCACCATGGCGGCCAATAACGAGACCGGCGTGGTGTCCGACCTGGCCGGCATTGCCGCCGCGCTGGAAGGCAGCCAGGCGCTGTGGATGGTCGATTGCGTGCAGGGCCTGGGCAAGCTGGCGCTGGACCTCGGCCACACCCGCATCGATTACGCCCCGTTCTCCGGCCACAAGCTGTATGCGCCAAAAGGCATCGGCATGCTGTATGTGCGCGAAGGCGCGCCATACACTCCGCTGGTGATGGGCGGCGGCCAGGAAGCGGGCCTGCGTTCCGGTACTGAAAACATGGCGGGCATTGCGGCGCTGGGCGCCGTGCTGGCCGCGCTGGAAGAGGGCGGCACTTTCCGCTCGCCGGCCGAATTACACGGCTTCCGCGACAAGCTGGCGACCAGCCTGCGCGCCGCCTTCCCTGGCATTGTTTTCAACGCCCCGTTTGAAAAAGCATTGCCGACGACCCTGAACTTTTCCGTTCCCGGTTTGTCGAGCAAAGAGTTGCTGGACGTGTTTGACGCTGCGAACGTGCGCGTCAGCGCGGGCAGCGCCTGTTCTGCGTCCAAGGCCGCACCGAGCTATGTGCTCGACGCTATGGGTTTGCCTTCCTGGCGCAGCAGCAGTGCGGTGCGCATGTCGTTTGGCCCATTGGACAGCGAAGAAACCATTAACGAAGCTTGTGCGCGCATTGAGCGATGCGGCAAGGCGTTGCGCGATGCGGGCATGATGGATACGCCGGTGTCGGGCGCAGGCGCCAGGGTGCCGGAAGGCGTGCTGCAACTGAGCCTGGCGGGCAAGCACACATGGCTGCTGCTGGACGCGCCATCGCGCCAGTGCATCGTGATCGACCACCAGCCGGAGCTGGCCGAGCGTATCGACAGCCTGCTGCGCAGCCACGGCTACAAGTTGCTTGAGCGCTTCAGCACGCGTGATGGCGGCTCCTGGCCTGCCGATACTGCGAGCCTGGACTTCGGCGTACATACGCTGCGCCGCGTGGCGCTGGATGCGAACCAGCTGGCCTACCTGCTTTGCAGCGGCGACCTTGTCGATTACGCCTTCACCGGCGTGGCGGCATTGTCTGAACTGGCGGGCAAGGTCCCGGCCGATGCGCTGGTGTGCACGGGCCGCGAAGAGTTGAATGCCTGCTGCACCAGCCTTCGTGCAGAAGAGCAGGGCGGCGTTGCCGGCACTGATCTGAACCTGGATAGCATCGCGCTGGCGCGCCTGCTGGAAGCGCATCCGCAAGCGGTGCTGGTGGACGTGCGTGAAGTGTATGAGCAGGCTGCCTGTATTCCTGGCGGGCGTGCCGCGCAGAGCGTGCCTTTGAGCCGCCTGGCGGGCTTCGTGCCTGGGTGGCTGGCGGACGCCGAACAACCGCCGCTGGTGTTCTTCTGTCGTAGCGGAAACCGTAGCGCCAAGGCCGCACAGTGCTTGCGCAAGCTTGGCTACCAAAATGCTTTCAGCCTGGGCGGAGGAATCGCCCTGGCTTCACCAGCGCTGGCGCTGGCTGCCTGACACTTTTGCGAAGTGTATCCTGTTCGCGGCGGCCTTTTGGTCGCCGCTTTTTTTGCTTTTAAACCGGCAACCCGATGTCTGACCCGCAGGGTCAGACACCCGGCCTGCGGCAGTCGCGTACCAGTGTCGGACCCTGCGGGTCAGACACTGCAGTACCGGTTTAGAACTTCATTTCCAGCATCGCGCGGAACTGGGCGTAGGTCGGCGTGATCGTGGTGTCGCTGCGCAGGGCGCTCGCTTCCGCGTAGGACGATTGCGACAGGTTATCCTGGTGCAGCATGTTCGAAGCCGATACACGCAGTTGGGTCTTCGGCGAGAATTTCCACAGGCCGTATACGTCCAGTGCGCGCTTCGGCACCGAGTAGGCGTACTGCTTGTCGGAGATGCGCACATCGCCGCCGCCCTGGTAGGAGTAGGAACCGCCCAGGGTCAGGGGCAGCTTGTCCAGCTTCCAGTCCGCGCCCACGGTGCCGCTGACCGGCACTTGTTGGTCCAGGCGATTGTTCGGGCCCGGCACGGTATCCAGCTTCGACCAGTTGCGCGTGATGTTGGCGCGCAATTCCACGCTCGGCGCATCCTTCATGATCGCGCGCAGCGGCAGCTTGGCTTCCAGCTCCACGCCGTAGGTGTTGGCGGTGCCGGCATTGACCGGACGCGAAACCCAGGCGCCATCGATAAAGTCCACACGGCGGCGCGTAATGTCCTCGATGCGGCGTGCATAGGTGCTGGCCGACAGCAAGCCGCCGCCTTCACCCAGGTAGTGCTCGAAAGCCAGGTCCAGGCCCCAGGCCAGTTCCGGCTTCAGGTTTGGGTTGCCCATGAAGTCGGGCGAAGTCGAGCTGTTGTTGTTGGAAGTGAAGCGGCGTGGAATCAGGTCGCCCACACCCGGAGCCTTGTAAGTACGGGTCAGGCCGAGTCGCACCTGGTCCTTTTTCTTCTCGCCCAGCTTGTACATGGTCTGGAACAGCGGGCTCAGGACGCTGGAGTTGTTGTCGATGCTGCCGTAATCGCTGCCGGTGCTCTTGATGTTCACGCCTTCCCAGCGCAGGCCGAAGTATACGGACCAGCGGTCGGTCACATTCCATTCATCCTGCGCGTATGCGGCGAGGCGGGTCACATCGGCGGAATACACCTGGTCCAGGTTTTCCGGCGAGGTACCGGCCGGTGCGCGCAGGTATTGCTCGCGCTGGATGCGGTCTTCATCGCGCTTGCTGTAGCCGATGTCCCAGCCGGTTGCCAGCGCATGGCCGGGCACGATAGGGCTGGAATATTTGCCGGTGGTGGTGAAGCCCTTGTCGGTCGATTCGGAGGTGATGGTGCGGGTGCGGTCGAACAGCGGGCCGGTTTGCAGGTTCGGCGCTTCCACCTTGCGGTGGTTGTAGTTGATGCCTGCCTTCATATCCAGCTTGGCGCCATCGGCCAGCGGGCGGGCCCAGCTCAAGTCGGTGCGGAACAGCTCGAAGTCGGCCTTGATGTCCTGGTTCAGGCCAGTGAACATCGGCTCAGCGCCGAGCAGGGTCGTGACTTGTTCGGTGTTATGGGCGCGGAAGCTGTTGAGCGCGAGGAAGCTCTGCGAAGTGATCACGTCGCCCGGCTTGATCGCGTAATTGATGCGCGGCGCCAGGTTGAAGTTGCGGAAACTGCCCTCGCTGGTGTCCTCGGCGCGGCGCAGCAGGGGCGCGCTGCCGGAAGCTTCGGTGATGACGTGGCTTGGGCGGTCGATGTCGGCGTAAGTCATGCCGCCGCCGATCGAATACGACCATGGGCCCTTGCGGTCCGACATCTGCAGGTTCAGGCTGCCGCCCGGGTGGCCGTTCTCCGACTGCAGGCCGGCCTTGATCTCGGTCTGCGCGGTGGAGATGGCGCGCTTCAGTACGATGTTGATGCCGCCGGCGATAGCCTGCGTGCTGAATTCAGCGGTCGCCGCGCGCATCACTTCAATGCGCTCGATCATGTCCGGCGTCAGAGAGTCGAGCGAGAAGCCCGGTGGCGCCGGTTCGCCATTCAACATGATGGAGGTGTAGCCGCTGCCCAGGCCACGCATGCGGATATTGCCGCCGCGGCCCTGCACGCCGTCCAGGGTGATGCCGGGCAGGCGCTTGAGTACCTCGCCGATGCTGGTGTCGCCGTTCTTCAGGATTTCTTCCTGCGTCACCACGATCTTGGTGGCGGTGTCGTTGCGGCGGATATCCATGGCCGCGCTGCCCTTGATTTCAACCTTTGGGGTGACCTTCTCGGCGGCAGGCTGGTCGTCGGCATAAGCGGCGTGCAAAGCCTGGACGATGAGCAGGAGGGGCAGGGCGATTTTCTTCATACAAATGGTAGTGGCTTTTAAGAAACGCAACAGGATACACCGGCCGGCGCGCTGGCCGAACGATTGGGCAGGTTCAGTTACAAATGGATAACAATGGAGCGAGCGTGACTGTACAGTGAGGCAAGTTCTCCTGCCAGCAAACTGTGACAGACGGTCGAATTCGAGGGATGGGCCGCATATAAACTTTCGATTTTCTTTCGCTGTTGACTTTTGATGTTTCGATATGATCTCATATGCAAGATTTGATTCTTTCGAAAAGGGGAAAAGCTTGCGACATAGAGGGATGAAACGCCTGGCCGTGCTGGGTACGATGATGATGGCGGCGCTGGGCGCCCAGGCGGCTGCGCCGCATTTCACAGTGGCCGGCGACCATTTCGAACTGGACGGCATGCCCTATGTGATCCGCTCCGGCGAGATGCACTATGCGCGTATCCCGCGTGCGTTCTGGCGTGAGCGGCTACAGCAGGCGCGCGCCATGGGCCTGAACACCGTCACCACCTATGTGTTCTGGAACCTGCACGAACCGGAACCGGGCCGTTTCGACTTCAGCGATAACTTGGACCTGGCCGCCTTCATTCGCTCCGCCAGGGAGGCGGGGCTGAATGTGGTGCTGCGTCCCGGCCCCTATGTTTGCGCGGAGCTGGACTTCGGCGGCTTCCCCGCCTGGCTGCTGCGTACGCCCGGCTTGCGCGTGCGCAGCATGGATCCGCGCTACATGGAAGCAAGCGCGCGCTACCTGAAGCGGGTGGCGCAGGAAGTGGCGCCGCTGCTGTCCTCGCGCGGCGGCCCGATCCTGATGACCCAGGTCGAAAACGAATACGGTTCCTACGGCGACGACCACGACTACATGGCCGCCATGGAGAAGCAGGTGCGCGATGCCGGCTTCGACACGCCGCTGTTTACTTCCGACGGTCCCGATCCCAGCCTGCTCGACCGCGGCACCCTGCCCGGCGTAACGGCCGTGGTCAATTTCAACGGCAAGGTGGATGAAGTGAAGGACGCCTTTGCGCAACTGGCCGGCTTCCGCCAGAATGTGCCGCGCATGGCAGGCGAATACTGGGCCGGCTGGTTCGACGCCTGGGGTTCGCGCCACAACCAGACCAGCCCGAAGATGGCCGCCGACGCGGTGGACTGGATGCTGGGCCAGGGCATCTCGTTCAACCTGTACATGGCGCACGGCGGCACCAGCTTCGGCTGGCAGCCAGGCGCCAATGGCCAGGGCACCACCTACACGCCCGATACCACCAGCTACGACTACGACGCCGCCATCGACGAAGCAGGCCGGCCGACGCCGAAGTTCTTCGCCATCCGCGAAGCCATCGCGCGCCACCTGCCGCCGGGCGAGCGCTTGCCGGACCTGCCCAAGGCCACCCCGACCATGACCCTGCCGCGCATCACGCTCGATGAATCGGTGGCCATGGTCGACGCGCTGCGCAAGCCGACCGCATCGCACCTGCCGCGCAATATGGAAGCGTATGGGCAAGGCTACGGCTTCATCGTGTACCGCAAGCGTTTTGCAGACGGCGCCAGCGGCAAGCTCGACCTGGGCAGCGTGCGCGATTACGCCCACCTGCTGGAAGACGGCGTCACGTTCGCCACCCTGGACCGCCGCCGCAACGAGCACGAAACGGACATCGACCTGAAGGCCGGCGGCACCTTGGACATCGTGGTCGAAAACATGGGCCGCGTGAATTTCGGTCCGCTGCTGCCGGATGAGCGCAAAGGCCTGGTGCGTCCTGTGCGCCTGGCAGGCAAGGCCTTGCTCGACTGGGAAGTGTTCAATATGCCGCTGGCCGACTTGAGCGGCTTGCGCTTCGCCAAGGGAGCACCTTCGCGCCGCGGTCCGGCCTTCTGGCGCGGCCACTTCCGCAGCGACGCGGCAGGCAGCACCTTCCTCGACATGCGCGCGCTGGGTAAAGGCCATGTCTGGGTCAACGGCCATCACCTCGGCCGCTACTGGCGTGTTGGTCCGCAGCAAAGCTTGTTCCTTCCAGCTCCATGGCTGAAAAAAGGCGAGAACGAAATCATCATCCTCGATCTCGACGGCGCGAAGGAAGCGCCGAGCGTGCAAGGCTTGCCTGATCCGGTATTCAGGACGCCGGGTTAGCCAAACCTATATGTACGCTAGCGAACAGTCGTCTTCCGTGCGCCCGCCTAACATTCTTTGAAAGATACTGCCCGTCTACGCGGCGGTGCGAAGAATAAAGCGAGGCCACCTTGAAAGAGCATCTATTTTTTTGGCCGGCCCCCAGTGCCGGGTTCAAGGAATCGGAATCGGGCTCCCTGGAACGGGGAGCTGGCGAGGAAGACGATTTGCCGCTGCGCGGAGAACTGTTCAGCGCGCAGCAGATGGAACACCATGGCCGTTCGCTGGCGGCCAGCCATGAACTCAGCAAGCGCGGCGGCGGGGATCGCCTGCTCGCGCGGCTCAGCGAAAATGAAGCGCTGATCGCGACTACATGCGAAGGCTTGACCGAGGCGGTGAAGGAGGGGCGCCAGGTCACGCCCGCTTCCGAGTGGCTGCTCGATAATTATTACCTGATCGAAGACCAGATCCGCACCGCGCGGCGTCACTTGCCGAAGGACTACAGCAAGGAATTGCCGCGCCTCGCGAAAGGCGCACCGGAGGGCACGCCGCGCGTCTACCAGATAGCGCTAGAGATCATCGCCCACGGCGACGGCCGCGTTGATCCGGAAAGCCTGTGCCGCTTTGTCGAGGCCTACCAGGAAAAGGAAACGCTGAAGCTGGGCGAGCTGTGGGCGATCCCGATCATGCTGCGCCTGGCGCTGATCGAGAACCTGCGCCGCGTGGCCGCGCGCGTGGCGGAAAACCGCTTCCAGCGCGACCTGGCCAACGGCTGGGCCGACCAGATGCTGGAAATCGCCGACAAGAACCCGAGCGGCTTGATCCTGCTGGTAGCCGACATGGCGCGCTCCGAGCCGCCGATTACCAGCGGCTTCGTGGCCGAACTGGCGCGCCGCCTGCAGGGCCAGAGTCCGGTGCTTACACTAGCGCTGAACTGGATCACTTACCGCCTGGCGGAGGCGGGCCAAACCGTCGAGCAGCAGATCCAGGCCGAGATCCATTTGCAGGCGGCGGAGCAGGTGTCGATCTCCAACAGCATCGGCAGCCTGCGCTTCCTCGGCACCATGGATTGGCAGGAATTCGTCGAGACCATGAGCGTGGTCGAGCAGACCCTGCGCGAAGACCCGTCCGGCACCTATCCGGACATGGACTTCTTCACGCGCGACCAATACCGTCACTGCGTGGAGCGCATGGCCCGCTATTCGCCGGCCTCGGAAGCGGAAGTGGCGCAGCAGGCGCTGGAACTGGCGCGCACCCGCGCCGGCGACCACGACACCCGCCTGCATCACGTCGGCTACTACCTGGTAGGCGACGGCATGCTGCTGCTGGAACGCCAGGTTGGCGTGCGCCTGCCGCCGCTGCGGTCCCTCAAGCGCACTTTGCGTACTTCGCCGCTCCTGTCTTACCTGGGCGCCATTGGCGTGTTGTCGGTGATCGCTACCGCGCTGATGCTGGAACGCGCCTGGCGCGACGGGGTGCAGCCATGGGCGCTGATCGTGCTTGCCATCCTTGGCTTGATGGGCAGCAGCCAGCTCGCGCTCGCGCTGGTGAACTGGGCGGCGACGCTATTCGTCGAGCCGCGACCCTTGCCGCGCATGGACTTCCGCAATGGCATTCCACCGGAAGCGCGCGCCATGGTGGTGGTGCCGACGCTCTTGTTCAGCCGCGAAAATGTCGACGAGCTGTGCGAGCAGCTGGAAGTGCGTTTTCTCGCCAATCGCGACCCCAACCTGCGTTTCTGCCTGCTGACCGACTTTGCGGACGCGCCTGAAGAAATCCTGTCGACCGATGCCGCACTGACCGAACGCGCCGCCGCCAATATCGCGCGGCTGAATCTCAAATACACGGAAGAAGGCGCCGCCGCGCCCTTCCTGTTGCTGCACCGCCCGCGCCGCTGGAACGCATCGCAGCGCGCCTGGATGGGCGAGGAGCGCAAGCGCGGCAAGCTGTCCGACCTGAACCGCTTCATGCGCGGTGGCGCACAAGAGGCGTTTTCCCTGATCGTGGGCGATATCGAAGACCTGGCATCGTTCAAGTATGTGATCACGCTGGACACCGACACCCAGCTGCCGCGCGATGCGGCGCGCCAGTTCGTCGCCACCATGCGCCATCCACTGAATATGCCGCGCATCGATCCCCGCCTGCGGCGCGTGGTGGCCGGCTACGGCGTGCTGCAGCCGCGCGTGACGGTCAGCCTGCCAAGCGATGACGCCTCGCACTATGAAAAGCTATGCGGAGGCGAGCCCGGTATCGACCCGTATACACGTACGGTCAGCGATGTGTACCAGGACGTATTCGCGGAAGGTTCCTTCATTGGCAAGGGCATTTACGACATCGACGTGTTCGAGGAAGTGCTGGGCGAGCGATTCCCGGACAACCGCATCCTGAGCCACGACCTGCTGGAAGGCTGCTACCTGCGCGCGGGCTTGCTCAGCGACGCCCAGCTGTATGAACACTATCCGGCGCGCTACCGCGACGACGTGAGCCGGCGCCAGCGCTGGATGCGGGGCGACTGGCAGCTGCTGGCGTGGCTGGCGCCGCGTGTGCCGCTGGCCGGCAGGAAGCATGAAGCGAATCCGCTGTCCGCCCTGTCGCGCTGGAAGCTGTTTGACAACCTGCGCCGCAGCCTGGTGGCGCCGGTTCTGACGCTGTCCTTGCTGATGGCCTTTGCCTCGCTGCCGCATCCATGGTTCTGGACTTGCGCCGTGCTGGCCATCATCTTCCTGCCGCCGCTGGTGAGTGCCGCCTATGACTTGCTGCGCAAGGGGCCGGATACCTTGTGGAGCCAGCACGTGCCGGCTTCGCTGCAGCGCGCCGGACTGCAGTTCTCGCACGCCGTGCTGACGCTGGTATTCCTGCCGTATGAAGCCTTTGTCAGCCTGGACGCCATTGTCCGCACCGGCTGGCGCCTGCTGGTCTCGCGCCGCCGCCTGCTGCAATGGAAAGCTTCGGCACTGGCGCGTTCAGGAACGAGCTTGGCCAGCAACTGGAGCACGATGTGGGTATCGCCGCTACTGGCGCTGGGCGCAGGCGTGGCGCTGGCGATGCTGCGCCCTAAAGCCTTCGAAGCCGCCTTGATCTTCCTGGTGGCGTGGTTCGCCGCGCCGCTGGTGGCCTGGTGGATCAGCAAGCCTATTGCGCGCGTGCAGACCGCCCTCAATGAGGACCAGCACATCTTCCTGCACAAGTTGTCGCGCAAGACCTGGCTGTGGTTCGAGACCTTCGTCGGGCCGGAAGACAACTGGCTGCCGCCGGATAATATGCAGGAGCATCCGAGCCAGGTGGTAGCGCACCGCACGTCGCCAACCAATATGGGCATGGCGCTGCTGGCCAACCTGACTGCCTTCGACTTCGGCTACATTACCGGCGGCCAGTTGGCGGCGCGCACGGCCAGCACACTGGACAGCATGTCGCAGCTGGAACGCCACCAGGGCCACTTCTACAATTGGTACGACACGCAGTCGATGAAGCCGCTGCTGCCGATTTACATTTCCACCGTCGACAGCGGCAACCTGGCGGGGCATTTGCTCACGCTGCAGGCCGGCCTGGTCGGTGTGGGCGAAACCCCGATCGTGCACCCCAACCTGGCGCAGGGCCTGGCCACCACCTGCGCCCTGGTGCGCGAGACGTTGGTTTCGGCCGGCGGAGCGTCGGCCGAAGTGCTGGTGGCGCTGGAAGCCGCCATCGCCGCACCTCTGCCCGCCGTTCCGGCCAGCTTGCGCCAGCAGCGCGCCTGGCTGGTGCGCGCCTGCGACGGTTGCGAACAATTCATGCGCCAGGCCACTACCCCGCTCGACCCGCAACTGGCGGCGTGGGCCGGCGCCCTGCACGCGCAATGCCGCGGTGCGCTGGACGAACTGGATTCCTTCGCACCCTGGATCACAGCGCAGACGGAGGCGCAGTACGACACCACGCTGGACCGCATCCCCACGCTGCGCGAGCTGGCAAGCTGGCCGCTGCCCGGCGCCGCCATGAGTGACCTGGCGCCGGAAGAACGCGAACGCCAGCAGCAGCTTTCGGCCCTGGTGGAGCAGGGCGCCGCCCGCGCGCGCGAAAGGCTCGACATCTTGAATCGCCTGTCGCACCAGGCCAATGAATTCGCCCAGGTGGAGTATGGCTTCCTGTTTAACCAGACCACCAAGTTGCTGGCCATCGGCTATAACTTGAGTGAGCGGCGGCTTGATGCGAGCTGCTACGACTTGCTGGCTTCCGAAGTGCGCCTCGCCAGCTTCGTCGCCATCGCCCAGGGCCAACTGCCGCAGGAGCACTGGTTCGCCATGGGCCGCCAGCTGTGCATCGTGCACGGCCAGCCGGTGCTGCTGTCATGGAGCGGCTCGATGTTCGAGTACCTGATGCCGCTGCTGGTGATGCCGACTTATCCAAGCACCCTGCTGGACCAGACTTACCAATCGGTGGTGGCGGCCCAGGTGGAATACGCCAAGCAGCGCAATGTGCCATGGGGGATTTCCGAGTCCGGCTACAACACGACCGACGCGGCGCTGAATTACCAGTACCGGGCCTTCGGCGTTCCCGGCATCGGCTTGAAGCGTGGCCTGGCGGAGGACCTGGTCGTGGCGCCCTATGCCACCATGCTGGGACTGATGGTCGATCCGGATACTTCCTGCCAGAACTTGCAGAGGATGGCGGCCATGGGTTTCATCGGCCGCTACGGCTTCTACGAGGCGATCGACTACACTGCGGCGCGCCTGCCGCGCGGCCAGCAGTACGCCATCATTAAATCCTTCATGGTGCACCACCAGGGCATGGGATTGCTGGCCTTGAGCTATGTGCTGAACGACCGGCCTATGCAGCGCCGCTTCGAATCCGATCCATTGCTGCAATCGACGCTGCTGGTGCTGCAGGAACGCAGCCCGCGCATTGGCGCCTTCCATTCGGCCAGCGCCGAGCAGGCCTCGGTGCGCAGTACGGCGCCGGAGCAGGCTGCGCCGATGCGCATCATGAGCCAGCATACGCCGCCGGTGCCGGAGACCCAGCTGCTGTCCAACAGCCGCTATCACGTGATGGTGAGCAGTGCCGGCGGCAGCTACAGCCGCTGGAACAACCTGGCGGTGACGCGCTGGCGCGAAGACAGCACTTGCGACAACTGGGGCCAGTTCTGCTACGTGCAGGACGTCGAAGACGGCGCGGTCTGGTCCACCACCTACCAGCCGACCAAGGCCGAGCCGAAGCGGCTGGAAGTGATCTTCTCCGAAGGCCGCGCCGAATTCCGTCGCAGCGACAACGACATCGAGCTGTACACGGAAATCGTGGTCTCGCCGGAAGACGATATCGAGATGCGCCGCACGCGCGTGACCAACCATTCCGACCGCCGCCGCATCATTGAATTCACCAGCTTCGCCGAAGTGGTGATGGCGCCGGCGCCGGCCGACAACGCGCACCAGGCCTTCAGCAAGCTGTTCGTGCAGACCGAAATCGTGGAGGACGAAAGCGCCATCCTGTGCACACGCCGTCCGCGCGGCAAGGACGAGAAAACGCCATTCCTGCTGCATGTGATGACGGTGCATGATGCGCAGGTGCAGCAGGTGTCCTACGAAACGGACCGCGCGCGCTTCATCGGCCGCGGCAACACGGCGCAATTGCCGCTGGCAGTGCAGGAGCCGGGGCCGTTATCCGGCAGCGAAGGCTCGGTGCTTGATCCTGTGGTGGCGATCCGCTACCGCATTGCGCTGGAGCCGGGACAGGTGTCCGTGGTCGACGTGGTGACAGGCATGACCGACACGCGCGACGCGGCGCAATACCTGATCGACAAATACCAGGACCGCCATATGGCGGACCGCGTGTTCGAACTGGCCTGGACCCATAGCCAGGTGGTGCTGCGCCAGCTCAATGCCAGCGAGGCCGAGGCCCAGCTGTATGCGCGGCTGGCCAACCATGTGATCTATCCGAATTCCGCGCTGCGGGCCGACCCGGGCATCCTGGTGCGCAACCAGCGCGGCCAGTCCGGCCTGTGGGCTTACGCCATCTCCGGCGACTTGCCGATTGTGCTGATGGAGATCCGCGACGCATCCAATATCGAGCTGGCGCGCCAGCTGGTGCAGGCGCACGCCTACTGGCGCTTGAAAGGGCTGGTGGTGGACCTGGTGATCTGGTACGAAGACCGTTCCGGCTACCGCCAGGCGCTGCACGACCAGATCATGGGGCTGATCGCCTCCGGCATCGACGCGCAGGCGATCGACAGGCCGGGCGGGATCTTTGTGCGGCCGACCGAGAGCATTTCGCCGGAAGACCGCGTACTGCTGCAAACGGTGGCGCGCGTTTTCCTGAGCGACGAGCGCGGCACGCTGTCCGAACAGCTGAAGCGCGGTGTGGCGCCGTCGCTGCGCATGCCGCCGCTGCTGGCCGAGCCGCGCAGTGAAATCTCCGAGCGCGAACGCGGCGCCGGGCCTGCGGGAGTGCCGCTGCCAGCGGACCTGATCCTGGCCAATGGCCTGGGCGGCTTCACACCGGACGGTAAGGAATACGTGATTTCCACCGGCGCCGGCCAGCGCACGCCGCTGCCCTGGTCGAATGTGCTGGCCAATCCGCAATTCGGCAGCGTGGTATCGGAAAGCGGGCAAGCGTACACCTGGCAGGAAAACGCCCACGAGTTCCGCCTGACGCCGTGGCATAACGACCCGGTATCCGACCTGAGCGGTGAAGCTTTCTACCTGCGTGACGAACAGACGGGGCGCTTCTGGTCACCGTGCGCCTTGCCGGCGCCGGGGGCTGGCAGCTACCTCACGCGCCATGGCTTCGGCTATTCCTCCTTCGACTATGCCGAAGCAGGGATCAGCAGCCGCATGACTACTTTCGTGGCGCTGGACGCACCAGTGCGCTATACCGTGATCCGCCTGCGCAACGATTCCGACGTGGTGCGCAAGCTCTCCGTGACGGGGTATGTGGAATGGGTGCTGGGCGATATGCGCTCCAAGTCCGGCATGCATATCGTGACGGAGATCGACCCGGTGACGGGCGCCCTGTTCGCACGCAATGCCTACAACACGGAATTTACCGGCCGCGTGGCCTTCTTCAATGCCGACGCCTCGGTGCGCACCGTAACCTGTGACCGCACCGAATTCATTGGCCGCAACGGCAGCCTGGCGCGTCCGGCAGCGCTGCGGCGCTTGCGCCTGTCGGGCAAGGCCGGCGCAGGGCTGGACGCCTGCGCGGCGATCCAGGCTCCGTTCGAGCTGCAGCCGGGGCAGGACCGCGAGATCGTCTTTGTACTGGGCATGGGCGGCCGCCGCAACGCCGACGCCGCCAATATCGTGCAGCGCCATGGCGGGCGAGGTGCCGCGCTACAGGCCCTGTCCGAAGTGCACGCGCATTGGGAAAAAGTGCTGGGCGCCGTGCAGGTGCAGACGCCGGAACCCGAGCTCGACGTGCTGGTGAACGGCTGGCTGATGTACCAGACCATCGCCTGCCGCATGTGGGCGCGCAGCGGCTACTACCAGAGCGGCGGCGCCTTCGGCTTCCGCGACCAGCTGCAGGATGCGATGGCCATGGTGCACACGCGTCCCGACATCCTGCGCGATCACATGGTCTTGTGCGCTGCGCACCAGTTCGTGGAAGGCGATGTACAGCACTGGTGGCACCCGCCGTCCGACCGCGGCGTGCGCACGCACTGCTCGGACGATTACCTATGGCTGCCGCTGGCCGCATGGCGCTACGTCGCCAGCACCGGGGATATGTCGGTGCTGGACGAGAAGGCGCCTTACCTGGAAGGCCGCCCGGTGGCGCCGGAAGAGGACTCTTATTACGACATGCCGACACGCTCGGCGCAAGTCGGCGACCTTTACGAACACTGTGTGCGCGCCATCCGCAACGGCCTGCGCTTCGGCGAGCATGGCTTGCCCCTGATCGGTTCCTGCGACTGGAACGACGGCATGGACAAGGTGGGCGAACATGGCAAGGGCGAGAGCGTGTGGCTGGCCTGGTTCCTGATCGAAGTACTGCAGCGCTTTGCCGAAGTGGCCGACAGGCGCGCTGACACCTCCTTCGCGGAAGAATGCCGCAACGAGGCCAAAAAGCTGGCCGCCAATATCGAAGCCCATGCCTGGGACGGTGAATGGTATCGCCGCGCCTACTTCGACGACGGCACGCCGCTGGGCTCCGCGCAGAACGAGGAATGCCAGATCGACTCGATTTCGCAAAGCTGGGGCGTGCTGACCGGCGCCGCCGACAAGACGCGCGTGGAAGGTGCAATGGAACAGGTGGACAAACGCCTGGTGCGGCGCGATTTCGGCCTGATCCAGCTGCTCGACCCGCCGTTCGACAAGTCCGACCTGAACCCCGGTTATATCCGAGGCTACGTGCCGGGCGTGCGCGAAAACGGCGGCCAGTATACCCACGCCGCCATCTGGACCGTGATGGCCTTCGCCCGCTTGGGTGATATCGAACGCGCCTGGGACCTGATGCGGATGATTAATCCGGTTCGCCACGGCTCCGACCCCGAGTCGAGCCAGCGCTACAAGGTTGAACCGTATGTAGTGACGGCCGACGTCTACGCGGTCGAACCGCACGTAGGCCGCGGCGGCTGGAGCTGGTACACCGGCTCTTCTGGATGGATGTACCGCCTGCTTCTCGAGTCCCTGCTCGGGTTGACGCGCCAGGCCGACAAGCTGCTGCTGTCGCCGCGCCTGCCTGCTGCCTGGCCCGGCTTCACGCTGCACTATAAGCATGGCAGCAGCACCTACGTCCTGCGCATCACCCGCGGCGAAGCCAGCGCATCGCCAACCGATATCGCCCTCGTCGACGACGGCAACACTTACGAGATCGATATCAAGGTTTGAAAAAGGGGTACGTCCCCTTTTTCGGGTGTGCTATCCTCTGCGCGCTTGTAACAACAGAGAGATGCCATGTTCCGACTGTCTTTGCCGGCCGCTGCGCTGGCCGCAGCTTTTGCGATTCCCGCCTGGGCGCAGGATCCGCTGAGCTTTGCCCGCTATGACCAGGTGCGCACCACCGACCTGCACCTGGACCTGAAAGCCGACTTCGCGCGCAAAACGCTCGATGGTTATGCTGAGCTGACGTTGAACTGGATCGACAAGTCTGCGCGCACCCTGGTGCTCGACACCCGTGCGCTGAAGATCGCGCGTGTGCAGGTGCGCCGTCCGGACGGCAGCTGGGCGCCAGCTTCCTTCATGCTCGATAAGCAGGATGAGAAAAAGGGCCGTGCCCTGCGCATCGCCTTGCAAACGCAGCCGGAAAAGGTGCGCATCTATTACCGCACCGCACCTACCGCCAGCGCGCTGCAGTGGATGAATCCAGAGCAGACCCTGTCCGGCAAGCGTCCGTTCATGTTCAGCCAGTCGGAAACCATCGACGCCCGTTCCTGGGCGCCGGTGCAGGATACGCCCGCAGTGCGCTTCACCTACAGTGCCCGCATCGACGCACCCGCCGGCATGCGCGTGGTCATGAGCGCGGAAGGCGACCAGCACGCCACCGGCAAAGGCGGCTGGTCCTTCAAGATGCCGCAGCCTATCCCGGCCTACCTGCTGGCCATCGCCATCGGCGAAATCGAACTGCGCAACCTGGGCCCGCGCACCGCCGTGTACGCGGAGCCTGGCCGGATCGACGCCGCCGCTTATGAGCTGGGCGACACCGAGAAAATGGTGAACGCCGCCGAATCCCTGTACGGCCCATATCGCTGGGGGCGTTACGACATGCTGGTGCTGCCGCCATCGTTCCCGATCGGCGGCATGGAAAACCCGCGCATGACTTTCCTGACCCCGACCATGATCGCGGGCGACCGCAGCCTGAACGACCTGATCGCGCATGAACTGGCGCACAGCTGGTCGGGCAACCTGGTCACCAACGCTTCGTGGAAGCACTGGTGGCTGAACGAGGGCTTCACCACCTACGTCACCACGCGCATCGTGGAAAGCCTGTACGGCAAGGACGTGGCGGACATGAACCTGCAAGTGGAGCAGGCCGAAGCCGTGACGTCGCTGAAGGACATCCCGCCCGCCAAGCAAGCTTTGCTGACCAAGGATCCCGACACCAACCCGGACACCTACACCGACGAAGGCCTGGCCTATCCAAAAGGCGCCTGGCTGCTGCACACACTGGAGCAGCGCGCCGGGCGTGAAGTGTTCGACCCGTTCCTGCGTGGCTGGTTCGACCAGCATGCCTTCCAGTCGGCGACCACCGACGAATTCGTGGACTACCTGCGCAAGAATCTGTTGACGAAGAATCCCGCCATCATGGGCGATGCGGAGCTGGATGAATGGCTGCACGGCAGCGGCATCCCTTCCACCGCGCAGTACGTGAATTCGCCGCGCCTGGCCGCGCTGGACGCCAAGCGCGAATCCTGGCTGAAAGGCGAAATGAGCACCAGCCAGCTGGAGACGCCGGGCTGGATCGCCCTCGAATGGATGCATTTCCTGAACGGCATCGACGGCAAGGCCAACGCCGCCCAGATGAAGGAGCTGGATGATGCGTTCAAGCTGCGCGAAACGAAGAACAATGAGATCGGCTTCCGCTTCCTGCTGGCGTCCGTGCATGCCGGCTATGGCGTGCGCGAGCCACTGAATGCCTTCCTCATGAGCGTAGGCCGTCAAAAGTTTGTAGTCCCGCTGTACAAGGCGCTTCTGGCCAACCCGAACGAAGCTGCCTGGGCTAAAGGCGTTTATGCCAAGGCCCGCCCTCGTTACCACCCTGAGACCCAGGGTTCCGTCGACAAACTGCTGAAGAAATGAACATGCTGCTGAAGAAACCACTCGCCACCTTGCTCATGCTGGCCTTTGCGGCCAGCGCCGCCGTGACCACGTCCGCGCTGGCAGCGCCCGATGCTGCGGCCGCAGCCACTGCTGCATCCGCCGCCACTGCGCCAGCTTTCGACCTTGATCGCGACGTCAACCTGGCGCTGAAGACTTTCGACGTACCGGGCATTGCCATTGCCATCGTCAAGGACGGCAAGGTCGTGGCCACCAAGGGCTTCGGCGTGCGCAAGCTGGGCAACCCGGCGCCGGTGACCGGCAAGACCCTGTTCGAGATCGCCTCCAACTCCAAAGCCTTCACCGCTGCGCAACTGGCGCAGCTGGTGGACGAGGGCAAGCTGTCCTGGGATGATCCCGTCACCAAGCACCTGCCAAGCTTCCAGATGGCGGACGCCTACGTGACCCACACCATGACCGTGCGCGACCTGCTGGTGCACCGCAGCGGCCTTGGCCTGGGCGCAGGCGACTTGCTGTGGTGGCCGACCACCACCTTCAGCACCGATGAAATCATCGACCGCTTGCGTAATGTGAAGCTGGCCACCAGCTTCCGCAACAACTACGCCTACGACAACCTGCTGTACATCGTGGCAGGCAAGATCATCGCGCGGAAGGCCGGCAAGACTTGGGAAGAAGCGACCCGCGAGCATATCCTGGCGCCGCTGGGCATGAGCGGCTCCACCACCAATGTGGACGAGATGCTGAAGACCGCCGACTATTCCGCGCCGCACAGCAAGATCAATGGCAAGGCCGCTGCGGTCAAGCCTATGCCGGTGCAAAACGCCGTCGGCGCGGTCGGCATCCAGACCAATGCCGAGGATATCGCCAAGTGGATGCAGGTGCTGCTCAACGAAGGCAAGATGGAAGACGGCAAGCAGCTGTTCAGCGCCAAGCAGGCGCGCGAGATGTGGAGCCAGCAAACGCCGATGAAGGTGAGCGAGCCTAAGCCGCCGCTGATGGCGACCAAGCCGAATTTCGCGGCCTACGGCCTGGGCTTCCAGCTGCGCGATTACCGAGGTCGCAAGATCGTGATGCATGGCGGCGCGCTGCAAGGCTTCTATTCCCGCATCGTGATGGTGCCGGAAGAGAAACTGGGCGTGGCCATCTTCACCAATGCCGAAAACGGTCCTTCGATGTCGGCGCTGCAGTGGCGCATCCTGGACAACTACATGGGCGTGGCGCCGACCGACTGGATCAAGCTCTATGCCGAGATGGAAGCGGAAATGCACAAGGAAGAAATGGCACGCCAGGGCAAGCTGACTGCTGCCCGCGCTGGGGCATCCAAGCCCTCGCTGCCGCTGGCTTCCTATAACGGCGACTACAAGGACGACTGGTACGGCACGGTAAGCATCAAGCAGGTAGGCGGCAAGCAGGTCATGAGCTTCACCCGCACGCCTGACCTGACCGGCACGCTGGAGCACTTCCAGCACGACACCTTCATCGTGCGCTGGAAGGAACGCAACTTCAACGCCGATGCCTACGTGACCTTCTCGCTGAACCCGGACGGCTCGATCGATCGCATGAAGATGGCGCCGATCTCCACCGAGACGGATTTCAGCTACGACTTCGCTGACCTGAGCTTCACGCCCGTCAAGTGAATACCTGAAGGTGCCGCGCACCGCCAGCCAATTGGTGCTGCGCGGCCTGCGCCGCCTGACCTGGCCGGTGCCTGACAAATTTCATACAAAGCTGTGAGATTTCGTGAGGCTCTTTCATGTGCTAATGCAGCATAATCGCTCTGATACCTGCACATTGGAGCGTGAATGAGTAGCCTGATCTTGTCGATTGCTGTAGTACTGGGCGGCCTGGTAGTCACCGGTTATGGTTTCATTACCTTGATGAGTCGCTTGCAATCCCGCTAGGGAGTTGCAGTTCAAAGACCTTGCGTTTGCGCGCCGCGATTTCCGACAGTGCGCGCCGGAATGCTGGGTAGCCATTCAGGAGCTTGTCGAAACTGCCGTCGGCCAGCGCAAGCTTCAACCCTTTCTCCACCCGCTCCGCCATGGCCTTATTGTCCTTGCTGACGAAGAAGTAGAACGGCACGCGGTAGTGCAGGAAGATGGTGGGCTCCACCATCAAGCCGTCTTTTCCATACTGCTGTTCCTCGGCCCAGGCTTCATGTACGCCGCGCGGCATATAGTCGAAGCGCTTTGCCTTCAGCATGGGAAAGAGGGAGCTGTAATTCACCGCCGTCTCAACCTTCAGCCCATTGTGGCGCAGCACGTCCACCGAGGGCCAGTTGACGCCTGCCCCTGCGGTCAGTTTGCGCAGTTCTTCCATTGACTGCACGTCGCGGAAGCGCGCTTCATCCTCCTTGCGGATCATGAAGACGCGATAGTCGTTCAAGTCCCGCACCAGCGATACGCGGATAGGCAGCAGCTCGTATTCGCGCTGCGCATTGGTGCCATCCCACATGATGTTGATTACGCCATTGCGTTTGAGTTCCAGCGCGCGGCGCGGGCTGGTCAGCTCATGGGGGTAGAACTCGATGGAGAAGGGGCCTTCCGTTTTTTCCAGCGCAAGGCGCAGCAGGAGGTGGAAGTAGGTGACCTGCACTTCCGAGCCCGGCGTGGCAGCGGGCAGGATAAAGCGCATCAAGGGAGCATTGGCCGCCGCATTGGGCGGGTCCGCGGCCCAGGCCAGGGTGGATGCTGCCGCCAGCACTAGTCCGGCGGCAGCGCGTTGCAGCGATTTAAGCACTTATTGCGGCTTGACGAACTTCAGGGTCATGCGGTCGCTCTCGCCGATGGCGGCGTATTTGGCGCGGTCCTTGTCCTTGTTGGTGTAGGTAGGCGGCAGCGCCCATACGCCGTTTTCGTGGCTGGCGTCGTCCTTGGAATTGGCATTGACTTCAGACTTTGCCACCAGCTTGAAGCCGGCCTGCTCGGCCATCTTGATCACATAAGCTTCATGCACATAGCCGGAGCTCGCTTCGGCGTCCTGCTTCATGGAAGTTGGCAGGCGGTGTTCTTCCACGCCGAAGATGCCGCCTGGTTTCAGGCTGTCGTAGATGTTGGCCATCATCTTCTTCATGCCATCGTCGCCGATGCCGATCCAGTTATGGACGTTGCGGAAGGTGAGCACCATGTCGGCGCTGCCCTTAGGCGCGTAGTTGTACACGCCTTTGCCCGGCATGAAGGTGCCATACACCACCTTGTCGCGGCCCGGATCCTTGGCCAGGAATTTCTGGAAGCCCTCGGCGGAGTTGGTGGTGCCGGCGGCGATCAGCTTGCCCTGGTCGCGCAGGTAAGGCGCCAGGATTTCGGTGTACCAGCCGCCGCCCGGCGACAGTTCGACCACGGTCATATTCGGCTTGATGCCGAAGAAGGTCAGGGTTTCGTAAGGGTGGCGGAATTGGTCGCGCTTGACGTTATCCGCGTTGCGGGCCGGGCTGGCGATAGCTGCCTTCAAGGCAGGATCGGCCAGGGCGGCGCCGGAAAAACTGGTGAAGCCAAGGGCCAGCAGGCCGGCCAGGACATACTGTTTCATTCAGAAGTCTCCTATTTTTCGTTAGGCGGGCGACACGGGGGATCCGGTTGCCCGGGAGCTTGATGATCGTGCAAGCTGGCCGCCCGGTCAAGTGTCCGCGCGGACGCTGTGCGGACACTGATCGGACACTAAAAGTTTGTGTTTCGGCGTTTGGGTGCGCCCCACGCACCCAAACTACAAGCTTTACACAATGGCATAAAAATTGCGTACGATTTGTCTCCTGCAAGCTGTCTTAGGTATAACGATAACCCTGGAGAGACTATGGAACGACGTGCATTCCTCAACATGAGCGGCGGTGCAATGGCTGCCATGATGATGCCTTTTGGCCGCGCCATTGCGGCCGACGAGCTGATTAAGCCCGTGGAAGTGAAGTTCAAGAAGATGCTGGCAGATACCGCGATGACCGCGGCCACCCAGGCCGGCGCCAGCTACTGCGACGTACGCATTGGCCGCTACCTGAACCAGTTCATCACCACCCGTGACCTGAACATCGAAAACGTCACCAACACCGAATCCGCAGGCGTGGGCGTGCGCGTGATCGCCAACGGCGCTTACGGCTTTGCCGCCACCAGCGATATGTCGCCGGACGGCGTGGCCGGTGCGGCGCGCCAGGCGGTCGCCATCGCCAAGGCCAATTCCAAGCTGCAGGCACTGGGCGTGGCCCTGGCGCCAACGCCGGGCGTGGGTGAAGTCTCCTGGGCTACCCCGATCAAGAAGGATTGGCGCACGGTGCCGATCAAGGAGAAGGCCGACCTGCTGATCACGGCCAACAAGGGCGCGCTGGACTCGGGCGCTTCCTTCATCCAGTCCTTGCTGTTCCAGGTCAACCAGCAGAAGTATTTTGCTTCCACCGACGGCTCCTACATCGACCAGGACCTGCACCGCCTGTGGGTGCCGTTCTTCGCGACCGCAGTCGACAAGACCACCGGCAAATTCCGCAGCCGCTCGGACCTGGGCACCCCGGTCGGCATGGGCTACGAATACCTGGATGGCCGCAAGGAAGACAAGATCAAGGCTGCGGGCGGCGTGGCCACCCTGTACAGCCGTTCCTACGACCTGATTGAAGACGCCAAGGCCGCTGGCCGCCAGGCAAAGGAAAAGCTGACCGCGAAATCGGTCGAACCGGGCAAGTACGACCTGGTGCTGTCGCCGGAGCATATGTGGCTGACCATCCACGAATCCGTCGGCCACCCGACCGAGCTCGATCGCGTGCTGGGCTACGAGGCAAACTTCGCCGGCACTTCCTTCGCTACCCTGGACAAGCAGCAGTCGAAGAAATTCAAGTACGGATCCGACCTGGTCAACATCGAAGCCGACAAGACCATCCCGGGCTCGCTGGGTGCGGTCGGCTACGATGACGAAGGCGTGAAGTGCAAGCACTGGGACCTGATCAAGGACGGTATCCTGGTCAACTACCAGGCCACGCGCGACCAAGTGGCGGTGATCGGCGAGAAGGAATCGCACGGCTGCTCCTACGCGGATTCCTGGAGCAATGTGCAGTTCCAGCGCATGCCTAATGTTTCGCTCAAGGCGGGCAAGAAAAAGATCACACCGGACGAACTGGTGAAAGACGTGAAGAAGGGCATCTACATCGTGGGCGCCGGCTCCTTCTCGATCGACCAGCAGCGCTACAACTTCCAGTTCGGCGGCCAGATGTTCTACGAGATCAAGGACGGCAAGATCGGCCAGATGCTGGAGGACGTTGCTTACCAGTCCAATACCCAGGAGTTCTGGAATGCCTGCACCGCCATGTGCGATGAGCGCGACTGGCGCATGGGCGGCTCCTTCTTCGACGGCAAAGGCCAACCGATGCAGGTGAGCGCGGTGTCGCACGGTTCGTCGACGACCCGCTTCAACGGCATCAATGTGATCAACACCGCCCGCAAAATCGGCTGAAAGGAGCGCTAATGAAGATCCTGAATCAGGAAGAGACCAAGCGCATCGCCGATAAGGTCATGTCGCTGAGCAAAGCTGACGAATGCGTCGTCACCATCAACGGCAGCCGCACCGGCAATATCCGCTATGCGCGCAATGCCGTGTCGACGGCGGGCCTGGTGGAAAATACCCAGCTGGCCGTTTCCGTCGCCTTTGGCAAGAAGCAAGGCACCTCCGTCATCAATGAATTCGACGACAAGTCGCTCGCCAAGGCGGTGCAGCGCGCCGAGGAGCTGGCCAAACTGGCGCCGGAAAATCCGGAGTTCATGCCGACGCCCGATAAGCAGGCGTTCAAGTCATCCGACACCTTCAGCAAGTCGACCGACGCCATCAACCCTGAGTACCGCGCCCAAGTGGCGGCCTACAGCATCGAGGCTTGCCGCAAGAAGGGCCTGGTGGCTGCGGGTTTCTTCACCGACCAGTCCTCGTACGAGACGGTCGCCAACTCGCGCGGCGTGTTCGGCCACCAGTCGCAGACCGGCATCGACTTCACCTGCACCGTGCGCACCGAAGACGGCCGCGGTTCGGGCTGGGTGCGCCGCGATGCGCAGGACGTGGCGCGCTTCGACCCGCGCGCAGCGGCTGAAGTGGCGATGGAAAAGGCGATCCGCTCGGCTGAAGCCAAGGCGCTGGAGCCGGGCCGCTATACCGTGATCCTGGAGCCTGCTGCGACTTCCGACCTGCTGGCGTACATGTTCAACAGCTTCGACGCGCGTTCGGCCGATGAAGGCCGCAGCTTCCTGGCCAGGAAGGGCGGCGGCAACCGCATGGGCGAGAAGCTGTTCGACGAACAGGTGAATGTGTGGGCTGACCCGTGGGACAAGGATATTCCTGTGCTGCCTTGGGATAACCAGACCTTGCTGGCGCGCGAGCGAATGGATATCATCAAGAATGGCAAGATCGCGTCGATGAACTATTCGCCGTTCTGGGGCAAGAAGATGGGCCAGCGTGCGATTGGCGCGCCGGGCAATATCCTCATGTCGGGCGGCAGCAAGTCGACCGAGGAGCTGATTGCTTCGACCAAGAAGGGCATCCTGGTGACCCGCACCTGGTATATCCGCATGGTCGATCCGCAGACCGTGCTGCTGACTGGCTTGACCCGCGACGGCACCTTCTATATCGAGAACGGCAAGATCAAGCATCCGGTGAAGAACTTCCGCTTCAACGAAAGCCCGGTGTCGATGTTGAACAATATCGAGGAACTGGGGCGGCCGGAGGTGCTGGCGGGCGATGAGTCGCAATTCCAGCTGCTGATTCCGGCCATGAAGGTGCGCGATTTCAATTTCACCTCGCTGTCCGACGCAGTCTGAAACCGGTACTGCGGTGCCTGACCCGCGGGGTCAGGCACCTCGGCCCGCGCCCGCCGCGTCATAAGTGTCGGACCCTGTGGGTCTGACACTGTTTTACCGGTTTTAAAAGATTTTGGAGCAACACATTGGAACGCAGATCCTTCCTGAAAGTCGCCGCCGCAGCTGGCGGCACCATGCTTGTCCCCGTCTTCGGCAGCGCCATCGCCGCTGAAGATTTGCTGAATCCGATGGCCCGCAAGTTCAAGAAAGAACTGGCCGATGCCGCCATGAACGCCGCTACCAAGGCTGGCGCCAGCTACTGTGATGTGCGCATTGGCCGCTACCTGAACCAGTTCATCACCACCCGCGACACTCGCGTGGAAAACATCGTCAACACCGAATCGACCGGCGTTGGCATCCGCGTGATTGCCAACGGCGCCTACGGCTTCGCCGCCACCAACGCGCTGACGTTGGACGCCGTGGCCGAAGCTGCGCGCCAGGCTGTGGCCATCGCTCGCGCCAACGCACGCCTGCAAACTTCGCCGATCGAACTGGCGCCGGTCAAGGGCGTGGGCGAAGTCGCATGGCAGACGCCTCTCAAGAAGGATTGGCGCGAAGTGCCTATCAAGGAAAAGGCCGACATGCTGCTGGCCGCGAACAAGGCCGGACTGGAAGCTGGCGCCTCCTTCATGACGGCCAACCTGTTCCAGGTCAACCAGCAGAAATACTTCGCCTCCACCGACGGTTCCTATATCGACCAGGACATCCACCGCTTGTGGTCCCCGTTCACCGCCACGGCCGTGGACAAGGCAACCGGCAAGTTCCGCAGCCGCGACGGCCTTTCCTCGCCGGCCGGTATGGGCTATGAGTTCTTTGACGCCAAACCTGAACACAAGGTGCGTGCGCCGGGCGGCGTGACGCCGCTGTACAACGGCGGCTACGACATCATCGAAGACGCCCGCGCCGCCGGCAAGCAGGCGCGCGAAAAGCTGACTGCCAAGTCCGTCGAACCGGGCAAGTACGACCTGGTGCTGAGCCCTGAACACCTGTTCCTGACCATCCACGAAAGCGTCGGCCACGCGACGGAGCTGGACCGCGTCCTGGGCTATGAAGCCAATTACGCCGGCACCTCCTTCGCCACGCTGGACAAGTGGAAGGAGAAGAATTTCAAATACGGCTCCGACATCGTCAACATCGTTGCCGACAAAACCACCCCGGGTTCGCTGGGCTATGTGGGCTACGACGACGAAGGCGTGGCCTCGAAGAAGTGGGACCTGATCCGCAACGGCATCCTGGTGAACTACCAGGCCACGCGCGACCAGGCGCACATCATCGGCGAAAAAGAATCGCACGGCTGCTCCTATGCCGACTCCTGGAGCAGCGTGCAGTTCCAGCGCATGCCGAACGTTTCGCTGGAGGCGGGCAAGAAGGCTTTGTCCGTGGACGATATGGTGAAGGACGTGAAGAAAGGCATCTACATCCTGGGCCGCGGCTCCTATTCGATCGACCAGCAGCGCTACAACTTCCAGTTCGGCGGCCAGCTGTTCTACGAAATCAAGGACGGCAAGGTAGGCCAGATGCTGAACGACGTGGCTTACCAGTCGAATACCCAGGAGTTCTGGAATTCGTGCTCGGCCACCTGCGACCAGCGCGACTGGCGCATGGGCGGCTCGTTCTTCGACGGTAAAGGCCAGCCTAGCCAGGTGAGCGCCGTGTCGCACGGATCTTCGACCACGCGCTTCAACGGTATCAATGTGATCAACACTGCCCGTAAGATTGACTAAGGACGCCCAATGAAACTCCTGAGCAAAGATGAAGCAAAAAGCATTTGCGACAAAGTTATGGCCATGTCCAAGGCCGATGAATGCCGCGTCAACCTGAGCGGCAGCCGCAAGGGCAATGTGCGCTATGCGAACAATAGCGTGTCCACCGCGGGCCTGATCGAAGACACCACGCTGGTGGTCAGCGTCGCCTTCGGCAAAAAGCAGGGCTCCGCCACCTGCAACCAGTTCGATGCCAAGTCGCTGGAAGCCGCCGTGCGCCGCGCTGAGGAAATCGCCCGCCTGGCGCCGGAAAATCCGGAATTCATGCCGGCCGTGGGCAAGCAGGAATTCAAGGCTTCCAATACCTTCAACCGCAATGCCGAAGCATTCAATCCTGAGTACCGCGCCGACGTGGCCTTCGCCAGCATCGATGCAGCGAAGAAGGCGGGCTTGCAGGCTGCGGGCTTCTTCAACGACAGCGTCGGTTTCGATTGCATCGCCAACTCGAACGGCGTGTTTGGCTTCCAGGAGCTGGGTGGCCTCAATTTCACGGTCACCACGCGCACCAACGATGGCCGCGGTTCGGGCTGGGTTAATCGCTCGGCCTACGATCCGAAATCCTTCGACCCGCGCGCAGCATCCGAGATCGCCATCGAAAAGGCGCTGCGTTCGGCGGACGCCAAGGCGCTGGAGCCTGGCCGCTACACCGTGGTGATGGAACCTGCCGCAACCAACGACCTGCTGAATTTCATGTTCAGCGCTTTCGATGCGCGTTCCGCCGATGAAGGCCGCAGCTTCCTGTCGAAGAAGGGCGGCGCCAACCGTCTGGGCGACAAGCTGTTCGATGAGCAGGTGAATGTATGGACCGACCCGTGGGACGCCAATGCACCGGTGCTGCCATGGGACCAGGGCACGATGCAGGCGCGCGCACGCCGCGACCTGATCAAAGGCGGTGTGATCACCTCTATGGATTACAACCGCTACTGGGCGCAAAAGCAGGGCAAGGCTGCGACTCCGGCCGCCGGCAATATCATCATGGCGGGCGGCTCCAAGTCGACCGAGGAGCTGATTGCTTCGACCAAGAAGGGCATCCTGGTGACGCGCACCTGGTATATCCGCATGGTGGACCCGCAATCGGTGGCGCTGACCGGCCTGACGCGCGACGGCACGTTCTACATTGAGAACGGCAAGATCAAGCACCCGATCAAGAACTTCCGCTTCAATGATAGCCCGGTATCGATGCTGAATAATATCGATGAGCTGGGTCGTCCTGTGCTGATCGGCGATACCGATTCGCGCAAGCTGATGATTCCGGCGATGAAGGTGCGCGACTTCAACTTCACGTCGCTGTCCGACGCGGTCTGAGGAATGCCCGCTTACGACTTCTACTTCACTCGCCTGACCTACGAATCAGGCGATTGGGACGTCGACATCCGCATGCCGAGCAATGTGCTCAACTCCCTGGTCGAATACACTACGCTGAAAGTCGACCCGGTTGAGCGCATTGTGGCGCTGTCCGACCCGAAGATGCTGGAGGCGCCGTTCTGCTACCTGGCCGGCCACAAGCTGGTGCAATTTACCCCGGCTGAACGCAAGAACTTCGAACGCTATGTCAGGGGCGGAGGCTTCGTTTTCGTGGACGACTGCAACCACGACATCGACGGCCTGTTTGCGAAGTCGTTCGAAACGGAAGTGGCAAAGATATTCGGGCCCAAGGCCCTGCACAAGATCCCCAACAACCATCCTCTGTATTCGGCCTTCTTCAAATTCGACGGGCCGCCGAATACCGCGATGGAGTTGAATGGCTGGGGCGACGACCTGGTTCACGAGTACCTGAAAGCCGTTGAATTCAACGGCCGCATCAGGCTTTTGTATAGCAACAAGGATTATGGCTGCGAATGGGACTATGATTTCCGCAATAAGCGCTGGCTGGCAATCGACAACACGCGCTTCGCAGTCAACATCATTCAATACGCGTTGGGAGCATGACCGTGGCTGAAAGCGGCTGGAGCGAAAACGAAATCGGCGTGTTGCACGCCAGGGTAAAGGCACTCAAGGCGAGCATGGGTCGCGTCATCATCGGCCAGGAATCCGTGATCGACTCGCTGGTCATCTGCCTGCTGAGCGGCGGTCATGCGCTAGTTGAAGGCGTGCCTGGCCTGGGCAAGACGCTGCTGGTCAAATCGCTGGCGCAGGCCACCGATATGGAGTTCCGCCGCGTGCAGTTCACGCCGGACCTGATGCCGTCCGATATTGTCGGCACCGAGATACTGGAAGAGGACCACGCGACCGGCAGGCGTGAATTCCGCTTCCAGCAAGGGCCGGTGTTCACGCAGGTTTTGCTGGCGGACGAGATCAACCGCGCGCCGCCGAAGACCCAGTCGGCCCTGCTGGAAGCCATGCAGGAACGCTCGGTGACTTTCGCCGGACGCACGCACAAGCTGCCGCGCCCATTCTTCGTGCTGGCAACGCAGAATCCGATCGAGCAGGCGGGCACCTATCCGCTGCCGGAAGCGCAGCTGGACCGCTTCCTGCTGCACATCGACGTCGGCTACCCAAGCGAGGACGAAGAGATTGCGATGGTCTCCGCCACCACCCACGCCGGCCTGAAAGACGCCGAGCCAGCGATGGACGTGGAGACCTTGCTGCGCTTGCAGGCGCTGGTGCGCGATATCGAAATAGGCGAACATTTGCTGCGTTACGCAACGCGCCTGGTGCGCGCTACCCGTCCGCGCGAAACGACGGTGGAGGCGGTGAAGAAGCACGTCGGCTGGGGCGCCGGTCCGCGAGCAGGGCAGGCGCTGGTGCTGGCTGCCAAGGCGCGCGCCCTGATGCAGGGCCGCCTGGCGGTGACGCGCGAGGATATCGGCCATATGCTGCAGCCGGTGCTGACGCACCGCGTGCTGCGCAACTTCGAAGCGGAAGCCGACGGCATCGCGATCGCCGACATCCTTGCCGCCCTGCGCGACGCAATCAAGCCAGAATAAGCATGCTGGAAACACCTGCGCTGCTGGCGCATTCCGCCGACCTTGAGCTGGTGATCCGCCACGTGCTGGCGGGACTGGGCCATGGCATCCACGCGGGCCGCGAACGCGGCGCCGGCGTCGAATTCTCCGAGTACCGTGCTTACGCGCCGGGCGATGAATGGCGTCGCGTGGACTGGAAGCTGCTTGCGCGCGCCGACCGCTACTACGTGCGAGAGGCTGAGCGCGATAGCCACGTTGCGACCTGGCTGGTGCTGGACGCCAGCGCGTCGATGGCCGAGCCAAGCCGGCGCGTGGATGGTTTGAGCAAGCATTGGTACGCGCGCACGGCGCTGGCCTGCGTGGCTGCGATTGCCCAACGCCAGGGTGACGCTTTCGGCCTGCTGGTGTTGTCCGGCGGGCGGGTTGAGTTCACGCCAGCCTCGCGCGGCCCTCGCCATTTGCAGCGCGTGCTGGCAGCTTTGCAGCGTGCCACGCCAACCGGTGAATTGCCGGACGCTGATACGCTGCGCACCAGCCTGCATTTCGCGCGTTCGCCAAGTATGGTGTTCGCCGCCACCGATGCGCTGGATTGGCCGTCGCCGCTGGGCGAAGCGCTCGTGCGGCTGCGTCATATGCGGCACGACGTGCGCCTTCTTGCCCTGCGCACAGAGGCGGAAGTCGAAGCGAATTTCGCTACCGGCCACGCCTACCGCGATCCGGAAGCTGGTGCGGGACTGCACTCCTTTAGCCGCGAACTGCGCGATGGTTATCGCGCGGCGCTGGACGCGCATTTCGATGTCGTGCGCAGCGCATGCCGCCAACATGACGTGCCGCTGTGCGAGGCGCGCATCGAACAGGCGTTGGGGGAAGTGCTCCGCGCCTGGCTGCGCAACCCGGAGGCGCGGCGGCCATGACCAGCATGCAACCTATGTGGTGGTTCGCCTTGCCGGTACTTTTGCTGCCGGTATGGTGGCATATGCGCAAGCGTGAACGCACGCGCACCGAGCTTCTCGCCACCGCACACTTCCTGCCGAGCGCCGCGCCGCAGCAGCAGCGCGTGCTGCGGTGGATGGACTTGCTGCTTCTGTTGGTGCGGCTTTCTTTGCTGGCCGCATTGATCGCCTGGCTCGCAGTTCTCGCCATGCCGTGGAAGGGTGATACCGTCTTCATCGACGCGTCGCTCGAGTCCTCGCCGTGGGCTACGCAGCAAATCCAGGCCGCCGGAATGTCCGCCGCCGCCCGCGAGCCGCTGCCTTCCGACCCATGGAATTGGCTCGTGCTGAACGAGCACGAATGGCGCCCGCAAGCGCGCTTCCTCATACTCGCTCCAAGCGCCGCCATGCCCGCGCTCCGTCCCCGCCTGGCTCACCCCGCCGACCTGCGCATCGCGCCCGCCGCTGGTGCGCTTGCCACATCGCCCCAGGCAGCTCACGAGCGCCACGTCGTCGTTGTCGCGCCCCCCCAGCGCATCGCGGCCTGGCACGCGCTGTTTGCCGCCTTCGGCACCGCAGGCGACGGTGTGAACCGTTACTTGGTCTCGGAGACGCCCACGCCAAAGACAGAACTGATCGTCTGGGACCGCGAGGGCAGCGACCCGCCGCCAAGCTGGCAAGCCCCCCTCTGGTGGCGCACCGCCGGCGCCACCGGGCAAACGCAAAACAAGCAAGGCATCGCTTGGACCGCCCCTCAATGGCCCCTGCACGACATCGACGCCGCCCGAGCCCTTTACGAGCGTTGGCAAGGAGCTTCTGCGCTCCCTGCCGCCTACCCGATGCAGGCGCAAGCCATCGAAGCCGCGCGCGCCAAACCGCTGCCGACGCCTTTGGCCCGCTCCCCCGAATGGCTGGCGCTAGCCTTGCTGGCATTGTTCGCAATTGAAAGGATCCTGACTCATGCCCGCCGCCGCTGACCACCTGGCCAGCGTGCGCCAACGCATGCTGCACGCACTGATCCGCCGCCGCGCCGCAAGCTGGCTCCTTCCGCTGCTCCCAGCCGCCGCCCTGGCCGCATCCGGTAGCGCCGCCGTAGCGCTAGCCCCGGCCGCACCGATCGGCCTGGCAGCAGCAGCCATCTTCTGGGCCGGCATAGACTTTGCAATCTGGCGCAGGCGCATCGAGGACAAGCTGCCGTCCTGGCTGAACGACGCCGTCCCCGAACTGGAAGACAGCAGCGCCATGCTCGCAGTGCCAAGCAGCAGCCCGCTTGGCGAACTGCAACGCAACCGTCTTCTGGCGCGCCTCGACCAGGCGCTGAGCAAGGAGCGCCTGTGCAATATCGCAAAACAAAAATCCCGCTTCAACGCCATTCCGCTGGCATTGGCGGCAGTCGCCGCAGCAATGACTTGGGCGTATGCCGCTGCGCATAGCGGCCGATACGCCGCGCCGCAGGGGGCGGGCGCGGCAAGCCAGGCCGCCATTGCGGCCGCCGGCATCAGCCTGCACGCCGAGCCGCCGGCCTACACCGGCGTCCAGCCAAGCGACGGTGCGCCGCGCGACTTGCAGATCCCGCAGCACAGCAAAGTGCGCTGGTGTGCCGTCAACGCCGACGCCACCATCGAACTGGGAGACGGCCAGTCGCTGCAAGCCCTTCCAGGAAAGTGCGCGGAGTGGACCGCCAGTGATTCGACCTTCTGGCGCAGCCGCGGCAACTCTGCCCAGCGCTACACGATACGCGTAACTCCGGACCAGCCGCCGCAAGTCGCCATCGCCACACCAAACGAATCGGTCAGCCTCCTGAAGGCGGAAGCACAAAGCGCACAAATCAATGTCAGCGTCAGCGACGACTACGCAATCACCAAAGCTACGCTGCACATGACGCTTGCGCGCGGAAGCGGCGAAAACATCCGCTTCACCGACAAGGAAACGCCATTGCCAGCGTCGTCCGACCCGCGTAAGCGCAGCTGGAATAAGCAATGGATGTTGAAGGAGCTCGGCATGGAACCCGGCGATGAGCTGTATTTCTTCGTGCGCGCCAGCGACAACGCTCCGGTCCCGCACATCGCCCAATCGCCGACCTACACCCTGCGCCTTCCCGGCCCGCCCGGCGAAGCGCAGGAATCGACGGCCTTGCCATCGTTGGCGAAGCCGGAAAACCTGCGCAGCCAACGCCAGATCATCATCGACACCGAACAACTGGTAGCCGACATGCCGCGCCTCGCCGCCGCTGAATTGCGCGCCCGCAGCGAGGCGATCGCCGGCGACCAGGCCAAGCTGCGCCTGCGCTACGGCCAGTTCCTCGGCGAAGAATCTTCGCTGTTCGGCGGCGAGGAGCATGGGGATGGCGATGGCCACGAGCATGGCGGCGCTGCCAGCACAAAGGGCCCCGGAGGATTCGGCACCGGCAATATCGCCGCCGAATTCGGCCACACCCATGATCAGGAAGGCAACGCCACCATCTTCGACCCCGCGACCAAAGAAGTCCTGCGCCGCGCCCTGCGCGCCATGTGGGACGCCGAAAAGCAGCTGCGCGCCATCGCGCCGAAACCTGCGCTGCCTCCGGAATACAAGGCGCTCGGCGCAATCAAGGAGCTGCAGCAAGCGGAACGCGTGTACCTGCACCGCACCGCCTTCGTGCCGCCAGCAATCAAGGAAGAGAAACGCATGAGCGGCGAAATGACCGGCGCCGCCAGCTACCGCCGCGCGCAAGGCGCTGCAAACGAATTCGTTCCCGCCGATGTGCGCGATCTGGTGCGAGCGCTGGAAGGCGACGGCGCGCTGCCAGCCCTGTGGAGCAAGGCCGCGCGCGAAGCCGTCGCTCATATCCCGGACGGAGAGCAGCGCTTGGCAGCGCAGGCCGCGGTTCAGGACGTGGCCGACGGTTGCCAGCCATGCCGCGCACAGTTGCGAGCCTGGCTGCGTGCCACCGTCCAGCAACCTGCCGTGTTATTGCAGGCTCGCCAGCAAGCCCAGACGCGCTTTGGCCAGGCCTTGCAAGGGAAGGGGGCGCCGTGAGCATGGACATCAATCTGCTTTACGCAGGCGCCGCGCTGACTGGTGCGGGGAGTGCCATGCTATACGCCCACAAGCGGCGCTGGCTTGACGCCGCGTTAGCCCTTGCGGCTGGCTTGTCGCTGGCAACCTTATTGGCTGCGCCGTCAGCGCCCGGCGCAGCCACGCAAACCGTGTGGTTGGACACTGGCCGCGTGGCGGCGAACGATCGCGTGGCGGTTGACGACCGTCTCGCGGCGGGGCTGGCGCAGTTGCCATCAACCCCGCGCAATGCAGTGCTGGAAGTGAGAGGCCAAGGCCTGCATGAAGCGCAATGGCGCGACATGCCAATACGCCAGGTCCGATGGCAGCCATCGAACGAAGGCTTGCTGTGGCTGGACTTCCCGCGCAGCCTGTCGCTTGGACGCAGCTTCTCCCTGACCGCGCGGCGTGGCGCGCCGCAAGCCGGTTGGCGCTTGCAGCTGCTGGCAGAAAACGGCCAACTGCTCGCCGAATCGCGCGCGCCCAATGCCGCAACCCAGGCGCTGACCGTGCAATGGCAGCCGCCGATGGCGGAAGCGATGGTGCTGCAGGCGCGCTTGCTGGACATGGACGGCAAGGCCGTCGCGCAAGGCCCGGTGCCGCTGCGCGTGCTGGAAGCCGTGCCTTTGCAGGTACAGGGCCGTTTCGGCACGCCATCCTTCGACACCCGTGTGCTGAACCAACTGCTGACCGATTCGAACGCGATCGTAGACTGGCAAACCACGCTTGGCAAATCGCTGACTCGCAGCGAGGAGGCCCGTGGGCCGCTGACGCACGCTAACTTGCTGGTTGCCGATGCGGCCTGGATGGAAAACGGCGGCATCCGTGCAGCACTTACTCAGGCGGCGCAAGGCTTGCCCCTGCTGGTGCTGGGCGGCAACGTTGGCGATGCGGCGTTGTGGCAGCGCGAGCTGGGTTTGAAGATGGCGCCGCAGTCTGCCACCACGGAGAGGGAAGACATGCGGCACATGGCGTTGCCCGGTGCGACGCTGGAGTTCGCGCCAGGCGCGCAAATGCCGGCTGCGGGCGGCGCCTGGCAAGCCGTTGCGCGTGATAAGGACGGTAAGCCGTGGCTTTGGCAACGCGAATGGCAGAAGGGGCGCATCCTGTGGCTGGGCGTGCGTGATTGGCACCGTCATGCGATCAGCGAGCCGGCGGCTTTGGGGCAGTGGTGGCAGCAGGTGATGGACCTGGCTGCGCTGGGCAGCGAGCAGAAAGTTCGCTGGCTCGATGCGGAGCGGATGCCGTTGGCCGGATTGCGCAGCGAAGTTTGCGCGCAAGGCGTCGCGGGTGGTGGTGCGCTCACCGTCGGGCCGGAATCCATGCGCTGGCGAACGCGCAGCGACCGTGCTGACGCCGCCTGTGTGGCGCTCTGGCCGCGTGCCGCCGGCTGGCTGCCGGTGAGCAGCAACGGCGTCGACAGCGCAATCTATGTATTCGGAGCGCAGGACTGGCCGGCATGGCAAGCCGCACTGCGCCACGACGCGACTGCGCGCTACGCGAGCCGCAGCACCGAGCCTGTCGCAGCTTCGGTCGACATTGGAAGCGTGCGCGTCGCCGATACGCAACAGGCATGGGCCACGGCAGTGCCGCGCTGGCTGTTGGGCTTAGCCTTCGCCGCGAGCGTGCTGCTGCTTTGGTGGCGCGAACGCCGCTGAGCCGTAAGCTGTGCTAATGTCATCGCATGAAAGCCATCGACCAATTCAGGGCCAAACCGGGCCTTAAGCTGCGCGATAAGGACGCCAGGGCGGACGCTAAACCCGACGCCGACGCCGAAGGCCTGGCCAAGACGTTGGAAGAAATCGCCGACCTGCAGGAGATGCTGTACGCCGAACACAAACGCAAGCTGCTGATCGTCTTGCAAGGCACGGACACCTCCGGCAAGGACGGCACCGTACGCCACCTGTTCAGCAACATCAATCCCATGGGCTTGCGCGCAACCGGCTTCCGCGCACCGACCGACATCGAAGCAGCCCACGACTTCCTGTGGCGCATACACCGCGAAGTGCCGAAGGCTGGCGAAATCGGCGTCTTCAACCGCAGCCACTACGAGGACGTGCTGATCACGCGCGTGCTAGGCATGATCACCCAGGCCGAATGCAAGCGCCGCTACGCGCAAATCCGCGACTTCGAGCGCATGCTCGCAGAAAGCGGCACCACCATCGTCAAGTTCTTCCTGCACATCTCGAAGGACGAGCAGCGCGAGCGCCTGCAAGCGCGCGTCGACGACCCGCACAAGCACTGGAAGTTCGATCCTGAAGACCTGAAACAGCGCGAATTGTGGAAGGATTACCAGAAGGCGTACGAAGATGCGATCGCTGCGACCGATGCCGACCACGCCCCGTGGTACGTGATCCCCGCCGATTCAAAGCGCTACCGCAACGATGCAGTCGGCCGCGTGCTGCTGGAAACCCTGCGCGGCATGCGGCTTGACTGGCCGCCGCCAGACAAGCGCCTGCTGAAGCTTAAGGTGCGCTAGAGCATGCAGTGATAGACAAAGAACTTGTCATCGCGCGCCCAACCGGCGGATTGGTAGAGCGCTTGCGCCGTTTCGTTCGTGACTGCTGTCGATAGCGTGAGCCGGATTGCGCCCAGCTTCCCGGCATGGCTGGTAGCGGCCGCGAGCAGTTGCGTGCCCACGCCTTTGCGGCGTCCGCGCGGGCTGACGAACAAGTCCTGCAGGATGAAGGTCCGTGCCAGCGACACCGTGGAAAAGCTCGGATAGAGTTGGGTAAAGCCGACCGCATCTTCGCCGTCGAATGCGACGAAGATGGTGGACTCGCTGTGATTGAAGCGCGCCAGCAGGAAAGCCCTGGTGGCCGACGGATCGCTCTCGCGGCCGTAGAACTGGCGATAGCCGTCAACCAGCGGAACCAGCGTATCGAGATCAGGCAGCAAAGCCTGGCGGACGGTAACGGTAGTCATAGATCTCCTTTCGTGAAAAAATCAGGCAGCCCAGTTGCGCACATAGTCCGGCGCTTCCGCCGTGCAGGCCGGGTCCTGCTGCGGCGCCATGCGCAGCTGGGTGAAGGGCAGGATGCCGGCCCACGCCTCTACGCCCATATCTTCCTCATCGTCTTCGACGCCGCCGCTGCGCACCTTGCACGCTGCTTCGGCCAGCGCAATGCGCAGCACCGTGGTGGCGGCAAATTCCTTGTCGTTGCCGGCTCGGATTTCAGCCTGCCGGCCCGGCGCCAGGTGCTCCATGAAGGCCGCCAGCGTAGCGCGCTTGCCTGCTTCGTCGACTTCCTCAAAACGCCCGTAAATCATCACGGAGCGGTAATTCATCGAATGGTTGAAAGCCGAACGGGCCATCACCAGCCCATCCAGGTGGGTGATGGTGACGCAGGCATCCTGCGCCATCAGCTGCTTCAGCATGCGGCTGCCATTGGAGCCATGGATGTACAGGTACTCGCCCTCACGCCAGCAGGCAGTGGGAATGCAATGGGCGCCATGCGCGTCGCCGAAGGCGATATGGCAGATATAGGCCGCATCGACGATGGCGCGGACCAGGTCCTGTTCATAGCTTGCGTTGAGGGCGATGCGCTTGACGCGCGTGCGGTCGGATGGAGGTGGTGTCGTTTTCATAACGACGGACTATAATGATCCGCTGGCCCCTGCAACAGGTCCAGGGGTGTGTAAAACCATGGAGCCATGATTGGACTACTCGCTGCTGATTTCGAATTTCACCGCCAGCCACGGACACCATGGCTGGCCGCGCCAGCGCCTTCTGCATGAATGCCTGCGCGCCGCCATCCGCGACGGCATGCTGGCTCCCGGTACGCGCCTGGTTGCTACGCGCGCATTGGCATCGGAGTTGGGCGTGGCCCGCAACACCGTGCTGTACGCCTACGAGCAGCTGACCAGCGAAGGCTATGTGACGACTGACCGCAGCGGAACCATCGTCGCCGCCGTGGCGCCCGCGCGCCAGCACCAGGCCAGCGTGGTCGTGCCCTGCAAAGGCTTGTCGCAGCGCGCGCAGAACCTGCGCCACAGCACCGCCTCCGCTGCCGCCGGCACGCCCTTCGTGCCCGGCGTGCCGGACTTGCCCAGTTTCCCGATCGGTCTTTGGCGCCGCCTGCTGGAACGCGCCTGGCGCTCGCTGCCAACGGAAAAACTGAATTACGGCGACCCATGCGGCGAGCCGGTGCTGCGCGAAGCCATCGCCGACTACCTGCGCGCCTCGCGCGGCGTGGTCTGCGAACCGGAGCAAGTGTTCATCACCGACGGCAGCCAAAGCAGCCTTGACCTGTGCGGCCGCGCCTGTGCCGACGCCGGCGAAACGCTATGGATGGAAAACCCGGGCTACGGCGGCGCCATGGCAGCCTTCCGCGCCGCCAGCGTCAAGCTGGAAGGCATAGACGTCGACGACGACGGCATCGCGCCGCGCCCTGATGACTGGCAACAGCGTCCCCCGCGCCTGATCTACACCACGCCCTCGCACCAATATCCGACCGGCACTGTACTGTCGCTGGCGCGCCGCATGGCCCTGATCGACGGCGCCCGCTCCTGCGGCGCCCTGATCATTGAAGACGACTACGACAGCGAATTCCGCCACGACGGCCCGCCGCTGGCGTCCATGCAGGGCCTGCAGCCGGACGCCCCGGTCCTGTACTGCGGCACTTTCAGCAAGACCATGTTCCCCGGCCTGCGCATCGGCTACCTGGTGGTACCGCCCTGGCTGGTGCAGCCGCTGGCAACCATGCGCCAGCAATCGGCTTCACGCGGGCGCGCCGCCGACCAGCTGGCGTTGGCCGAATTCCTGCGCAGCGGCCAGTTCGCCCTGCACTTGCGCCGCATGCGCCGCCTGTACCGCGAGCGGCGAGACGCCCTGGTGGAATCGCTCGATAAGCACCTGGGCAGCATCGCCACCGTCTGCGGCGCCTCGGCCGGCATGCATTTATCGCTGCGCTGGCAAGACCCGCGCCTGTCGGATGTGGAGATCAGCCGCCGCGCCCGCGAGCAGGAAGGCATGATTGCCAACGCCCTGAGCGTGCATGCCGTGGCCGGCCAGAGCAACTGGCACGGCTTAGCCCTGGGATACGGCCAGGTTGCCCCAGCGCAAATGGACGGGCTGGTCAAACGCCTGGCCGGTGTTGTGCATATGACAGCGTACGAAAATTTTTACCGAAAGTTCAAATAGTTTATCTAAGCCGGGCCACCCTTGTTTTTAGAATGAAGTAAATCTGGCCTGACCAGATGTAGTCAAAAAACAAGAGACATGAACTGGGGTGCAATGAATCAACATTTCCTAAAACTGCGGCAGCATTTCAAGGCCGATATGATGGCGCGCTATGGCGTCGACGAACAGCTGTTTGACGAAGCCACCCGCCGCATCGAGCCGCTGGCCGTACCGTTCGCAGCCCGTCGCGGCGAGCTGCTGCAGCGCGTCGGACAGACCGGCCGCGAAGTATTCTGGCTGACTGGCGGCGTCGCTCGCGTCGGCTATGTGAGCGAAGGCGGCAACGAAGTCACCATGCGCTTCGCCACCGAAGGGCATATTGCAAATGCCTACGAAGACCTGCTTGAAGTGCGCGGCGAACAGCCATCGCGTTCCTTCATCGTGGCGGAAACCTCGGTGCAGGGTTACCGCTTCGACTGGGAGCAAATGAGCGCCCTGCGCAGCCAGGACCCGACACTGATGGCCTACATGCTGCGCCTCCTGGAGTTTGCTGTTGCCAGCCAGGCGCGCCGCTTCATCACGCATACCGCTTCGAGCGCGGAAGAACGCCTGTACAACTTCAGGGAAGAATATCCGCAGCTTGAGCGCCGCATTTCGCAAAAGGTCTTGGCGTCCTATCTGCAGATTACGCCAGCCTACCTGTCGCAGCTGATGCGCCGCGAACAGGAACAGGAAGCTGCTTAGCGTTCCTGCTCCTGCTTCAGGAGCGTGGACATGTATTGAGGAGTGATACCCAGGAAGGAGGCCAGCGATTTCTGCGCGATACGCTGCTCCAGGCCTGGGTATTGTTCGCGGAAGGCGGCCAGCCGGCAGTTGGCCGAAGTCATGCTGCGAATCAGGCTGCTCTGCGAATAACGGCGGATCGACTGCTCCGACACCTTCAGGTAGTACTCGCGCATGATGCTGTGCTCTTCGCGCAGCCGCGCCAGCGTCGCCCAATCTACCCGCACCGACGTTATCGGCGTCTCCGCAATAATGAATTCCTGCGCCGGCAAGCCATCCTGGGCCGCCAGCAGGTCGTGGTGCGAGCCGCAGGATTCGCCTTCCGACGAAAACGCCATCGTCACTTCGCTGCCGTCCTTGGTCAGCATGCCGCGCCGCGCCACGCCGCGGTACAGCCAATAGGCCACGCTGGCCGGCACGCCCGCGTGCTGCAGGTAATCGCCCTTGCGGAACTCCAAGTGAACCACATGCGGGGCGAGTATGCGGTTGAATTCATCGAACAATTCACGCGATACGCCGACCTGGCTCATCGATTGACGAGCGAACTCTTCACGCTGTTTGAGGAATACGTCGGACATTGCGGAACTCTTGGTATTTCTGACAATGTTGTTTCTGGTTTGAAACAACGAACCCTGCAATATAGCACGACCGAGCGCTGTGAAGTGTAGCCAGACTACGCGTTAGCCATCCAGTCCCTCATGCCATCGACCCAGGGCTTGGCATTCAGGTTCATGGTCTTCCTGATCTGGCTGGCGCGCTCATACAGCACGGCAAAATCGATCGAAGGCGCGTTCTTGAAGGCAATCACCACGATGTTGGCGTCATGGACTTCGGGCAGCCAGACCACGGCATCGAAGACCAGCTCCATATGCTGCAGGTTTTTGCCGTAGTTGTCGAAGTCGCCGAACACATTGGTGGTCATGATGCCTTCCGGGCCCAGGCAGTCGAAGCAGGCCTGGTAGAACTCGGGCGTGTCGAGTACCGGGCCGCGCGCTTCCTCGTCGTACAGGTCGACTTGCAGCACGTCGACCGTGCCGTGGTTGCGCGGGTCGAGCACGAAATCCATGGCGTTCATCTGGCGCACATCGAGCCGCTCGTCATTGGGCGGCAGGCCGAACTTTTCTTCGCAAATCGCAATCACGTTCGGATTGAGCTCGATGGCGGTGACGCGCGCTTTGGGAAACTGGCGGTAACTGAATTTGGTCAGGGCCGCACTGCCCAGACCGAGCTGGACAATATGGCGAGGGGCGGGCAGGAACAGCGTCCACATCATCATCATGCGTACGTATTCGAGCTCGATCACATCGGGCTTGGAGATGCGCATGGCGCCTTGCACCCAGGAGGTGCCCAGGTGCAGCGAACGCACGCCTTCAAACTCAGTGATGGTGGCGGGAGGAAAACCAGGCTGGTTGAATCTTCGGGATGACATAGGCCGCTAGTTTACCAGCCCGGCCGCCTACTCGCGCCGACGGCTCCGCCAAAGGCCGCCACGCCCAGTCCCGCCAGCGGCATGGTCTGGATCAAAGGGGGAATATCAAAGTCACGGCAAGGCCGCCGCCTTCGCGGTTGGCCAGCGTGATGCGCCCGCCATGGGCCTCGGCGATCTCGCGCGCCAGGGCCAGGCCGAGGCCGGTTCCGCTGCGCTTGGTGGAGTAGAAGGGCACCAGGGCGTTGGCCAGCACCGCCTCGCTCATGCCGGGACCGCGGTCTTGCACTTCGATGCGCAGCATTCCTTGCATGCGACGCAATTCGAGGGCGACTTCATCGGGCGGCGAACCCGATTCATGGGCGTTTTTCAGCAGGTTCAGCAAGGCTTGCTCCATCTGAGCCGCATCGAAGGCATGCGCTTCCTCCGGCACCTCGCCGAGCAGCTTGAACTGCACCTGGTCGGACAGTGCGGAAAGGAAGGTGCGCCAGTCCTGCTCGTCCAGCCGCGGCGTGGGCAGCTTGGCGAAGCGGGCGTAGCCGAGGATGAAGCTTTCCAGGTGGCGCGTGCGTTCCTCGATGGTGGCCAGGATTTGCGGCAGGCGCTCGGTCTGCCCGCGCCGCACCAGTTCGGCGCCCGAATGGGCCAGCGAGGTTAGCGGCGCCAGCGAGTTGTTCAGTTCGTGGCTGATGACGCGGATGACTTTTTTCCAGGTCTGCACTTCCTGGCGGCGCAGCTCTTGTGTCAGCTGGCGCAGCAATAAGAGTTCATGTGGACGGCCATTCAAGCTAAAGCTACGGCGCGCAAGGTGGAAAACTTCCTCCTCCTCGCTGTCGCCGATGGTGAACAGACCGTCGCCGCCGCGGCCCAGGGCATCACGCAGGGCTGGCTGCACGCGCGCCAGCAGCTCCGGCAGGTGCAGGCCCTCCAGCTTGCGCCCCTCGTTCACCAGCTGGCGCGCTGCCAGGTTGGCGAAGACGATGGCGTCGTTGTCAGTCACAAGAAGCATGGCCACAGGCGTGTGCTGCACCATGGTATCAAGCAACAGTTCGCGCTGCACCAGGCCCAGGCGCTGCTCACGCAGCACGTGACCCAGTTCATTGTGGGCAGCTACCAGGTCGCTCAGCTCATCATTCTGAGGCCAGTGCAGGCTGAAGGAAAAATCCCCATCGCGGTAACTGGTAACTGTGCCGGTCAGCGCGCGATAAAGCGAGAGCTGGCGCTGCAATTGGGCACGGATCGTAATGACGGCCAAGGGTACCAGGCACAGCAAGGAAATGCCGACCACGATGGTGGGATGCTTCGGCAGCAGCTGATCCAGCCCAAGCGCGATCAGGATGCCCGTTGCAGTGAGCGTCCCCACTAGCGCCGACCAGCGAGTTAAAAGTGACAGCCGCATCTCAGCCCACACCCGAGCCCGTGTCACACCTTGGGGTCACACCCCAAGTGTGACACGGCCTCTGCCATGCAGCGGCTGGGCTCGTGTCACACTTGGGGTGTGACCCCAAGGTGTGACACGAACTGGACAGGAGCGGCGGATGGTGCGGCGTCATGGGCGGGCGATGCCGAGGCGTTCCATGCGGCGGTAGAGGGCTTGGCGTGAGAGGCCGAGCTCGCCGGCGGCTTGGGCGACGACGCCGTTGGCGCGCTGCAGGGCGGCGATGATGGCGTCGCGGTCGGGTTCCTGGTCGGGGCCTGCGGCACTATTGGCTTGGCCGTTGCTGGCGGCGGGCAGTCCGAGGTCGGGTACGGTGATGGTGTCGCCTTGCGCTAGCAGGCTGGCGCGGGCCATGACGTTTTTCAGTTCGCGTACGTTGCCTGGCCAGCTGTGTGCGAGCAGGGCGGCTTCGGCGTCGGGGCGGAGCTGGCGTTCTGTACCGAGGAAGTGTCGTGCCAGCGGCAGGATATCGCCGGGGCGTTCGGCCAGCGGCGGCAGGCGCAGTTCGATGACGTTGAGGCGGTAGTATAGGTCTTCGCGGAAGCTGCCGGCGCGGATCATGGCGGGCAGGTCGGCGTTGGTGGCGCTGATGACGCGCACTTGCACCTGGCGTTCGCGGTTGGAGCCGAGGCGTTCGAAGCGGCCGGTTTCCAGTACGCGCAGGAGCTTCATTTGCCCGGCCAGCGGCAGGTTGCCGATTTCGTCGAGGAACAGGGTGCCGCCGTCGGCTGCTTCGAACTTGCCTTCGCGGGCTTTGGAGGCGCCGGTGTAAGCGCCGGCGTCGGCGCCGAACAATTCGGCTTCAATCAGTTCGGCTGGCAGGGCGCCGCAATTGAGCACGACGAAGGGGCCTTCGCGTACGGCGGAATTGGCTTGGATGATTTCGGCGATGCGTTCTTTGCCGGTGCCATTGGGGCCGGTGATCAGCACTGGCACATCGGCGCGGGCGACCTGGCAGGCGAGCGAGATCACGCGCTCTGTGGCGGGGTCGTTCCATACCATCTTGCGCAGGTTGTAGCGTTCCAGTTCGCGGCGCTGGCGCAGTTCGTCGTTGCGGTGCTGGTTGAGGGCGCGGTTGGCCTGGCCCAGTTCCAGCAGGTTGCGCACGGTGGCGATCAGGCGCTTGTCGTCCCAGGGCTTGGAGAGGTAGTCGGCGGCGCCGGCTTTGATCAGGTCAACGGCGGCGTCGAGGTGGGTCCAGGCGGTGAGCAGGATGACCGGCAGGTCGGGGTGGTGCTTGCGGATGGCGCGGAATAGTTCGATGCCTTCTTCGCCGGAGGTGGTGTCGGCGGTGAAGTTCATGTCCTGCACGACGAGGTCGATGCTGGCGCTGCGCTGGTCGAGCAGGGCGAGGCCTTCTTCGGGGGAGGCGGCGTGCAGGGAGTCGATGTCGTGCAGGGAGAACAGGACTTCGAGGGCGACTGCTACGGCGGCGTTGTCGTCGATGATTAGTACGGTTGGCATTTTGGCAGCATACATGAAAACCGGTAGTTCTGGGTCAGACCCGAGGGTCTGACCATGTACGGTTTTGCGGTTTGTAGTTTGGGTCGTGCGCCTTTGACTTTCGACGAAGATCAAAGGCGTACAACCCAGGTCCGCGGCGCTAGCGCAGGCGGGTCTGACCCTCGGGTCAGACCCAGGTTTGCCGGGTTCAGGCCGAGCGGGTCGCCAAGGCCGGCGAGATGGAGGCGGCGCGCCACGCCGGGCCGTACACGGCGGCGATGCCAAGCGCCCAGAACGCGGCGGCGCCAATCACCATATACTCCGCCGGCAAGCGCGCCAGTTCCAGCTTGGACACCAGCAGCTGGTTCAATGCCAGCGCCCCCAGCAGACCGCCAGCAATCCCCGTCGTAGTGATCATCAGGTTCTCGGTCACAAAGTAGCGCAGGATGTCGAACTTGCGCGCCCCCAGCGCACGCCGTACGCCGATCTGCTTGCGGCGCTGCGTGACCCACAGGCTGGCCATGCCGACGATGCCGCTGGCCGTCACCATCATCAGCAGTACGCTGACGGTTATCAGCATCCATGCCAGCGCATAGTCGGCCTTGTAGCGGTTCACTCGCTGCTCCGACTGCGTTTTGCTGTGCACAACCACCTGGCCGTTATGCAGCTTGCGGATCGCCTCTTCGGCATCCTTCATGGCGCGGTCGCGCTGGCCCGGTTCGGCACGCAGTGTGTACAGCGTGCGGGAGGCGCCGGAGGTGCGCGCCGGCACCATGGTCGACATCTCGCCGTCCGCACCCATTGCGGCGCTCGGGGTTTCCAGCGTGTCGATCACGCCGACCACGGTGACTTCGCGCGCTTCGGCGCCGGTGCCGTAAAACATTTTCTTGCCGACGAAGCTGGCCGCATCCGGCCACACTTTCTGGCCGAGGGCCTTGGTGATCAGGGCGATGGTGGGAAAGGCCTTGCTGGTCTTCTGGTCGAACTCCAGCACGTCCTGCGGCGTGAAGTCGCGGCCATCGATAATCTTCAGGCCCCAGGTCTTGACCAGCGACTCGGAGGTGACGTACATCGACGGGCTGGCGGAGCTGCGCTCCTGTTCACGGCTGGCCGCTACGCTGTTGTAGTTGCCGGAACGGGAGAGCACGATCTGGTTGGTTGTGGCCACCGAAGTGATGCCCGGCACGGCGCGCAGCGCGGCCGCCTCCGCGTTCTGGGTGGCGATCTGCTGCTCGTGGCCGCCAGGGTTGAGCGCCTTCACGTTGATGCTGAACACCTGCTCTTCGTTGGCGATGCCGGTCGGGCGCGCCGCAACGGCCTGGCGCACGCTGACGATGTGCAGGGCGTTGGCCAGGATGGCGAGGCTGAGGGCCACTTGCACGGCCACCAGGATCGGGCCGGTCTTGGAGCGCATCAGCGCGGAAAAGATTGGTTTGATTTCCATATTGTCCTCACTGCGATTTCAGTTGCAAGGCCGGGGTGACCTGGCATGCGCGCCAGGTCGGCAGAAGGCCGGCCAGGATGGCGGCGCACACCGACATGACGAAGGTCACCAGCAGCATCATCCAGTCCATGCGGGTGGTGACGGCGATCTGTTCGGAGATGCTGCCGATCAGGGCCAGTGCGCCGAGCGCCAGAAGCAGGCCGAGGATGCCGCCGGCCAGGCCCACCACCGCGCTCTCGATCAGGAACTGGGTGAAAATTTCCTTGCGCGAGGCGCCCAGGGCGCGACGCACGCCCACTTCCGGTGCACGCACCGAGAACTTCGCCAGCAGGAGGCCGATGGTGTTGACCAGGCAAAGCAGCAGGAAGCCGAAGGCCAGCATGGCCGACAGCCGGCTGTCGTTGCCCACCACCTTTTGTTCTTCCAGCCATTCCATCACGTTGAACAATTTGTTCGGGGCATTGCGCTGCAGGCGGCCCAGCTTGCGCTGTTCGCCAGCGTAGGCGTCGAGCCAGGCTTGCAGTTGCGGGCGGTCGGACACCGAGTGCAGTTCGAACCAGAACTGGATCCAGATGCATTCGGAATCGAGCAGGGCCTGGTAGCCGGGGCCGCGGTCGCTGCTGCAGTTCATATTGCCGTTCTGTCCCATTTCGTGGCGGATCGCGTTGTGGAATGGGATGTAGAACTCGTCCTCGTCGCCGAAAGCGCCTGGGCCGCCGACGATGCGGTGGTAGCGGGGCACGGGGTTCCATTTGCCAAACACGCCGACCACGGAGTAGTCGAAGCCGAACATGCGCACGCGCTGGCCGACCGGATTGGCGTTGCCGAACAGTTTTTCAGCCAGCTTGCTGCTCAGGACCACCACATCGGAACCGGCTTTGTCGTCTGCTTCGCTCCATGGACCGCCGTGCAGGAAGGGCACTTCGAACATGGCAAAGAAGTCGCGTGTCGGGGTCAGGCCTTCGACGGTGAATACCGGCATGTCCTTGCGCACTGGTTCCACGGTGCCGGAAGCCCCACGCATCGCGGTGCGGCGGTCGCCCTGGCCGGAAGCGAGCAGGTTGACGGCGTCGCGGTAAGACATTTCATCGCCTTCACGCTCGCCCGGGGTGTAGCCTTTCAGCGGACCGTTATCAACCATCGGCACGATCAGGCGCTCGCTCTTGCCCGGGATCGGGTCGCCCGACATCACGTGCAGGATGGTCAGGGTGGAGACGCTGGCGGCCACGCCGATCGCCAGGATCAGCACCATCAGCGCGGTCAGCACCGGGTTGCGGCGCAGGCTGCGTACGCCCAGCAGGAAATAGTATTGGAACATCTCAAGCCTCCTTGGCAACCACCAGCGATGGCGATTTGCGCACCAGGTCCGACACCTGGCCGTCGATGATGTGGACATTGCGCTGGGTGCGCTGCGCCAGTTCCGGATCGTGGGTCACCATCAGGATCGTTGTGCCTTCGGCATTGATCTCTTCCAGCAGTTCCATCACGCCGCGCGCCATCTGGGTATCCAGGTTACCGGTCGGCTCGTCGGCCAGCAGCAGCTTGGGCGAGCCGGCCAGTGCACGCGCAATTGCCACGCGCTGCTGCTGGCCGCCCGACAGTTCGGCCGGGAAGTGGCGCATGCGCGATGCCAGGCCGACTTTGGACAGCGCGTCTTCGATGCGCTCCTTGCGTTCGGCGGCGTTGAAGCCGCGATAGCGCAGCGGCACGTCGACGTTGTCGAACAGGTTCAGGTCGGGGATCAGGTTGAAGCCCTGGAAGATGAAGCCCAGTTTTTCATTGCGCAGGCGCGAGCGGGCGTTGTCGTCCATGCCTTTGACGTTGATGCCATCGAGGACGTAGTCGCCGCTGGTGAAGTCTTCCAGCAGGCCGGCGATGTTCAGGAAGCTGGTCTTGCCGGAACCCGATGGGCCGGTGACGGTAACGAACTCGCCCTGCTTGACGTCGATCTCGAAGCCGCGCAGCGCGTGGGTTTCGATCATGTGGGTGCGATAGACTTTGCTCAGGTTATTCATGCGCAGCATGTTTAATCTCCGTAGGGGTTATTTGTTGATCGAAACGCGCTTGGCGTTCTCGAAGTTTTCAGTACCGGCGATCACGATCTTGTCGCCTTGTTTCAATCCATTGACGATTTCCACTGCCGCCACGCTGGTCGCGCCCAGTTGTACAGGGCTGCGCACGGCGACGCCGTCCTGCACCAGGTAGACATAGCGGCCGCCTTCCGATTCCACGAACGGGCCGCGCGGCACCATCAGCACATTGTGCTTTTCGTCGATCAAGAGGCGGGCGGAGAGGCGTTGGTTCTGGCGCAGGCCTTCCGGTTGCTGGTCGAAGCGTACGCGCGCCAGCACCTGGTTCTTCACCACTTCCGGCGACAGGGCGGACAGCTTGCCTTTGGCCTTCACGCCGGCCACCTCGATTTCGGCGGTCATGCCCAGGCCCAGGTCGTTGACATAGGTTTCAGGCACTTCCAGTTCGACTTCCAGCTGCGACAGGTCAACCAGTGTCATGAGCGGCGTATTAGCCTGCACCACGCTGCGGTTGGCCACCGACAGCGTACCGATGAAGCCATCAACCGGCGCGCGCACGGTCAGCTCGTCGACGCGGCGCTGGGCGTTGGCCAGCGACAGCTTCTGGCGTTCCATTTGCGCGGTCTTGGTTTTCAGTTCCAGCGCCACGTTGTCGCCTTCCAGTTCTGCGGCTTGCTTGGTGTGCTTGGCGCGGATGTCGGCGGCGGCCACGGCGTCCTTGGCTTTCTGCAGGTCGATCTTGGCGATGATGCCTTCGGTCGACACGCTTTCGTAGCGCTGCAAGGTGCGTTGGGCAGACACACGGTCGATTTCTGCGGTGTCGGCCTCGCGCTGGGCGGCCAGTTTCTGCTTGCGCGCCAGGATCTGCTGGCGTGCGACTTCCGCTTGCAGCTCGTTGAACAGGGTCTGTTCTTTTTTCAGTTCGTCGGTCAGGTCGGGCGATTCCAGCACGGCCAGCACCTGGCCTTTCTTGACCGTGTCGCCGGCGTGTACTTTCAGTTCGACTGTGGAAGTGGAGGTGGAATACAGCGTCGGGCTGACGGCGGCCACGATGCGGCCGTTGACGGCGGCGTCGCGGATCAGGGTACCGCGCGTGACTTCGCCGATGCGCAAGCGGGCGGCGCTGATCGAATGCTCGCTGCTGCTCCAGCCTTTCAGCAGCAAGTATCCGGCCGCGGCAATTGCCACGCCGCCTGCCAGCAGCAGCAATTTGCGGCGCGAAAAGCGGCTGGAGGGGACGGCGATCACTTGGTCCTGGTGTGAGGTGTCGCGGATCATGTTCTTATTCCTGGTGTTGATGATTTCGTTAATCTTGCTATTGCACAAAATGTGCCAGCTGCTAAGTAATTGATTTATATGAGGATGGTTGAGCTGTACGGGCTGTCCGCGAGCGTCCACCCTGTCCACGCTGTCCGCTCGTCCGCCAATCGGGCTACTTGATTTTTTAGTAAGCGGCTATACTTGCTGACTTATCTTTGTGGCAAGGAGTCGTTCTGTGGAGTATCCGTTCCCGGAAAGCATGCTGGCGCGATACGACGAGCTGGCCGGCACCGACGGCAATGGCGCGGTAGATGGACAGACCTGGCAGGACCTGCTGCTGACGGCATATCTGGCGCAAGTTGGCGCCGGCGCCAGCGTTTTCGGCCGCCAGATGCTGTATCGCCGCCTGCGGCGCGGGCAGGCTCACGCTGCGGCGTCTGCGTCCGCCTCGTCCGCGCGAGTCCGCGCGCTGCTGGCCGACAGTGCCGCACGCGAGCGCCTTGCTACCCGACTCACGCCTCTGCGCCAAGCCAGTGCCGAAGTCAGTGAAGCGCTCATCGTCCGCCAGGCGGACAGCGCCGCCAATGCGGCGGAAGCCTCGCCGTTGCCGCCCGCGCCGCACTGGTCGTTCTGGCTTTGGCTGCTGCCGTTCGCCTTCCTCGCCAGCGCTGCCGCAAGTTTCTTCTGGCTGCCCGCCTTGGCGCCGACCGTCGTGCTGTCGCTTGTGCTGGCCGCCATCCAGGTCGCCTTCAACTCCCGCATGCAGCAATGGCAGCCCGTCGCAGAAGCCCTTCAGCTGCAGCTTTATGCCCACAGCCAGCAGGTGGATGCTCCGGGCGCTGAACATGCCGCCCACCTGCGAGGCAAGCTTGCGCGCAATGCGATCTCCACCGCGCCCGGCGTCACTGAATACGCCGACTGGCTCATGCTGGCCAACCTCAAGCACTACTTCGCCACGCGCCGCCTGGTGCGCGAACAAGCCGCCTTCCTGCGCGAGAGCTACGAGCTGGTGGCCGCATTGGAAGCCGACCTTGCCCTGGCCCGCCATTTGTCGGAGCAAGAGCAGTGGTGCTGGGCGGAGGAAGGATGGGAGCGCGAGATCCAGCTGCAAGCCGTGCGCCACCCACTGCTGGCTGACACCGAAACGCTGGACCTCTCACTGGAAGGCAAGAGCGCCTTCATCAGCGGTCAGAATGGCATCGGCAAAAGCACCTTGCTGCGCATGGTCGGCCTGAACCTGCTGGCCGCGCGTGCGTTCGGTTTCTGCTATGCCGAATCCGCGCGCGTGCCAAACCTGCCCGTCTACGCCAGCATGCAGAACGAAGATGCGCTGGAAGGCGGCGAGAGCCTGTATCAATCGGAGCTGCGGCGCGCGCAGGAATTGCTGGCGCTGGCCAAGGAACCGCAGCGCGCCGTGTTTATCATCGACGAAATCTTCCGCGGCACGAACCACCTGGAATCAGTGTCCGCCGCCGCTGCGGTCTTGGAGCAATTGTGCGGACGCGGCACCGTTCTGGTGTCCTCGCACAACGTTGTGCTGGCCCAGTTGCTTGAGCCGTGCTGCGTTCCCCTGCTGGTGCAAAGGCGCGCCGGCCGCCTGTCGCTGACGCCTGGAGTTCTCGCCGACACCAACGGCCTCACCCTGCTGGCCCAATCAGGCTTTGACGCCTCGATCGAGCAACGGGCCCGCGACGTCTACAAGCGCCTCTCCGGCCGGCTGGTTTCTGCTTAAGTGGCTTTGCGTCGGCGCAGCCATAGCTTGGTCAGGCCATACATGATCGCAATCATCGCAAGCCAAGCGATATAGACCACGGCCAGCGAGGGCTCATAGCCCTTGGGCAGCGTGAGGCCGCCCGGGCCGCCTTCCGGAATCGAACCAAAGCGCAGCAGGAAGTACACGCCGGACAGGAAGTGGATTAAGGCGATGTGGACCACGTAAAAGAACATCGGCGTCGCGCCAAACAGCAGCAGCAAAGAAATCGGCCGCACGCGTTCCAGCCACGCCAGGGCAGGCAGCGCGATGCCGATCGTCACGCAAAGGTAAAGCAGCGAAGGCGGATACTTATGCACGCGCATGAAAGAGATGAAGTCCCACACGAAACCGCGTCCCTGCGGTGACCAGGGATCGGGATCGCCGTAGAAGTTTCCAGCGCGGAGCACGACGAACAGCATCAGCAGCGCGACTCCCGCAAGCAGCAGGAAGCGCTGCCTCCGCGCCGCCTCCCACTTGAACACTGGACCCATCGCGTAGCCAGCCGCGATCAATCCAAGCCAGGGCATCAGCGGATAAGCGATGAACACGCCGTAATTACCGGCCACAGGCCAGAAGCCGCTCTGGTGCCACATCATCCACAAGGGATTGTTGGACTGGATCCCGTCAAGCAGGTTATGCGGCAGGATCAGCAAAGCGGCGATGACCGCAATGGCCGGCCGTGGCAGCCACACCAGCCCCGCCAGCGTGATCATGCCCATCCCCAGCGCCCAGATCACTTGCAGCACGGTGACGTTGTAGCCAAATTGCCAGCTGAATGAGATCCAGGTTACCTCCAGTAGCAGCAATAGCAAGCCGCGCGTAAACAGGTAGCGTGACAGCGCCGGAATCCCGCTCTTGGTACCGCGCAGGAAGGCCGAACTCCCCGCCAACAGCACAAAGGTGGAGGCGCACAAATGCGTGATCCAGCGCGTGGCAAACCACCATGGCGTCGTCTGCGCCAGGTCTTCCGGCTGGAACAGGGCAGGCCCGAAAAAGTCGCGCGTGTGGTCCAAGGCCATCAGCACGATCACAAAACCGCGCAGCATATCGATGCTGGCCAGCCGTCCTTTATTATCCATGTCTCCCCCAAATACTTGACCTTTGGTCATTCTAGCAAGATATACTAGCCTGGTTATCAATTAACTAACTTGTCAACCTATGCGCCTGCTCTTGCTGTTGTTATTGACGTTCAATTTATCGCCTTCCTTTGCCAAATGCGAGGGCGGCCCGATCAACGAGCAGCGCTTTATTGAAGCGGGCGGCATCAAGCACTGGGTGACCATGGAAGGCAGCAATTGCTCCACCCCTGTCGTGCTATACGTGCACGGCGGCCCGGGCAATCCGCTTACTCCTTACGGCAGCGCCTTGTTCGCCGCATGGCGCGAGCGTTATACCGTGGTGCTGTGGGACCAGCGCGGCTCCGGCATGACCTACGGCGCCAATCCGTCGCCGGAAGACTCGCTTTTGACCATCGAGCAATTGCGCGATGACGGCATCGCCGTGGCGGAAAAAGTGGCGGCGCAGCTGGGACAGCGCAAACTGATCCTGATGGGCAGCTCCTGGGGTTCCGCGCTGGCGGTGCATATGGCGCAAGCACGGCCGGACCTGTTCCATGCCTATGTCGGCGTCGCCCAGATTGTCAGCGAACGGGAAAACATGACCGACGCGTACCAGAAGGTCCTCGCCCTGGCCCAAAAAGCCGCGGACCCGGAGCACCAGCCAAAGCTTGAAGCGCTGGGCACTCCGCCATGGACCAACCCGCGCAACTTCGGCGTGATGCGCCGCGCCATCCGCAAATATGAGGGCTTGGCGACCGATGCCCCGCCGCGCCAGTGGTGGCAACCGGCAGCTATCTACACCACGCCAAAGGCGATGGCCGACTACGATGCGGGTGAAGACTATTCCTTCCTGCAGTTCGTCGGCATGCACGGCGACGGCATGCAGTCCAAGCTGGACCTGTATGCGCTTGGCACCAGCTTCAAGCTGCCGGTTTACCTGGTCCAGGGCGAGCAGGACTTGCTGACATCGGTGACTGTAACGCGGCGTTACTTCGAACAGCTGAAGGCGCCGCGCAAGGAAATGGTTTTGGTGCCGCGCGCAGGCCACGACCCGAATGCGCCGTTGATGGACGCTCAATTCAAGGTGCTGGAACAGCGCGTACGGCCGACGATTTAAGCTCCCGTCGCTGCACCCAAAGCCTGGTCAAGCCATACATGATGGCGACGACCAGCGCCCAGGCGCTGTATAGCACCGCCAGCGAAGGCTGATAGCCCGACGGCAGCCACCATCCCAGCGGACCTTCTTTTGGCAGGGCGCCATAAAACCCGATGAAATAGGGCCGCGACAGGAGGTGGATCAGGAAAATGTGCACCAGGTAGTAGAACATCGGCGCGCCGCCAAACAGCATCAGCAGCGGTATCGGACGAGGCAGGAGTTCGAACCATGCCAGCAGCGGCAGCACAATGCCAAGCGTCACGCACAGGTATTGCAGCGATGGCGGATGCTTATGCACGCGCAGGAAGGAAATTAGGTCCCACACCAACCCGCGCCCTTGCGGCGACCAAGGTTCGGGATCACCGTAGAAATTAGCGCTGCGCAGCACCACAAACAGCAGCATCAGCGCGCCGCCGGCGATAAGCAGGAAACGCTGCCGGCGCGCCGCTTCCCACTTGAATATCGGGCCAAGCGCATAACCGGCAGCGATCAGGCCAAGCCAGGGCATCAGCGGGAAGTTGAACCACACGCCGTAATGTTCCGTGATGGTCCAGAAGCCGCGCTGGTGCCAGGCCAGCCACAAGGGATTGTTCGACTGGGTCGAGTCGAGCAGGTTATGCCCCATGATCAGCAGCTGCGCCCCCACGGCGATCAAGGGCAGCGGCAGCCAGACCAGGCCGGCCAGCGTGATCATGCCCACGCCCAACACCCACAGCACGCCCAATACGGTCACATTGAAATCGAAGCGCCAGCTGAAACTGATCCAGGTCGCCTCCAGCAGCACCAACAGCAAGCCGCGCGTGAACAGGTAGCGGGAAAGGGCAGGGATGCCGCTCTTTGTGCCGCGCAGGTAGGCCGAGGTGCCCGCCAGTAGAACGAAGGTGGAAGCGCATAAATGTGTGACCCAGCGCGTGGCGAACCACAGCGGCGTGGTCTTGGCCAGGTCTTCCGGGTCGAAGGCCGCCACGCCGAAATAATCGCGCGTGTGGTCCAGCGTCATCAGGATTACCACCAAGCCGCGCAGCATGTCGATGCTGCTCAGGCGCGCCGCCTTGATCATTGCCACTCCCCTTATCTTTGCCCTCTATTGTCCAAGAGGAAGGTTTTCAAGGCAAATATTCAATTTCTGTGTTGACAGAAATGAGAGAAGGGCGAAGAATGGACGGCATGGAACTTAAACCGATAGCCGAACGATTCGTATTGCACTGGGGCGAGATGGGCTCGCGCTGGGGGGTCAACCGCACCGTGGCGCAAATCCACGCGCTGCTCTACCTGGTGGCGCGCCCGATGGATGCTGAAGAAATCCAGCAAACGCTGGGTGTGGCACGCTCCAACGTCAGCAACAGCCTGAAAGAGCTGCAGTCCTGGAACCTGGTGAAGGTGGTCCATTTGAGGGGCGACCGTCGCGATCACTTTGAAACGTCCACCGATGTGTGGGAACTGTTCAAGCTAATCGTCGCCGGCCGCCGCCAGCGCGAGATCGATCCCACCGCCGCCGCCCTGACTGAATGCCTGGCCAATCCTGCGCTGGTTGACGAAGATGAAGGCACGCGCGAGCGCATCGAGGAAACGCTGAAGTTCATCGAAATCATGGCGACGCTGTCCGATGAACTCCTGCGCTACAAGCCGGAAACGCTGATGAAGACACTGGGCGTCAGCGCCAAGATCAGCCGGGTCATGCGCGGCAAATAGGGAAGTTGTCGTAAAGCGAGCGGGCAGTAATGCCCGTTTTTTTGAAGTGTCTATTTCTGTTTTTACAGAAATTACAGTCGCAAAGGAGAATGACATGCTGATCTTCGTGGAAATCATGATCCCCCTGCTGGCGGGCCTGGCCATCAGCCTTTACCTGCACAGCGTGTTGCGCAAGTTGTTAATCGACTTGTGCAGCACGGCGGAACGGTCCGACTTTTGGGTGCGCTTAAGCACCATCCTTATCACCGCCTTCCCGGTCTTGCTCTCGCTTTGGTTCGGCCATAGCAGCATGCCCGCGGTCAGCCTGGCGGAGGTGCTGCGCGCCACCCTGATTGCCACCACCAGCGGCATTGTGATTGGCGTGGCCGTGATGGGCTGGAATATTTCGAAGTCGATTCCGCGCGTGGTGAAATGAAGATCCTGGTGTGCGGCGCCAGCGGTTTTATCGGCAGCGCCGTCTGCGCGCGGCTGAGAGCCGACGGACATGAAGTGCTGTGCGGCGTGCGGCGCGTGGCGCACGCCGGCGAACTGGCAATCGACTACGCCGCTGACACGCGGCCTGCCGTATGGCGCGAACGCCTGCGCGGCGTGGACGCGGTGGTCAACGCGGTCGGCGTCATCCGCGAGCAGGGCGCTGCTACGTTTGATGCGCTGCATGCGCGCGCCCCGGCCGCCTTGTTTTCCGCCTGCGCGGAAGCCGGCGTTCGCCGCGTGGTGCAGGTCTCCGCACTGGGCGCAGCCGATGGCGACAGCGCCTATTTCAGCAGCAAGCGCGCGGCCGATGCGGCGCTGATGGCCTTGCCGCTGGAATGGACCGTGCTGCGGCCATCCCTGGTGTTCGGCCGCGACGGCGATTCGGCTGCGATGTTCTGCCAGGCCGCCAGCTTGCCCGTGATGGTAGCGCCGGCGCTGGGCGCGGCGCGCTTCCAGCCGGTCCATATCGACGACGTGGCGCAGTCCGTGGTCGCGGCGCTCGATCCCGCCAAGCCAGCGCGGCGCGTGTTGGATCTGGCGGGGCGCGATGCGGTCAGCTACGACGCCATGCTGGCGGCGTATCGCAGCGCAATGGGCCTGCCGCAGGCGCCGCTGCTGCATGTTCCGGCGCCGCTCATGGCCGGCGCAGCCTGGCTCGGCGGCAAACTGCCCGGCATGCTGCTGACGCCGGACAACTGGCACATGCTGCGCGCCGGCAGCGCACTGCACGCCGACGACGAAGGCAGCGCCGCCGCCACGCGCGAACTGCTCGGCCGCACGCCGCGCGCGCTGTGCGACTTCATCGTACCAGCCGAGGCGGAGCTGTTCCGCCTGCGCGCGCTGGCGCGTTGGCGCAGTACCTTGCTGCGCTGGACTCTCGCCATCGTCTGGCTGGCGACCGCCGTGGTGAGCGCCTTCATGTACCCGCCAGCTGACAGCCTTGCCATGCTGGACCGCGTCGGCCTCGAAGGCTGGATTGCGACAGCGGCGCTGTACGGCGCCGCTGCGCTGGATGCGGCTTTCGGCATTGCGTGCCTGGCCCGCCCGAGCCGAGCGCTTTGGCTGGCGCAGGGCGCGCTGATACTCGGCTACAGCTTCGTGATCGCCGCCTGCCTGCCGGAATACCTCTGGCATCCCTTTGGCCCCTTGCTGAAGAACGTGCCGATCCTGGCGATCCTGTTGATATTGTTTGCGGAGGAAAAATCGTGGACTACCTGACCATCAAGACCATCCACATCCTGTCGTCGGTGCTGATGGTCGGCACCGGCTTTGGCACGGCCTTCTATTTGTTCTTCGCCAACCGCTCCGGCTCGGTGGAAACCATTGCCGTCGTTTCGCGGCTGGTGGTGCGCGCCGACTGGTGGTTCACCACGCCGGCCGTGATTGTGCAGCCATTGTCGGGCGCCTGGATGATCCATCTCGCCGGCTATCCGCTGGACGCCTTATGGATCAAGGCTTCGATGGCGCTGTACGCGCTTGCAGGAGCATGCTGGCTACCCGTGGTGTGGTACCAGATCCGCATGGGCAAACTGGCGCTGGCCGCCCATGCCGACAACAAGCCGCTGCCGGCGCAATACTGGCGTTACGCGCGGCGTTGGGAGCTGCTTGGCTATCCCGCCTTCATTGCCATGCTGGCGGTGTACTGGCTGATGGTGCACAAGCCGGTGTGAAGATTACTTGTCCTGCTCCTGCGGCTTGCCCTTGTCCATCACCTCGCGGCAATCGCCCTTGAAGGTGGCGTTGTCGTAATTGGTCCAGCCGTAGCTGTCCACAACGCGCTTGTGCACCTTGAAGTCCTTGTTGAGGAAGCTCCAGCCTGGCTTGTCGTCCGGATAGCGGATATTGGCCACGTCCAGCATGGTGTGGAAGATGTTCTCCGTCGCCAGCTTGGCTTTGCGGTTGCGGATCAGCGCTTCCACCTTGTCCGGGTAGCGTTCGCGGTACTGCTCCGAGTACCACATGAAGGCCGGCACATGGAATTCATACTGCGTGTTGTGTCCGTGGAAGGCCAGGCGGCAGGAGCCGTCGTATAGAGTCTGTCCATGGTCGGCCACATAGAGCATCGATGACAACTGGCCGGTGGCCTTCAGGTCGCCGATCACCTGCTCCAGGAACCAGTCGGTGTACAGGATTGAGTTGTCGTAGCTGTTATTCAGCTGCGGCTTGATTTTCAGGTCGGTGTAGACCGGCTTGTCGATGCCGAACAGCGACGGCTGCCATTTGTCGAACTGTTTCGGATGGCGCTGGCTGTAGTTCCAGTGGCTGCCCAGCGAATGCAGCACGATCAGTTTTTTCGGCGCCGGGTCGGCCAGCGCGCGCTTGAGCGGTTCGAACAACACTTCATCGTAATTGGAGTTGTTAGTGAAGCCGCCCAGGTTGAGGAACTGGATCACGTCTGCTTCCTTGGCGAATACCGAGACCGGCGTGTCATATTGGCCGAAGGAGATCTGGTTCGACAGCCACCAGGTCTTGAAGCCCGCCTCTTTATAAGCGGTGAGGAAGGATTTCTCGCTGAAGCCATCCTTCAGGCTTTGCATGGCGGGCTTGCGCGAAATGATCACCGGCACCGACAGGCGCGTGGCCGAGACCGAGGTAATCAAGTCGGACAGCGGCACCAGGTTGCCTTCCTTGCCCAGCAGGGGATTGGTCTCGCGGTTATACCCGTTCAGGCTCCAGCGGTCGAAGCGCGACGATTCGCCCAGCACCATCACCACGATTTCCGGCTGGTGATTGCCATCGAGCTGGCGTGCGCCGAAAGCAAAGCTGGCGCTGCGCTCATTAAGTTCGGACAGGTAGCGGCGCTCTTTGTAAAAGTCGTAGCCGCGCGCAGCCAGGCCGAATGGCCAGGATTCGATGAAGGCTTTCGGCTCGAGCGGCACGCGCGCCCAGTGCGGCAGGGGAGGGCCGGGCAGCTTCAGCGTGTGGGCGCCGTTTTGCGCTGCGGTGGCCGAAGCGCTTTCTTCCTCGTCTTCCGAGGCCCTGGCGCTGGCCTTGCCGCTGTGGGCGTATGGACCCGATGGCGGCGCCGCATCGACACCAAATTCATAACCCCAGGCTGCCACTGTTCCCAGGATCACCAGGATCGCCAGCGTCGTCCAGCGCGAACCATCATGCCAATCCAGCTCGCGCGTCTGGCGCGCGGCGCGGAAGCTCAGCACCCACCACACGGCAACGGCGATCATCACCGCCACCATGCTCCAGACTTTCTGCCCTAGGAATTCCAGTGCCTCGCGCGGGCTGGTCTCGGCCAGGATGCCAAGGTGGTGGGTGGAGATGCCCTGGCCGTAGAACACGAACAGGTAAATCTCGGTCGGCAGCGCCAGGAAGGCAGGGATCAGCAGCCAGTGGAAATAGGCAGGCCGCTTGAACAGCGCCCATACCGCGACCCAGGCCACGATCTCCATCCCCAGCAACTGCCAGGGCTGCTCCATCGGCTTGCCCAGCAACAGCGGCACAAACGGCACCGCCGACAAGGCCAGGTAGCTCAATATGATAAACAGGTGGGCGGGGCGCAGCAGCAGTCGCATCAGGAGCAGGAATGTTTGGTTGAGGCAATATTATCCCGCCTTTTGCCTTTCGAAAGCTATTTTGCCGTGTTCGCGTGTGCCAGTACGCTACACGGCCCTTTCCGTTCGGCCGTGTCATAGTCGGTCCAATTGTCGCTGGCCACCAGGCGCGGGCGGGCAATATAGCCAGGCTGCGCGAAACTCCATTGCAGCCGCTCGCCGGGGTAGCGGATATCGGCCAGGTCCAGCACCGTGTGGAAGATATCGGGCGTGCCGAGGCGCGCGGCGCGGTGGCTTTGCAGCGCCGCCACCTTCTCCGGATAGCGGTCGCGATAGCGGTCGGTGTACCAGACCAGGGCCGGCACATGGTATTCGTGCTGGGTGTGGTGGTCGTGCAGGAACAGGGGGCAGGTACCTTCGCCCAGCACTTCGCCATGGTCGGATACATAGACCAGCACCGCGCGTTGCCCGCCCTGTTTCAGCATGCCGATCACTTGGGCCAAGAACCAGTCGGTGTAGCGGATGCTGTTGTCATAACTATTCCCCGCCTCGCGCTGCAGTGCGGGATCGCCCAGTCCGGGCGCAGCCAGCCCGCTCAGTGAAGGCTGCCAATGGTCGAACTCTTTAGGGTAGCGGCGCCCGTAATTCCAATGGCTGCCCAGGGTATGCAGCAGCACCAGCTTGCGCGGCGCCGGCGCGGCCAGTGCGCGCTGCAAGGGCGCCAGCAAAGCTTGGTCAAAGCTTGAAAGTTCGGAGTAGCCGCCAGGATTGACGTGCTTTACCTCGTCCGCCTCGGCCGAATAGGCGGCGAATGGCGTGTCGTGCGGACCGTAGGTGAGCTGGTTGGACAGCCACCAGGTGCGAAAGCCTGCTTCCCTGAAAGCGCTGACGAAGGATTTTTCGTGGAACTCGGGAATTGCCGCCATGCTGGGCGGCTTGCGCGTGACGATCTGTGGCACCGACAGGCGAGTGCTCGATACAGGCGACACCACGTCCGCCAGCGGTATTAAATTGCTTTCCTTCGAGAGCAGGGGATTGGTGTCGCGCTCGTATCCGTTAAGGCTCCAGCGGTCGAAACGCGACGATTCGCCCAACACCACCACCACGGTTTCCGGCGCCCCGTCAGGCAGCCGCTGGCGGGCCTGGAAGATGAAGTCCCGGGCTTGGGCGGCCAGCCTGGCCTCTTCGCTGCGCTCCTTGTAATACTCGACGAAGGTGGCGGCGAGGCCAAAGGGCCAGGTGCCGGCGACGTCGACTTCGCGGCCCAGGTCCATCGAGGGCGGCAACGATGGCATGTCCGCAAGCCCCAGCGCGCGGGCCGGAGTGAGTTCGCGCCCGGCAAAGCCGAATTCGTAGCCGTAGGCGCTGACGGCCGCCAGCGATCCCGATAGCGCCAGGAAGACCCAGCGCGAGCGCCCGCGCCAGCGCAGGCGCACACTGCGCGCCGCCACAAAGGACAGCACCCACCAGGCCGCCGATGCCAGCAGGAAGCCTAAGGCCGCCCACACCCGGCTGCCCATGAATTCCAGTGCTTCAGCCGAGGTGGTTTCAGCCAGGATGCCCAGGTGATGCGGCGACAGGCCCTGGCCAAAGAACAGCAGCAGGTAGAGTTCCATCGGCAGGGCGAGGAAAGCGGGGAGCAGCATCCAGTGGAAATAGGCCGGGCGCCCGAACAGGGCCCAGACGGTGGCCCATAAGAAGAGTTCCGAGCCGAGGATGGTCCAGGTATGCGGTACTGGATGCCCTGCCAAGAGCGGCAGCAGGGGCACAAGTGACAGAGCAAGATAGCTGGCCGCCAGGAACCACGTACGAGAATGTTGCGGGCAGCCCATTAATCTTTCGCGCAAAGAATCGAAAGATCCATTATGCCCAAAAGCCAACTATTGAAGTAATGATTAACGTTTCTTTTTTGGCTACAAAACCTTGAGCAGGATGCTGCCCAAAAAACACGCAATCCCGTTGACTGAGCGGTGAAGCAGGTATATACTCGCGAGTTCTCAATTTAGTCTGCGCATCGTATACGCGTTTGTTTGAGCGACGAACAGCGCACTCTAAGAGATACCGTTTTAGTCCCCGGGCAGGGATGCCTGGGTTGTCAATGCTGTAATTTTGTTGGATTTAAAACGATGCCAACCATCAACCAATTGATTCGCCAACCACGTACCAAGCTGGTCGTGAAGAGCAAATCGCCGGCACTTGAAAACTGCCCGCAAAAGCGTGGCGTGTGCACCCGTGTGTACACCACCACTCCTAAGAAGCCTAACTCGGCACTGCGTAAAGTTGCAAAAGTGCGTCTGACCAACGGTTTCGAAGTGATTTCGTACATCGGCGGTGAAGGCCACAACCTGCAGGAACACAGCGTTGTTCTGCTGCGCGGCGGTCGTGTAAAAGACTTGCCAGGTGTGCGTTACCACATGGTCCGTGGCTCTCTGGATACCCAGGGCGTTAAAGACCGTAAGCAAGCTCGTTCCAAGTACGGTGCGAAGCGCGCTAAGGCCGCTAAGAAGTAATTTGCAGTTTAACTGAGTTGAGGCGGTCGCGAGACCGAGTAAGTGGATGGCTATGATGGCCGCCGCGAGTGCCATAACAGGGGCGCTCAACTGAAGAAAAGGAAATGACATGCCACGTCGTCGTGAAGTACCCAAGCGCGAAATTCTGCCGGATCCAAAATTCGGTAGCACCGAAGTCGCTAAATTCGTCAACGTTCTGATGCTGTCCGGCAAAAAGTCGGTTGCAGAAAACATCATCTACGGTGCCTTCGATCACATCCAATCCAAGTCCGGCAAGGATCCACTGGAAGTGTTCACCGCAGCGATCAACAACGCCAAGCCAATGGTTGAAGTTAAGTCCCGCCGCGTTGGCGGTGCTAACTACCAGGTTCCAGTCGAAGTGCGCCCAGTGCGCCGCCTGGCCCTGTCCATGCGTTGGCTGCGTGAAGCCGCTAACAAGCGCTCCGAAAAGTCCATGCCACAGCGCCTGGGCGGCGAGCTGCTGGAAGCCGCGGAAGGCCGTGGCGGTGCAATGAAGCGCCGTGACGAAGTCCACCGTATGGCTGAAGCGAACAAAGCGTTCTCGCACTTCCGCTTCTAATACGATTGGCCGGCCACTCGTGGCTGGCCTAGTTCAAGCCGGGCGCATTTTTCTAGAAAAAATGTTGCTCGGTTTTGTCCATTCAAAGATTTAGGATCAATTATGGCCCGCAAGACCCCCATTGAGCGCTACCGTAACATCGGTATCTCCGCTCACATCGACGCCGGTAAGACCACCACGACCGAACGCGTCCTGTTCTACACCGGCGTGAACCACAAGATTGGTGAAGTGCACGACGGCGCTGCCACCATGGACTGGATGGAGCAGGAACAAGAGCGCGGCATTACCATTACCTCGGCAGCGACTACCTGCTTCTGGAATGGTATGGCGAACAACTTCAAGCCACACCACATCAACATCATCGACACCCCAGGGCACGTTGACTTCACCATTGAAGTTGAGCGTTCCATGCGCGTGCTGGATGGCGCTTGCATGGTTTACTGCGCAGTGGGCGGCGTGCAGCCACAGTCTGAAACCGTATGGCGCCAGGCTAACAAGTACAAAGTGCCACGTCTGGCCTTCGTGAACAAGATGGACCGTACCGGCGCCAACTTCTTCAAGGTCTACGAGCAGATGCGTTCGCGCCTGAAGGCCAACCCAGTCCTGATCCAGATCCCGATCGGCGCCGAAGACAACTTCAAAGGCGTGATTGACCTGGTCAAGATGAAGGCCATCATCTGGGACGACGCATCCCAGGGCATGAAGTTCGACTACATGGACATCCCGGCCGAACTGGCTGACTCCGCACAAGAGTGGCGCGAGAAGATGGTTGAAGCCGCTGCTGAAGCGAACGAAGACCTGATGAACAAGTACCTGGAAGAAGGCGAACTCTCTGAAGAAGAGATCAAGACCGCCCTGCGCCAGCGTACCATCGCTTCGGAAATCGTTCCGATGATGTGCGGCACCGCCTTCAAGAACAAGGGCGTGCAAGCCATGCTGGACGCCGTAATCGAATACCTGCCGTCGCCGATCGACATCGCCGACGTTGCCGGTACCGACGACGATGAACAGCCAGCTACCCGTAAAGCTTCGGACGACGAAAAGTTCGCTGCGCTGGCATTCAAGATCATGACCGACCCGTTCGTGGGCCAGCTGGCCTTCTTCCGCGTCTACTCCGGCGTGGTGAACGCAGGCGACACCATTTACAACTCGGTGAAGCAGCGTAAAGAGCGTCTGGGCCGTATTCTGCAGATGCACGCTAACCAGCGTGAAGAGATCAAAGAAGTCCGCGCCGGCGACATCGCCGCTGCAGTGGGCCTGAAGGACGTGACCACCGGCGAAACCCTGTGCGATCCATCCTCGATCATCACTCTGGAAAAGATGGTGTTCCCAGAGCCAGTGATCCAGCAGGCAGTTGAGCCTAAGACCAAGGCTGACCAGGAAAAGATGGGCCTGGCCCTGAACCGCCTGGCACAGGAAGATCCTTCGTTCCGCGTGAAAACCGACGAAGAATCCGGCCAGACCATCATCGGTGGTATGGGCGAGCTGCACCTGGAAATTATCGTTGACCGCATGAAGCGCGAATTCGGCGTGGAAGCAACCGTTGGCAAGCCACAGGTTGCATACCGCGAAACCGTGCGTAAGTCGGTGTCCGACGTTGAAGGCAAGTTCGTTAAGCAGTCCGGTGGCCGTGGTCAGTACGGTCACGCCGTTGTTACCCTGGAACCACAGGAACAAGGCAAGGGCTTCGAATTCGTCGACGCGATCAAGGGCGGTGTGATTCCTCGCGAATTCATCCCCGCGGTGGAAAAAGGCGTGCGCGAAACCCTGAACAACGGTGTTCTGGCAGGCTACCCAGTGGTCGACGTCAAAGTCACCCTGACCTTCGGTTCCTACCACGACGTTGACTCGAACGAAAATGCATTCCGCATGGCCGGTTCGATGGCGTTCAAAGAGGCTTGCCGTCGCGCTAGCCCAGTGATTCTGGAGCCAATGATGGCAGTGGAAGTCGAGACTCCGGAAGACTACGCCGGTACTGTGATGGGCGACCTGTCGTCCCGCCGCGGTATGGTGCAGGGCATGGACGAGATCCCAGGCGGCGGCGGCAAGATCATCAAGGCAGAGGTTCCTCTGTCCGAGATGTTCGGCTACTCGACCATCCTGCGTTCCGCGACCCAAGGCCGCGCGACCTACACCATGGAGTTCAAGCACTACTCCGAGGCGCCTAAGCACGTGATCGACGCGATCGTCACCGCTAAAGCGAAGTAAAATAAATAATTACCCGGGCGGGGGAGATCCTCCCGCCCGGTTTGACCTTAAATCTAAAGTTCTGAGGAAGAATTAAAATGGCAAAAGAAAAGTTCGAGCGGACTAAACCGCACGTGAACGTTGGCACCATCGGTCACGTTGACCACGGCAAAACCACCCTGACCGCAGCTATCGCAACCGTCCTGTCGAAGAAATTCGGCGGCGAAGCTAAAGCTTACGACCAGATCGACGCTGCTCCAGAAGA
>NZ_JBXARE010000019.1:0-94775 GCF_058807935.1 Pseudoduganella sp. GW821-FHT11H04 | reverse complement strand
TTCGTAGTTTGCGTTTCATAGCAACACTCCTCCTGCCTAAGCAGTTTATAGTGTTGCGTCGACCGATTGAATCCGCAGGCGGAAACGGACCGTGGTGCATGCGAACCAGGTGATGAAATCCATCCTCTTTCGATTTTGCGAGCGGGCTCTCAAACACCAAACGAAAGATTCTGCGAAAACAGAGTATGGGAAAAGTATGAAAAAGAAGGGTGGATTTAGATAGACAACGAAAGTCACGAGGGTGAAGTGCATGCTATGTAATTGCCTCCATGGATGTCCACCAAAGTTTCGTCTGAACCCATTTACACTGCAGGGGTCACAAGTTCGAAACTTGTACTTCCCACCAAAATTCTAAAAGGCTCGCGAATTCATGTCGCAGGCCTTTTTTGTTGGGTGCGCCGCACTGCGGCTATCAGGCCCAGCAGGCCGGCGCCAAACAGCCACGGCGTTCCAGGAAGAGGTAAGGTCGAGACGGGGTCGGACGGGAACGCGCTGAGCCAATCAAAGCCCGAGGCTGAGCCAAGGCTGTAGCCATTCAATACAGTGCCATCCGCCAGATGCACATCGCTAATTCCCTTCCAGAGGCCCGTTGAAGCAAAGTTGCTATAGGCGCTCGCCTCGCTGCCTGCTACACCGCTCAATGACTGGGTGAAGGCATCCAGTGTGCCTGTCAATTGGAACGCGACACCAAATTCAAAAGGAATGTCGAACGCGAAGACGCCGGTCAGGCCGGAGACGGCTTCGATGTTGATGGCGCCATTGACTGCCTGGCCGCGCCGCATGTCGTTAATGGTAATCGCGCCATTTTGCGAGACCAATTGTCCCGTGGTTGAAAACACCGTGTTACCGCCAGCCTGTATCCGGGCCGCGATCGTCGAATTGCCGGCTGCACCCGGTTCGGAAAGGGAATTCAACCCGCCCGACACGGAAAAAAGCGCGCGCGCGAATGCCGGTCCTGTCAATGTGGCGCTGGAAAATGTCAGCTGGTCGCTCCAGACCGCTCCGCCCAGTCCGCGGGTCTGAGAAGTGGCGCCAACACCTGGATTTGCGACCGCCGAAAACGCATTTGCATGTAGCGCGCCATACTCGGCCATCGCATAGCCGGAGGTAGCAAGCCCAGGGACGATTGTGCTGTTATAACCGATCGCGCTCGCACCTCCACCATTCGCGGTCGCACCGTGAATCGTCGCTGGACCGTTGAAAATTCCTTCGTCGTAGACTACGGCAGAAGTGGCAAGCAGAGTCGCCTGCGCGGGGCTTGCGAAGGCAAGCAGGCATCCCCAAAATAAAACCCGACCTAGAGATATGCTGCGCGCGACTTTCATGATGGCTCCTTGACATTATTGGCTAATCTGCCAAAGACTGTTCAAAGCATTAATTGAGCCAGAAAATTAATGGTGAATGAAAACAAATATATAGCTGCGACCGAACTCGCTGAACCATATGGGATGTCAATTTTCTCGACATCCAAAGAGAGCGCCAAGGCCTCGCAACAGCAGTTGCGAGGCCTTTGTCGGTTACGGTCTTAGTTGTAGACCGCAGTCAGGCTCGTGACCTGCACGCCATTCAATACGCCCTTGAGGTTATTGATCTTTTCGGGCTTGGATTGGTTCTGGTAGTACACCAGTGCGGTCGCCGTCCAAGGCACATTGAACTTGTCCTGCGTGGCGACACAGGAAGCGGTGATGGTGCTGTTGCCCGGTACCGTCGCAGCAAACGTGAAAGCGGTCTGGGTCGTAGAGCTTTCTGTCGATTGGGTGGTGTAGTTGACGCCGAGCTTGTAGCCGACGGTCAGCTCATCCTTGGTGACGAAGAAGTTGGTTTCGGCTTTGAACGTCACCGAGGCTTCGTTAGTGATGCTGATGGTCGTCGTGTCCGTGTTGGTATAGCTGATCGTCCTCGTTTGAGAAATGGTTTGCGGCTGGCTTTGAGTATTAGTCAGCTTGACGGTCATAATCGAAGTTGGCGTCGATTCCGAAATAATGAAATTCGGGACATCGAATGTCAGCGATTGAATTTCAATTTTCTCGGGAATCGCTTCCGCAAAATAACAACCCAATTGGTCGACTTCCGATGCGGACTGTCCATAAAAGGCTTTTAATACGGAGCCGGCCACGTTAATAGTAAATGGCGAGCCACCGCCTCCGCCATACGCCATTGATTCACGACCAGTATTCAGCGTGAATTTGATTTGATCCAGCCTGGCGCCGGAGCGGCCTGAGATCTGGGTGATGAACTCGTTGTCGTTCAGGATAAATGGCGGGTGATCGTCTCCGCCGTCGCCGCCGTGGGTAAGGGTGATCGGGCTGCCCTGGATCCCGTCGTAGGTGGTCTGGATGTTGTCGACCCTGTCGGCAGAGCGGATTTTGATCTGTTTGATCTTCCCGAGCAGGTAGCCGCTGCTGGCCAGGTCGTTGAATGGCGAGCCACCGCTGCCGCCGAAGGCGTTGGTGCGTGTGATCGAGGCGGGCGTCACTGGCGGCTTAGTGCCGTAGGCGAAGCCGATTGCGTCCATGCGTGAGGCGCTGCGCCCGAAGAAGTATTGCAGGGCCTCGCCTTTAAAGTCGACCGAGGATGGCGAGCCGCCGTTGCCGCCGTAGGGGCCGTACTTCTTGCCGAAACTCGAGTAGAAGGTAATCTGGTCGAGGCGGGCTGCGGAACGCAGCTCCACCTTGGTAATGAATTCTTCGTCATCCAGATTAATAACGCTTAAGTCCCCGCCTGTGCCGCCGTGCACAAGATATTGCCCATTCGCAAAGGTAGTCGCGATCGAATCGACTTCCGAACCATGACGGACAAAGATCTGGGTAATGCGTCCCCAGCTATCCACGTCGTGAGTGTCGGTGAATTCCGAGCCGCCGTCGCCACCATAAAAACCAGTATTCTTCGTAGTCATGATCGACCTTTATCAAGATAATAGTTATTTAAAAAGGATGAGCAAAAGCTACCCACCCGCAGGGTAAATACCTAGCGCGAAAGTAAGGTGCAATAACGAAGGGAGGATATTCGGAAACAGGGCCGATGATTTAATCGGCTGGATTTACATCGTAGTGCTCGGCCAGGGGTTTTTCAAGAAACAGTTTTAAAAAAACATTAATATTTATCTGCAACCGGCTTCGAGGTGTTTTTCGTCAAACCCTGGTAGGTAGAGTCAGGATAAAACTAGTGCCCTCGCCGAGGGCGCTTTTAACGTCGATACGCCCGCCAAGCAGGCCGTACACAATGTTGTAGACGATGTTCAGGCCCAGGCCGGAGCCGCCACGGCCAAGCTTTGTGGTGAAGAATGGGTCGTAGATCTTCCCCATGTTTTCTGGCGCGATGCCGATGCCGTTGTCGCGCACCGCGACCGCTACCAAGCCGGCGCCAACTGCTTCTGCCGTGATCTTGATCTCGCCATTCTCCATGCCTTCGAAGGCATGGATCAGGCCATTGTTAACGAGGTTGATCAACACCTGGCCGAAGGGCCCGGGGTAGCTGGTCATTACGATTCCGGGTGGGATCTCGTGGTTCACGCGGACACCGGACTTCTTAAAGGTTGGCATCAGCACGAGGAGGATCTCGGATACCAGTTCGTCGAGCTGAAATTCGCGGCATTGCGAAGTGGCGCGGTCCACCGCCACCTGTTTGAAGCTGGCGACCAGGTCTACAGCGCGGTGCAGGTTGCGCAGCACGATCTGGCTGCCGTTGTTGACGTCTCCAATATAGTTTTGCAGGGTGGAGCGCTTGACGCCAGATTCGATGCTGGCAGCGAACGCGTTGCTCTGATCAAGCAAGGTGCTGACAGCCAGCAGGCTGTTTCCGATTGGGGTATTCAGTTCATGCGCCACGCCGGCAACGAGGGAGCCCAGGGCGGCGAGTTTTTCACTGCGGACCAACTCTTCCTGCGCTCGCTGCAGGTTGCCGAGCGAGTCGGCAAGTTCGCGGTTGGTATCGGCGATCTGGCGCGTGCGTACGTTGACCAGGTCCTCCAGTTCCAGTTCGCTGCGTTTGCGATCCGTAATGTCGGTGGAGACACCGCCTAAGGCCCAGATCTGGCCGAATTCATCGATCAGCGGGAATTTCTCGGAGATATAGGTGCGCGGCCCGCCTATAGTGCCGGCCGAGGTTTCTTCGTGGCTGGAGGCGCGGCCGCTTGCCACGACGGCGCGATCGGATTGGCGTACGGCTTGCGCCATCTCAGGAGCGAAGAGGACGTCGTCCGTGTTCCCAAGTGGTTCCGGCGATCCTGGTGGTAGCAGCATGCGGAAACTGTGGTTAACCATCAGGTAGCGGCCATCGAGGTCCTTCACGTAAATCACGGCCGATGATTTCTCGACGATGTTATTGAGAAGTGCCTGGCTGCGGCGCAAGGCCGCATCGCGCGCAGCGATTGTGGAGAGCATGGCGTTGAAGGCGCTTGCAAGCCTGCCTACCTCGTCCTGGCTTGCGACCGGCGAACGCAGGTCGTAGCGCTGCTCGCGTGTAACTTCGTCAGCGACGGACGAAAGTGCGAGCAGCGGCGTGGTGACCAGGCGACGCGAACTCCAGGAGTAGAGGATGCCACCGAACGATAAGGCAAGGAAGACTACGCCGAGCACCAGGCCATATTGGCGCATCCGTTCCAGGGTAGATGGCAGCTGGTATTCGAGCGCCAGGTATCCGACTGTCTCGCGTTCAAAGCGGATCGGGGACAAGATCGAAAGCTCGTAACCGTCGAAAATGTGCCCGCTTTGTTCCAGCGGCCCTGGCCAAACGCACGGCGCCGCACGATCTCGATTGAAATGCGCGAACACGCGTTTGTCGGCGGTGTATAGGCAGGCTTGGGAAATCTCGGGGCTGGCGCGTAATGACTCGAGTTTGCGGACAGCGCTGCTGCGGTCAACGAAATTCAAGTCGGCATCGAAATTGATCGCCAACAAATCACTACGGCTGCTCATTTCGCTGACGATGCGGGGACGGGCTACCAGCACGTCATAACTGGCGAGGGCAAACAGTGCTACCAGCATCGCCGCAATCGTCGTAAAGAGAGACACCAGCAAGTATTTACGCTGGAGTCCCAGATCACGGAAGAAGCCTTGGAAGCTTTTCATTCGGGGTAGTTCCCATTTGCATCCGAGTAACTATCTTAGCCCAGTTGGCAATGTCACTACAAGCATGCGACATGCGGATGCAAATGTTGCTAAGTTTTGCGTATGACGGAACAGCACGCGCAGAGTGGGGCTGAGGAACCCGCGCCATCTTCAGAGGATGCGGCAGACAGTCGCGCCGGTCAGCCGCGCGCACCGCTCGGCGAGTGGCGTGGTCCAGCCTTCTGGATGGCTTGCGGCGCGCTGTTGGCGGGACTGGTGGGCGGGGTTGTTGTCCTCTTTGAGCGCGTAGCGGTGGAGCGCGACATGATGGCGGTTGCCGCCACGCTGCCGGCGCCGGTCACGCCATCTCCCGCAAGCGTAGTGCAGTCGCTCCCTGCCGGCCAGCCCGCCGCAGTACAGGCTGCGGCAGAAATCTCTCCCGCATTGGCGCCTGCGAATTCGCTGGCGTCGCAGCCATCAGCCGCTTTGTCGGCGCGCCACGCGCCGGTCCGGCGCCAGGTTGCGCGTCGCACAACCGCTCCGGTGTCGCAGCGCAGCGTTGGCGTGGCGCGCGTCACAGCGGCCAAGCCTTACGTGAAGCCGGACACGTCGACGCTACGCAAGCGTGCGGCGTACGAACAAAAATATGCGGGAGTCTTCAGGCGCTGTCCCGCGCCTGGGATGCTGGGTGCTGTCCAATGCCGGCGTAATATCTGCAACGGAGCAGAGGGCAGGGGGGCGGCGTGCAAGCCCTATGTAAGGAAGCCGCGTTAAGCTGCCGGCAGGGTAATGAAGGCGCGCTGATGTTCCTGCAGTTCCTGGCACGCAAGACAAGTAGCGGCACTGGGCTGCGCATGCAGGCGTCCCGACGAAATCGCCAGGCCGCAGCGCTGGCATTGGCCGAATGTCCCGTCTTCCAGCCGTGCGAGGGCGGCATCAATTGCCGCCACTTCGGCGGAATCACGTCCTGCCAGCACCTCGCGCCGCTGGCGCAGGACGGCAGTCCAACGGTCAAATTCATCAGGTAACATGGCTGGTCTCCATTTTTGGAGCCACTTTAACGGGCATCGTGAACCCCGTCACCAAGCCCGCATGACCTAGGTCAAGTTTGGTCAAGATATACAGGAAAGCCCCAGTTTGGCCACTTGCCCACGGGGGCGCTACAATCATAGGATGACAGGATTTGACAACCGACAGGACCCGGCCTTGACCCATTCAACGATTGCGGAACGCAGCCTGCAGTGGCTGCTGGCATCGGCCACAGATGCAATGCTGATCATCGACAAGGACGGCCAACTGGTCCTGGTCAATCCAGCCCTTGAAACCCTGTTCGGATACGGTCCCGGCGAATTGCAAGGCAAATCACTGGAGGCCCTGATCCCGGAGCGCTTCCGCCACGGCCACGTCGGCCTGCGTGGCAGCTACTTCGAGCGCCCGCACCCGCGCGCCATGGGCGCAGGGGTCGAACTTTTCGCCACCCGCAAGGACGGTACCGAATTCCCGGTCGAAGTAAGCCTGTCGCCGCTGCCTGACAATGATATGCAGCCGATGGTGATGGCGACCATCCACGACATCAGCGCCCGTAAGCAAGCCGAGCGCGCGCTGCAGGAGAGCGAAGCGCGCATGCGCGCCATCTTCGAGACGGCGGTAGACGCCATCATTACCATCGACGAACGCGGCACGATTGACCGCGTAAACCCGGCGGCCGAGCGCATGTTTGGCTATCCCGAAGCCGAAGTCGTGGGCAAGAACGTCAAGATCCTGATGCCCGCGCCGCACCGCGAAGCGCACGATGGCTATTTGCATCATTACCTGACGACGGGCGAAAAGCGCATCATCGGCAAAGGTCGCGAAGTCCAGGGCCAGCGCCGCGATGGCAGCCTGTTCCCGATGGATTTGGCCGTGACCGAGATGTGGCTGGGCGGGCGCCGCATGTTCACCGGCCTGGTGCGCGACATCACGGAGCGCAAACACGCTGAAGAAAAGGCCCAGCAACTGCTGCAGGAGCTGACCAGCGCCAACGAAGAACTGACCAATTTCGCCTACGTCGTTTCGCATGACCTGAAGGCGCCGCTGCGCGGCATCGGCTCGCTGGCCGACTGGCTGGCCCACGACTACAGCGACAAATTCAACGACGAAGGCAAGGAGCACATGCGCCTGCTGATCAACCGTGTGCACCGTATGGGCGCCCTGATCGACGGCATCCTGCAGTACTCACGCGTTGGCCGCATCAAGGAAGCGGCCGTACCGGTCAAGCTGGACCAGCTCGTGGCGGAAGTGGTGGATTTGCTGGCGCCGCCGGAAAATATCAAGGTCACCGTCATGCCCGGCATGCCGACCGTGGTCGGCGAACCGACGCGTATCCAGCAGCTGTTCCACAACCTGGTATCGAACGCAGTCAAATACATGGACAAGCCACAGGGCGAGGTCGCGGTGGGTTGGACCGATGAAGGCGACCAATGGCGCTTCCACGTGACCGACAACGGCCCAGGCGTCGCCGAACGCCACTTCGAACGCATTTTCCAGCTGTTCCAGACGCTGGCGCCGCGCGACCGGGTCGAGAGCACTGGCGTCGGCCTGGCATTAGTGAAAAAGATTGTTGAAATGTACCAGGGCAGGGTGTGGCTGGAGTCCGAGTTGGGCAAAGGCACCACTTTCTATTTCACCCTGCCAAAGAAAAGAAAGAACAAGGAATGAATAATACGAGCAAGCCAATCCTGCTGGTTGAAGACGATCAGGTCGATGTCATGACCATCATGCGCGCACTTAAAGAAGTCCACGTGGGCAATCGTGTCGTATCGACTGAGAACGGCGAAGCAGCACTGGAATACCTCCGCGAACCAGGCAGCGAGCAGCCTTGCATCATCCTGCTGGACCTGAATATGCCGATCATGAACGGCATCGAGTTCCTGCAAAACATTAAGCAGGATCCAAACCTGCGACGCATTCCTGTCGTAGTGCTGACCACATCCGAGGAGCAGCAGGACAAGATGCGAAGCTTCGACCTCGGCGTGGCCGGCTACATGACCAAGCCCGTCGACTACCGCCAGTTCGTTGAGGTGGTGCGCTCGATTAACCTGTACTGGACCATCAGCGAGCTGCCATGAGTACGGTAAGGGTCCTGATCGTCGAGGACGATATTGTTGACCGCATCGCTTGCCGCCGCGCCTTTGCGCAGGCGCCGGGCTTCAGCTGCGAGCTGCTCGAAGCGGAAAGCGGCCAGGATGGTCTTGATATCGCGCTGCGCGAAAAGCCCGACTGCATCCTGCTCGACTACCACTTGCCGGACCTGACTGGCCTGGAATTCCTGGCTCGCCTGGCCGCCGACCAGGGCGAACCTCAGCCCACTATGCCCGTGATGATGCTGACCGGCGCCGACAGCGCCACCGTAGCGGCGGAAGCCATGCGGCGTGGTGCGCGCGACTACCTGGTCAAGGACAGCGATGGCCGCTACCTGGATTTCCTTGCCGGTGCCATTGACCGCCTGTTGCGTGAACAGCGCCTGATCGATGAGAAGCTGCAGGCCGAGCGTGTGCTGCGCCAGTCGCAGAAAGAGCTGCGCGAGCTGGCCGCCTACCAGGAAAAACTGAAAGAACACGAACGCACCCGCATTGCCCAGGAAATCCACGATGAACTGGGTGGCCTGCTGACCGGCATCAAGGCCTATATCTCGGTGGCGATCGAGCGCGGCGGAGAACAGTCCGACCCGCTTTTGAACGACGCCGCCAAGCTGGCGCAGGACGCGATTGAAACCGTGCGCCGCGTGATCACCGACCTGCGCCCCAGCGTCCTTGACCAACTGGGCATCTGGCCCGCATTGGAGTGGTACTCGGAGCAGGTGGCCCAGCGCAGCGGGTTGCAGTGCAGCTGCAACATCACGCCCGCTGCAATGGCTCTGGAACTCGATGCCGAACGTAGCACCATGCTGTTCCGCGTAGCCCAGGAGGCGCTGACCAATGTCGTGCGCCATGCCGAAGCGAGCGAAGCGCGCTTGATTGTGGACCGTGATGGCGACTGTGTCGTGCTGCGAGTCGAAGACAATGGCAAAGGCATCGAGAGCGCCGGCCTGTCCGACCGCGAATCGTGGGGCCTGTTCGGGATGCACGAACGCACGCGCCGCTTCGCCGGCGAGCTGAATATCAGCGGCAAGGCGGGGCAGGGTACGACCCTGCAACTGCGCCTGCCTTTGGAGGATAAAAATGGGTGACAAGATCACCGTATTGCTGGTCGACGACCACGCTATCGCGCGCAACGGCGTGCGCCTGATGCTGGGCACGGCGACCGATATCAGCGTGGAGGGCGAAGCCGGCAACGCCGTGGAAGCCATGGAACGTGCGGCTGAGCGGAGTTTCGACGTCGCTTTGGTCGACATCAAAATGCCGGGCAAGAATGGACTGGATTTGCTGAAATGCCTGCGCAGCGAATACCCGCGCATGGCGGTGCTGGTGCTCAGCACCTATTCGGAAGAGATTTACGCCGTGCGGGCGCTTAAGTCAGGCGCCTCCGGCTACCTGACCAAGGATGCCCCGACCTCGACCCTGATCGAGGCCGTGCGCAAGGCGGCATCCGGCGGCAAGCATGTCAGCCCGGCTCTGCTTGAAAAATTGGCAACCCTGGTTGGGGGCGGCCCAAGCGGCGACCACGAGGAGCTTTCGAACCGTGAGCTGGAAGTTTTCAAGCTTATCGCCCAAGGCGAGTCGCTGGTTCGCATAGGGGAAAAACTACATTTAAGCCCGAACACGGTGACCACCTACCGCAGCCGCATCCTCGAGAAAATGGGCATGTCCAGCAATGCTGAGCTGACGCGCTACGCTCTGGAGCATGGACTGATCTGATGCCTTGTAGGGGATCCACTACAACAACTACACAGGATGCTTGATACCGGGAAATGATGCCGAGGGAGATACTTCTCCCATCGAAAACAAGGAGCAGCATCATGAGCCCGGTCATCCCAATCACCCCTGCAAACGCCACCAAATCCTGCGCACCAGTCGCTGCAAAATGCTCGCTGTGCAGTTTCAATCGACTGTGCCTGCCGCAAGGCCTGGCCGAAGACGATGTCGCCCGCCTTGACCAGATCATCGCACGCCGCCGCCGCGTGGGGCGCGACGAGCCGCTGTACCAGACCGGCGACAGCTTCCACAGCCTGTACGCTGTGCGTTTTGGCCACTTCAAGACCGTCCAGGTGAATCAGCGCGGCGAACAGACGATTGGCGGCTTCCACATGGCCGGCGACCTGCTGGGCATGGAAGCGATCGGTAACGGCCAGCATTCCTGCAATGCTGTGGCGCTGGAAGATAGCGAAGTGTGCGAAATCCCTTTCAGCCGCCTGCAAGAATTAGTGATGCAGATCCCGGGCCTGCTGCAGCAATTCCACCGCACCATGAGCCGCGAAATCCAGCGCGAGCAGTCTGTAATGCTGTTCCTGAGCCATATGCGCGCCGAGCAGCGCCTGGCCATGTTCCTGCTCAACCTCGCGGGCCGTTATGCCCAGCGTGGCTACTCCTCGACCAGTTTCCAGCTGCGCATGTCGCGTGAAGATATCGGCGGCTACCTCGGCCTGACCGTGGAAAGCGTCAGCCGCCAACTGGCCCGCCTGCGCCAGGATGGCTCGATCGTCCTGAATAACCGCGACCTGCGCATCATCGACCGCAACAAGCTGGAAGTCATGTCTTCCGGCGGCATGGCGCAAGAATACGCGGCCGTCGCCTGATCCACGAACCAGCTTTCTCACCTGTAGGGGGTGTATGGGGCAGCTCAGCTGCCCCTTTTTTATGGTTCTTCACGGAATAGCGAGCCCATAGTTCCCGGTATTTCGTGAAGAACTTCTTTATTGCAGCGCGAAGACTTCTTTGGCGGCCATCAGGCCGTTCAGGGCGGCCGGGAAGCCGGCGTAGACGGCCATCTGCATGATGGTTTCCACGACTTCGTCACGCGTCACGCCGACGTTGAGCGCAGCCTGGATGTGGACTTTGAGCTGGGGCGTTGCATTGCCCATTGCCGTTAGCGCGGCGACAACCGCGATTTCACGGCTTCTCAGGTCGAGGCCGGGGCGGGAATAGATGTCGCCGAACGGGAATTCGATCAGGTAGCGGGCAAAATCCGGCGCGATCTCGGCCAGGCTTGCTACAACGCGTTCTCCGATCTCGCCATCGATCTCACGCAGTTTTTCGAGTCCGCGCTCGTAACGGTTTGGGTTGGTGGTCATCAGCAATTCCTCCATTAGTGGTTGAACCTGACGCCAGGGACTGCTCCAAAGAGCGGTAATGCTCGACTTTCCACTGCAGCGTGGCGGCCGATTGCCGCAACGTTTCGATTTCCGCGAGCACGTCCTCCAAATGCTGCTCCAGCATCTGGCGCCGTTCGCCGGCCGTGGAGTCCCCAGCGCCACGTAGTTTTGCGAAAGCCTGCATTTTGCCGATTGGCATATGCGTGGCTCGCAGACGCAGCAGGAATTCGATCCAGGCAAGGTCGGAGGCCGCATAGCGCCGCTGGCCGCCAGCCGCGCGGCCAACCGGGGCGATCAGGCCGATACGCTCGTAATAGCGCAGCGTGTGGGCGGTAAGGCCGGTGCGTTTGGCGACTTCCTCTATGCTCAGATGGGATTCCATGGGGTGATCTTAGAAGTTCGAGCGCGCTCTAAGTCAATCACTTTATTACGCCAGGCGAGATGCTGCAACCGCCAGCGCCAGGTCCATGGTGTTGATGTGGGCTTCGATCCAGTCCGGTAGCGTGCTGATGATCTGGCGGGCGGTGGTTTCGTCGTCGTCGCGCAGCAGGCGCAGGACGCGGGAGATGCGTTCCAGCAGGTTGCCGTGGGCGGCACGGTGCGCCTGGGCCGCAGGATAGGCGATGCGCTCCATCAGGCCGTTTTCCGCCCGAAGGTGTTCGATGAACTCTTTCGCGAGTTCGCGGCAGGCCTCGTCGAAGGCTGGACGCGGCATATTTTCCATTGCGTCGAGCATGTCGAAAACGATGCGGTGCGATTGGTCGAGTTCGGGAATGCCTAATGCCAGGTCGGGGCCGAAGACGATGGAATCCATGGTAGCGCTCCATATTGGGGAGCGCTAATTGTGCCGTCCGGAAACAGGACGGCACATGATCCAGGTCAATTTTCGGGGGTGTTACATGAAGCGGTCGAGGATCTTCTTGCTGTGCTTGTCCAGCGTGTACTGGTCGCGGATCAGGAAATGGATGCCGTGGCTGTCCGACACCAGCAGCGACACGCTGCCGATGCGGCGGATGTCTTCTTCGCCGCGCAGGACGAATTCGGTCTCGCCGCGGTCGGTCTCGACCTTCCAGGTGGATGGGCAGGCGTAGCTGCCGACGTCGACGATGCGTTTGATCTCGGGCATGAACTCACGGCCAGCCAGCTCTTCGCGCACCACGTCGGCCATTTCCGGCGACAGGTCGGAAATGCGGTCCAGCCAGGCCACTTCCTTGCCGTCGGTATTGACCAGCGACAGGCCTTCTTCCGGGGCCTGGATAGGGAAGGCGCGCACAGGGGACACGCTTTCGTGCAGAACGCCGTTGGCGTCGATCAGGTTCAGCTTGCCGAAACTGTCGCGGCTCAAAGTAAAATTAATCATCTTCACGGCTCTTTGCTTTGTCATCCATGTCGGTATCGACGTTACGTGCCTGCGCCTGGTAGAGGCGGAAGTAGGCGCCTTCCTTGGCCATCAGCTCTTCGTGCGGGCCTTCTTCGACCACCTTGCCGCGGTCCATCACCACCAGGCGATTGGCGCGCTGCAGCGTGGACAGGCGGTGCGCAATGGCGATCGTGGTACGGCCGGCGACCAGGTTGTCCAACGCTTTCTGGATTTCTTTTTCGGTTTCCGAGTCGACCGACGCGGTGGCTTCGTCCAGAATCAGGATGCGCGGGTCGATCAGAAGTGCGCGTGCAATCGAAATACGCTGGCGCTCACCACCGGACAGGCCTTGGCCGCGTTCACCGACCATGGAATCGTAACCTTGCGGCAGGCGCAGGATGAAGTCGTGGGCGTGCGCAGCGCGGGCTGCCTTCATGATCTCTTCACGGGTCGCATCCGGCTTGCCGTAAGCGATGTTCTCGGCAATCGTGCCGAAGAACAGGAAGGGCTCTTGCAGTACCAGGCCAATATTGCGGCGGTAGTCGGAGACCGCGAAGTTACGGATGTCGACGCCGTCCAGCAGAATCGCGCCTTCGGCCACGTCGTAGAAGCGGCAGATCAGGTTGACCAGGGTCGATTTGCCCGAGCCCGAATGGCCCACCAGGCCAATCATTTCGCCAGCCTTGATCTCCAGGTTCACGCCGCGGTTGACCGCGCGGTTACCGTAGCGGAAGCCAACTTCACGCAAGGTGATGTCGCCGCGGACTTTCTCGACCTTTGCCGGCTGTGCCGGATCCGGCACGCTCGATACGTGGTCCAGGATGTCGAAGATACGCTTGGCGGCCGAGGCGGACTTCTGCGTCACGGACACGATGCGGCTCATGGAATCCAGCTTGCCGTAGAAGCGGTTGGCATACAGGACAAAGGAACTCAGGACGCCGACGGTGATGTTGTGCTTCGAAATCAGCCAGATGCCGAACACATAGATTACCAGGATGCCCAGTTCGGTCAGGAACGACACGGTTGGCGAGAACAGCGACCATACTTTGTTCAGCTTATCGTTGACGGCCAGGTTGTGTTTATTCGCGGTACGGAAACGGTTCGCTTCACGTGTTTCCTGCGCAAAGGCCTTCACAACGCGAATGCCGGGAATGGTATCGGCCAGCACATTGGTCACTTCGCCCCAAACGCGGTCGATCTTTTCAAAGCCGGTACGCAGTTTGTCGCGCACCAGGTGGATCATCCAGGCGATGAAAGGCAGCGGCAGCAGGGTCGCAATGGCCAGCCAGGGATCGATCGAGAACAGGATCACGCCCGTCATGACGATCATCAGGACATCGGACGCGAAGTCCAGCAAGTGCAGCGACAGGAAAACGCAGATACGGTCGGATTCCGAGCCGATACGGGACATCAGGTCGCCGGTGCGTTTGCCGCCGAAGTATTCAAGCGACATGCGCAGCAAGTGTTCATACGTCGTGGTACGCAGGTCGGCGCCGATACGCTCCGACACCAGTGCCAGCACATAGGTTTTGGCCCAGCCAAAGACCCAGGCCAGCACTGCGGCGCCGGTCAGGGCGGCCATGTACTGCACCACCAGCATGTGTTCAACAGGCTTGCCGCTTTGGTAAGGGATCAGGACATTGTCCGTCAGCGGCATGATGATGTAAGGCGGGATCAGGTGCGCGCCAGTGGAGAGCAGCATCATCGCAAAGCCGAGCGCCAATTGCCATTGATACGGCTTGGCAAAGCGCCACAGGCGGAACAGGGTCCAGGTCGATGGCGGGGTGTGGACCACTTTGGTGCAGACTGGGCATTCTTCCTGGTCCGGCTCCAGCGGGGCCTTGCAGGTAGGGCAGGAATTCTGTTCAATATGTTGCAGCGGCTTGCCGAAAACGTGGGCTTCCAGCAGGCGCGGGAAGTTCTCGGACAGGCGGATCGCCAGCAGGTTCTGGCCAAGCGTGAAGCGCCAGGCGGCCAGGCGCTGGGTCTCGTCCACCAGCTCCAGGTGGCCGACACCTGCATGATCGTGCAGTTTTAGAGACATGCCACGACGATAAGTCCAATCTTGCCATACCGTTTCACCGGGTGCGCGTGCCATAATGCGGCGCTCCGTGAGGAGCACCAGGCCTTTGCGGAAGTGAAGCTGGGAGTCTAGGTCAACCTCCAGGGCGCTGAGTACGTTTTCATCAGGTGCAAGCGCCGGTAACTCTGTGCGCCACCTGTCGGGAAGTTCTGTCAGGCTCAGCTCAGAGGAAAGTTGGTTTGTTATCATTGTGGATCAGACTCCGGCATCTCTTTGCCAAGTGGCAAGAATTGCGAAACAGTGGGAAAATAGAAGGACGGGCGGAGTATACCGCAAGAGGTACAAGAGCTAAAACATGACAAAAAAGAAAGATATTGATTTTCTCCGTGTGACACACCTTCGCGGACCGAACATCTGGACCTATCGCCCGGTGATTGAAGCCTGGCTGGATATCGGCGAGCTTGAAAATTACCCCTCGAATCAACTCCCCGGATTTTATGAACGCTTGATCGCCTTCCTGCCAGGCCTGGTCGAGCATCGCTGCGGCGTCGGTGAACGCGGCGGCTTCCTCGAGCGCCTGCGCGACGGCACCTATGCCGGCCACATCCTCGAACACGTCGTACTCGAATTGCAAAACCTGGCCGGCATGCGTACCGGCTTTGGCAAGACCCGCCAGACCGCCGAAGGCAGCGGTATTTACAAAATGGCATTCCGCACCCGCCAGGAACAGGTTGGCCGCGCCGCACTGGCCGCCGGCAAAGACCTGCTGATGGCTGCCATCGACGATACGCCATACGACCTGGCTGCCACCGTTGCTAAACTGACCTCGATGGTGGAGTCGCTGTGCCTGGGCCCATCGACCGGCTCCATCGTGGACGCAGCGACCGACCGCAAGATCCCGTATATCCGACTGACTGACGGCAACCTGGTGCAACTGGGACACGGCGCGCGCCAGCGCCGTATCTGGACCGCGGAAACCGACAACACCTCCGCAATCGCCGAAGGCATTGCGTCCGACAAGGACATGACCAAGGACATGCTGAAGTCCGTCGGCGTGCCGGTACCGGAAGGCACCCTGGTCAAGAGTGCTGACGAGGCCTGGGAAGAGGCACAGGATATCGGCCTGCCGGTCGCCGTCAAGCCGTACGACGGCAACCATGGCCGCGGCGTGTCGCTGAACCTGGTGACCGAAGCCGACGTGCGCGCTGCGTACGACATCGCAGTCGCGCGTGGCGGCAGCAAGAGCGTCATCGTTGAGAAATTCATCGTCGGTAACGAGCACCGCTTGCTGGTAGTGGGCCGCCGCATGGTGGCAGCCTCCATGGGCGAATCGCTGTGGGTGACCGGCGACGGCAAATCCACCGTGCAGGAACTGGTGGACACCCAGATCAACACCGATCCGCGCCGTGGCACCACTGAAGAATTCCCGCTGAATATCGTGCAGCCGCGCGAATCGGAAGAAGTGCTGCTGGACCTGAAGCGTCAGGGCCTGACCCCGGACTCCGTGGCCGATGCCGGCCGCAAGGTGCTGATCCAGCTGAATGGCAACGTCGCCAACGACGTGACCGACCTGGTCCACCCGGCTGTCGCCGAAATGGCGGCACTGGCTGCACGCACCATTGGCCTGGACATCGCCGGCATCGACCTGGTTGCCGCCGACATCTCCAAGCCGCTGGAAGAGCAGGGCGGCGCCATCATCGAAGTGAACGCAAGCCCTGGCCTGCTGGCCCATTTGAAGCCGGCCGCCGGCGGCGCTGCGCGTCCGGTTGGCCACGCCATCTGCGACCAGCTGTTCGCTGAAGAAGACGATGGCCGCATTCCAATCGTGGGCGTGGCTGGCAGCCGCCAGAACGCGCTGATTGCTCGCCTGATCGGCTGGCTGCTGCAAATGAGTGGCCGCTATGTCGGCACCGCGACCGAACAGGGCGTGTACCTGAACGGCCGTAATGTGGCGCGCGGTCCTCTGACCGAATGGGAATCGGGCGAACGCCTGCTGCTGAACAAGAACGTGGAAGCTGCGGTCTTCGCCAACTGCGGCCGCATGATCCTGAGCGAAGGCTTCTCCTACGATAAATGCACGGTGGGCGTGGTGACCGACGCCGCCGGCCATGAGGACCTGGGCGAGTTCTACATCAATACTCCGGAACAGATGTACGGCGTGCTGCGTACCCAGGTTGACGTGGTGCTGCCGGAAGGCGCTGCCGTGCTGAACGCGTCCGACGCGCAAGTGGTCGAAATGGCTGAATTGTGCGACGGCGACGTGATCTTTTACGGGACCGACGAACACGTGCCCGCAATCGACTCGCACCGCCAGGATGGCGGCCGCGCGGTGTTCCTGCGCGATGGCGGTTTCGTCATGGCTGCGGGCCGCGACGAATTGGCAGTACTGCCTCCGTCCTGCTTGCCGGCGAGCGAAGAGGATCGCAAGGAAGCAGTGCTGGCTGCGATTGGCGCCGGCTGGGCCATGGGCCTGTCGCCGGACCTGATCGGTGCTGCGCTGCGCACCTTCGAGTGGAATACTAAGAAAAATTAATCTGGATTAGACAGGATTACCAGGAATGGAAGTTATTCGCCTCCGCGCCCTGCGCGGCCCAAATCTGTGGAGCCACCATACGGCTGTTGAAGCCATCGTCTCCTGCTCGCCGGAAGAACGCTCCGTCGACAAGATCCCTGGTTTCGAAGTGCGCTTGCGCACCCGCTTCCCGCGCCTGGCGCAGCTGCAGCCGGACGGCCACGCCGACACTATCCCGATGGCGCACGTGCTGGAGCTGGCGGCCCTTGGTCTGCAGGCCGAAGCCGGCTGCCCGGTGACCTTCAGCCGCACCACCCAGACGCTGGAAGACGGCATCTACCAGATGGTGGTTGAGTACACCGAAGAAGCCGTTGGCCGCCTGGCTGTGGAATGGGCTGAAAAGCTGATCAAGGCTGCCGTTGACGACACCCCGTTCGACCTGGCCGCTGCGCTGCACGAACTGCATGAACTGGATGAAGACGTGCGCCTGGGCCCATCGACCGGCTCCATCGTGCACGCCGCCGTGGCGCGCAAGATCCCGTTCCGCCGCATGACCGAAGGCTCGATGGTCAGCTTCGGCTGGGGTTCCAAGCAGCGCCGCATCCAGGCAGCTGAAATGGACACCACGAGCGCGATCGCCGAAACCATTGCGCAAGACAAGGAACTGACCAAGAAATTGCTGGACGCCGCCGGCGTGCCGGTGCCTACCGGCCGCACCGCTGAGAACGCGGAAGACGCATGGAAAGCAGCGTTGGAAATCGGCCTGCCTGTCGTGGTGAAACCTAAGGACGGCAACCAGGGCAAGGGCGTAACGGTGAACATCACCACCCGCGAGCAGACTATTGCCGCCTACAACGCCGCCAAGGAGTTCCGCGACGACATCATGGTCGAGCGCTTCCTGGCAGGCCATGACTTCCGCCTGCTGGTGATCGGCAACAAGCTGATCGCCGCTGCGCGCCGCGATCCTCCACACGTGGTGGGGGACGGCGTGCACTCGGTGCGTGAACTGGTGGACATCGTCAACGCCGACCCGCGTCGCGGCACTGGCCACGGCACTGCGCTGACCAAGATCCGTTTCGACGATATCGCCCTGGCGCGCCTGGCGCTGCAAGGCCTGGCAGCGGATTCCGTGCCGCCAATCGGCCAGCGCGTCGTGCTGCGTAATAACGCCAACCTGTCGACCGGCGGCTCTGCTACCGACGTGACCGACGACGTGCACCCGGAAGTGGCTGCGCGCGCGGTGGAAGCGGCGCAGATGATCGGCCTGGATATCTGCGGCGTTGACGTGGTGTGCGATTCCGTGCTGCGTCCTATCGAAGAACAGAATGGCGGCGTGGTGGAAGTGAATGCCGCGCCTGGCCTGCGTATGCACCTGTCGCCGTCATACGGCAAGGGCCGTCCGATCGGTGAGGCGATTGTCAACGCCATGTTCCCAGAAGGCGACGATGGCCGCATCCCTGTGATCGCGGTCACCGGCACCAACGGCAAGACAACCACGGTGCGCCTGACCGCGCATCTGGTCGCGGCCTCCGGCCTGCGCGTGGGCATGACCAACACCGACGGCGTCTACGTCAACGGCCGCCAGATTGACTCCGGCGACTGCTCCGGCCCGCGTTCGGCGCGCAATGTGCTTCAGCATCCTGACGTGGATGCTGCCGTGTTCGAGACCGCCCGCGGCGGCATCCTGCGCGAAGGCCTGGCCTACGACCGCTGCAAAGTGGCCGTGGTGACCAATATCGGCGCAGGCGACCACCTGGGCCTGAACTACATCACCACTGTGGAAGACCTGGCTGTACTGAAGCGCGTGATCGTGATGAACGTGGATGCGCAGGGCTATGCTGTGCTGAACGCGACTGACCCGATCGTGGCTGCGATGGCAGCCAAGTGCAAAGGCAAGGTGATCTTCTTCGGCGCGGACCGCTACCATCCGGTTGTGGCGACGCATCTGGCGCAGGGCAAGCGCACCGTGTACGTGGAAAATAACCAGCTGGTGGCTGTGGAAGGCAAGAGCGAGCAGCGTATTTCGCTGGCGGACGTACCGATCACCTTCGGCGGCACCATCGGCTTCCAGGTGGAGAACACCATGGCGGCAGTGGCTGCGGCTTGGGCGGCCGGCACCGACTGGGATTCGATCCGCCGCGGCTTGCTGACCTTTACCACCGACAGCCACAATGCACCTGGCCGTTTCAATATCTTCAAATACCGCGGCGCGACTGTGATTGCCGACTATGGCCACAATCCGGATGCGATGCTGGCTTTGGTCAAGGCGGTCGATGCAATGCCTGCGAATCGCCGTTCGGTGGTGATATCCGGCGCCGGCGACCGCCGCGACCAGGATATTCGCGAACAGACCGAGATCCTGGGCAAGGCGTTCGATGACGTTGTCCTGTACCAGGATGCTTGCCAGCGTGGCCGTGCAGATGGCGAAGTGGTCGGCCTGCTGCGCCAGGGCCTGGAAGGCGCTACCCGCACCAAGCAGATCGACACGATTACCGGCGAGTTTATTGCGATTGATACGGCGATGGATCGGTTGAAGGAAGGTGATCTTTGCCTGATTCTGGTGGATCAGGTGGAGGAGTCGCTGCGTCACATTGCGAACCGTATCGCGGCCGGTTAAACCGTCAAAACCGGTAAACCAGTGTCTGACCCGCAGGGTCAGACATCATCAGATCAGCGGCCGTCGAGCTGCAGGTGTCTGACCCTGCGGGTCAGACATCGGGTTACCGGTTTTCAGGCAACCAACACAGCCCGTGGCGCCTGCAAGCGGGCAGTCTCCCCCTCCACAAACTGCGCCGCAAACACCCGCTTCTCCGCCTCAACCAAGCCTTCAGCCTCAATCAAGCCGCACATCAAATCCGCAGTCGCAATCGCCATCTTGTGCAGCGGCTGGCGCAGGGTAGTCAGCTCATAGCTAAGCCACTGCGACCCTTCCACGGCATCGCACCCCACGACCGACATTTGCGACGGCACATCGATATGCAAATGCTGGCGCGCGGCATCCACGCACCCCATCGCCATCGCATCATTCCCGCAAATGACAGCATCCGGCACGGCACCAATGCGAGCGATCAATTCATGGAGGCCGGCCACGCCGCTGGCGTAATCAAAGCAGCCGTAGAACACCGGCGCTTCCGGCAAGCCTAGTTCAGTGATCCGGTCCAGCGCACCGCGCAAACGTTCGCGCGCCACCGAGTTCAATTCAGGCCCGCCGATCAGCGCGAACTGGCGATGCCCCGCGGCCGCCAGGCGGCTCACCAGCGCACGGCTGGCCTCAAACTGGTCGCACAGCACCGTATTCACATCCAGGTCGCGCAGGTGGCGGTTGAACACCACCAGCGGCACCTGGCGCCGCCTGAACTCCTCGACGTGCGCCGGCGTCAGTTTGGAAGCGGCGATCACGCCATCCACCTGGAACTGCCAGACATCGGTCAGGATCTGCTCGATCTCGCCCTCATGCTGCATGGTGAAGAGCAGGGCGCGCTTGCCGCGGCGGTTCAACTGCTGGCTAAGCTCCGACAGCGCGGCCGGGTTGTACAGCATGCTGGAATGGGACACCACAATCGCAACGATATTGGTACGGCGCGTAATCAGGCTGCGCGCCGCAGCATTCGGGATGTAGTCAAGCCCTTCAGCCGCCTTCATCACGCGCTCATACGTCTTTTTGGAGACGCTGGCGCCTGGTTTGAAGCAGCGCGACACCGCAGACTGCGACACGCCCGCCACGAGCGCGACATCATAGGAGGTGACGCGGCGTCCCTCCTGGAGGATGATGGCCTTTTGCTCGGCAATGCTGATCGCTGCTTGTGGCGTGGTTTGGCGCATGAATGCGGCTTGCGTTTTTGAAAATAGACCTCCAATCTTACCACATGGCAATAGTTTCCCTACGTTTACACGTGTTATGTGTGGTGTCCAAGCCGCGCCAGCTCTGGTAAAATTCCGCCCCTTTCGGTTTTCGGATGAATAAAGATGACATTGGCTTGCGGCATCGACTTTGGCACCTCCAACTCCACCGTAGGATGGGTGCGTCCCGGCCATCCCATCATGCTGGAACTTGAGGATGGCAAAATGACCTTGCCGTCCGTGGTCTTCTTCAATGCGGACGACGAGGAAACCAGCTATGGCCGCGCCGCATTGGCCGAATACCTGGCCGGCTGCGAAGGCCGCCTGATGCGCTCCCTGAAAAGCCTGCTGGGCACCAGCCTGATCGACGGTCAGACGGAAGTCGGCGGCCGCGCGCTGCCATTCCGCTTGCTGTTGTCTCAGTTCATCGGGGAAGTGAAGCGCCGCGCGGAGAGCGCCGCCGGCCGTCACTTCGAAAGCGTCGTGATGGGCCGCCCGGTGCATTTCATCGATGACGACAGGGCAGCCGACCAGGTGGCGGAAGACACCCTGGCCGACATCGCGCGCAGTGTCGGTTTCCGCAACGTGGCTTTTCAGTACGAGCCGATTGCCGCGGCGTTTGAATACGAATCGCAGATCGACCGCGAAGAGCTGGTCCTGATCGCCGACATCGGCGGCGGTACGTCTGACTTTACCCTGGTGCGCCTGGGCCCGGACCGCGTGGCGCGTGCGGAGCGTGTCGACGATATCCTGGCCACGGGCGGTGTGCACATCGGCGGTACCGACTTCGATAAATACCTTAGCTTGTCGAGCGTGATGCCGATGCTTGGCTACGGCAGCCAGTTCCAGAGCGGCGCCGAGGTGCCGTCCAGCTACTACTTCAACCTGGCGACCTGGCACACCATCAACCAGGCATACACGCGCAAGATGCAGGCCCAGTTGTCGGAAATGATCCGCGACGCGCGCGAGCCGGCGAAGCTGGAACGCCTCCAGCACCTGATTGAGGAGCGTGCGGGCCACTGGCTGGCGCTCAAGGTGGAAGAAGCCAAAATAGGCCTGTCCGACGCTGACCAGGTGCAGATGAACCTCGATCGCTTCGTACCGCCGGTGCTGCTGGACGTGACGCGCGCCGGCTTCGACGTCGCGGTCGAGCAGCTGGTGTCCAACGTCGGCGCCACCGTGACCCAGCTGCTGGCTGATGCCGGTGTGCAGGCAAGCCAGGTTGACACCATCTTCTTCACCGGCGGTTCCAGCGGCGTGCGCCTGCTGCGCGAACGGATCGCCGCCCTGGTGCCGGGCGCGCGCCGTGTGGAGGGCGACCTGTTTGGCAGTATCGGCGCCGGCCTGGCGCGTGATGCATTGCGCAAGTTTGCATAATCTGCTTACAATAGCCGCCGTGAAGAACGTAAACCGCCATTTCCTGCACGTCTTGCTTGCCGTGCTGCTGGTACTGTCCCAGCAGATGGGGATGGCGCACGCGGTTTCGCACTGGTCTGACTTCCGCCACGGCAGCGAGCAGCAGCAAGCGAGCGATGTTGACGGCAATGGTATTAGCGCCGGCCTGGCGCTTGACCACAATTGCAGCGAGTGCGCAGCCTTCGCGTCGCTGGCCTCGGCGATTCACACGCCAAGCTTCAGCTTCTCATCGGTCGACTACAGCGCGCCGCAATCCGGCGTCGCCTTGCTGCAGCTGACCGGCGCGCGTACCGCACGCGCCTACGATTCCCGCGCACCTCCCCTGGCCTGACACAACGTTTTCATGATTTATTTGCCGCCGTGGCTATCCGCCATGGCCGGCTAACGTTTGTCGTATCCAGAAGGTTTGACTATGAATTTCAAGTACTCCCTGCTGGCAGGCGCTGTCCTGTCGGCCGTATCCGCCATTTCCTACGCCGATGATGGCGAAGTCACCAAGGTCGTTGTGACCGCAAACCCTTTCCACCAGGGCGAAACGGAGCAAATCCTGGTGCCGGCCAAAGTGCTGTCCGGCGATGAACTGCGCGATAAGATGTCCAATTCGCTCGGCGATACGTTGTCGTCGGAGCTGGGTGTTTCTACTTCCGCTTTTGGCGCGGGTTCTTCCCGCCCAATCATCCGCGGCCTGGAAGGCGCACGTGTCAAGATGCTGGAAAACGGCATGGCAGTTTCCGACGTTTCCGGCCTGTCCAATGACCACGCCGTGTCGGCAGAAGGCGCAGTGGCGCATCAAATCGAAATCCTGCGCGGCCCGGCTTCGCTGATGTACGGTTCAGGTGCTATCGGCGGGCTGGTGAACGTGGTCAACGAGCGCATTCCGCCCGTGCTGGAACCCAAGCTGACCGGCCAGGCCGAAACCCGTTACAGCACCGTGGATGATGGCACGGCCACCTCCGGCACCATCGACGGCGCGATCGGCAAGCTGGCACTGCACGTGGATGCCAACACCCGCCGTTCCGGCGACTACAAGATTCCGGGCAATCGTGTGGAAGGCGACCCGGATTCCGCTTCCGGCCGCCTGCCGCATTCGGGCACGCATGAAAAGGGCGCTGGCTTCGGCGGTTCCTATATCGACGGCTGGGGCTATGTCGGCGCATCCGTATCGAGCCTGGACAACAAATACGGCATTCCGACCGAAGAAGGTTCGGCGATCGACCAGCACCAGATCCGCTACGACTTCGACAGCCTGTTCAAGAATCCTCTGCCGGGCATCGAGTCGGCCAAGTTCAAGGCCGGTTACACAGACTACCGCCACGCCGAACTGGGCGAAGACGGCGCGCCGGAAGTGAAGTTCAAGAACCGCGCAGTTGAAACCCGTGCCGAAGCAGTGCACAAAGCAATCTCCGGCTGGCACGGGACCTTTGGCGTGCAGACCGAGCTGACGCACTTCTCGGCCCTGAGCGCGCAGGGCGGCCCGGATACCGTGCCGGTAACGCGTTCGAATTCCTCGGCCGGTTTCCTGGTCGAAGAAAAGGAATGGGGCCCTGTGCGTGTGAACGCCGGCCTGCGCCTGGAGCATGTGAAGCGCGAACCGATTTCCGGCCTGGACCGTTCGTTCTCGCTGCAAAGCGGCGCGCTGGGCGCCCTGTGGTCGTTCATGCCCGGCTATGCGACCGGCCTGACCCTGTCGCGTGCACAGCGTGCGCCATCGACTGAAGAGCTGTACTCCGGCGGCCCGCACGATGCGACCATCACCTATGACCTGGGCGACCCGAACCTGCAAAAGGAGACTTCGCGTAACGTAGAACTCTCGCTGCAAAAGACCGCAGGCCTGATCCGTTGGAAAGCGAACCTGTTCCGTAACAGCATCTCGGACTTCATTTACGGCCATATCACCGGCCGCCTGGTCGATGAAGACGGCGTTGATGGCGGCAGCTTCCGCCAGCGCGTGTTCAGCCAGGGCGACGCCACCATTCGCGGCGCCGAGGCGGAGATCGAGTACAACCCCTTGGCCATGGGCCTGAACGGCCGCTTGTTCGCCGACACCTCGCATGGCGACTTGAAGAACGCAGGGAGCTTGCCGCTGCAGCCGGCTTCGCGCGTCGGCGCCACCATCGGTTACCGCACCCCGAACTGGCGCGCGGGCGCCACCTGGATCCACGCGCAAGCGCAGGACCGCCTGGCTTCGTTCGAAACTGCGCCAACCGGCTCGTACAACCAGGTCAGCGCGAACCTGTCGTATACGCAGAAGCTCGCCGATATGGACCTGACCTGGTTCGTGCTGGCGAAAAACCTGCTGAACGAAGACATCCGCGTTTCGACTTCGCTGCTGAAGGATGTATCGCCGCTGCCGGGCCGCAGCTTTGTGTTTGGTGTTCGCGCCAAGTTCTGAGTTTGCGCTAAATCAAACGTAGCCCGGAGACGCTTCTTATACTTTAGATAACAATCTAGGGTATGGGAGGCGGCGATGGGCAAACGTCTTGCTGACCGGGAGCGCATCTTCCGGTGGTTTCTGGGCCCCGCCGAGCGGGGCGATCCCTACGCCCAGTTCAACTTGGCGCTTCTTTACAAAAACGGCCTGGGAGTCGAAGCGGATCCGCGCCAGGCATTCGGCTGGATGCGCATGTCGGCCCTGCAAGGCCTGGCTTTCGCCCAAAATCAACTGGGCGCGATGTACTACAAGGGCCTTGGCATCGCCGGCAGTGACGTGGAAGCCCTGTACTGGTTCCGCCGCGCGGCACGCCAGGGCGATCCCGCCGCACAGCAAAACCTTGGACAGATGTATCGCCGCGGACGCGGTGTCGCCGTCAATGAAGAATTGGCCGCGCGCTGGTTCAGCCGCGCGGCGGAGCAGGGCGTGTCCAGCGCACAGGCGCTCCTGGGCGAGGCCTACCTGAACGGGCGTGGCGTTGCCGCGAATTGCAAGCTGGCGCAAGCCTGGCTGCGCAAGGCTGCCGTGCGCGGCGAGATCCACGCACAGTGCCTGTTGGGCAGTATGTTCGCCCACGGCACCGGCGTGCCGCGCGACGCCGCGCAAGCCATGATGTGGTACATCCTCGCTGCGGAAGGCGGCTCGATCCAGGCGCAATTCAGCGTGGCGGTTTTATACGCCAATGGCGACGGCGTTCAGCGCGACCTGGCCCAAGCCGTGCACTGGTATCGCAGCGCGGCGGAGAAGGGCGATGCGGCAGCCCAGAACAACCTGGGCGTGCTGTATGCAACGGGGCAGGGCGTGTCGCGTGATGCGGTGGAGGCGCTGCGCTGGTATCGGCGGGCTGCCGCACAGGGCCATGCGCTGGCAAGGCATAACCTGGAAGGCTTGCGCGTCGGCCATGCCGACATGGCTTTGCCGGACGAGCAATTCCTCAATGCGGCTGATTTTGATCCTGAGGCGCGCAACAGCCCGCGTTGAACGGGTTAGCGCTGTGCGGTGAGCGGACGATCGGTACCCGGTGTGAGCACCACATTGCTGGCAAGGTGTTCAAGCCCGGCTTGCGCATCGACGTTTTCGACACGGATGCTGTAGCTGCCGCGCATCAGCGGAATCAGGGCAAGGCTGCGCGAGCGCTGGTTGGCCCATTTGCTGGCCACACACATCGTATTGACCAGCCGCGAATGGATCACCGTGTTATCGGGTTTGCGGCGCACTTCGACCTTGAATGCCATTGGCCTGCCATAGCTTGCGCGATCCTGCTTTGGCAGCTTGGCGAGGTCAGTGCCTTCCATGCAATCTTCCATGCGGCGATCGCCAATGATCGCAATTTCCTGCTTGCTCAGGGAGTCGCCAGCCGGGTTGCTCATTTCGAGCATCAGGGAATAGCTAAGGTCTACGGGGACTTCCACATCGGCAGTAACTACGGTGCCGGCTTCGGAGAGTTTGAGCGGCGCATCCTTCATCAGCGGCGGGAATTCGCACAGTGCCACCGTCGCCATCGCCAAGCCGACTAAGGGTTTCTGGCACATGCTGTAGATGAAGGGGCTCATGCATTCAATATAGACTACGCTCCCGGCATTTGTAACCTGCGGTCAAGGAAAAGACTGTTGCCATGTATCTTTTTCGCCTGCTTTTTAGCTTCCGCTGCGCTGGCCGCAATCTGGTGATGCGAGTAGTACTGGCGCGGCTCGACGCGGATCACGCCAACGGACAAGCTCATCAATGAGTAGAAGACTTTTTTGCCCTGCCTGTCTTCGCTGATATAGCCGCCGCGTTCGCGGTCTTCGTTGCTGTAGAAATCGGTGATTGCGCTTGCAAAATCGTCGAGCACGGCCTGGCAACGCGTGTCCCAGTCCTCGCTCTGGAACAGGATTACAAAGTCGTCGCCGCCGATGTGGCCGACAAAATCGCGATTGCGGTCGCCGTGCTTGGCGAGGATATGCCCCGTCAACTGGATCACATCGTCGCCGCGCCGGTAGCCATAGACATCGTTGAAGGGCTTGAAATGATCGAGGTCGACGTAGCAAACCCAGAAACGGGTATCGCTCTCCAGCAGGCGGTCGATATGCTCGTTGATCGGCACATTGCCAGGCAACTGGGTCAGCGGATTGGCGTAACGCGCCGCGTTGATCTGCATCTGCGTGATTTCGCGCATCAGGTCATGGCCGGTGCCCATGCCGATATAACGGCCTTCTTCCGTGATGATGAAGCCATTGAACAGGTGGTGCGCGTCCGATTCCGCCATGCGGCAGGAGAGCTCCTGCAGGCTGGTGTCAACATCGGCAATGATCGGTTTGGCATCCATGAAAATAGTGCATGGTTTCTTGCCATATAACTCACGCTGGTAAGGGCGCGCGAAATGGTCGATCATGTCGAAGCGCGACACCAGGCCAAGCGGGCGGCCGGCATCGACCACCGGGATGATCATCAGCTTGGGATCGGCCATGAAGATTTCATAGACGTCGTTATTGTACATCGACGGCGGCACGGCGGCCACGTCGTGCAGCAGCTTGCGGATACTCACGGCGTTTCTCTCGGCAGCGCGTTGCGGATACACCGCTACGCCATTGCGGCCCAGTACCTTGACCACTTCCGCCGGCAGGGCCTTTGCCGGTTGAACGTGCGGGCGTCCGAGATGGTAGCCCTGGCCGTATGCCACTCCGAGGTCGCGCAGAAGCAGCAGCTCGGCCGCCTTTTCAATGCCTTCAGCGATGACGAGGGTGTTCGACTTGTCGGCGATCTCCTGGATGGAGCGCACGAATTGCAGCTTTACCGGATCGTGCTCGATACCCTGGATGAAGTGCATGTCGATCTTGACGAATTCCGGACGCAGCTCGGACCAGAGACGCAGGCTGGAGAAGCCTTCACCCAAATCATCGATCGCGATCTGGAATCCCATGTCCCGGTAGTGCAGAACCGCCTGGCGCATTAGCTCATAATCGTAAGTCGGCTGGTTTTCAGTCAGCTCGATGATGACATTAGCGGGATTGAGGCCGAATTCGTGGATATACCCCAGCGTCTCGCCTTGCGTGCCATCTGGTTGGCGCACCAGCGATTCCGGGCTCACGTTCAGGAATAGCTTGCCGGGCAGCTGCAGCTCCGCAAAGCGTTCAAGCACGATGCGGCGGCACAGGTATTCAACTTCGCGTGAGAGGTTGTTTGCGCGCGCCACGCGGAACAGGTTGAGTGGAGAATGCAGCGGACTGTCGGAGGGCCCGCGTATCAAGCCTTCGTAAGCGATGATCACGCCGCTTTGCATGTCTACGATGGGCTGGAACAGCGCATGCAGGTCGCGACGCTGGATAATGTCCAGCAGGTGCTGGCCTAGCAGTTCGTCAGGGTGCGGGCGCAGGTAGGTCACATTGTTCGGAAGTGCGGCGGCAGGTAAGCTCACGTTAGCGCTCGGGCTGGATGTCAACGGCCGCATTGTGTGCCGCAAATGTGACAGCATGATGAATGCCGGAAACACTTTTTAGCGCTACAATAAGCTTCCACGTCCATGACTGAGAACGATGCAGAGCAAGCTCATTAGCCGTTCCGCCGCTTTCGCGGCCTTTATCCTCACGGGTGCAGCCAGTGCCGCCGGCGGGATTAACGTACACATTACGGACGCAAATGGAAAACCGGTTACCGACGCTGTGGTCTACCTGGAAGCCGATGGCGGGCAGCAGCTGCCGAAGCCGCAAAAGTCCGGGGAGATCAGCCAGAAGGGCCTGAAATTCATTCCGATGGTCACGGTGATCCAGACCGGCAGCAAGATCTACTTCCCGAACAACGATAAGGTGCGCCACCATATCTATTCGTTCTCGCCGCCGCACAAGTTTGACCAGAAGCTATATTCCGGCACCACGGCGGAACCGCAGACCTTCGACAAACCCGGCACTGTGGTCCTGGGCTGCAATATCCACGACAAGATGCTTGCCTACGTGCGCATTGTCGATACGCCGTATTATGGCAAGACCGATGCCAACGGCGCTGTGCTTGTCGATGCGCCGGCCGGCAAATATGTTCTGCGAGCGTGGCATCCCGACATTGTCGGCGGCAATCCCCAGGAGCAGGCGATTCGCCTGTCCGACGAAACAGGCAGCGCCAATTTCAAGATGCCGCTGAAACCGCCGGTCACCGATCCAGATTCAACGTCTTACTGACGCCATGCGATTCCGAAGCCTCGAAAGCCGTATCGTTACCCTGTTCCTGGTGCTGCTGATCGTCGTTCAGCTGGTGGGACTGATGGTGATCCAGCGCGGCATCGACAGCAATGCGCGTACGGCGATTGCGTCAGAGCTGGTCAACGGCAGCAAGGTATTTGCACGGCTGATCGAGCAGAACGCGCAAAACCTGCGCAATGGCGCAAGGTTGCTGTCGCGTGATGCCGGCTTCCTCGCAGCCATCGGCAACACCGACCAGGATGACCGCGCCACCATCGAATCGGCGCTGGCCAACCACGGCCGCCGGATCAAGGCGTCCATGACGATGCTCGTCAGCCCGGAACGCAAGGTGGTTGCCTCCACCAGCGATGCGCAAGCCGCCGGCCTGGAGCACATGGTGATGAATATGCTGGAAAAGGCCGAGCAGGCCGACGGCGCGAACGGCATCGCCATCGTTGAAAGCGTGCCTTACCAGATCGTTGTGGTGCCGGTGAAAGCGCCGGTGACGATAGGTTTTGTGGTGATGGCGTTCCCGCTCGATGAGCGCCTGGCGCGCGATATGCAGGAGACCACGTCGCTGCAAACGCTGTTGCTGACGCGTGACCCGAAAGGCCATTGGCTGCCGGTGGCTTCCAGTCTTTCGCCGGCCGCCGTGGCAAACGTCATGTCCCAGCTGCAGGGCATGGGGCGCATGCCGTCCGACGCATTCGACGTTGACGTGGTCAACGATAAGCTCAGCGTGCGCATGACACCGATTGGTGAAGACGACGGCCATGTCGCTGTTGTCATGCTCGGCCGGTCCATCGACGAAGCAACTGCAGAATACGCTCGCCTTGAACGTTGGCTGCTTGGCCTGACTGCGGCAGGTATCGTCGTCTGCGTCGTGGCCAGCGTGTTGACGGCGAAGCGCATCGCCCAGCCCTTGCGCCAGCTTGCCGATACGGCGAAAAAGCTGGAGCAGGGCGATTACAAAGTGAATATCGAAAGCGCCAGGTCCGACGAAATCGGAGAGCTGGCGCACGCCTTTGGCAGCATGCGCGATGGTATCGCCAAGCGCGAACAGGAAATCCGGCGCCTGGCGTATTGGGACCCATTGACGAACCTGCCGAATCGCGCACAGTTCCTGCTGCTGTTGAATGACGCCATTGCGGACGCCCGCAAGCGCGCCGGCTCCGTCTATGTGCTGATGATGGACCTTGACCGCTTCAAGCATGTGAACGACGTGATGGGACACAGTTTCGGCGACGCCTTGCTGAAGCAGGTTGCAGGCCGGCTGTTGCAAAAGCTTGCGAACCGTCGCCATCCGGCCCAGGTGGCGCGTCTGGGCGGAGATGAATTCGCGGTGCTTTTGCCCGGTTCCGATCTGGACCAGGCCGTGGTCGTAGCGTCTGAAGTTCTGCATGCGCTGGAGTCGCCGCTGTCGCTGGAAGAACAGACAGTCGATATTGGCGCCGGCATCGGCATCGCAGGGTTCCCTGACAACGGCATGGATGCCGAGGAGCTGCTAAGCAAATCCGAAGTCGCCATGTACGCGGCCAAGCAGCGCAACGAAGGCGCCGTAGTCTATGAAGACGCGATCGACAAGAGCAGTCAGCAAAGCCTGTCCCTGCTCACCGAATTACGCCAGGCCGTGGAAAACAATGAGCTACGCCTGTTCGTACAGCCGAAGATCACGCTGGCCACCGGGCACGTGGTCGGCGTAGAAGCCCTGGTGCGCTGGCAGCACCCCGTCCGCGGCAATGTGTTCCCCGACCAGTTTATCCCGTTCGCCGAGCAGACCGGCTTTATCCGTGTGGTGACCCACTGGGTGCTCGAACGCTCGGCGGAACTGTGCCATTCTCTGGCGCAGCGCGGCATCCACCTGAAGGTATCGGTCAACCTGTCCACCCGCGACCTGCTTGACCAGGAATTGCCGTTCAAGTTCGGCGAAATATTCATGCGCCACCACGTTTCGCCGGGCGCCTTTTGCCTGGAAATCACGGAAAGCGCGATCATGGACGATCCGGTCCGCGCGCAGCAAACGCTGGAACGCTTGCACGGCATGGGCTGCGACCTTTCGATTGACGATTTCGGCACAGGCTATTCTTCGCTGGCCTACCTGAAACGCCTTCCGGTGGATGAACTGAAGATCGATAAATCCTTCGTGCTGAACATGGCCAACGACGTAGGCGACGCCAAGATCGTGCGCTCCACCATCGACCTTGGCCACAATATGGGCCTGCGCGTGGTGGCGGAGGGGATCGAAAGCGAGGCCGCGTGGCATATCCTGGCGGAGATGGGCTGCGACCAGGGGCAGGGCTATTTCATGAGCCGCCCAATGCCGGCAGACCAATTGGCAAGCTGGGTCGAGACTTGGCGCGCGCCGGCATTAACCGAATAATCACCGGCGCAAAGCTCTTCGGAGAGTTACTTATTTGCTAAAGTCCGAGTTATGATCCTTGCCGCATTCATAACTTCAACATGGACGACAAATGCCATTCAAGCGCGCAACCCTTGCACTTTCCCTGATCGCAGCATTCTCCGCACAAGCCCTGGCCCAGACATGCCCGGCCGGCGCATCCACCGTGACTTATCCGGTGACGAAGAAAGTCGAACAGCAGGACAACTACCACGGCACCATGGTCGCCGACCCATACCGCTGGCTGGAAGACGCCAATAGCGAAGAGACCAAGGCCTGGGTGATTGAACAGAACAAGGTAACGCAATCCTGGCTGGGCCAGATTCCACAACGCGAAGCGATCAAGGCGCGCGTCACCAAGCTGTGGAACTACGAGCGCTATGGCGTGCCGGAGAAAAAGGGCGGCCGCTACTTCTACAGCCGCAACGACGGCCTGCAGAACCAGTCGGTCCTTTACACCGCCAAGTCGCTGACCGAAACCCCGCGCGTCCTGCTGGATCCGAACACCCTGGCCGCCGACGGCACCGTGGCGCTGGCCGGCATGGCCGTGAGCCCGAACGGCAAGTTCGCGGCTTATAGCACCGCTGCTTCCGGCTCCGACTGGAACGAAATCAAGGTACGCGAAATCGAATCCGGCAAGGATATGGCCGACCATATCAAGTGGGTCAAGTTCTCCAACACCGCGTGGGCCGCCGACGGTTCCGGCTTCTACTACAGCCGCTACGACGAACCTACCGAAGAGTCCAAACTGGCTGGCGTGAACTACTTCCAGAAAGTCTATTTCCACAAACTGGGCACCGAGCAGTCGGCTGACGCGCTGGTCTACCATCGGGCAGACCAGAAGGAGTGGGGCTTTGGCGCGGAAGTTACCGACGACGGTCATTACCTGCTGATCAACGGCTCGCAAGGCACCGAACACAAAAACCGCGTTTTCATCAAGGATCTGAAAGCAAAGAACGCCCAGGTTGTCGGCCTGCTGGAAGCGTTCGACGCTTCCTACAACTTCATCGACAACGAAGGTCCAGTCTTCTACTTCATGACCGATAAGAATGCGCCGCGTTCGCGCATTATCGCGATCGACATCCGCAAGCCTGGCATGGAACACTGGAAAGAGATCGTGCCGGAAGCGCCGCAGACGCTCTCCGGCGCCAGCATCGTCAACAAGCAGCTGGTGTTGAACTACCTGGCCGATGCGCACAGCGCCATCAAGGTGTTTGACCTGAAAGGCAAGCCAGTTCGTGAAATCGAACTGCCAGGCCTGGGCACTGCCTCCGGTTTCGGCGGTAAGGCTAAAGACACTGAAACCTTCTACGCCTACACCAGCTTCACGACCCCGACCACGATCTACCGCCTGGACCTGAAGAGCGGCAAGTCGAGCATCTACCGCCAGCCTAAAGTCGACTTCGACCCAAGCGCCTTCGACACCCGCCAGGTCTTCTACACCAGCAAGGACGGCACCAAGGTCCCGATGTTCATCGTGTCGAAAAAGGGCATGAAGCTGGACGGCACGAACCCCACCTACCTGTACGGCTACGGCGGCTTCAATATCTCGCTGACCCCAAGCTTCTCCGTCTCCAACCTGGCATGGGTTGAAATGGGCGGCGTGTACGTCATGGCCAACCTGCGCGGCGGCGGCGAATACGGCGAAGCATGGCACAAGGCCGGCACCAAGCTACAAAAGCAGAACGTCTTCGACGACTTCATCGGCGCGGCTGAATGGCTGGTTTCCAACAAAGTCACTTCGCCATCCAAGCTGGCAATCGGCGGCGGTTCCAACGGCGGCCTGCTGGTCGGCGCTGCGATGACTCAGCGTCCCGACCTGTTCGGCGCTGCACTGCCTGCCGTGGGCGTGATGGATATGCTGCGCTTCCAGAAATTCACCATTGGCTGGGCATGGGCTTCGGACTACGGTTCGTCCGACAATGCGGATGAATTCAAGGCTCTGGTCAAGTACTCGCCGCTGCATAACCTGAAGCAGGGCAGCTGCTACCCGGCCACCATGGTGATGACGGCCGACCACGACGACCGCGTTGTGCCGGCTCACAGCTTCAAGTTCGCCGCTGCCGCCCAGGCTGCGCAAAGCGGCCCGGCCCCGATCCTGATTCGCATCGACTCGAAAGCAGGCCATGGCGCCGGCAAGCCGACCGCGAAGCAGATCGAGGAAGTGGCTGATCGTTGGGGCTTCCTGAGCCGTGCGCTGGACATGAGCCCAGCTGCTCCTGCATCCACTACCGGCGGCCAGTAAGCCATGCGTGTGCTTCTTCTGCTGTGGACAGCCTTGCTTGCGCCTGCCACGGCAGCGGAAGCGCCTAAAACCTTCGCCGAGCAGACCCAGTCGCTCGCAGCGCAGCCAGGCTTTATCGAGCTTTGGCGGGATGCGGGCAAGGGCAGAGTGCTGCTCTCGGTGCGTGAGCTGGACCAGCCCTTCCTGCTGGTCTCCTCCCTGCCTTACGCGCTAGGTTCGAACGATGTTGGCCTGGACCGCGCGCAGGCTGGCGGCGCCAAGCTCGTTCGGTTCCAGAAGTTCGGCGAGCGGCTTTTCCTGGTGCAGGAGAACACGCGTTTTGTGGCCCGTTCGGCTGATGCAGACGAGCGCAATGCAGTGGTAGAGTCCTTTGCCGGCGCGGTCCTGTGGTCGGGCGACATCCTGGTCAGCGAAGGCCAGCGGCACCTGGTTGATTTCTCCAGCTTCCTGCTGGCCGACCAGCACGGCGTCATCCAGCGCCTGGATGAAACGAAGCAGGGCACTTATCACGTTGACGAAAAGCGTAGTGCAGTACTGCCGGGGCAAGCAAAGGCATTCCCCGACAATATCGAGCTGGAATCAATGCTGACTTTCGCCGGTCCCGGCACCGGCGAATTCGTGCGCCAGGTTGCCACCGATCCTGCCAGCCTGACTATGCGCCAGCATATTTCACTGGTTCGGCTGCCTGACAATAGCTATAAGCCGCGCCGTTACCACCCGTTCTCCGGCGGTATTGACACTGGCTATTACGATTTCGCGACGCCGCTCGCGAGCAGCCTCGATGTGCGGTGGCAAATCCGCCACCGGCTGGAAAAGGGCGGGAAGCCTATCGTCTATTACCTCGATCGCGGTGCTCCAGAGCCGGTGCGCTCGGCGCTGCTTGAAGGCGCACGCTGGTGGTCTACCGCTTTCGAAAAGGCTGGCTTCAAGGACGGCTTCCGTGTCGAACTGATGCCGGAAGGCGCTGATCCTGCCGACGTGCGCTACAACTTGATCACCTGGGTGCACCGCGCCACCCGGGGCTGGTCATACGGCAATGCCGTCACCGACCCGCGCACCGGCCAGATTATTCGCGGCTCGGTAACGCTTGGTTCACAGCGTGTGCGGCAGGATATCCTGATCGCGGAAGCTTTGCTGGCGCCATATGGCAAGTCCGTTCCCGCTGAACGCCGCAAGCTCGCCGAGCAAATGGCGCTTGCGCGCCTGCGCCAACTGGCCGCGCACGAAGTGGGCCACACCCTGGGCTTTTCACACAATTTTGCAGCGAGCCGCCAGGGTAATGGCTCCGTGATGGATTACCCGCATCCCGTGCTGAAGCTCGGGGCTGATGGCGCAATCGACCTGCAAGATGCCTACGGCGTTGGCGTCGGCCCGTGGGATGACTATCTGGTCAAGTACATTTATGGTGACTACGGCAGCGGCGAAGCCGAAGCAAGCGCGCTGGCCAAACTGCGGAGCGACGCCCGCGCCGCGGGCCTGCAGTATGTTTCCGACGACGATTCGCGCGCGCCAGGTGCTTCGCATCCGAATGGCCTGCTGTGGGACTTCGGTCCCGACACACTGAAAACCTGGGACCAGCTGGGCGCCATCCGCCGCCATGCGCTGGATAATTTTTCCTATGACGTGCTCCCGGATGAACGCCAGGCCGGCGAGCTTGAAGCCCGTCTGGTGCCTGTCTATCTCCTGCAGCGCTATCAAGGCGAAGCTGTCGCCCGCTTGCTGGCAGGCGGCGAATACGCGTCTACAACGAGCGGCGATATCCGCGCCGGCCGCGCCAGCGCAGGCGTCAAGACCGCGCCTGCCGCCACGCAGCGTGCGGCGCTCGCCAGGCTGGCCGACACTCTGCGAGCCGAATACCTGGCTTTGCCGGCTGGCCTATTGGACCAGCTGACGCCTCCATCGACAAGCTTTGAGCGGAACAAGGAATACATCGGCACGCGCATGAACGCTGTGTTCGACGCGCTATCGGCCGCAGAAACCGGAGCGGCGCAAACGGCCACGTTCCTGTTCGATGCTGGCCGCCTGAATCGCCTGTACTGGCAACATGCGCGCGATGGCAAGATGCCCGGCACTGATGAAGTGATCGAAGCGGCACTGTCCCGCAGTTGGAAGCGCGGCGCCGTTCCAGCCAACCTGGCTGGTGGCGAAGCAGTTCAACTCGCAGCCAACTGGATAGTCCTCGACGCGTTGTTGCAGGCGCTGGACGGCGGCAAGCTGCACACCAACGTCGATGCCGACTTGCGTCAGCGACTCCGCAGCTTCGCCGCATGGCTTAAGGCCAACCCTGGCAAAGGCACGACCGCATCCAGCCGCGCGCAGGCTGCAGACCATATCCTGCGATACCTCGCCGATCCCCGTAGCGTCAAGTTGCGCCCCTTGAGCGCCATTCCCCCTGGCGCACCAATCTGATCGTCGTGCCCCCGGGCCTAAGCTTGGGGACGTTACTATCTTCTTAGTACTAATAATTTCTTTCGAGAAAAACTTTCTACAGTTTTTCCGCCGTGCTAGTATTTGCAAAAAATCAATAATGCAGGGCATCAGTTTCGCGGAACAGTAGACCGGTACCGACAGCCAGCATGTTCGTGCCGCTAACAAAATCGTTAAGAAATAGTTGAGTTATACATGAACGCAAAAGACGAAATCCGGCAGCTAATTACAGAGCTCTATTCGATTATCTCCGGCCCAGCAGGCCATAAACCCGATTGGAAACGGGAGCGCGAGCTTTACATTCCAAATGCGATCATGATGCGGACGTCCGTCGATGCCGAAGGCACGCCTCAGGCGACCTTCCTGGCCGCTGCCGACTATCCTGAAAACTTTGAAAAGCTGATCGCCGGCCGCGCGTTTTACGAAATCGAAGTACACAACATTATTGAGGTGTTCGGGAACATTGCCCACGCTTTCAGCACCTACGAGGCGTGGGGCGACTCGGACAAAACCATCTTCCTCAAGCGCGGGATCAACAGCATCCAGTTCTTCTTCGACGGACGCAATTGGAAGGTCGTAAGCATGATCTGGGATGACGAGCGGCCGGGACTTTCTGTCGATCCGAAGTACATGCGAGGGGATCGAAAGCTGGAGAGCGACCATTTCTTTCGTTAACGAGTTTAACTCTGAGGAGGACTTCGACCGATACGGTATTTCGGCAATCAATCGGATTTGGTGTGTCGAAAATTACCGATCGCACTGGACGATCGACCGCGAGCGCGATGTCTACGTCAGGGAGGTTGCCTCCGATCGAGAAGAATATGGGAGGCATAAATATTACACGTTGTACTGGAAGGGCACTCTCATCGTAACGAAGCTTGATGTGCGTGGCGCGGCGAACCTCATCGACTCTGGTGATACGGATTACAAACTCTTGCGCATTGAAATTCCTGAATCGCTAGCCGATAAGCGCGGCGAGATTCTGTGCGATTTGAAGGGTGCACTCAGGGTGTACGGTGCGGGCGGAGTTCATGCAATTGAACCTACATCCAACGTCACCTTCGATTTCTGAATACCCTTCATGAAAAAGCTCCTTTGCTTGCTTGCGTTTCCCGTCTTGTCCCATGCAGCGGACCTTAACTCTCCCAAAGGCGTGGTGGAGAATTTTTTGAAATGGGAAGCTAAGGAGCAGCCTAGCGGTGCGTACAAGCAGCTCACTAGGACCCCGATCAAGGGATTGGTCTCGGGTGAGCTCCTTTGTTTGCTTGATGCTGCTCAGAAGGCTAATGAACTTTCCATGCGTGACGCGCCGGAGGATAAACCTCCGTTCATCGAAGGCAATCTGTTTTTGCCAAATGCGTGGGAGAGGCCGACTGGAAGTGAAATCCTGTCAGTAAAAGAGCGCGGGCCGCAGGCCGAAGTCCATGTTCGCTTTACGTACGAGCCTGATCAACGAAAAGACACTAACCGGTTCCACTTGAAGCGCGTCAACAACGGCTGGCGCATCACCGACATCGTTAGGGGAGGCTCGTGCGACTTCTGCCAGTCTGGCGGCTTGCGCAAGGCGCTTTACGCTACGATGCGCCGTGCACAAGAAACGGGGGTGAATCAGTGCCACGCATTACGTTGAGAATCGTTCCATGAACAAATTACACATCTCTACCAATCAGTCAGAACTGGATATCCCGCTCGTTCATCAATTCCTTTCGGAGCAATCCAGCTGGGCCAAAGGCATTTCGTTTGACGTGGTTCAGCGTTCGATTGCCAACTCCTTGTGCTTTGGCGGTTTTCTCAGCGACGAGCAAATCGCTTTCGCGCGCGTCATAACCGACTACACGACTTTCGCCAACCTGGTGGATGTCTTTGTCTTGCCGGAACATCGCGGACAGGGCTATAGCAAAGCATTAATGGAAGCCGTCTTCGCGCACCCGCAATTGCAGGGCTTGCGCAGGTTCACGCTCGCCACTGGCGATGCGCATGGGCTCTATGCGCAATATGGGTTCACGGCGCCGCGCTTTCCGCAGTCGCTCATGGAGCGTTATTTCCCCGGCATGTATGAAGCCAAGGAGGATTGATGTTTGATCACGTGAAATTTGGTGTCAGCGATTTCGCCGCGAGCAAGGCCTTCTTCCTAAAGGCGCTTGAGCCAATTGGGATTTCGGTCGCGGCGGAGGGCGAGCCGAGCTACGGTATTGAATTAATCGCGCAAGGGAATACTTCGCTGATTTTGTTCGAGACGAGCGAGAAGCCCGCTCATCTCCATCTCGCCTTTGTCGCCGATAACCGGCGGCAGGTGGAAGCCTTCTATCGCAATGCATTGGAGGCGGGTGGCAAGGACAATGGGCCGCCGGGCTTACGCCCGAAATATCACGCGAACTATTTTGCGGCCTTCGTTATCGGCCCGGACGGACACAATATCGAAATGGTCTGCCAGTACCCTGAGGGTGCCATCGGACCATCCAAACGTCTTGCGTCATGCAGTTGCGGCAAGCTGACGGTGGAAGTGATCGGCGACCCCGTTCGTATTTCAATGTGCCATTGCCTGGAATGTCAGCGACGCACAGGTAGTGTCTTTGGTGTGCAGGCACGTTTCCCGCGCGAGAAAGTAGCGATTTCGGGTGAATCGACTGTGTACGCTCGCGTCGGGGATTCGGGGGGGACGGCCAGGTTCCACTTTTGTCCGGCCTGCGGTTCTACGGTCTTTTATGAGCTGGATGGCCACGAAGGCTTCATCGGCGTTCCTGTGGGTGCATTTGCTGATCCAGGTTTCCCTGCGCCGCGAATCTCCATCTACGAAGAGCGCATGCATAAGTGGGTTGCGCCGCCCCCAGGAGCGGAGAGCTTGCCTTAGCCGTTAGCGGTGGATCACCACCAGTAATGCCTTAGCTTCCGCCTTGCCGGTGTTGCGGATGGCGTGATGCAGGTCGGCGGAATAGCGCGCCGTGCCGCCCAGCTTGATCTTCTTCTTGTTGCTCCCAACTTCCAGCTCCATCGATCCGTGCAGGATGGTCAGGTGCTCGGTCGTGCCTGGGTCGTGCGGCTGCGACACCAACTCGCCGCCCGGCGCCAGCGTCAGCTCATACCACTCATACTTACCGGCCAACTCCATCGGGCCCAGGATGCGCAGCACGTAGCCGGCATGGGCGCCGGGCAGGGTAGGGGTTTCGTGCGCATCAACCAACTTTATCGCTTCAACATCCTTTTCCACGCCGGCCAGCAGCTCGCCAATTTGCACGCCCAGTGCGTTGGCCAGCCGCCATGTGATGGCGATGGTCGGATTGGCTTTTTCCCGCTCAATCTGAGATAGCATGGACTTGGAGACGCCCGCAATCCGGGACAGGTCTTCCAGCGTAAGGCCGCGCGCCAGGCGCAGTCGTTGAAGGGCGGCGCCGACTTCCGGCGGGGCGTTGGTGGAAATGTTCGGCTTCACGCTTGCAGAGTTCAATATAGTAAAGTACGATCCGGTATATTGAATCCACGTTCAATATAGTGGATTCCAGTCGGAATAATGAAATAAGAGTAAACTTTACATCAGAGGACGACCATGAGCCAAGCGACGAATGCTTTTTACACCGGCCTGCAACAAAACCTGGAAAAGCTGCGCGATGATGGCCTGTACAAGCCAGAACGTGTGATTGCTTCCCGCCAGGGCAGCGAGGTGCAATCGGAAGATGGTCGTACCCTGATCAATATGTGCGCCAACAACTACCTGGGCCTGTCGGGCCAGGAATGGGTGGCGCAGGCCTCCATCGACGCTACTGAAAAATATGGTTACGGCCTGTCGTCGGTGCGCTTCATTTGCGGCACCCAGACCGTGCACAAGCAACTGGAAAAGGCCATCTCCGAATTCCTGGGCACCGAAGACACCATCCTGTATGCGGCAGCTTTCGACGCCAACGGTGGCGTATTTGAGCCTTTGTTCGACGAAAACGACGCCATCATTTCCGATGCGCTGAACCATGCTTCCATCATCGATGGCATCCGCCTGTGCAAGGCTGCACGTTTTCGCTACGCCCACAACGATATGGTCGACCTGGAAAAGCAGTTGCAGGCAGCCGCTGACAAGCGCCACAAAGTCATCGTGACCGACGGCGTGTTCTCGATGGACGGCACCATCGCCCAGCTGGACAAGGTGGTTGAGCTGGCCGAGAAATACGGCGCCCTGGTCATGATCGACGAATGCCACGCTTCCGGTTTCATGGGCAAGACCGGCCGCGGCACCCACGAACACCACAACGTGCTGGGCAAGATCGACATCATCACCGGCACCCTGGGCAAGGCCCTGGGCGGCGCCATGGGCGGTTTCACCTCCGGCCGCAAGGAAGTGATCGACACCCTGCGCCAGAAATCGCGTCCTTACCTGTTCTCGAACACCCTGGCGCCTTCTATTGCCGGCGCCTCGCTGGAAGTGTTGAAACGCCTGTCCGCTTCGACCGAACTGCGCGACCGCCTGCACGAAAACACCGCTTACTTCCGTAAGGAGATCGAGCGTATCGGCTTCACTATCAAGCCCGGCACCCACCCTGTCGTGCCAGTGATGCTGTTCGAAGCGCCGGTAGCGCAGAAATTCGCGGCCCGCATGTATGAACTGGGCGTGCTGCTGTCGGGCTTCTTCTATCCAGTGGTGCCGATGGGCCAGGCGCGCGTTCGCGTGCAGCTGTCCGCTGCGCACACCCGCGAGCAGCTGGACACAGTGCTCGCAGCATTCGAACAAGCCGGCAAAGAGCTGGGCATCATCAAGAACTAATCAGGAATATAGGTAGATCATGGAACGTATCCTCGTCATCGGCGCCAATGGCCAAATCGGTAGTGAACTCGTTGAAGCGCTGGCAAAACAGCACGGCGCACAGAATGTCATCGCCACCGACATCAGCCCGGTCAACAAGTACAACGCAGCGCGCTACCAGGTGCTGAACGTGATGGACAAGGCAGCCCTCGAACAACTGGTGGCCGCCGAAGAAATCACCCAGGTGTACCAACTGGCCGCCATGCTGTCCGCCACCGGCGAAGCGGCGCCGCTGAAGGCCTGGGACCTGAACATGGACGGCCTGCTGAACATCCTGGAAGTGGCGCGTGAGCGCGGCGAGCAGGGCAAGCCATTGCGCATCTTCTGGCCATCGTCGATCGCGGCTTTCGGCCCGAACACCCCGGCCGAGAACACCCCGCAGTACACCGTGATGGACCCGACCACGATCTACGGCATTTCCAAGCTGGCAGGCGAACGACTGTGCGAATACTACTTCCTGAAGTATGGCGTGGATGTGCGTTCGATCCGCTACCCAGGCATTATCAGCTTCAAGTCGCCTCCAGGCGGCGGCACCACCGACTACGCGATCGCGATTTTCCACTCTGCGCTGCGTGGTGAACGCTACGATTGCTTCCTCGGTCCAAAGACCACTTTGCCGATGATCTATATGCCCGACGCGATTCGCGCAACGATTGAATTGATGGACGCTCCGGCTGCACAAATTAAGATTCGTTCGTCGTACAATGTCGCCGGCGTTTCCTTCAACCCGGAAGAACTGGCCGCAGCGATTACCCGTGCACTGCCAGACTTCAAGATCGCCTACACTCCGGATAGCCGCCAGGCGATCGCCGACAGCTGGCCGCGCAGCCTGGATGATTCCAAGGCCACCGCGGACTGGAACTGGAAAGCGAAGATCGGCGTGGAAGAGATGGTGAAGGACATGCTGGCAAATATCGACGTGAGCCTCAGCGAGGCCGCATAACTAGAAAGCAGAGAGAGACAAGCAACAATGGACATGAGTGTTTTCGACTTATTCAAGATTGGCATCGGCCCATCGAGTTCGCATACGGTGGGGCCAATGGTGGCGGCACGCCGCTTCCTGGTCGAAAACAGTCCATTGGACGATGTCACTTCTGTGGCGGCTGAGCTTTACGGCTCGCTGGCACTGACCGGCGTTGGCCACGGCACCGATAAGGCTGTGCTGCTCGGCTTGATGGGCGAGACACCGCAAGGCGTCAATCCTGACGCGGTGGACGATATGCTGGCCGCTGCCGACGTAGACGGCGAGCTGCGCCTGCTGGGCGAAAAGACTGTTGCATTCATGCGCAAGGAACACCTGGTGTTCCACATGTCCGAGAACTTGCCGGAGCACCCGAACGGCATGCGCTTCACCCTGAAGCGCGCTGACGGTAGCTCGGTCACCAAGATTTATTACTCCATCGGCGGTGGCTTCATTCGCGCCGAAGGCGAGGCTGCCAGCACCGACGGCAAGCCTGCTGTGCGCCTGCCATACCCCTTCAATACCATGGCGGAACTGCTGGGCCATGGCGTCAGCAGCGGCAAGACCATCCCGCAAATGCTGCGTGCAAACGAACTGACGCGGATCAGCGAAGCAGAGCTGAACGAGGGCATGGACCGTATCTGGCACGTCATGCGCGATTGCATCCAGCACGGCCTGGAGACCAAGGGCCAACTGCCGGGCGGCCTGAATGTGAAGCGCCGCGCCGCCGATCTGTGGCGCCAGGCGCAATCGGGCGATCGCGCAAACCAGTTGCCGCATGACGCGCTGAACGGCGTGAGTTTGTACGCGATGGCGGTCAACGAAGAGAACGCGGCAGGCGGACGTGTTGTAACGGCGCCTACAAATGGTGCTGCCGGCATCATTCCCGCTGTGCTGAAATATTATGCCGAAGACTGTAAACCGGTCGATCCGGTTTCCGGGGTGCGCGCCTTCCTGCTGACTGCGGCGGCGATTGGCATGCTGTGCAAGCGCAATGCTTCGATTTCGGGCGCCGAAGTCGGCTGCCAGGGCGAGGTGGGCGTGGCTTGTGCGATGGCTGCTGCTGGTCTGGTGGCTGCGCTGGGCGGTTCCAACGCGCAGATCGAGAATGCGGCGGAGATCGGGATCGAGCATCACCTGGGCATGACCTGTGATCCGATCGGCGGCTTGGTGCAGATTCCTTGTATCGAACGCAATGGCATGGGGGCGGTGAAAGCAATTACGGCCGCGTCGCTGGCCTTGAAGGGCGATGGGACGCACTTTGTGTCGCTGGATAATGTGATCGAGACGATGCGGCAGACGGGGGCGGATATGCAGGCGAAGTACAAAGAGACTTCGCTGGGCGGACTGGCGATCCACGTGGTGTCGGTGAATCACGCTGCCTGCTGAAAACCGGTAAACCAGTGTCTGACCCGCAGGGTCAGACACTAAGACGCGGCGGCCGCGGGCCGAGGTGCCTGACCCTGCGGGTCAGGCACCGGTTTACCGGGTTTCAGTAGAAAATTCCAAAATCTAGCTAAATCCGCAAAGAAACGCCGGCCAGACTATAATAGATGTCCGTTTTCACCCGCCACCGGACTTTCTACTCTATGCAATACGTGTCTACCCGGGCCGACGCGTCGGCTGCATCTCACTCCCTCCAGCAATTCTCCGACATCCTCCTGGGTGGTCTGGCGCCAGACGGCGGCTTGTACCTGCCAGTGGAATACCCTCAAGTCAACGGCGAAGAGCTGAACAAGTGGCGTCACATGTCGTACGCCGACCTGGCGGTCGAAATCCTGAAAAAATTCGCCGGCGACATCCCTGAAGCGGACCTGCGCGCCCTGGCCAAGAAGACCTATACCGCGGACGTATACCGCAATGTGCGCGAAGGCGAAAATGCCGCCGACATCACCCCGCTGCGCGTGCTGGAAGAAACCGACGGCAAGAAGCTCGTCCTGCAATCGCTGTCCAACGGCCCAACCCTGGCCTTCAAGGACATGGCGATGCAGCTGCTTGGCAACCTGTTCGAATACGCGCTGGCCAAGAAGGACGCGCAACTGAATATCTTCGGCGCGACCTCCGGCGACACCGGCAGCGCCGCCGAATACGCGATGCGCGGCAAGCAAGGCATCAAGGTCTTCATGCTGTCGCCGCACAAGAAGATGAGCGCATTCCAGACCGCGCAGATGTTCTCCCTGCAGGATCCGAACATCTTCAACATCGCCGTGGAAGGCGTATTCGACGACTGCCAGGACATGGTCAAGGCTGTGTCGAACGACCTGGAATTCAAATCCCGCCAGAAGATCGGCACCGTGAATTCGATCAACTGGGCCCGCGTGGTGGCGCAAGTAGTGTATTACTTCCGCGGCTACCTGGCTGCGACCAAGAGCAACGAGCAGAAGGTTTCCTTCACCGTCCCGTCGGGCAATTTCGGCAATATTTGCGCGGGCCATATCGCCCGTCAAATGGGGCTGCCGATCGATAAGCTGATCGTCGCCACCAATGAAAACGACGTGCTGGACGAATTCTTCCGCACCGGCATTTACCGCGTGCGCAAGTCTGCCGAGACTTACCATACCTCCAGTCCTTCGATGGACATCTCGAAAGCCTCGAACTTCGAGCGCTTCGTGTTTGACCTGGTGAAGGGCGACGGCAAGCGCGTGCGCGATCTGTTCAAGAAAGTCGAAACCGAAGGCGGCTTCGACCTGTCCGGCGCACCGGGCAGTGATGGAGATGAATTCAAGCTGGTGGCCAACTACGGCTTCAAATCCGGCAAGTCGACCCATGCTGAACGCGTGCAGACTATCCGCGATGTGGCCGACGATTACGGTATCGTGATCGACACCCACACCGCTGACGGCATCAAGGTCGCGAAGGAGCACCTGGAGCCTGGCGTGCCGATGATCGTGCTGGAAACTGCACTGGCCGCCAAATTCAACGAAACCATTTTGGAAGCGCTTGGACAGGATGCCGAACGTCCAGCTGGTTTCGAAAACATCGAAGCGCTGCCGCAGCGTTTCGAAGTCATGCCGGCTGATGTAAGCAAGATGAAGGCCTACATCGCCGCTAACACGGGACTGTAAAACATGGCCATGCTCGCCGTTCGCGAAGCCCTTGATTTCCTGCTCTCCGCTGTCCGTCCGGTGGCGGAGGTGGAGAACATCTCAACCCTGGAAGCCAATGGCCGCGTGCTCGCGCGAGCCGTCGTGTCGGGCATGAATGTGCCTGGTCACGACAATACGCAGATGGACGGCTACGCAGTGCGCGCCGCCGACTGCGCCAGCGGTGACGCGACGCTGACGGTGACGCAGCGCATTCCGGCCGGCCATGTCGGCGCTCCTTTGCTGCCTGGCTGCGCCGCCCGCATCTTTACCGGCGCCCTGATCCCGGAAGGCGCCGACGCGGTCGTCATGCAGGAGCAGTGCGAGGCGAACGAAGGCCTGGTCACCATCAAGCACACCCCTAAGGCGGGCGAATGGATCCGCCGCGCTGGTGAAGATATCAGTGTCGGCAGCGTGATCCTGGCAGCGGGCACCCGTCTGCGCAGCCAGGAGCTGGGCCTCGCTGCTTCGATCGGCATGGCGGAACTGGCCGTGCGCCGTAGGCTGCGCGTGGCCGTGTTCTTCACCGGCGACGAGCTGACGATGCCGGGCGAACCGCTCGCAGCGGGCGCAATCTACAACTCCAACCGTTTCACCTTGCGCGCCTTGCTGGAAAACCTGGGCTGCGAAGTCCGTGATTTCGGCATCGTCCCGGATTCGCTGGAAGCGACGCGCAATGTCCTGCGCCAGGCGGCGGACGGCAATGACCTGATCATCACTTCCGGCGGCGTTTCGGTCGGCGAGGAAGATCACATCAAGCCTGCGGTCGAAGCCGAGGGCAAATTGAATATGTGGCAGATCGCTGTCAAGCCAGGCAAGCCGCTGGCGTTTGGCGAAGTAGGGCAGGCGTTCTTCCTTGGCTTGCCGGGCAATCCGGTATCGAGCTTCGTGACCTTCCTGCTGTTCGTGCGCCCATTCCTGCTGCGGCTGCAAGGCGCCGAGGCACCTGCACAAGCGCGCGGCATTCAGGTGCGCGCCGACTTTGCATGGCCGAAAGCGGACCGCCGCAACGAGTTCCTCCGGGCGAAACTGAATGCGCAAGGTGGGCTGGACCTGTTCCCGAACCAGGGCTCGGGCGTGCTGACTTCCACCGTTTGGGGCGATGGCCTGATCGACAACCCGCCGGGCAACCCGATTGCACCCGGCGACGTGGTACGCTTTATTCCATTCAGTGAACTGATGTACTGATATGCTGATCAATCTTAAATATTTTGCCAGTGTGCGTGAAGCCCTGGGCAATGGCGAACAAGTAGCCCTGCCAGCCGGCGTGGAAACTGTGGGCCAGGTGCGCGCCTGGCTGCTGGCGCGCGGCGAACCATGGGCCAGCACCTTGGCAGAAGGACGCGCTTTGCGCATGGCCTGCAATCAGCGCATGTGCGATGGCGCCGCAGCTGTCACGGCGGGTGACGAGGTTGCCTTTTTTCCACCTGTGACAGGCGGGTAAGCCTTTCTGCTGTAAGCGCGCAACACACGGTCATGTTATGTTGACCACGCGCATCATCACGTTATACTTGAGCACATGCGGCCCAAAACCTGCGCCGCATTCTTCGCTGTCTAATTTCCCGTCGCCTCCTCCCTGCGGCTTGTTCCCTTCAATGCAAGGAGAGTCGCAATGGGTTTCGTCTTCGCCGCACTTAGCCTGAATCGCACGTCGCCAGGCGCTATCCCGGTTCCCCCGCGCAAGCGCGCCCAAAAGCTTCACATCGCCGGTTCCATCGCCATGGGCCCGTTGTTGAAGGAGATCGCCGCCAAATATCACATGCTGCACCCGGATATCGCGGTGGATCTTGAGCTGGCTGGCTCGGCGCGCGGCCTGGAGGATGTGCGGGCAGGCCATGCGCACATCGCCATGCTTTCGCGCGCCTTGGCGCCGGCCGAGCGGGACTTTTACGGCATTCCGATTGCGCGTGACGGCGTCGGCGTTATCGTGCATGCCAATAATCCGCTGCATGAGCTAAGCGTCGAACAGTTACAGTCCATTTTCACTGGCGTTGCGCGCGAATGGAAAGAACTTGGCGGCAAGCGCGACTCTGTCTATGCTCTCGGCGGCTTGCGGGATGACTCTTCGAGCGCTTTGTTTGCACGTTTTCTCAAACAGCCGCTGGATGCGTTCAACCTCAATGCTGCGGTGGAGTCGAACCTTGAAAGGCTGGCAGTTGTTGCGGCCTGCGAAAACGCGATTGCCTATGTATCGGTCGGTACGGCGGAGAAAGCAATCGCGCAAGGCGTGCCTGTGCGGCTGCTCCCAATAGCAGGAATTCCAGCCAGCAGCGCAAATATCCGCAATGGCAGCTACCCGGTTTGCCGTGTCCTGACGCTGGCCAGCCGCGATGCGCCAACAGGCGTCGCGCGCAGTTTCTTCGCGTTCTGCCTTTCCGCGCAAGTGAACGGCATCCTGTCGGCCTTCGACTTTGTCCCTTATCTGGACTGACGCCATGGACATGAGCTTTATCCTTTCCGGAGTTCTGGCGACGTCGGCGCTGCTGGCGATCAAATGGGGGCGGATGCGCCAGGCGGCACATCGGCAGGTCATTGGCGAGAACGAGGAGCTATTGCGCTCCAATCGCAGCCTTCGCATGGCTGCACGCTTTCGCCATGGTTTGCTGCAGGCGGGCAGTACCGAGCAGATGATGGCGACGGCATGCAGGGCAATTTCGGAAGAAGGCGGTTATTCGCTTTCCTGCATCGGCCTGGCCGCTCCGGGCGGGGGCAGGGAAGCGGTCGCGGCCGAATTGCATGGTACGGTGGCCGGCCGGTTTGCCGCAGCGGCAGGCGGCTGGCGGTATGGCTACAGCTGTGGCGGTATAGCTCGTGAAGCGATGCAGGCGGCTCGCCCCATCCTGGGTCGTGGCGGCGCTGCCGAATATGGTTTTCCGAGCGCCCTGGCCTTGCCGCTGCATGGCGCCGTGGAGGGCTCCGCGCCAACCGGCGTCCTGTGTATTTGTTCCAGCGACCCTTCTGCCTTCGGGGGCGAAGAGTTAGCCGTTCTGGAGGGGTTGGCGGGCGAACTGGCCTTGGCAATCAAAGGCATGCGGGAAGCCACCGAGCGCCGCGCCGCGGAAGTAGCGCAGGCTTACCACGCCAATTTTGTCCCAGCGACTGGATTGGCTAACCGGGCTTTGTTTAACGACCGCCTGGGTCAGGCCCTGCTAACCGCCGAACGCAGTGGCCGCAAGGTGGCGGTACTTGCTTTGACCCTTGATCGCTATCGTGGCGTGAAGGCAAGCCTGGGACACGAGGCTTGCGATGCGCTGTTGGCGCACATGGCAAGCCTGATTAAATCCTGCCTGAATGAAGGCGATACCGTGGCCCATCTGCTCGGCAACGAATTTGCGGTCATCGTCGGGGATATGGCAAACGATGAGGATGTGCTGCCGGTGGCAGCCAGGTTGCTTGGCGCTGTCAAGGAGCCGATGCGCTGGCGCGATACCATCGTGACGACTACTGCCAGCATCGGCATTTCGTTAATGGATAGGGAGGGATGTGACGCATCCAACATGCTGCGTTCCGCCAATTCGGCCATGGCACAAGCGTTGGGCCTCGGCGGCAACCGATTCCGCTTTGTAGCGACGGAAATGAACGAGCGCGTGGCGCGCATGTTCGCGTTGGAGGCGGAATTGCGCCGTGCCTTGCTGTACAAAGAGTTTGTCCTTCACTACCAGCCGCGCGTCGCGCTGAACGATGGCGGCCTGTCCACCGCCGAAGCGCTGGTGCACTGGGAGCACCCGACTCGAGGCCTGGTGCCGCCGGGAGAATTTATCGCGCTGGCGGAAAGCAGCGGCCTTGTTGTCCCCCTGGGTGCATGGGCTTTGCGTGAGGTCTGCCGCCAACTGGGGGCATGGCGGGAGGCAGGCTTGCCGGCGGCGCCGGTGTGTATCCACCTTTCGGCGCGGCAGTTCCAGGAAGAAGGTTTGGTGGAGCACATTTCGGTGGCATTGGCAGAATACGGCGTTCCTGCCGCCATGCTTACCATCGAAATCAGCGAATCGCAGTTGGACGAGAGACTCGATGAAGCGGTAGCAAGGCTAGCCGAATTGAGGGTGATTGGGGTCCGCCTCTCCCTGTGCGACTTCGGCAAAGGGCATTCGTCTCTCGCCCGCTTGCGTATGCTGCAGGTGGATAAAGTGGTGATCGATCGCTCTGTCGTGGGTGAGCTAGGCAGTGAGCAATCTGCCGAGGCAATCTGCCGCGCCATCATCGACGTCGGGCACAACCTCAATATGCAGGTAGTGGGCGAGGGTGTGGAAACCTTGCTGCAACGGGAATGGCTGCGCGCCCACCATTGTGATGAGATCCAGGGCAGCTTCAGCGCGGGGCCCATGCCGCCGCAGGAGTTCAGCCAACTCCTGACGGTCGAGCGCCCGAGATCGAATACAATGCTGCCCCTATGGAGAGCATTCAATCACAAGGAGTAGCAGTCATCGGCGGCGGCCCCGCTGGCCTGATGGCGGCGGAAGTCCTGGCGGCGGCCGGGCAAAGGGTCGACGTTTACGACGCCATGCCTTCGGTCGGCCGCAAATTCCTGCTGGCCGGGCGTGGCGGCATGAATATCACGCATTCGGAGCCGTATGGCGCCTTTGTTGGCCGTTACGGCAGCCGCGCGGACGATCTGCGCCCCATGCTGGATGCCTTCACGCCGGACGACCTGCGCGCCTGGGTGCATGGCCTGGGCATCGATACCTTTGTCGGCACCTCCGGCCGCGTTTTCCCGACGGAGATGAAAGCAGCGCCCATGCTGCGCGCTTGGCTGCACCGCCTGCGCGAGAGCGGCGTGCATTTCCACCAGCGCCATCGCTGGCTGGGCTGGTCGCCCGATGGCGCGCTGCGCTTTGAAACACCGGACGGCGAGTGCACTGCGCAGCACCCGGCGGTCCTGCTCGCGCTGGGCGGGGCAAGTTGGGCGCGCCTGGGGTCGGATGGCGCCTGGCAGCCTTTGCTGGCTGCGCGCGGTGTCGAGCTCTCGCCCCTGGTGCCGGCCAATTGTGGTTTTGATGCCGACTGGAGCCCGCATTTTGCTGAGCGATACGCTGGCCAACCGCTGACGACGGTTGCAATCGGCGGCCGCAAAGGCCAGATGGTTGTCACGGCGACGGGCGTCGAAGGCAGCCTGATTTATGCGCTGTCGGCCGGTATCCGCGACAGCATCGCGGTGCATGGCAGCGCGACCATCAAACTGGACCTGCTGCCCGACTGGTCGCTGGAAAAAGTGCAACAGGAACTGGCGCATCCACGCGGTTCGCGTTCGATGTCGAGCTTCCTGCAAAGCCGCCTGCACATCAAGGGTGTGAAGACTGGATTGCTGCATGAGGTTCTGGATAAAGATGCGTTCCACGATCCGCAGCGCGTGGCTGCAACGTTGAAGGCCTTGCCGGTAACCCTGCGCCAGCCGCGTCCTATCGATGAGGCGATCAGTACCGCCGGCGGTGTACGTTTCGAGGCGTTGCAGGGGGCGATGCTGAAGGCGGCGCCGGGCGTGTTCGTGGCCGGTGAAATGCTGGACTGGGAAGCGCCGACCGGCGGCTACCTGTTGACTGCCTGTTTCGCCAGCGGCAAGGCCGCCGGCAAAGACCTGCTGAGTTATTTAATGGACCCAGCTAACGCCGCCTGAACCATTGCGGCTGACATTGCGGTCGCTTGGGTTGCCATAGACTTTGATGTCGCCGCTGCCGCGCACCGTCAGGTCGGCTGACTGGCGGGCAAAGACGTCGGTATTGCCTGAGCCCTGCAAGACCACTGTCACCTTGTCGGAAGCCAGGTGTTGCGCATCCAGTTTTCCGGAGCCGCTCAGTTCTGCCGTCAGCTCCTTGCAGTTACCGCTGGATTTGATGGCGCCCGTGCCGACCATTTCCAGCTGCACGGTCTCACCATGCCCGGTATTCAGGTTCAGGCCGCCGCTGCCGTGCACACCTGCTTCAACATTCTTATAGCGGCCATTGAAGGCCAGGTTGCCCGAGCCTTGCAACTCCACGCTCAGGTGCTCGCCGCTAAAGCCGTCCACCGTGCTGTCACCACTGCCGTTGATCACCAGTTCGTTCAGCGACGGCAGCACCAGCTCAACTTCAATTGGACGGCGAGGGTGCAGCAGCAAACCCTTGGAACCGATGCGCAGGGTCGTGCCATCCTGTTCGGTAGCGATATTGCCCAGCAGGCGCTGCTCGCCGCGCACTTTCAAGGAAGGGACGTCACCTTGCTTCAGGCGCAGGTCGATCGGTCCCACCAGTTCAACGCTGGAGACAGTTGCGCCGACCTGGCGAATTTCCGTGCGGGCTGCCCGGCCGGCCACGCTGGTAGGGTTGGAGGCGCCCTGGGCGCGCAGCATGCTGTAAGAAACGCCAGTTAGCAGCACAGCCACCAGGGCCATTCCCAGGCCAATCTTGATGAGGGAACGAATGTTCATGGCGTTTCCTTTCAATGGCCGCGCAATAGCGAAGCGTTCATCTGGATGTAGCGCTTCAAGCCGATCAGGGAGTAGCGGGTGACGACGACGCTGACCAGGGTGAGCACGATGCCCAGCAATACCAGGCCAATGCCTACCGCCGTTTGCGTGGCGCGTGATTCGTTATCGAGGTCGGAGGTGATGCGCACGCCGCTTTCGGCCATCGCTTCCGCGCCTTCGAGCCATTTTTCGGATTTGCTGTCCGCTTCGTCCAGTTCCTTACGCAGGCCCGGTGAAGGTTCCTGGAACATTTCGATGCCCTGGTCGCTGATCGCAATCTTGGTTTGCATGCGGGAGTCTACTTTTCCGCCCTCGTCGTCGACAATCACGAGGTGACGCAAAGGGCCGCTCAATACCAGTTCATTGGCGCCGGCCAGTCCAGTTGCGGTAATGGCAATTCCGCTGATGTAAAGCGCAAAGGCGCTGGCATACACGGAAATAAGCAGGGCCGAAAACACTGCTGCCGGCACCACCATGAAGAGGTTGAAGATGCCGAGGCCGATGAAGGAAACCATCATACGGGCCAGGCTGGCCGGGCTGCGGGTTTGTTCGAATGCGCTGCGGTGGGCGTTGGCGCGCAGGGTCATGGCGATCTTGCGCGGCTCGTCCAGGTCGGCGAGGATTTCGTCTTCGGTCTGGCCGGCGGCGAGGCTGTCAATGAAACGCTGCTCGTAGTAAGCCATGGTCTTTGCCGCCACGTCGGGCGGCAAGCCGGTGAGGGCTTTCTTCAGTGCGTCGAGGTACTCATTCTTGCTCATTGGAAACTATCGCCTCCCTTTTTCTCCATGGTGGCACTGTACCGCCCGCACTGAAGGCTCTCCAGCTGTTTACGACAGAATGCAGAAATGCGGGGGCAGGCGACTTTGGCGGGGGACAGGCGGACCATCAGGGAATCACGCTTTCGCCATGGCGCGGGCAGCCAGGGCGCCGCTGCGTGCGGCCATTTCCAGCGTGGCAGGGTATTCGCCGGCTGTGTAGTCGCCCGCCAGCACCAGTCCAGGCAGCGCCGTTTCATTGGCTGGCCGCTGCAGGCCCGGCGTGCAGGCGAAGGTGGCGCGTTTTTCGGTAATGACTTTACACCATGACGGATTGGCAAGGGCGGGCTGCGCCAGATCGGCGGCCAGTTGCTTTGCGATGGCGGCCGCTAGCTCGTCCTGCGGCAGGTCCGATGCCGCGCTCGATGCGCTGATTACCACGGCGAATAAGCCATCCTGGCGCTCATCCAACTGGCCGCGATCGAAGACGAACTGGCCCCAGCGCGCCTTGGCCGCATCGTCGATCAGCGCCAGGAAAGGCGCTTGCAGGCGGGTACCGGATGGATACTGCAGGTAGCAGGTGGTGATCGGTTCGGGTGCGAAAGCGTTGAGCTGGTTCGCCAGGGCCTCGGTTTCCGGCCGTTGCGACAGGAGGGCGGCGCTGGCGGCTGGAGATGCAGCCAGGATCACGCCGTCGAATTCGGCCGCGAGTGCGCCGCCAACCCCGGCGCCGCTGGCTTCAAGCGTCCATTTGCCTGCCGCAGGGCGGATTGCTGTGACTTTGGCGCCAACGTGGATGGCATGTCCCCGCGCCTGCGCTTGCAGCCAGGCTGCGGCGGCATCCGGGAAGAGGGCGGAAAGATCGGCGCGCGGAACCAGCATGTCGGACGCAGCGCGATTTGCGCCAAGGCTGTCTCGCAGCACCGCAAGGAAAACATTCGCGGAAGCGCGTTCCGGTGGCGTATTCAGGGCCGCCAGGCACAAAGGGCGCCACATCAACGCCACGATGCGTGGCGTCTGGTCAAAGCGTTCCAGCAGCTCGGCTACGCTGCAATCATGGTTCAGGTACCAGCCCATCCAGCGCGCTGTGGTGGTAAAGCGGGCCAGGGCCATCTTGTCTTCGCGCGCCAGGCCGCGGGCGCGAATCAGGGCAATCGCCACGTGCAGCGGCGCCGGTAAGCGGGGCGCCACAAAGTCCATGCCGCCGGTGCCGGCGGGATAGCGCATTTGCAGGGGCAGGGTCAAAACGGCGGTATCGAGGTCGACGCCCACCGCCCGCATGAGCCGCAAAGATTCGGAATACGCGCCCAACATGATGTGCTGGCCGTTATCAAGCTCACGTCCGTCGACGGTTACGCGGCGCGCGCGGCCGCCCAGCGTCCGGGAAGCCTCGAACAGGGTTACCTGATGGCCCGCGCGCGCCAGTTCCACGGCGGAGCTGAAACCGGCCCAGCCGCCGCCAACGACGGCAAATTGCTTAGCCACGGACCCAGGTCTTCCAGGCCAGCCACAGTTTGCGGATAGGCGTCAGCGAAATGCGCTGCTTGAGGACGTGGTAACCGTCTTCCTCAATTTCATTCAACAGGGTGCGGTAGATCGCAGCCATGATCAGGCCAGGGCGCTGGGCGCGGCGGTCTTCCTTCGGCAGCAGGGCAAACGCTTCGTCATACGCCTTTTGCGCGCGCGCCACCTGGAATTGCATCAGCTTCGAGAAGTTCTCGGATTCGCGTGCGTTCAGCAGGTCGGCTGCGGTCACATTGAACTGCTGCAGCTCGTTGACGGGCAGGTAGATGCGGCCCTTGCGCGCGTCTTCGCCGACGTCGCGGATGATGTTGGTGAGCTGGAAGGCATGGCCCAGCTTTTCTGCGTATTGCAGGGTTTCCGGACGGGTAGCGCCAAAAATCGATGCAGACAAGATACCCACCACGCTGGCGACGTGCCAGCAGTACTTGGTCAGGCCTGCGTAATCGAGGTAGCGAGTCTGGTTCAGGTCCATCTCCATGCCATCGATAATCGCCTGCATATGCTCCTGCTTCAGGGCATACGTAGCGATATGCGGCTGGAGTGCCAGGGTCACGGGGTGCGACTGTTTGTTCTCATACATCTGGGCGATTTCGTTGCGCCACCACGCCAGCTTGATGCGCGCCAGCGACTCGTCGGTGCACTCATCGACGGTGTCGTCCACTTCGCGGCAGAAGGCGTACAGCGCCGTGATGGCACGGCGGCGCTCCGGCGGCAGGAACAGGAAGCTGTAGTAGAAACTGGAGCCGCTCGCGGCGGCCTTCTGCTGGCAGTATTCGTCGGGGGACATGTTCTTATGGCTTGGGTAATGCTGACAAAGGCGCTATTTTATAGTGAAGAGGGCTTCATTCGAAGCGCGCGCCAGAAAACCTTGAACCAATCGCGCTTTTCGAGCTTGGGGCGGCGCAGGAAAACGTCGTATTCGACTTCTTCGATTGCCTCCAAAATACGCAGGCCTCCCTGTACGACCATGCGCAGTTCCAGGCCAATGCGGCCTTTCAGGCGGCAGGCAAGCGGCGCGCCCTCCAGCATCAGTGCGCGGGCGCGATCGACCTGGAATTTCATCATGGCGCGCCATTTGGCCCTGTTATCGGGGCGCGCCAGGTGGGCCGGCGACAGCGCATAGCGGGCCAAATCCTCCATCGGGAGGTAAATGCGCTCTTTATGCTCGTCGATGGCGACATCTTGCAAGAAGTTGATGATCTGTAGGGCGGAGCAAATGGCGTCCGACTGGCGGATGTTTTCTTCCTCAGCCGCGCCGTACAGGTGCAGCATCAGGAGGCCGACCGGGTTGGCGGAGCGGGCGCAGTAATCGAGCAGGGTGGCGTAATCCTGGTAACGGCTTACTTCCACGTCCTGTTTGAAGGCGGACAGCAGGTCGTAGAAAGGACGCAGTGGCAGTTGGTGGCGCTCGATGGCGCCTGCCAGGCGCTCAAACATAGGTTCATGACCACCCTCGGCGCGTTCAATGCGGCCCAGGGCTTCTTCATAGGCGGTCAGGCCCGCCAGGCGTTGCTCAGGCGTGGCATCGCCTTCGTCGGCGATATCGTCGGCGCTGCGGGCAAAGGCATAAATCGCTTCCACCGCCGGGCGCAATCGGCGCGGCATCAGGACGGAAGCGACAGGGAAATTCTCGTAATGGTCAACGGACATAGAGGTGCTGTTCTAAATTAATGACGCGAAAGTCATTTGCAAGTACGGTTGACCCGGCTATAATTTTTTACTAAACGGAAAGTCAGTTAGTTCCGGAATGCAAATAATAATGGCAAAGATGCACTCCCGGCAATTGCCAGAGACACTTAAAAGGAATTCCATCGTGTTCGTCGCGAAAAAACTACCCGTGGTTGCAGCCTGTGCCGTGCTGCTCGCCGCCTGTTCGAAAGAAGCCCCCAAGACTGAAGATATCCGTCCGGTGCGCGCCATGGTGCTGCAAAGCTCGGACATCGATGTGAATGCCGAGTTCTCCGGCGAAGTGCGCGCGCGCGTTGAATCGCGCCTTGGATTCCGCGTCGGCGGCAAGATCGTGTCCCGCAAAGTCGACGTGGGCAGCGTAGTCAAACGCGGCCAGGCGCTGATGGATCTCGACCCGCAAGACCTGAAGCTGTCGCAGGCGCAGGCCATGGCCGCCTTGCGTGCGGCGGAGACCAACCGCGACCTGGCCAGCGCGGAGTTGAAGCGCTACCAGGAACTGCGCGACAAGAATTTCGTCAGCCAGGCCATCCTCGACGCCAAGCTGTCGGCCGCCAAATCGGCTCAGGCCCAGGTGGATTCGGCCCAGGCGGCCTATCGCGGTCAGTCGAACCAGGCCGGATACGCGAGCCTGGAATCGGATATCGACGGTGTGGTGACCGCGGTGGACGCTGAAGTGGGTCAAGTGGTTGCGCCGGGTACGCCTGTGGTGCGCGTTGCGAAGACGGACGAAAAAGAAATTGTGTTCGGCGTGCCGGAGGATAAGGTCGATACGCTGCGCGCCATTTCGGACGTGCATGTGCGCCTGTGGGCCTCACCTGACAAGTCGGTGCTGGGCAAAATTCGTGAAATTTCGCCGGTGGCAGACCCCTCGACCCGTACCTACGCCTTCCGTGTTTCGATTCCTGCCAGCCTGGCCGAAGCCAAGCTGGGCATGACGGCGCTGGTGGCCTTCGCCTCCCGTACGCCGCAGCCGCAGATCAAGGTGCCGCTGACGGCGCTGTTCCATGAAAAAGCCGCTACCTCCGTGTGGGTCGTTGAAAACGGCGCAGTGCGCCTGGTGCCGGTCACCGTGAGCGGCGTTTCGGGCAATGACCTGGTTCTCGGTAGTGGCGTCAAGCCTGGCCAGACCGTGGTCACCGCGGGGGTGAACCTGCTTAAGCAAGGCCAGAAAGTGACCATCCTCGGAGCCGCCAAATGAGGGGCTTCAACCTTTCTCGATGGGCGCTGGAGCACGTTCCGCTCACGCGCTACCTGATGGCGGTGCTGATTCTGGGCGGCCTGCTCGCGTATAAAAACCTGGGGCAGGACGAAGACCCGCCGTTCACCTTCCGTTCGATGGTCGTGCAGGCGTTCTGGCCTGGCGCCACGGCGTTGCAGATGGCCGAGCAGGTCACGGATAAGCTGGAAAAGAAGCTGCAGGAAACGCCTTTTGTCCACGAAATCACCAGCTATTCCAAGCCTGGCCAGACCCTGATCATTCTCAGCCTGCGTGAATCCACGCCGCCGAAAGAAGTGTCGCAGGCCTGGTACCAGGTGCGCAAAAAAATTGGCGATATCCGGGCGACGCTGCCGTCCGGCGTACAGGGGCCGGTATTCAATGACGAATTCGGCGATACCTACGGCTCGATCTTCGCGCTGTCTGGCGACGGTTTCTCCTACGCGGAGCTGAAGGACTACGCGGATCTTGTGCGCCAACAGCTGCTTGGCGTGAAAAAAGTCTCGAAGGTCGAACTGTTCGGCGTGCAGGACGAGAAGATCAATATCGAGTTCTCGCACAAGAAATTCGCCCAGCTCGGCTTGACGGTCGAACAGATCGCCAACCAGATCACCACCCAGAACGTGGTGGAGGCGACCGGTGTTGTGGTCACGCCGACCGATAACCTGCAAGTTCGCGTATCGGGCGCGCTGCGAACGGTCAAGGACCTTGCAGAGCTGGAGCTGCGTGCCAATAACACCACCTTCCGCCTGGGCGACTTCGCGACCATTAAACGCGAATACCAGGACCCGCCGCGCGACAAGATGCGCTTTAATGGCAAGGAAGTGATCGGCCTTGGCGTCTCGATGGAGAAGGGCGGCAACATCATCCTGATGGGCAATGACCTGGAAAAGACGGTCGATGCCATGAAGTCCAAACTGCCGGTCGGCATTGAGCTGGAGCGCGTGTCGAACCAGCCTGCTGCGGTAAAGGCATCCGTCGGCGAATTCGTGCATACCTTGATTGAGGCGGTGCTGATCGTGCTGGCGGTGAGTTTTGTTTCCCTGGGCCTGCATTCCAAGCCCAAGCTGCGTCTCGATGCGCGTCCAGGCCTGGTGGTGGCGTTGACCATTCCACTGGTGCTGGCGGTGACTTTCCTGTTCATGCGCATCCTCGACATCGACTTGCACAAGATATCGCTCGGTGCCTTGATCATCGCGCTTGGCTTGCTGGTTGACGACGCGATCATTGCCGTTGAAATGATGGTGCGCAAGATGGAGGAGGGGCATTCGCGGCTGGAAGCGGCGACCTTCGCCTACACCTCCACTGCGATGCCGATGCTGACCGGTACATTGATCACCGTTGCGGGCTTCCTGCCTATCGGCCTGGCTGCGTCGGCCGCTGGCGAGTACACCTTCTCGCTGTTCTCCGTGAACGCGATTGCGCTGGTGACGTCGTGGGTCGTCGCCGTGGTGTTCACGCCTTACATTGGCTTCCTGCTGCTGAACGTGAAACCGCATGCAGAAGGCGGCGAGCATCACGAGTTGTTCGACTCTCCGGGCTATCGCAAATTCCGTGCGGTCGTGAACTGGTGCGTCGAATACCGCAAGACCACCATCGTAGCGACGATGGTTGTATTCGCGCTTGGCGTGTACGGTTTCAAGTTCATCGAGAAGCAGTTCTTCCCGGATTCGAGCCGTCCCGAATTGATGGTGGAGATGTGGTCGCCGGAAGGCACGGCATTCAGCCAGACTGAACGCCAGGCGAAGAAGTTCGAGGAATTCATCCGCAAGGAGCCTGGTGTGGCGAGTGTGACGACCTATGTCGGCACCGGCAGCCCGCGCTTCTACCTGCCGCTGAACCAGATTTTCCCGCAGACGAACGTGTCGCAGACCGTAGTGTTGGCAAAAGACCTGCATGCTCGCGAGGAGTTGCGTAAGAAGATCAGCAATGTCTTCAAGACCGATTTCCCCGAAGTACGCGGCCGGGTGCAGCTGCTGCCGAATGGTCCGCCGGTGCCATACCCGGTCCAGTTCCGCGTGACGGGCACCGAGGTCGACACCGTTCGCTCGATTGCGGACAAGGTCAAAGACATCATGCGCGAAAACAAAAACGCGGTGGGCGTGAACGACAACTGGAACGAGTCGGTCAAGGTGCTGCGCCTCGACCTGGACCAGGACAAGATGCGCGCGCTTGGAGTTACCTCGCAGACCGTGATGCGCGCTGCAAACACGATCCTGTCCGGTACGCCGATTGGGCAGTTCCGTGAGGGCATCCGCCTGATCGATATCCAGGTGCGCCAGCCGCTGGATGAGCGCAATACCATCTCCGTGCTGAACGATACCTATATCCCGACCAATAGCGGGCGTTCGGTGCCGATCTCGCAGCTGGCCCGTGTGCATTTCGTGTGGGAGCCGGGCGTGGTGTGGCGCGAGGGCAGGGAATGGGCGATTACCGTGCAGTCCGACGTGGTGGAAGGTGTGCAGGGTCCGACGGTGTCGGACCAGATCAATCCGAAGCTGGATGAATTGCGCGCCAAGCTGCCGCCTGGCTACGAAATCCGCGTGAAGGGTGCTGCTTCGGACAGCAGTGCGGCGGAGGAGTCGATTGCGGCCAACTTGCCGTTGGCGGTGTTCATCATCTTTACTCTGCTGATGTTGCAGCTGCATAGCTTCTCACGGGCGCTGCTGGTATTCCTGACCGGACCGCTGGGTGTGGCGGGTGCGGCAATGGCGTTACTGGTGATGGGGCGTCCGCTGGGCTTTGTGGCGAACCTGGGAATTATTGCGCTGTTCGGGATGATTATCCGTAACTCGGTGATTCTGGTGGACCAGATCGAGCAGGATATCAAGGCGGGTGTTCCGGCCTGGGATGCCATCGTGGAATCGGCGGTTCGCCGCTGCCGCCCGATCATCCTGACGGCTGCTGCGGCGGCGCTGGCGATGATTCCGTTGTCGCGCTCCGTGTTCTGGGGGCCGATGGCGGTGGCGATTATGGGCGGGCTGATTCTGGCAACTGCGCTGACGTTGTTGTTCTTGCCAGCTTTGTATGCTGCCTGGTTCCGCGTGCCAAAACCCGGCAAACCTGGGACAGACCCGAGGGTCTGACCCTTCCACAGAATGCGGCGCAGACAGGGTATGACGGGACGGCCATCCGGCTTGAGTCATTCCCTGGTTTGCCGGGTTTTGCCCAAATGTTGCGCATAACGCAAAAAACCACTTCCGCACTCCAGAAACACCGTATAGAATGCCGGGTTGAAGTTGAAAGCCCCGGGCGACCCCGTTTTCACTGTAAGGTCGCCCTTTGCTTTTGTGCAAATATGCCGCGAGGATGGCGAAATTGGTAGACGCACCAGGTTTAGGTCCTGACGCCAGCAATGGTGTGGGGGTTCGAGTCCCCCTCCTCGCACCATAAGTACACTTATTTTTATTGGACGATTTTTACAATGGCCACTGCAGTTGAAACCCTGGGCAAACTCGAACGCCGCATGACGATTTCCTTCCCACTGACGGACGTGCGTGCCGAAGTGGAAAAGCGCCTGAAAGTACAGGCTCGCTCCGCACGTGCTCCTGGCTTCCGTCCAGGTAAAGTGCCAATGAAGATGGTTGCCGCACAATACGGCTACCAGATCGAAACCGAAGTGCTGAACGACAAAGTCGGCCGCGCTTTCAACGACGCAGCCAACGAAAACCAACTGCGCGTTGCCGGTTTCCCACGTATCGAGCCAAAACAAGACGCTCCTGAAGGCCAGCTGTCCTTCGACGCTACCTTCGAAGTTTACCCTGAAGTCACCATCGGTGACCTGACTAAGGTTGAGATCGAAACCGTCAAGTCCAACGTGACCGACGCAGAAATCGACAAGACCATCGACATCCTGCGCAAACAGCGCGTGCACTTCCACGTGAAGGGCGAGAAGGGCGAACACGGCGACGGCGGCGAAGCTATCGCTGCAAACGGCGACCGCGTGACCGTGGACTTCGTCGGCTCCATCGACGGCGTTGAGTTCCCAGGCGGCAAAGCTGAAGGCTATCCGTTCGTTCTGGGCGAAGGCCGCATGCTGCCAGAATTCGAAGCCGCTACCGTCGGCCTGAAAGTGGGCGAAGCGAAGACCTTCCCACTGTCCTTCCCAGAGGACTACCACGGCAAGGACGTCGCCGGCAAAACCGCTTCGTTCACCATCACCCTGAAAAACCTGGAATGGGCGCACCTGCCGGAAGTTGACGGCGAGTTCGCTAAATCCCTGGGCGTGGCTGATGGCGACATCGCCAAAATGCGCGAAGACATCAAAGTCAACCTGGAGCGCGAAGTTGCTGGCCGCGTCAAGGCTCGCAATAAAGAATCCGTGATGGAAACCCTGGTGAAGACCGCCGAACTGGACGTTCCACAGTCGCTGGTTTCGCAAGACACCGAGCGCCTGGCTGAAATGACCCGCCAAGACATGGCTCAGCGCGGCATGAACGTAAACGATGTACCATTCCCTCCAGAGCTGTTCAAGGACAAAGCTGAGCGTCGCGTACGCCTGGGCCTGATCCTGTCCAAGCTGGTGGCCGACCAGAACCTGGCAGCTACCCCTGACCAGGTGAAAGCACAGATCGAAGATTTCGCACAAAGCTACGAAGATCCACGTGAAGTACTGAAGTACTACTACTCCGATCGTCGTCGCCTGGCTGAAGTCGAAGCTCTTGTATTGGAAGAAAACGTCGTTACTTACGTCCTGGGCCTGTGCAAGAACGTCTCGAAAGAAGTTCCTTTCGACGAACTCATGGGAAGCGTACAAGCTTAATAGCTTGACAATATTCGACGCCGGCCCCGAGCCGGCGTTGTTTTCACAAGGAATTGGAATGAATCGTAATCCCGCACTCGATACGGAAATGCTCGGCCTGGTGCCGATGGTGATCGAACAAAGCGGCCGCGGTGAGCGCTCGTACGATATCTACTCGCGCCTGCTGAAGGAGCGCGTGATCTTCCTGGTCGGTCCAGTGAATGACCAGATGGCCAACCTGATCGTCGCGCAGCTGTTGTTCCTGGAAAGCGAAAACCCGGACAAGGACATCTCGCTGTACATCAATTCCCCAGGCGGTTCCGTTTCCGCGGGCCTGGCGATCTTCGACACCATGCAGTTCATCAAGCCCGACGTGTCGACCCTGTGCACCGGCATGGCCGCCTCCATGGGCGCTTTCCTGCTGGCAGCTGGCGCCAAAGGCAAGCGTTTCTCCCTGCCGAACAGCCGCATCATGATCCACCAGCCTTCCGGTGGTTCCCAGGGCATGGCTTCCGACATCGAGATCCAGGCGAAAGAGATCCTCTACCTGCGCCACCGCCTGAACAGCATCATGGCAGAGCGCACCGGTCAGTCGATCGAGCAAATTGCCAAGGACACCGACCGTGACCGCTTCATGTCTTCGGACGAGGCAGCGGAATATGGCCTGATCGACAAAGTGTTGACCAGCCGCGCATAAGCGTCCATGCAAGTCGACGCCCGGACGCTACAACGTTCGGGCGTTTTGCATTTATTTCGGGTAGCATGTGGTTGTGCGCAGGATTTCTTGCTTGTGCGCACGGCAAATTTGCACCAAAACTAAAGATTAGTCCCATGTCAGAGAAAAAATCCTCCAGCGGTGAGAAACTCCTTTACTGCTCGTTCTGCGGCAAAAGCCAGCACGAGGTGAAGAAACTGATTGCCGGTCCGTCCGTCTTCATTTGCGACGAGTGCATTGACTTGTGCAATGACATCATCCGCGACGAGACCTCCAGCATCGAATCTGTCACGGGAGCCAAGTCGGACCTGCCAACCCCGCAGGAAATCGCCGACCTGCTGAACCAGTACGTCATCGGCCAGCAGACTGCCAAGCGCATCCTGTCCGTGGCCGTGTACAACCATTACAAGCGCCTGAAGCACCTGGGCAAGAAGGACGACGTCGAGCTGGCCAAGTCCAACATCCTGCTGGTGGGCCCAACCGGCTCCGGCAAGACCCTGCTGGCCCAGACCCTGGCGCGCATGCTGAATGTGCCGTTCGTGATCGCCGACGCAACCACCCTGACCGAAGCCGGTTACGTGGGTGAGGACGTGGAAAACATCATTCAAAAGCTGCTGCAAAGCTGCAACTATGATGTTGAGAAGGCACAGCGCGGCATCGTTTACATCGACGAAATCGATAAGATTTCCCGTAAGTCCGACAATCCATCGATCACCCGCGACGTGTCGGGCGAGGGCGTGCAACAGGCCCTGCTGAAGCTGATCGAGGGCACCATGGCTTCCGTGCCTCCGCAAGGCGGCCGCAAGCACCCGAACCAGGACTTCGTGCAGATCGACACCACGAACATCATGTTCATCTGCGGCGGCGCGTTTGACGGCCTGGCCAAGATCATCTCCAACCGTTCCGAAAAGTCCGGCATCGGCTTCGCGGCGGAAGTGAAGAGCAAGGAACAGCGTTCGAACAGCGACCTGATGATGGAAGCTGAACCGGAGGACCTGATCAAGTTCGGCCTGATTCCTGAACTGGTAGGCCGCTTGCCGGTCGTGGCAACCCTGGCCGAACTGACCGAGGAAGCCCTGATCGAAATCCTGGTTGAGCCAAAGAATGCACTGGTCAAGCAGTATTCGAAACTGCTGGAAATGGAAGGCGCCGAACTGGAAATCCGCCCAGCCGCACTGCACGCTATTGCCCGCAAGGCTTTGGCACGCAAGACCGGCGCCCGCGGCCTGCGTTCCATCCTGGAACATGCGCTGCTGGATATTATGTTCGACCTGCCAAACCAACAGAACGTCACCAAAGTCGTAATTGATGAAAATACGATCACCAGTGGCGCAAAACCCCTCCTGATTTACCAGGAATCCCCAAAGGCAGCAGGGGAAAACTAAATAGGGTTTTGAATCCCTGGGGCAAGGCGTTACAATCGGTCTTAATAACCAAAACGCCGGCTTCAGTCGAAAAGCCACTCGCGATTCAGCGTCGCGCGTGGCTTTTTTTGTTCCAAATTCGGCTTTAGGTCGGCATTTAGTTAGAGTACTACTGCATTTTCTCAAAGCAAATATAATTGCAGCATAGGGCTTGTGAATTGGCCGCTGGGGCTTATATCAGATCCAAGCTTTTAAAATAAGGTACGCCATGACAACTACCAAATTAACTGAGCAAACTCAACTGCCTCTGTTGCCACTGCGTGACGTCGTCGTCTTCCCGCACATGGTAATTCCGTTGTTCGTTGGCCGACCAAAGTCCATCAAGGCGCTCGAAGCTGCCATGGAGCAGGGTAAGAGCATCATGCTGGCAGCACAGAAAGCCGCTGCCAAGGACGAACCTTCGCCTTCGGATATCTATGAAATCGGCTGCGTGGCCAACATCCTGCAGATGTTGAAGCTCCCTGACGGCACCGTAAAGGTGCTGGTCGAAGGCGCACAGCGTGCACGCATCAAAAAGATCACCGATAGCCCAACCCACTTTATCGCCGACCTGATGCCGCTGGAATCGGAGCAGGGCGACGAGTCGGAGATCGAGGCGATGCGCCGCGCGATCGTCCAGCAGTTCGACCAGTACGTCAAACTGAACAAGAAGATCCCGCCTGAGATCCTGGCTTCGCTGTCGGGTATCGACGATGCCGGCCGCCTGGCCGACACCGTGGCTGCCCACCTGCCGCTCAAGCTTGAGCAGAAGCAGGTGATCCTGGAAATCATCGAAGTCTCGAAGCGCCTGGAGCACCTGCTCGGCCAGCTGGAAGGCGAGCTCGATATCCTGCAGGTTGAAAAGCGCATCCGTGGCCGCGTCAAGCGCCAGATGGAGAAGTCGCAGCGCGAGTACTACCTGAACGAACAAGTCAAAGCCATCCAGAAGGAACTGGGCGAGGGCGAAGAGGGCGCCGATATCGACGAACTCGAGAAGAAAGTCGTCTCCGCCAAGATGCCGAAGGAAGCGCTGGAAAAGGCCCAGGCCGAGCTGAAGAAACTGAAGCTGATGTCGCCGATGTCGGCCGAGGCTACCGTGGTGCGCAACTATATCGACACCCTGGTCTCGCTGCCATGGAAGAAAAAATCCAAGGTCAACAACGACCTGGCCAACGCCGAGAAAGTGCTCGACCACGACCACTACGGCCTGGAAAAAATCAAGGAACGCATCGTCGAGTACCTGGCGGTCCAGCAACGCGTGGACAAGCTGAAGGCCCCGATCCTGTGCTTCGTTGGTCCTCCTGGTGTTGGTAAGACCTCGCTGGGCCAGTCGATCGCCAAAGCCACCAACCGCAAATACGTGCGCATGGCGCTGGGTGGTGTGCGCGACGAAGCCGAGATCCGCGGCCACCGTCGTACCTACATCGGCTCCATGCCGGGCAAGGTGCTGCAATCGCTGTCGAAAGTCGGCGTGCGCAACCCGCTGTTCCTGCTGGACGAGATCGACAAGATGGGCGCGGACTTCCGCGGCGATCCTTCGTCGGCCCTGCTGGAGGTGCTGGATCCTGAACAGAACCACACCTTCTCGGACCACTATATCGAAGTCGACTTCGACCTGTCCGACGTGATGTTTGTTGCGACCTCGAACTCGTACAACATCCCGCCGGCACTGCTGGACCGCATGGAAGTGATCCGCCTGTCCGGCTACACGGAAGACGAGAAGACCAACATCTCCTTGCGCTACCTGTTGCCTAAGCAGGTGAAGAACAATGGCCTGAAGGAAGAGGAAATCTCCGTCAGCGAAGGCGCGGTGCGCGACATCATCCGCTACTACACCCGTGAAGCGGGCGTGCGTTCGCTGGAACGTGAAATCTCCAAGATCTGCCGCAAGGTCGTGAAGATGCTGCTGCTGAAGAAGTCGGACAAGAAGGTCACTGTCACGCCGAAAAACCTGGACAAGTTCCTGGGTGTTCGCCGCTATGACTTTGGCGTGGCCGAGAAAACCAACCAGGTTGGCCAGGTGGTCGGCCTGGCATGGACCGAGGTGGGCGGCGACCTGCTGACCATCGAATCGGTCAGCATGCCTGGCAAGGGCAACGTCATCCGCACCGGTACGCTGGGCGATGTGATGAAGGAATCGATCGAAGCCGCCCGCACCGTGGTGCGCAGCCGTGCCGCACGCCTGGGCATCAAGAACGAGGCCTTTGAGAAGAAGGACATCCACATCCACGTGCCTGAAGGCGCAACGCCAAAAGACGGTCCATCGGCAGGTATTGCGATGACCACGGCGATGGTGTCGACCTTCACCGGCATTCCAGTCCGTGCGGACGTGGCGATGACCGGCGAGATCACCTTGCGCGGCGAAGTGCTGCCGATCGGCGGCCTGAAAGAGAAGCTGCTGGCAGCGCATCGCGGCGGCATCAAGACCGTGCTGATTCCTGAGCAGAACGTGAAGGACCTGGCCGAGATTCCGGACAATGTGAAGAACAAGCTGGAGATTGTGCCGGTACGCTGGATCGACAAAGTGCTGGAAGTCGCGCTGGAGCGCCAGCCGGAACCAATCGTCGAGCCAGTGGCTCCGGTGGAAGTGCCGGCAGTCGCAGCAGCCGATGGGAGCAGTGAAGTAGTTAAACACTGAGCTGAAAATCAGTAGAAAAGGGCGCCAGAAATGGCGCCCTTTTTGTTTTTACCCTTGACACAAAGCAACCCGCCCCTGTTTAATACGGCCCTGAGATTTTTATGCAAACAAAACGCAGCATAAAAAACCGTATAAACGATATAAACCTTTGTGACGGGGACTGTAATGAACAAGACCGAACTGATCGACCACATCGCGACTTCCGCTGACATTTCTAAGGCCGCTGCAGCACGCGCCCTGGATGCAGTGATCGATGGCGTAACCACCACCCTGGCCAAGAACGACAGCGTCACCCTGGTTGGCTTTGGCACCTTCTCCGTAAGCGAGCGCGCAGCCCGTACCGGCCGCAATCCGCGCACCAAAGAAGAGATCAAAATCGACGCAGCTAAAGTTCCAAAATTTAAAGCTGGTAAAGCTTTGAAAGACGCTGTACAATAATGGCCTTCGGTAAGCAGTGATGCTTACCGGGCAGTTTAAGCGGGCGCTTAGCTCAGTTGGTAGAGCGGATCCCTTACAAGGATTAGGTCGGGAGTTCGAGCCTCTCAGCGCCCACCAAAGCTTAAACAAAACGTAGTACCTGTGTTGTGAATGCTGGAGCGGTAGTTCAGTTGGTTAGAATACCGGCCTGTCACGCCGGGGGTCGCGGGTTCGAGCCCCGTCCGCTCCGCCAGCAAACACACACGATCACTACCTGGAGCGGTAGTTCAGTTGGTTAGAATACCGGCCTGTCACGCCGGGGGTCGCGGGTTCGAGCCCCGTCCGCTCCGCCAGAATCCCGAGAAAGCCCCACAAGTCCTCAAGACGGTGGGGCTTTTTCATTTGCTATTGGAGCAACTGCCCTGTAAAATCGCGCGAGCAGTTTTAAAGCCTCCACTCTAGGAAAACAATAGCTGACATGTTTGATTTCGTACGTACCCATCAAAAGCTGATGCAGATTATCCTGGCGCTCCTGATTGTGCCGTCCTTTGTGCTGGTCGGCGTCAGCGGCGTTAAGCTGTTCGGCGAAGACGCGAATACCATCGCTAAAGTGGATGGCCATCCGCTTACGCAGCAAGAATGGGAAAACGCACAGCGTAACCAACTGGACCGCATGCGCCAGCAAATGGGCAAGCAGTTCGACCAGAAACTGTTCGATACCCCAGAGTTCAAACAGAACATCCTGGACCAGCTGATCGCCCAGCGCGCAATGAGCGCTGAAATCCGCAATGCCCACCTGACCGTGAGCGAAGAAAACGTCTCGAACGCGATCGCGACCCAACTGCCTTTGTTCAAGGCTGATGGCAAATACGACACCGAGCAATACAACCAGCTCCTGGCGGCACAAGGTTTGAGCGTGGGCATGCATCGCGAACAGGTGCGCAACGAAGCGGTGCTGAACCAGGTTTCGGCCGGCATCGAGCAGAGCGCTTTTGTTCCGCGTACCGTGTCCAAGTCCATTTCCGATTTCGGTTCGCAGGAACGCGAAGTCCAGGAACTCGCATTGCCGGTATCGAAGTTCCTGGCGGAGGTGAAGGTCACCGATGAAATGGTGAAGGCGTTCTACGACAAGAACGCCAAGCTGTTCGAGATCCCGGAATCGACCAAGATCGAATACGTTGTGCTGAATGCTGACGCCATCGCGTCGCAGGCCGCCGTTAGCGACCAGGAAGTTGCGGACTATTACAAGGGCAATACCAGCCGCTTCACTGAGTCGGAATCCCGCCGTTCTTCGCACATCCTGATCCTGGGTGAAAAAGACAAAGCAGCCGCCAAGGTGAAGGCCGAAGCAGTGCTGGCTGAAGTCCGCAAGAACCCTGCCGATTTCGCGAAGATCGCCAAGGCCAAATCCGAAGATCCTGGCTCGTCCGACAAGGGCGGTGACCTGGGCATCCTGCAGAAGGGCGCCTTCGTGAAGCCAGTGGAAGAAGCAATCCTGAAGCTGAAGCAGGGCGAGATCAGCGGCCTGGTGGAATCCGATTACGGCTACCACATCATCACCGTGACCGAACTGAAGCCGACCCACGTAAAAGCGCTGGACGAAGTGAAGGGCGATATCGCTGCTGAAATCAAGAAGCAGAAGGCCGGTAAGCTGTACTCCGACATGTCCGGTGACTTCACCGACCTGGTGTACACCCAGTACGAGAGCCTGAAACCAGCCGCCGACAAACTGAAGCTGAAGATCGAAACCGTTGAAGGCATTGGCCGCCAGCCTAACCCGATCCTGGGCACCGCGCCATTCAACAACGCCAAGTTCCTGACCGCTCTGTTCACGGACGATGTGCTGAAGAACAAGCGCAATACCGAAGCCGTTGAAGTCGCACCGCAAACCCTGGTTGCCGGCCGTGTCGTGGAATTCAAGCCTGCCTCCCGTAAGCCGCTGGCTGAAGTGGAAGCTGCAATCAAACAACGCGTAGCGGTTGAAGAAGCCGTGAAAGCCGCCAAGAAAGCCGGCGAAGAGAAGCTGGCCGCAGCCAAGAAAACTGGCGACGCTGAAGGTTTCGGCGAAGTGAAAACCATTTCCCGCGCAAAGGCTGAAGGCATCGCTCCGGCAGCAGTAGCCGACGTGATGAAGGCTGACGTATCGAAACTGCCAGCCTACGTTGGCGTTGAGATCCCGGGCCAGGGCTACGGTGTCTACCGCATCGGTAAAGTAGGCCAGCCGGCTGAAGTGAATAAAGATCGCCGCGAGCAGGAAGCCCAGCGCATCAACCAGATGGTCGCCCAGCAGGAAATGAACGGCTACATCGACGCGCTGAAGCAGAAAGCCAAAGTGAAGATCCTGCGCCCAGTCGCTTCGATCAAGAAGCAGGCAGAATAAGGGCTAAAAGCTCAAACAAAAACCGGTGTCCGTGAGAGCGGACACCGGTTTTTTTATGCGCCGTGCAGCTTGCGCGCAGCCGCGACGAAGGACTCGGGAGAAATATCAGGCAGTGCCACTTCAACGGCTTTATCAAATTGCAGGAAATTGCGGTGAATCGACTTGAGATAGGCCGGATCATAATGATCCACCAGCAGTTCATCGACCAGCTCCGGCATTTCACCGGCCGTCGCCATCGCCTGCCAGCGCTCGATCCTTTCGCGGCCATGCAGCTGCACCAGGAATTCCAGCTGCGCATTCAGCGCCGGCGCATTGCACGCAAAATGCTGGTAATCCTCAATCAGCAGCTTGACCCGATCCGCACGCGAAACCTGCATCGCAACGCATGGCGAAGCCCGCATGCGCTCCATCAGCGCGCCTGGCACACGCAGGCTGCCGACCTTGCGGCTCTCTGATTCCACAAACACCGGCAGCTTGGGATCAAAACGTCGCAAACGGTCCCAGATCGATGTCTCAAAAGCTTTCTGCGAAGGCTGCGGTTGGCAAGGAATGTTACCCAGCACCGAGCCACGGTGTGCGGCTAGCTGCTCCAGGTCGAGGATCTGGGCGCCAACAGCTTCAAGGGTATCGAGCAAGCGCGTTTTGCCGCTGCCCGTTGTGCCGCATATGACGCGGAAATCCAGTTCAGGCGTCCTTTCCAGGTCCGTATTGATCGCTGCGCGGAAGGCTTTGTAGCCGCCATCCAGCTGCACCACAGGCCAGCCGATCTTGGCCAGCACAGTCGCCATTGAGCCGCTGCGGTTGCCGCCGCGCCAGCAATAGACTAGCGGCTTCCATTCCTTCGGCTTGTCCAGCCAAAGCGTCTCGATGTGGTAGCCGATATTTTTCGACACCATCGCCGCACCGACCTTCTTCGCCTCGAAAGAGCCGACTTGCTTGTACATGGTGCCGACGGTGATGCGCTGTTCGTCGTCCAGAACCGGGCAGTTGATTGCGTTCGGCAGGTGGTCCAGTGCATATTCCGAAGGGCTGCGCGCGTCGATGATGGTGTCGAATTCGTCCAGGCGTGACAGGACGTCTTCGATTGGCAGTATTTGTGGGAACTTCATTTTGTTTTCAATATTGTCTGGAGATGGGGCCAGATATTGCCCAGGATAATAGGGTGCGCTTGCGCCAGTGGATGCAGGCGATCTGGCTGGAATAGTTCTGGTTTTTGTGCCACGCCATCGAGCATGAAAGGCGTCAGCGGCACATTTTCATCCTTGCTCAAAATGGCGTACATCGCGAAGAATTTCTCCGCATAGTCGCGGCCATAGTTTGGCGGCATGCGCATGCCGACCAGGAGCACACTGGCGCCAGCCTTGCGCGAGGCTTCGACCATGCTGCGCAAGTTGGCTTCTGTGGCTGCCACCGGCAGGCCGCGCAGGCCGTCGTTGGCGCCCAATTCAATGATCACGATATCCGGCTTGTGTTTGCTCAGCAGTGTTGGCAGGCGGGTGCGGCCACCGCTGGTGGTTTCGCCGCTGACGCTCGCGTTGACCACGCTGGCCGTGATTTTTTCGTCCTTAAGCCGCTGGTCGAGCAGGGCGACCCAGCCAGTGCCCCGCGAAATGCCATATTCTGCCGACAGGCTGTCACCCACCACAAGGACGGTTTTTGATGCAGAATAGGCGTTTGTGGCGGCGCTGAACATCAGGATCAGCACCGCGAAGCAGCGGACTATATTTTTGAACATGACCATGCGTGATATTCCTCAATCTGCCAGGCAGCTGGCGCAAGCGGCGATTACCGTCGCCGGCCTTGGTAAGCGGGTGGCCGACGCCAGTGGCGAACTGACCATCCTGCATGGGGTGGATTTTACCGTGCAAAAGGCTGAAACGCTTGCCATTGTAGGGGCCTCCGGTTCCGGTAAATCGACCTTGCTCGGACTGCTGGCTGGCCTCGATACGCCAACCGAGGGCAAGGTGGTGCTGGACGGCGTCGATATTTTCGCCTTGGACGAGGATGGCCGTGCCGCCCTGCGCAAGGAAAAGCTGGGCTTTGTGTTTCAGTCCTTCCAGCTGCTGCCGCATTTGACGGCAGTCGAAAACGTCATGCTGCCGCTGGAACTGGCCGGCGACGGCGCGGCGCGTGAAAAGGCCGAGGCCATGCTGGGCCGCGTGGGCCTGTCCAGCCGCTTGAAACACTATCCAAAATTCCTGTCCGGCGGCGAACAGCAGCGTGTTGCGCTGGCACGTGCTTTCGTGACGCAGCCGCCATTGCTGCTTGCCGACGAACCCACCGGCAGCCTCGATGCGGCAACGGGCGAGTCGGTCATTCAGCTGATGTTCGAACTCAATCGCGAACACGGTTCCACCTTGGTGCTGGTGACCCACGATGCGCATATTGCGGCCCGCTGCGGTCGTGTCATCACTATCGCAGCAGGGCGGATCGTCTAACTTCCGTGGTGCATTGCCAGGCGGTTGACAGCTGTGCGTATCGCCGGAATCAATTCGCTTGCCGTAATGCCGATAGGCCCAGCGCCTTCGCTGACAAGCACGTCGGCCGCCATGCCATGGAGCCAGACGCCAGCCAGCGCTGCTTCCCACTCGGGCCAGCCCTGTGCAAGCAGGCTGCCGCATAGCCCCGAAAGGACATCGCCGGTGCCCGCAGTGGCCAGGGCGGGATTGCCGGTATTATTGATGACAATCCCGCCGTCGCGCGCGGCGATGACGGTTCCCGACCCCTTCAGCACCACGGTTGCGGACAGCTTGGCCGCAAGCGCACGCGCGACAGCCGGGCGGTCCGCCTGTACCAGCGCGGTGTTGATGCCAAGCAGGCGCGCCGCTTCAAGCGGATGGGGCGTCAGGATGCAGGGGGCGCCGCGCTGGGCGAGCTGATTTTGCAGTGCTTCTGAGCCAGCGACGAGGTTGAGCGCATCAGCATCCAGCACGACCGGGCTGTGGCTATGCAGTGCGCTGGCGAGCATTTCCGCGCCGGCCGCCGTGCCGCCCATGCCGGGACCAATCACTAGGATTGCGCTGTTGAAGTCATATTCCTGCGCACTGCGGCACATCAGCTCCGGCTGCGCCGGATCGAAGGCCGGTGGCTCGCCGACAAAACACGCATAAACCCGCCCGGCGCCTGCGTTTAGCGCAGAGCGCGCCGCAAGGATAGGGGCGCCGGCCATGCCACGAGCCCCGCCCACGACTGCCACGCTGCCATTGCTCCCTTTATGTGAGCTATGCCGGCGCCGGCGTGCGCACTGCGCAAACAGCGAGACATCGTTCAGCCTTGCATGTGCCGGCGGGAACAGGCCGCTGTCGATATCGAGGCTTCTGGCGATGACGATACCCGCGTGGTCGCGGCCTTCGGCGGTGTGAAGTCCCGGTTTGTCGCCGATGAAGGTGACCGTGTGCGTTGCGCGCAAAACTGCGCCAGCATCGCCGCCGACCACGGCGCCGGTGTCCGCATCCAGCCCGCTTGGCACATCCAGGGCGATGACCTGGCATCGCAGATGGTTGATGGCAGTGACCAGTGCTGCGAGCCCGCCGGTGATGGGGCGTGTGAGCCCGATGCCGAAGAGTCCATCGACAACCAATGTCCATTCGGTGCTGCTTACAGCTGCTTGCGCATCAGCAGCATCAGCAACCGTGATCAGGCGGGCAGGGGAGTTTTGCGCCCTTTGGAGTGCGGCCACGCGCTCGCCGGCTGGGGCGGCAGTGGGCGCGAAGTGCAGCACGGTGACAAGGGCGCCTGCCTGGGCAAGGTGGGCCGCGGTTTCGAGTGCGTCGCCACCGTTATTGCCAGGGCCCGCAAGGACCAGCACACGGGCGCGGCTCGTCGTAAAAGGCAGCAGGTCGAGGGCCTCGTTGGCGCCAGCCTGGCCGGCGCGCTGCATCAGTGCTCCCTCGGGCAAACTCTGTGCCGCGGCGTGCTCGATGTTGCGTATTTCCGCAACCGTAAAGAGGGGCGTCATGATGGCCATTCTAGCACTACAATATCTGCTTCACGACGAGAGCGAGGCAGCGCAATGGACTGGCAATTCTGGATCGACCGTGGCGGCACTTTTACCGATATTGTGGCGCGCCGCCCCGACGGCAGCCTGACAACGCATAAGCTGCTGTCGGAAAGTCCCGAACACTATCGTGATGCCGCCGTGGCCGGGATTCGGCACCTGCTGGGCGTCGCTGCCGGCGGCCCGATTCCGGTTGCGCAAGTCGATGCCGTCAAAATGGGCACCACCGTCGCCACCAACGCCCTGCTTGAACGAAAGGGCGAACCAACGGTGTTGGCGATAACGCGCGGTTTTCGCGATGCGCTGCGCATCGCCTACCAGAACCGCCCACGCCTGTTCGACCGGCATATCGTGCTGCCCGAGCTGCTCTACCGCCATGTCGTCGAGATTGACGAGCGTATCGGCGCTCATGGTGAAATCGTTCAGGCGCTTGATGCGGAAGATGCGCGCGCTGGCCTTCAAGCGCGGTACGACCAGGGATTGCGTTCAATCGCCATTGTGCTGATGCACGGCTACCGCTATACCGCACACGAAGCTGCGCTTGCCCTCATTGCGCGCGAAATCGGCTACACGCAAGTATCCGTCTCGCACGAGGTTAGCCCGATGATGAAACTGGTCGCGCGCGGCGATACGACCGTGGTCGATGCTTACCTGTCGCCTATCCTGCGCCGCTATGTCGACCAGGTGGCGGGCGAATTGCCGGGCGTGAACCTGCAATTCATGCAGTCCAGCGGCGGCCTGACCGATGCGCGCACCTTCCAGGGCAAGGATTCGATCCTGAGCGGCCCGGCGGGCGGCATCGTCGGCATGGTGCGCGCCAGCCGCGCGGCGGGCTTTGAGAAGATCATCGGCTTCGATATGGGTGGTACCTCGACCGATGTTTCGCACTTCTCGGGTGAGTTCGAAAGAGTGTTCGAGACCCAGGTTGCAGGTGTGCGCATGCGCGCGCCGATGATGAGCATTCACACGGTGGCTGCCGGTGGCGGTTCGATCCTGCATTTCGACGGCAGCCGCTTCCGTGTGGGGCCGGACAGTGCGGGCGCCGATCCCGGCCCGGCCAGCTATCGCCGCGGCGGACCGTTGGCTGTCACCGATTGCAACGTCATGCTGGGCAAGATCCAGCCCGGATTCTTCCCCAAGCTGTTCGGCAGCGACGGCGCGCAAGCGCTCGACGCCGCGACAGTGCAGCAGCAATTCAGCGCCATGGCGGCTGAAATCGAAGCTGCGACTGGCGCGCCATCTTCGCCCGAGCAAGTGGCGGAAGGTTTTATTGAAATCGCCGTCGGCAACATGGCCAACGCGATCAAGCAGATTTCCGTTCAGCGCGGCCACGACGTGACCGAATACGCATTGACCAGCTTTGGCGGCGCGGGCGGCCAGCACGCTTGCCTGGTTGCTGATGCCTTGGGCATGAAAACGGTGTTCATCCATTCCTTGGCCGGCGTGTTGTCGGCATACGGCATGGGCCTGGCGGACCAGACAGCTATGCGCGAAAGTGCCGTCGAAATTCGCCTGGCGCCGCAAGCGCTGGCGACGCTGGAGGCGCGCTTGCTGGAGCTTGGCCGGCATGCAGTGGCGGACTTGCACGCGCAAGCCGTCGCCGATGAACGAATCAGCGTTGTGCGCCGCGCGCACCTGCGTTATGAAGGCACTGATTCGGCGCTGATCGTCCTCTTCGACACCATCGAGAACATGAAGGCCCAGTTCGAGGCCGCTTATCGTAAGCGTTTCTCCTTCCTGATGCCCGCCAAGGCATTGATCGTGGAAGCGGTCTCCGTGGAGGCCATCGGGAAGTCCGACGCGCCGCCAGAAGGTGCTCCGCAACAGGCGCCCCGCCATGCTCCATTGGCGCCGACGCAAACCGTGCGCATGTACAGCGCCGGCCAATGGCACGACACTGGCCTGTTCAAGCGCGATACCACACGCATTGGCGACATTATCAAAGGCCCGGCCATCATCGCCGAAGCCAACGCGACCACAATTGTCGAACCGGGCTGGCAGGCAGAAGTGACCCCGCAAGACCATCTGGTGCTGACGCGTATTGAAGCGCTCACGGCACGCCGCGCCATTGGCACCACGGCCGATCCGGTGATGCTGGAGATCTTCAACAACCTGTTCATGTCGATCGCAGAGCAAATGGGCCTGCGCCTGCAGAATACTGCGTATTCGGTCAACATCAAGGAGCGCCTGGACTTCAGCTGCGCAATCTTCGACGCCGAAGGCAACCTGATCGCCAACGCCCCGCATATGCCGGTGCACCTTGGCTCCATGGGCGAGAGCATCAAAACCGTCATGCGTGAAAACGCCGGCAGCATGCATCCAGGCGACGTTTACATGCTGAACGACCCGTACAACGGTGGCACGCACCTGCCGGATGTCACAGTGATCACGCCAGTGTTCGACGAGGCGGGGCAGGAAATCCTGTTCTACGTTGGCTCGCGCGGCCACCATGCCGATATTGGCGGCAGCACGCCAGGCTCGATGCCGCCCGACTCCCGAACGATCGAGGAAGAAGGCGTCCTGATCAACAATTTCAAGCTGGTCGACGGCGCCGCTGGCAGCCAGTTGCGCGACGCGGAAGCCCGCGCTTTGCTGGCCAGCGCGCGCTACCCGGCGCGCAATCCCGACCAGAACATGGCCGATTTCCGCGCCCAAGTGGCCGCCAACCAGAAAGGCGTGGAAGAACTGCGCAAAATGGTGGCGCATTTCGGCCTGGACGTTGTACGCGCCTACATGGGCCACGTACAAGACAATGCTGAAGAAGCTGTGCGCCGCGTCATCAGCGCCCTGCGTAACGGCAGCTATGAAATCAAGCTTGATAATGGCGCCGTCATCAACGTTGCGGTGCGCGTCAACGCCGCCGAGCGTAGCGCGGAGATCGATTTCAGCGGCACCTCCGGCCAGCTGGATAACAACTTCAACGCACCATCCGCCGTGTGCATGGCGGCGGTACTCTATGTGTTCCGCACCCTGGTCAACGACGATATTCCGCTCAACGCGGGCTGCCTGAAACCGCTGCATGTGATCATTCCACCCGGCTCCATGCTGAACCCGCACTATCCTGCATCGGTGGTGTCGGGCAATGTGGAGACTTCAACCTGCATCACCAATGCGCTGTATGGCGCGCTGGGAGTGCAGGGGGCTTCGCAAGGCACAATGAATAACTTCACCTTCGGGAACGCCAAGTACCAGTATTACGAAACGATCAGCGGCGGCTCGGGTGCTGGAGAAGGGTTCAACGGGACCGATGTCGTACAGACCAATATGACTAACTCGCGTCTTACCGACCCGGAAATCCTGGAATTCCGCTTCCCCGTGCGGCTGGAAAGCTATGAGATCCGCAAAGGTTCCGGCGGCGGAGGCCACTGGCATGGCGGCAATGGCGGTGTGCGCAAGGTGCGCTTCCTGGAGGCGATGACGGCGGCGATCTTGTCCAACAACCGTATTCATGCCCCGTTCGGCATGGCGGGCGGGCAGGCGGGCGCGCTGGGCCGAAACACGGTGCTGCGCGCGGACGGCAGCAGCGAGCAACTGGGCCACATTGGAAAAACCACTATGCAGCCCGGTGATGTGTTCGTAATCGAAACGCCGGGCGGCGGCGGCTTTGGCGCTTAAGCCGTTGTCGAAATACCGTACTTGCGCTGGGTGCCCGAATATTGTTTCATCAGGGCGTCCAGCTCCGGGCTGCCAGCGTCCAGGTTGCGGATGCGGTCGATCAGGGTTGCCGCCTGGTCGCCCAATGGCGCCTCCCATCCCAATTCGTCGAGCTGGCGGAGGATGGCCTGTACCGCGGGATAGAGCACTTTGAGGTTGCCGGGCGTACGGCGCAGCGCCTGGTGCAAGGTCGCCACTGCCGCACGGTGATCGCCCTGGCGCGCCATGGCTTCGGCCTCGGTCACCAATTCCTGCATGACGCCGTCGATTTTCTCACCGACGCCGCGCGCGAGGTCGTGGCGGCCAGCCTTCTCGAACACGCCTACCGCTTCCTCCATCGTGATCGGCTTTTCATTGTCATTCATCATATGCATGACGACATCGGCGGCGTCCTTGTCCAGGCGATGCTTGAGGCAGGAGTTCACCAAGCCGATACGCAGGCTGTTCGACAGGCCGCGCGCCATGCCGACCGCCGTCACGGCATTTGATAATTCGGAGGCCGCTTCCGTCGCATGGCCGGTCACGTCCAGCAGCATGGCGGACGAAATGTGCTTGCAGACCTCCGTGTTGGCACTCGAGCGCAGCGTGCGTTCCATGTCGCGGATTACGCCGGACGCCTGGGTAACATCGCCCTTGCGCACCAATGTGCGCACCAGGTTCACGTGATCTTCGGGATCGCGGAACTCGGAATAGCGGGCCTTGCTCACGACCTGGCGGAAGGCTTTTTCGGCCGCTGTGATGTCGCCTGTGCCATAGGCTACCTCACCCAGGTGGCGCAAGCGCCCGACCATATTGGGCGAGATCGCCACGGCATCTTCCAGGATTTTCTTGGCTTGCTGCGATTGCCCCAACGCCTGGTAGGAACGGGCCAGCAAATCATAGGCACCCATCATATTGGGATTGCTCTCCAACAGGCGTTCCAGGGTCGACATGGCATCGCCATAGCGTTCCAGGCCAAATTGGCAGCGCGCCAATCCCAGTTGCGCCCAGCCCATTGGCCGGCCAATGATCGTGGCCTGGTAGATCAGCTCCGCTTCGCCCAATTCGCCCAGTTCGTAATGCAGTTCGGCGCGCAAACGTGCAAATTCGGTCGCATAGCGCGGATTGTTGCGCTCCGCTTCGTGCGCGGCGGTGATGGCTTCGCGTTGCTGGCCTTGTGCGATCAACTGGTAGATGGGCAAGAACACGGCGCGGCGTTCCACGGCGCGGCCGATACGCAGCATCAGCGCGTCGACAGTGAAGGGCTTCAGCACGTAATCGGTTGGCGTCAGTTCGGCGGCGCCGATCACCTTGGTCTGCACCGCCTCCGAAGTCAGCATGATGAAGATGGTTGATCGGTCGATCAGCTTGTTATGGCGCAGGTCCTCCAGCAACTGCTGGCCATCCTGGCCGCTGTCCTCGCTGCCGCTGCCAAGGTCGTATTCGCACAGGATCACGTCGAAACGCTTGTTGGTCAGCTGGCGGATTGCGGTGCCCGAGCTGACGGCATACTCGATGCGTGTGATCGAGGCCTGGTTCAGCATATTGTGCAGGTTGCCCCGCATGGCCGGGTTGGGGTCGATGATCAGGACCGACAGTTCGCTATACGATTGCATTGACTTCGTCTCTTATTGTTTGCCCCGCAGGGTGACATATTGTGATGATAGCGCAGCCAGCATCGGATGTTGAGGGTCGGCCTTGCGCATGCGCACCAGCAGGGTTGCACATTGCTCGCCCAGGGCTGCTTCCCAGCCGCTATCGAGCATCAGGCGCAGGATTGCCGAGGCGAGGGCGGAAATCAGGCCTGCGTTCTCCGGACGGCGGCGTACAGCCACTTGCAGCACCTGGATTGCGCCGCGCTGGTCGCCCTGGCCGCTGCGCGCGGCCGCTTGCCTTACCAGGCCATCGAGGTAGCGTTCCACGCTGTCACCCTCACTTGCCGCCAGTTCCGCGCGGCCTGCGCGCTCATAGACTGCCGTAAGGTCGGATTCACTAAGGCCACTGGCTGGATCGCCGGCGAGGCCGTCCAGCAATTGCATGCCTTGTTCGTCCATGCCTTGTTGCAGGCAGTTTTCCGCAAGTCCCAGTTTCAGGCCGCTGGAAAGAGTCTTGGCGTCGGCGGCGGCGCGCACGGCGTTGGCCAGTTCCGAGTGCGCTGCATCGGAGTTTCCGTTCAGTTCCTGCAGCAAGGCTGCGGAATAAGCTTTACAGGCGTCGGTCTCCGCACCGCTGCGCGCTGAGCGCTCCAGGTCGCGCAAGGCATTGGCCGCGCCGGCCGCATCGCCTTTCTGGACCAGGGTTCGAACCAGGTTCACATGGTCTTCCGGATCGCGGAACTCAGAATATTTGGACTTGGCGACGACTTGTTTGAAGCTCTTTTCGGCCGCCTCAATATCGCCGCCGGCGAGCGCCACCTGGCCCAGGTGGCGCAGGCGCCGCACCATATGGGGCGAGATGGCGACCGCTGCCTCCAGCGCGGCGCGCGCCTCGGAAATCTGCCCGATTGCCTCATGGGTCCGCGCCATCAGGTCGTAGGCCGCCATGAATTTGGGATTGTCGTCGACCAGGCCCTGCAGCGTTTCCAGTGCATCGTGATACGACGCTTGCTGGTATTGGCAGCGCGCCAGCCCAAGCTGGGCCCAGCCGAGGGGGCGGATGGCCAGGATTTCGCGGTACAGGATTTCCGCCTGCGCGACCTCGCCTAGCGCCGTATGCGCCTCGGCCCGCAGCCGCGTGCATTCGGTAGCATAGCGAGGATTCGCGGCGCCCGCCACCTCGCTGGCCAGGATCGCTCCACGCAGACGGCCTTGTTCCACCGCCTGGTGCACCGGGAGCAGGGCGGCGCGGCGGTCAACGGCGCGCGCAATGCGCTGGGCCAGCACTTCGACCGTAAATGGCTTGAGGATATAGTCGGTAGGGGTCAGTTCGGCGGCGCTGACCACCTTGCTGTAGACGCCTTCCGTGGTCAGCATGATGAAGATGGTGGAAGGGGAGATCAGTTTGTGGAGCCGCAGGTCTTCCAGCAGCTGCTGCCCATCCTGGCCTTGGTCACTGCCCAAGTCGTATTCGCACAGCACCAGGTCGAACGCCTTCTTTTCGAGGTGGCGGATGGCAGTGGCTGCGCTGACGCCATGCTCGATGCGGGTGATTCCCAACTGGCCCAGCATATTATGCAGGCCGCTGCGCATATGCTGGTTGGGATCAATTATCAGGACGTAAAGGCCGCTATATTCGTGCATTTACCGAGAATACCGCATGGCCGCACAAAATACAGGCGGAAACGGGGGCAAAAGCTATAAATGTTGCTTTCAAACCAATCACGTAAGGGTGGGAAGTGGTGCCCGAAACAAGTATAATGTCGGCAAATCGAAATACAGCAGGACCATTCAGCTCGTGCACAGTATTCCTTTAAACCGCAGCTACGCTGCATTCTTCACGCCCCCACTATGTTGATTCTGCCGGGTTCCAACGCCCTGTCTTCCTTCCGTAGCCAACGCCTCCTCAGCCAGCTTCAAGCAGTTCTGCCGTCGATCACGTCGGTTCAAGCCCGCTTTATTCACTTTGTCGACTCCGCCTCGGCGCTGTCCCAAGACGACCTGAACCGCATGAACGGCCTGCTGACCTACGGCGAGCCGGCCCTGCCTGAGCAGGCTGACGGTGTAGTGGAAGAGTTTGTCGTCATTCCTCGCTTCGGCACCATTTCGCCGTGGGCTTCCAAGGCCACCGATATCGTGCACAACTGCGGCATGGCGCATATCCACCGCGTTGAGCGTGGCGTTGCGTACCGCATCAACCTGAAAGGCGGCATCCTGGGCACAGGCCTCGGCGCAGCCAAAAAGCTGGACAGCGAACAGGCGCAAGCTGTGGCGGCGCTGCTGCACGACCGCATGACCGAGTCGGTGCTGCGCCACCCGGACCAGGCTGCCGGCCTGTTCTCAAGCCTGGAAGCCAAGCCGCTGGAATCGATCGACGTGATGGGTGCTGGCCGCATGGCGCTGGAAAAGGCGAATACCGACCTGGGCCTGGCGATGTCGGACGACGAGATCGACTACCTGCTGGAAGCCTTCACCAACGCCAAGCGCAACCCGACCGACGTTGAGCTGATGATGTTCGCCCAGGCGAACTCGGAGCACTGCCGCCACAAGATCTTCAACGCCGACTGGACCATCGACGGCGTGGCGCAGGACAAGTCGCTGTTCAAGATGATCAAGAACACGCACGAGAAGAACCCGCGCGGCACCGTTGTAGCCTACTCGGACAACTCGTCGATCATCGAAGGCGCTGAAGTTACCCGTTTCTACCCGCGCGAAGGCCAGGAATACGCGCCTACCACCGAGCTGGTGCACACCTTGATGAAGGTGGAGACCCACAACCACCCGACCGCGATTTCCCCATTCCCAGGCGCCTCCACTGGCGCGGGCGGCGAAATCCGCGACGAAGGCGCAACCGGCCGCGGCTCCAAGCCAAAAGCAGGCCTGACCGGCTTCACCGTGTCCAACCTGATGATCCCGGGCGCAGTCCAGCCATGGGAAAACGCCGCCAACGTGACCGCTCCGGTCGGCAAGCGCGACGAAAGCCAGGTGTACGGCAAGCCGGAGCGTATCGCTTCGCCGCTGCAGATCATGATTGACGGCCCGCTGGGCGGCGCCGCGTTCTCCAATGAATTCGGCCGTTGCGTGCTGGGCGGTTACTTCCGTACTTACGAGCAGAACATCGGCCAGCAATTCGCCGGCGGCAAAGACACCGTGATGGGCTATCACAAGCCGATCATGATCGCCGGCGGTATCGGCAATATCTCGGGCTCGCACACTCACAAGAATGACATCCCGGTCGGCAGCCTGCTGATCCAGCTGGGCGGTCCTGGCATGCGCATCGGCATGGGCGGTTCGGCCGCTTCGTCGATGGCGACCGGCACCAACACCGCGGACCTGGACTTCGACTCCGTCCAGCGCGGCAATCCAGAGATGGAGCGCCGTGCCCAGGAAGTCATCAACGGCTGCTGGCAACTGGCTGACAAGAACCCGATCATTTCGATTCACGACGTGGGTGCGGGCGGCCTGTCCAACGCTTTCCCGGAAATCACCAACGACGCCAAGCGCGGCGCGATTTTCGACCTGCGCAAAGTTCCGCTGGAAGAGTCCGGCATGGCCCCGAAAGAAATCTGGTCCAATGAATCGCAGGAACGTTACGTCCTGGCCATCGCCCCAAGCGACCTGGCGTTGTTCCAGGCGCTGTGCGAACGCGAGCGTTGCCCATTCGCCGTCGTCGGCGTGGCAACCGAAGAGCGCCAGTTGAAGGTGATTGACCAGGAAATGGGCAACAACCCGGTCGATATGCCGATGGAAGTCCTGCTTGGCAAACCGCCTAAGATGCACCGCGACGTGAAGCACGTGCAGAACGACCTGCCAGCGATCGACCTGACCGGCATCGAACTGGAAGAAGCCGCCAAGCGCGTGCTGCTGCTGCCTACCGTGGCCGACAAGAGCTTCCTGATCACCATCGGCGACCGTTCGGTTGGCGGCATGTCCGTGCGCGACCAGATGGTTGGTCCATGGCAGGTGCCAGTGGCCGACTGCGCCGTGACCACCCTGAGCTACGACGGTTACGTGGGCGAGGCAATGTCGATGGGCGAGCGTACTCCGCTGGCCGTGATCGACGCACCGGCTTCCGGCCGCATGGCAGTGGGCGAGACCGTCACCAATATGGCCGCCGCGCCAATCAACGATATTTCCGACATCAAGCTGTCGGCGAACTGGATGGCTGCCTGCGGCCAACCAGGCCAGGATGCAGCCCTGTTCGACACCGTGAAAGCGGTCGGCATGGAACTGTGCCCGGCGCTGGGCCTTTCGATTCCGGTCGGCAAGGATTCCCTGTCCATGCGCACCACCTGGAAAGACGAGGGCGCGGACAAGGCGGTTGTTTCGCCGGTTTCCCTGATCGTTTCCGGCTTCTCGCCGGTGTACGACGTACGCAAGTCGCTGACCCCGCAAATCCGCACCGACCTGGGCGAAACCTCGCTGATCGTGATTGACCTGGGCCGCGGCAAGAACCGTATGGGCGCATCCGCCTTGGCGCAAGTCATGGGCCAACTGGGCAATGTAGCTCCGGATGTGGATTCGCCGGAAGACCTGAAAGGCTTCTTCAACGCCATCCAGCAGCTGAACAAAGACGGCAAGATCCTGGCTTACCACGACCGTTCGGACGGCGGCCTGTACGCCACCCTGGTGGAAATGGCTTTCGCCGGCCGCGCCGGCCTGTCCGTCAACCTGGACATGCTGACCCTGGGCGAAGAAGGCACCATGGACCATGGCGACGCCAAGAACTGGGCCGGCCAGGTGGCAGAGCGCCGCAATGAGCTGACCCTGTCCGCACTGTTCAACGAAGAACTGGGCGCCGTGATCCAGGTGCGCGCCGACGAGAAATCGGCCGTCATGGACGTGCTGCGTAGCTTCAACCTGGGTGCGTGCAGCCACATCCTCGGTAAGCTGAACGACCGCGGCGTGGTTGAGTTCACCCGCGACGCCAAGATCATCTACTCCAAGCCACGTGCCGAACTGCACCGCCTGTGGAGCGAAACTAGCTGGCGCATCTCCCGCGTGCGTGAGAATCCAGCCACTGCCGATGCCGAATACGACCGCCTGCTGGACGAAACCGATCCAGGCATGCAGCCGAAGGTCAGCTTCGACATGGCTGAGAACATCGCTGCGCCGTTCCTGGCGACCGGCGTGCGTCCTCGCGTGGCGATCCTGCGCGAGCAGGGCGTCAACTCCCACATTGAAACCGCATGGGCAATGCACCGCGCCGGCTTTGCAGCGGTCGACGTGCACATGAGCGACCTGATCGCGCGCCGCGTTTCGCTGGACGATTTCCAGGGCATTATCGCGGTGGGCGGCTTCTCCTACGGCGACGTGCTGGGTGCGGGCGAAGGCTGGGCCAAGTCCATCCTGTTCAACCCGGAAATGGCTGAGCAGTTCCAGAAGTTCTTCCATCGCACCGACACCTTCGGCCTGGGTATTTGCAACGGTTGCCAGATGATGTCGAACCTGAAATCGCTGATTCCAGGCGCCCATGCATGGCCGAAGTTCACCACCAACAAGTCCGAGAAGTTCGAAGCACGCTTCTCGATGGTGGAAGTGCTGGATTCGCCTTCGATCTTCCTGCAAGGCATGGCCGGCACCCAGACCCCGATCGCGATTGCGCACGGCGAAGGCTTTGCCGACTTCAGCCAGACCGGCAATATCGACCAGGCAATCGGCGCGCTTCGCTTCATCGACAACAAGGGTGGCGCAACCGAAGCCTATCCGTACAACCCGAACGGTTCGCCGCGCGGCCTGACCTCGGTCACCACCGCTGACGGCCGCTTCACCGTGATGATGCCGCACCCTGAGCGCGTATCCCGTACCGTGCAGAACTCCTGGCATCCGGACGGCTGGGGCGAGGAATCGCCTTGGGCGCGTATGTGGGGCAACGCGCGCAAGTTCATCGGCTAATCGGCTGGACTAAGCGCGACGGCGGCGGGCTGCGAACAAAGCAGCCAGGCCGCCCAGCATCAAGACGGTCCCGCCCGGGGCCGGCACCTGGGTCGCATCGGCGAACGTGAAGTCGTCGGCGACCCAGTTTCCGTTCTGCTGGCCGAGTTCACGCCGGTCAATGCGGTATCCGGTAATGGCACCCACGGTACCAAAGATGCTGGTATCGACAAAGGAGAGCGGTTCCGGCAGGCCCGGATGGCTTTCCGGCAAGTCAAACATCACAGATGCCAATTCAGCAGCGCCATTCAGCGCCACGATGGTCACCTGGTCCGCACCGCCTTCTCCAAAGCCGTAATATTGGTTGCGCCCGAACCAGGCGCCGGTCAGCACTTTGTCCGTGGTGATCGTCATGCCGCTCGAACCATCGGCGTTGGATACGAAGTAATGCCCGGAATGGGGAATGCCGAAGAGCGGGCCGCCGGGGCCGCCAACGCGATACTGGTCGCCAACTACGCCGAAGCGGCTATCCCAGGTGATGCCGTGATAGACAAGGCCATCCGCGCCATTGGTCCACTGCAAGCCTGACGCGCTGTCGAGTGCCGGCGGCGAAGGCAGATCATCAAAAGTCGCGATGACGCCTGCCATTGCGGGCGTCACGGTAATAAATGCGCCGCAGAGGATTAACTTCCGTAATGCGAGTTGATTCATTTACCAGCCTCCTTTTAGTTGTCACGATTTTAACTTGAGCACAAAAAGAGCGGCAATTGTGCGCTTTATCGTTGTTGTTTTTTCTCGTGCTCCAAGTTGGCATGAACAAGCCAGCACTCGGCTTGAGACTAGAGTGAGAGGTGCTTACCCGCCTCTCGAACACTCAGCTTCGACAAACGGGTCTTATTTTCATTTATAAATTGAGCGACATTATTCGGGGCGTGCCGCGCATAATCCCGCAATGCCCAGCCAATTGCTTTTTGAATGAAAAATTCATTTTCATGGCCAAGCGAAAGTGAATATTCAAAAAGCCGGGTTTCATCGGTTTTCCGGCGCCAGCCTAATTGATGGAGCAGGGCGATACGGCGCATCCAGAAATCGCTGTGATTCAACGCATCGTCCATTCCATGGTGTTCGAAACGCAACACATCGCCGACAACGCCAGCCAAGCCATCGACTGAATCCCACCAGGATTTGCGCAGCACGAGCTCTTGCAGCAGGGGCAAATCAGCGGCGGACAGCTGCTTCCAGTGCGCCGCCAACAAATCGATGGCAGCGTATTGATATTCCCGCTCAGTCTGCTCCCATAGCTCGCCGGCCTGGCCCAGTAGTTCGCCAGCGGAAGCACCTTTAAACGAACGCAGCAGCGGTCTGACGGCTTCGCGACGGGCCGGTGTGGCGATGCCGAGGAAAAGGAACTGGTCGCGCATATAGGCGCGCATGGCCGGGGCGCGATCGGCGTCGGCCAACGGGACAAGGGTCGCGATGAAGTGTTTGGTCGTGGTCATATAAAAAAAGCGCCCCGCAGGGCGCTCTCGCAGGCGAATGCCCGGAATTATTGCACTTTTGCCTTAGCAACCAGCTGGTCGCGGTAAGCCGCAACTTTACGCTGGGTCAGGGATTCAGCGATCTGGGATTTGATCTCTTCCAGTGTCGGAACCTTGGCAGCGCGCGTGCCTTCCAGCTTGATCACGTGGTAGCCGAATTGCGATTGCACTGGCTTGTCGGTGACTTGGCCGTCTTTCAGTGCAACCATTGCGTCAGAGAATGGCTTCACGTAGTTGCCTGGGGCTGCCCAGTCCAGGTCGCCGCCGTTAGCAGCAGAGCCTGGGTCTTGCGAGGCCTTTGCCAGTTCTTCAAACTTGGCGCCGCCTTTCAGCTTGGCGATGATGTCGGTCGCTTCTTTCTCGGTCTTCACCAGGATGTGGCGCGCGTGGTATTCCTTCTCGCCTTTGCCGGCTTTGAACTGGTCGTACGCGGCCTTGATCTCAGCGTCGCTCACTGGATTCTTTTTCACGTAGTCGACCAGCAGGGCGCGAATGATGATTTCCTGGCGCGATTGTTCCAGCGCTTCCTTGACGTCCTTGTTGGCGGCAACGCCTTGCTTGGTGGCTTCCTGCAGCAGCACTTCGCGACCGATCAGGGACTTCTTGATCATTTCGCGCAGCTGCGGCGAATCCGGCTGGCCTTGGGCGGCGGCTTGTTTGAGAGCTGCGTCCATTTGGGCGGCTGGGATGGCTTTGCCGTTCACGGTAGCGACGTTTTGGGAGAAAGCAGGGGTTGCAGCAACTGCGATCAGAGCCAACAGCAGGGTGGCTGGTTTGAATTTCATCGAGTAATTCCTTAGTTAAAATAAATCCGGCGCCGCATGGGCGCCGGATCGGGTCCGTGAAGGATTATTGTACTTTGGCTTTCTTAACCAGGGCTTCCTGGTAGGCCTGCAGTTTCTCGCGTACCAGCGAATCAGCGATGTTTTTCTTTACTTCTTCCAGGCTAGGCAGCTTGACTGGACGGGTATCGTCGACCTTGATCACGTGGAAGCCGCTTGGGGTCTGAACTGCCTTCTCGGTAACCTGGCCTTTTTGCAGGGTGGTGAAAGCGTCCGCGAAGACTTTAGGGAAATTCTTTGGAGTACCCCAGTCCAGGTCGCCGCCGTTGGCAGCGGAACCGGTGTCCTTGGAGTTCTTTGCCAGGTCTTCAAACTTGGCGCCGCCTTTCAGCTTAGCGATGATCTCGTTAGCTTCTTTCTCGGTTTCCACCAGGATGTGGCGTACGTGGTATTCCTTGTCGCCTTCTTCAGCAACGGCGCGGTCATAGGCGGCCTTGATTTCGGCATCGCTGATCGGATTCTTCTTGATGAATTCACCGGCCAGGGCTTGCAGCATGATGTCCTGACGAGCTTGGTCCAGGGCAGCGGTCACTTCCTTGTTCTTGGACAGGCCTTGCTTTTCTGCTTCCTGAATCATGACTTCGCGGCCAATCAGGGACTTCTTGATCATGTCGCGCAGTTGTGGGGTGTCTTGCTGTTGGCCTTGTGCAACGACTTGCTTGACCAGGGCGTCAACCTTAGCGGACGGGATGGCTTTGCCATTAACGACAGCAGCGTTCTGGGCAAATACTGGAGCGGCAGCAACGGCGATAAGTGCGAGCAGCAAGCGGGCTGGCTTGAAAGTCATTTAGATATATTCCTAACGGGAAAGTTTACTGAAGTGCGGGGATTTTGGGGCTGTTCGCCGAGATGTCTCTACTATTCAACGATCGAGGTTCTTCTTTGATGATTTCCCAAAAACTCCGCGCCTATCATACTTCGGACGGTGCCAATGCGGTAATGGCCAATGCATGAATTTCTTTATGCATCATATCGTGCACGGAATCATACACCAGACGATGGCGCATGACGAGTTTCAAACCCTCGAATTTAGCGGAGACAATCTTGAGTCGGTAATGACCGCCACCGGATGCGGCGCCGGCATGGCCGGCATGCATCGCCGACTCATCTTCCAGCACGATTTCTAATGGCGCCAGCGATGCTAGCAGGCGTTCACGAATTTTGGAAATACGGGGATCACTCATACTTCATCTTTAATATGTTTAGAAAGGTAAATGCCCTGGACAATAAAGAAGACCAGCATCAAGCCCGTAACGCCAAAGAATTTGAAATTGACCCAGGCGTCATTGTCCGATTTGAAGAGCACAAACGCGACAAAGAGGTTAACGAAACCCAGCACCAGCCAAAAAGTCAGCCACATAAAGTGCAGGCGGATCCAGACATGCTCTGGCAGCTGAACTTGTTTCTCCATGGCTGCCCGAATCAGGTTCTTGTCGAAGAATCGGTAAGCAACCAGCATGGCCGTGGCCATTGCCCAATAGATGATCGTCGGCTTCCACTTGATGAAGTTATCGTCGTGGAAATAGATCGTCATGCCGCCGAAAATAACGAACACGGCAAGAGACACCCACAACACCCCATCGACTTTCCTGCGGCGCGCCAGCAGGTAAAGGACCTGGGCCGCCGTTGCGACAATACCGACAATGGTCGCCAGGATAATGGGCGCTTGCGAAGCTGGAATCGCGCCGCCGGGCACAATGTTGCCGAGCAGGTTGTTCAGCATTGCTTGCGCTGCCTCCTGGTCACCGCGGGCAAGTTTATAGCTGGCGAAGAAAAGGATTAGCGGGAATAAGTCGAAAAGGATCTTCATATTAATCAGGGCTTTGGTTCGAAGCGCAGCGAAGCCGAATTAATGCAATAGCGCAGTCCGGTCGGCGGCGGACCATCCGGGAAGACGTGGCCCAGGTGGGCGTCACAGACTGCACAGATGATTTCGGTGCGCAGCATACCATGCGAGCGGTCCGTTTTCTCGATGACATTTGCCGGGTCGAGCGCTTTGAAGTAACTTGGCCAGCCGCAGCCGGAATCGAATTTGGCATCCGATTCGAACAAAGGCGTGTTGCAGCACACGCAGGTGTAAATGCCGTGCTCGTGATGGTCCCAGAATTTTCCAGTGAAAGCGCGCTCAGTCGCTGCGTGGCGCGTGACCTGGTATTCCATCGGGTCGAGTTGCTCGCGCCACTCAACGTCGGTCTTGACTACTTTATCCATGTTCTTCTCTCAAGATGAGCAGCTGACCGACAGCTGGTTCGACCAGTCTGGCGGGAAGCCTGCGTATTGTTCATTTTCCGGCTGTTCGTCGAACGGCCGTTCGAGCACGGCCAGCAGGCGCTCGACTTCGGAGAAGTCCTTATTCTGCGCCTTTTCAATGGCGACCTGTGCCATATAGTTTCGCAGCACATACTTGGGATTGACCTGATCCATCGCAAGCTTGCGCGCCGCATCGTCGCTGTTTTCTGCGCGCAGGCGCGCACGGTAGCCTTCTGCCCATTGGTCGAAGGCTGGGCGGTCGATGAACAGGTCGCGCAAGGGCTCGTCGCCCTCTGGTCCCGCGGCATGCAGGCCGCTGAGGCGGCGGAAGAAGATCGTGAAGTCGGTGTGATTGGACTGCAACACCGCAAACAGGGCGTCCAGCAACTCGCGATCACCTTCCTGGCTGGTGTTCAAACCAAGCTTGGCGTGCAAGAGCTGGTCAATGTGGCGAGCGAACTCAGGCTGATACACGTCAAGTGCTTCCTGCGTCAGTTCAACTTCACCAATCAGCGGGAGCAGGGCTTGCGCCAGGGCGTAGCAGTTCCAGTGGCCGATCTGCGGCTGGTTGGAATAGGAATAGCGGCCGTGATCGTCGCTGTGGTTACAGATATGGTTGGCGTCGAAACCATCCATGAAGCCAAATGGGCCGTAGTCGAGGGTCTGGCCCAGGATCGACATATTGTCAGTATTCATAACGCCATGCATGAAGCCGACTGCCTGCCAGTGCGCAATCATGCGCGCGGTGCGGCGGGTGACTTCTTCCAGCAAGGCCGCGTATGGATTTTCTTCGTCGCGCAGGCTTGGGTAGAAACGGTCGATGACGTAATCGGCTAGCTGCTTAAGCTCTTCTTGCTTGCGGTTGTAGTACCAGTGTTCAAACGAGCCGAAGCGGATGAAGGTTGGCGCCATGCGCACAACGACGGCTGCCGTCTCAATCGATTCGCGCACTACACCTTGGTCTGAAGCCACAACAGACAAAGCCCGCGTCGTCGGAATGCCGAGGCCGTGCATCGCTTCGGAGCACAGGAACTCGCGGATTGATGAGCGCAGTACTGCGCGGCCATCGCCCATGCGGGAGTAGGGCGTCATGCCGGCGCCTTTGAGCTGGAGCTCCATCGGGCCTTCGGCGCTAGCAATATCGCCTAACAGGATCGCGCGTCCGTCGCCCAGTTGTCCAGCCCAAACCCCGAACTGGTGGCCTGAATATACGGCGGCCAACGGCTGAGAGAGCTCAGCAACGCGGTTGCCAACCAGGGTGGCGATTGCGGCCTCACTGGACAGGTCGCCCGGATCAAGACCGATCAGTCGTGCAGCTGACGGACTCACTGCGACCAGGTGCGGCGCTGGCAGCGGGGTCGGCATCAAACGTGTATAGAATGCGGGCGGAAGGCCGGCGAAGGAATTCTCGAATGGAAAAGTGGCTGCAGTCATATCAGCTGCATTGTAGCGCAGCGTATAGGGCTTCGGTGCTGGCCGCAAGGCAACCTAAGTATCCCTTAAGAATCGTTAAGTGCTTGATTTAAATTGGATTTCTGTCGGAAATTTTTACAGTATTTGCATGCGCAGTCAATATGGCTGAGGTTAACTGCTTGATTCCATTCGTTAGTAAAACTTGGGCACGCTTAATGCATCAACTTGCGTACAACAACCAGGCAGGGGGTGCCATGAAAATCGTAAAGAAATCGTTGGGGACAATCGCAGGTTTGTTGGCATTGTCGTTTAGTGGCGCAGCACTTGCGGACACGACGCTGGACTTGACCGCAGCACCGCCCAACCAGAACAGTCCGATTGGCGGGACGATCGGTGGCGCTACATATACGCAAAACTTCACCCAGCCAACCGGTAGTGGCGTGATCCAGTCATTTGTTCGCATCTCGACGAACGAAACACTGGTTCAGGGCTACAACACGACGGCTAATAACGTCTACAACAATGATAGCTCGGATACATTCAATCACGAGATTACCGTTGGTCAAGTTGGCTTCGTTACGGTAAATGGCGTATCTGTCATGCGCTTCCTGCTGGACATCAATCAAACCTCGAAAGATCCATTCCATAGCCTGGACGAGGTACAGGTCTTCCTGTCCACCACCGCAAATGTAAATAATGGCGCTCCTGCCGCGACCCAAGGCGGCATTATCTCTGGACTCGGCAGTTTGGTGTACCAGCTGGATGCCGGCGGTCAAAACAATACCGTGAACCTTAACTACAACCTGAACAGCGGTAGTGGTACCGGTGACATGACGCTGGACATCCCTGCGACCGCCTTTGATCCGATCTTCGCTTCCATGGGCCTGACTACAGACGCCATGAAGAATGGCGCCTTCATCTATCTGTATTCGCGGCTTGGCACCAGCGCCAACCTCGATCCAAACCGGTATCCGAATAACGACGGTTACGAAGAGTGGACTTATATCAAGGGCGCTCCGATTAACGGGGAATGCATTCCTACTCCGCAAAACCCATGCGGCGGCCCTCCACAGACTATTCCTGAACCGGGTACCCTGGCACTACTGGCCACCGGCCTCTTTGGCCTGGCTTATAAACGCAGGAAGCTGTCTTAAAGAAGCCTCCCTCCGATTGAGAGTCGTGTAGAAAAAATGCCGTTCAGTCAACGCTGAACGGCATTTCCTTTTGGGGGGCGCTCCTTAACGGGTAACGCTCACTGCCCAGGTTGAGGCATTGCCGGCCTTGTCACGCGCGGTGGCGGATACGATGTGCTTGCCGGTCGCGATGCTGGTGGTATTCCACACGTAGGAAAGGGTCGAACCGGTCCCGGTTGCCACCACCACGTTATCGATCGACAGGGTGTTGGTGATGCCGGCAGCGCCGCTGTTGTCGGACGAGTTGACAGTCACGGTCACGTTGCCGCTCACGGCGCCGCCAGAAACTGGATTGGTTACGCGGACAGACGGTGCAGAAGTATCAGCGCCCGGGGTGGTCGAGGTTGTGGTGTTGGCCACGTTCACCGAAACAGGCGACGACGATTGCACGTTGCCGGCCGCATCGTAAGCGATGGCGGTCAATGTTGCCATGCCATTCGCCACACCTTTGGTATCCCAGGCGAAGCTGTAAGGCGCAGCCGTGTCCGAAGCAATCACGGTACTGCCAACTTTCAGGTCAACCCGGGTAACACCGACGTTGTCCGACGCGTTCACAGTCACGGTCGCGGTGCTGGAAACGGTGCTGCTTGCGCTTGGGCTAGCGATCGCGACGGTCGGTTTGGTTGTGTCGGACGGCGTAGTCGGAGTAGTCGGGGTGGTAGTGGTCTTGCCACCGGCTGCTGCAACTGCGGCTGCTGCGTTCACACGGCCATAGCCGAAGTAAATGTCGCGGCCAGCGCTGCCCAAGTCGACAGCAGTGCTGAACAGGATGTTCTGCACCTGGCTAGCGCTCAGCGATGGGTTCGCCGCCATTACCAGGGCGCCCACTGCTGCAGCAACCGGGCTGGCAATGGAAGTGCCGCTGACGCCGCCGTAACCGCCGCCTTTGATGGTGCTGTAGATGCCGGTACCCGGCGCCGCCAGCGATACAAAGGTGCCGTAGCTGGACCAGCTGGCGCGGTTGTCATTATTGTCGGTGCCCGACACGGCAATCATGGAGTCGGTCGGGGTGTACCCTTCATTGCGGTTGAAGTTGCCGGCGGCGACGAACACCAGGCCGCCCTTGCTCTTCATATAGTTCGCTGCGCTGATCACGGCCGAGCTGGTTGGCACACCGGCATAGCTGATGTTGGCGATACGGGCGCCGTGGTCAGCTGCGTAGGTCACGCCGCTGGCGATGGTGGAGTAGTAGCCGTAGCAAGCGCCGTTGACCAGTGTGGCGATACGCACCGGCATGATCTTCGCGCCGCCGGCAACGCCTGCGACGCCTACGCCATTGTTCATGGTGGCGGCAGCAGCGCCGGCCACTTCGGTGCCATGGCCGCAGATATCGCTGGTGTTGCTGTTGTTGTCGGCAATGTTATAGCCTGCGACAAGGTGCGGCGCCAGGTCCGGGTGCGAGGCGTCGACACCTGAGTCCAGGATGGCAATGGTCACGCCGGCGCCTTGCGACTTGTCCCAGGCGGTATTCGCGCCGATCTTGTTGATGTGCCATTCGCTGCCCAGGTATGGGTCATTGCTGGTCGCCGCAATCTCGACACGCTGGTCCAGTTCTGCGTACTTGAAATGCGGGTTGTGTTTCAACTTGTTGGCGATAGCTTTTTCGGAGCCATGCGGCACGTCGATGACGTGGATATTGCTCTGGCCGAGCTTGCGTGCCTTGCCAGCGCCGTGGATCTTGAGATCCTTGGCAAATTCATCGGCAGTCAGGCCGGCGAGCGGTTCGACCAGAATACGGCCGGGCGCAAATTCATTTGCCGTGTTGCCTGGGGCTGCGAAGGCCAGTGGAGTTGCAGCGGCGAGGATGAGGGCGATGCAGGTGGAGTTCTTCATTCAGGGCTAGTCCTGTTTTTTCAAAGTTTCAAAAAAAGGGACTGCCGGCCACCCCGCAAAGAGTGGTTGAAGAGCACACAGGGGACTTCAGGGTCACCTGTGTATCTGGCAGTCCAGCCGTCATAGACGCTTTGGGCGTCGGTAGACCGTTGACTTTGCGTCCCGTGCTTTCGCGCGGTTTGCCTTTGTCAGACATCAGGTCACGATAATAATTTCCGATTTACCGCATGGCAAATGAATTTGCCCGTAAATTACATCCTGATACAAATCAATCTGAGCGTTTATGCAAAGTTGGCTTGCAAGATTGTAGCGAATAATAATATTCAGTCAAATCAAAGAGTTAACTAATGGCGCGCAGCAATTGTTATTAATCAATTTTCATTTGGCGCGGTATTAATTATTATTTCTAATCGATAATAAAAAAGCCCGGCCGAAGCCGGGCTAAAACAGGGTTCTGAGTTAATCAGCGGGTTACTTGCACGCTGGTGGTGGAGGTGTTGCCGGCTGCATCGCGGGCGACCGCCTGGATGGTATGGGTGCCGGCGCTGGCCTTGCGCGAGTTCCAGGTGTAAGACATGGAGGAGCCCGAACCCGATGCCTTCAGCTGGCCGTCGATGTAGACGCTCATGCTGATGCCGGCGGAGCCGTTGTTGTCCGAAGCGCTCACGTTCACCGCCACGTTGCCGGAGACGGCGCCGGAGCCTGGGTTGGCGATGGCAACGACGGGAGCGGTGGTGTCGGCCACTGGCGGCTGGACGGCGTTGGCCACGTTCACTTGCACGGTGGAGGAGGTGGCGACATTGCCGGCGGCGTCATAAGCGATCGCCACCAGGTTGTTCATGCCGTTGGCGACACCGGTGGAATCCCAGCTGAAGGTGTAAGGACCGGCGGCATCGGAAGCGACCACGGTGCCGTTGACTTTCAGGTCGACGCGGGACACGCCCACATTGTCGGCGGCGTTCACGCCGATCGACACCAGGCCGGAGACGGTGGCGCCGCCCACTGGGTTGGCAATGGCGACGGTTGGCTTGGTGGTGTCGGCGGCAGGCATGGCCTTGGCAGCAGCCACGGCAGCGGCGGCGTTGACACGGCCGTAGCCGAAGTATGGGTCACGGCCGGCGGCGCCCAGGTCGGTCGCGGTGGTGAACAGGATGTTTTGCACCTGGGCCGAGGTCAGGGTTGGGTTGGCTGCCATCACCAGGGCGCCCACTGCTGCGGCAACCGGGCTGGAGATGGAGGTGCCGCTGACGCCGCCGTAGCCGCCGCCGGCGATGGTGCTGTAGATACCGGTGCCTGGCGCCGACAGGGAAACAAAGGCGCCGTAGCTGGACCAGCTGGCACGGTTGTCATTATTGTCGGTGCCCGAGACGGCAATCATGGAATCGGTCGGGGTGTAGCCTTCATCGCGGTTGAAGTTGCCGGCAGCGACGAACACCAGGCCGCCCTTGCTCTTCATGTAGTTCGCGGCGCTGATCACGGCCGAGCTGGTTGGCACGCCGGCGTAGCTGATGTTGGCGATACGGGCGCCATGGTCGGCTGCGTAGGTCACGCCGCTGGCGATGGTCGAGTAGTAGCCGTAGCAAGCGCCGTTGACCAGGGTAGCGATACGCACCGGCATGATCTTGGCGCCACCGGCGATACCGCTCACGCCGACGGCGTTGTTGATGACGGCGCCAGCGCTGCCGGCGACTTCGGTGCCGTGGCCACACAGGTCGCTGGTGTTGGTGTTGTTGTCGGCGACGTTAAAGCCAGCGACCAGGTTTGGCGCCAGGTCCGGGTGGGT